>JAXLZJ010000039.1:0-41102 GCA_046350995.1 Nitrospira sp.
TTCCTACGGCGTGAGCGCCGGCTTCATTCCACAGCTGTCGATCGCCCAATACGTCGGTTTCGCCCTGTGGTTTCTGCTCGTCTTCGGCTTGATTTTCGAGGTTCCGCTGGCCATCACGTTGATGGCCAAGCTCGGGTGGGTCGATGCGCCGTTCCTGCGCCGCTACCGCAAGTGGGCGTTGCTCGGCGCCTTCATCATCGCGGCGATCCTGACGCCGACGCCGGATCCGTTCAACCAGTGTTTGATGGCGCTGCCGATGTACATCTTCTACGAAGTCGGCATCGTGAGCGCCGGGTTTTTCAACAAGAAGAAGGCGGCGACGCAGGACGCGACGACCGGTGTTCCCGCGATGGCGATGGCGCCGGCTGGCGCCGCGGCTGGGGCCGGTGTTCGTATGGGCAAATCCTCCGACGACGACTACGTCGGCGTGCCGACGGGCACCCCGCGCCGGTAACGCGACCGAAGCGAGAAACGAACTACAGAAGGATACATTATGCCTCGTGAACTGAATATCATTCAGACTCCGACCTCCGGCGGCAGCGACGCCTGCACCTACATGTGGGCTTGCGCGATTTGCGACGAAACGGAACGCTGCCAGAAGGATAAGGAAGGCCACAGTCGCTGGCTGGTCGCCAAGCGGATGGAACGGATCGAGCACAAGGTGCTCATCATGAGCAATAAGGGCGGTGTCGGCAAAAGCACCTGCACGACCAACCTCGCTGTCAGTCTCGCGCTCAAGGGCTGGCACGTCGGTATCTGCGATATGGACATCCACGGGCCGAACATTCCGAAGATGGTCGGCGCGGAGGGCCAGAAGCTCAAAATCAGCACCTCCGGCGGCATCATCCCCTTTCAAGCCTACAACCTCAAAATCGCGTCGATGTCGTTTCTGCTCCAGAATCCGGACGATCCTATCATCTGGCGCGATGCCTACAAGTACGAGTTCATCAATCAGCTGCTCGGCGGCGTCGAATGGCAGGATCTCAATTTCCTGCTGATCGATCTGCCTCCCGGCACGGGGAACGAGTCGGTGACGACGATCGATCTGCTCGGTAAAGTGAGCGGTGCCGTCATCATTACCACGCCCCAGGAAGTCGCGCTGCTGGACTCGCGCAAGTCGGTGACCTTCTGTCGGGACAGTGAAGTGCCGATCATCGGCATCGTGGAGAATATGAGCGGCCTGGAGTGCCCGCATTGCCACAAGCACGTTGAAGTGTTCCGCAAGGGCGGCGGTGAGGCGTCGGCGCTGGACATGGGCGTGCCGTTCCTCGGACGGATTCCGCTCGATCCCGAAGTCGTCACGCAGTCGGACGCCGGCGAGCCCTACGCCATGTTCAACTCCGACACGGCAACGGCCGCGTGCTACCATGACATCGCCAACAAGGTCGAAGCGTTCTGCAAAAAGAGCGGATCGCTGTTGAAAGTTGGCCCGCGCCATTAATTTTCGACAGGAGTGAGACCGTGAAAGCCGCCGATGCCACCAAGGGACTGACCCCGCTGCAGGATGCGCAGAAGGTCGTGCTCGACTCCACGCCGATTCTGGGGCTGGAGAAGATTTCGATTCTGGATGCGTTGAACCGGGTGCTCGGAGAAGATATCGTCGCCGAACGGGATAATCCGCCGTGGGACAACAGTGCGATGGACGGGTTCGCCGTCCGATGGGAAGACATCAAGCAGGAACAGGCGATCCAGAAACCCGTGACCCTGACAGTGATCGAAGACGTGCCGGCCGGTAAGATGCCGACAAAGACGGTCGGGGCGGGCCAGGCGATCCGGATCATGACGGGCGCCCCGATTCCACGCGGTGCCGACACGGTGCTCAAGGTCGAGGATACGGAGCACACGCCGGACTCCGTCCGTGTGTTCAAACCGGAATCGCGCGGCTCGAACATCCGTCCGCAGGGCGAAGATGTCCGGAAAGGCGAGTGCATCATCGCGAAGGGGACGCAGATTCGTCCCGGCGACGCGGGGATGCTCGCGATCCTCGCCAAGTCATTCGTCTTCGTCTACCAGCGTCCGCGCGTGGCGATTTTGTCGACGGGAGATGAGCTGGCCGATCTCGACGAACGATTCAGCGAGGAAAAGATCATCAATTCGAACAGCTACGGTATCGCTGCGGCGGTGCAGGAGGCGGGCGGTATTCCGTTTCTGCTCGGCATCGCGCGGGACAATCCCGCCGCGCTCAAAGAAAAGATTTCGCACGGACTCAACGCCGATATTCTGGTGCTATCCGGCGGGGTGTCGATGGGCGACTACGATTTCACGAAGGCGGTTTTTCGCGACCTCGGCGCCGAGATGAATTTCTGGAAGCTGGCGATCCGTCCTGGTCAGCCGCTTGCCTTCGGGAAAATTCAAGGGAAACTGGCATTCGGTCTGCCCGGCAACCCGGTCTCGTCGATGGTCACGTTCGAGCAACTGGTCAGGCCGGCCATGCTTAAGATGTGCGGCCATCGCAGCTACGGACGCCCGGTCGTGCATGCGGTGTTTCAGGAGCACTTCTCCAAGCGGACCGATCGCCGGCATTTCTTGCGCGGCGTGCTGACGCGCGAGGAGGGAGTCTTCAAGGTCCGGACGACCGGCGATCAGGGCTCCGGGATTCTGACGTCGATGGTGAAGGCCAATTGCCTGATCGATCTTCCCGTCGAAACCGAACGGGTGAATCCGGGCGATCTCGTCACGGTGCAGCTGTTGAGCGGCGAAGCCTGGAGGACGCACGCCGAGCAGATGCACGGTGGCGGCCATAAACTGTCGTGTTGTTAGGGCAGGAAGGGAACTGAGCTCATGGCCGTGCCTATCGTCTCTTTTGTCGGGCGGTCGAACAGCGGCAAGACCACGTTGATCGAGCGGGTGATTCCGGAACTTGTCCGGGCCGGGTATCGTGTGGCGACGGTCAAGCATGCGGGACACGGGTTCGACCTCGACACCGAGGGGAAGGACAGCTGGCGGCACAAACAGGCCGGGGCCAGCAGTGTCATCGTCATGTCGCGAGGCAGTCTGGCGATGTTCGCCGACGTGCCGGAGGAGATGAAGGTCGAAGAGGTGCGGGATCGGTTTCTGGATTCCTCCTACGACCTCATTATTGCGGAAGGCTGGAAGAGCGAAGGCTATCCCAAGATCGTCGTGATCCGGGAACAGGTCGGCGAAGTGCCGGTGTCGCCCGACGGGTTGCTGGCGGTCGTCTCGGACAAGCCGGTCGATCTGCCGGTGCCGGTGCTCGACTTGAACGACGTGACCGGCGTCGCGGCCCTCATCATCAAACACTATCCCCTTCGGCATTCGCGCCAGGGCCATGAGCTGGACGCCTAAGATTACGATTGCCGTGGCCCTCGTAGCCGCCGCCCTTGCCCTCGGCGGGATCGCGATTCCTCTCACGAACCATCCGAAGTTTTGCGCGAGTTGCCACACCATCACGCCGTCGTATGACAGTTGGGTGCAGTCCTCCCATCGGACGGTGACCTGCGTAGCCTGTCATGTGCGACCCGGTGTCGCGGGATGGTTTCACGACAAGGCCTGGAATGGAATGAAGGATTCGATGGTCTATCTCTTCGGGACGCCGACGGATTCCCACAATCTGAAAGCTACGGTGGACTCGGACGTGTGTCTTGGCTGCCATCGCAATATTCTTCGGGTCTCCGAAATCGCGTCTAGAGATCTGCCCCCGCCCGTCAAGGATGTGGGATTGGTGATGAACCATCGGGCGCACATGGGCGCGTTTCCCGGACGCGGTTTGGGGGAAGGTTGTACGACCTGCCACTCCGGGGTGGTCCACGACCGGCCGATCAAGGGCTATCCGATCGTGATCCCGCGGGGCCACGTGTCGGCGGACAGCCAGCCGTGGAATCCGGATCATCCGGAAGGATCCTACTTACGGACTCGCGCCCTGTCTGACTGTTTCCGTTGTCATGATGGGAAAACGGAGCACGAAGGCAAGGTGCTCAGTCGAAAATGCGAAACTTGTCACCTCCCGGAAAAAATCAGCGCAGCCCTGTTGTTTTGATCGGCGGTCGGAGGGTGTGTCATGACGGCGCCCGTGTTGGAGGTCCACAATCTGACGAAACGGTTCGGCGAGTTCACTGCTGTAAACGGCATTTCATTCGCCATCCGTCCCGGAGAGATTCTGGGGTTGTTGGGGCCCAACGGTGCAGGCAAGACGACCACTATGCACATGCTGCTCGGGCTCATCACGCCCACGGCCGGGACGATCGCGATGTTCGGGTTGGATCTGGCGACCCATCGGGAGGAAGTCCTGCAACAAGTCAACTTTTCGTCCACGTACATCTCCATGCCGATGTCGCTGACCGTGGAGGAAAATCTGTGGGTGGTGGCGAGGCTGTATGGGTTGACCGATATCCCGCGGCGGGTCGACGATATTGTCAAAAAGCTGGAGATGGACGAGTTCCGGCACAAAGCGACCCGCAAACTGTCTTCGGGACAGATGACCAGGTTGACGCTCGCCAAGGCCTTCATGACGGAGCCGAAGATTTTATTTCTCGACGAGCCGACGGCGAGCCTGGACCCGGACATCGCGCACAAGATCCGGGCGCTGTTGAAAGAAGAGCGACGGGCATCGGGACTGAGCATCCTGTACACGTCCCATAATATGCGAGAGATGGAGGAAATGTCGGACCGTATCATCTTTCTGCAGCGGGGCAACATTGTGGCGGAGGGGACGGCGTCGGAAATCGTCACCCGGTTCGGGCAAGAGGATTTGGAAGAAGTGTTTCTCAAACTGGCGCGCGAATCGTAACTGGTGGTCGAATTCACGGGTGAGGAGTGGGCATATGGCGGACAGTGGGGTTTCATTTCTTCTCGGACTGATCGTCGGTGGGTTCGGTATCAGCTCCTGCTGGGGCCTATTCTGGTCGGTGCTGGCGGTCGTCGGATTGACCAGAGGGACTAGCGGGTGGAAAGTGGTACAGGCCAGTCTCACGGCGGGTTTGGTGCCGTTGACCTTGGCCGTCGCGGTCCTCTGGACGATGAATGCCGGTCGTGCGACCACGTGGCCGTTCTTAATGGGGGCCTTCACGCTTCCCGTTTTCCTGACGGGTATGGCCCTTCGGAAGCTGCCCGACGGGACGAGAGTGGGCGAGCGGCTGCTTGGCGGCACGCAGACCATGATGGACACAATGTTGGGGAAGCACAGCGGTTGCGGCGGGGATTGCGGTGGCTGCGGGGACGAGCATCATCACTAACCGACTATGAAGCTGCATCGCATCACGGCGGTTCTTCTGCGTCATCTATATCTCTATCGCCGGAGCCTGCCTCGGATGATGGAGATCTTCTATTGGCCGTTTCTCGATCTGGTCATCTGGGGGTTCATCACCCTGTATCTAGCGCGGTACCAGAGTCAGGTTCCGGGGTTCGTGACCTTCTTTCTCGGCGCGTTGATCCTATGGGACATGCTCTTCCGGTCGCAGCAGGGCATTACGATTTCGTTTCTCGAAGAGCTCTGGGCGCGGAACCTCATGAATCTCTTTGCCAGCCCGCTCACGCCGGGCGAGTTTCTGGCGGCGACCATGGCTATGAGCATCTTCAAGGTCGTCTGCGTTTCGGTTGTGATGGGGCTGTGTGCGTGGGTGTTCTACGACTACAATATCTTTCTCATCGGGCTCTGGCTGCTACCGTTCGTCGTCAGCCTCGTGATTACGGGGTGGGTCATCGGGGTGTTTACCACCTCACTGATCATGCGGTTCGGTCAGGAGGCGGAGGTGTTGGCTTGGAGCATGGTCTTCCTGTTCCAGCCGATCTCCTGCGTGTTTTACCCCATGGATGTGTTGCCGGCCTGGCTGAAGCCGGTCGCGTGGGCCAACCCTGCGGCCCATGTATTCGAAGGCATGCGCGGGGTGCTTGGTCAGTCCGGTGAACCGTTGACGCATCTAGCATGGGCGACGGGGCTGAATCTCGTGCTCCTTGTCGCCATGATCGCCTGGTTTCACAGGACCTTCGCGTACTGCAAGGACCAGGGACTCCTGGTCCGGGTCGGGGAGTGACGTTGTATTCGGCTCCCCCCTGTGTTAGGCTGAACCCACGTCATCGCCAGGGCCTCGCGGTGAATCGTGAAAACATAGCAGGCCCGCAACGATGTTGCCTTGCCCGGGAAGTTCGTCGGAAGTCAGACCTAAGCCGCCGTACAGTTTGCGTCTTCGGCCCGTTCCTTCCTCCGTCACTCGAGTCCAAGACAATGTCATCACTTTCATAAGGAGGAACCCACATGGGTTCGAAGATTTACGTCGGCGGGTTGCCGTATGCGGCAACCGAGGAACAACTCAGCGAACTGTTCGGCCAGCATGGCGCGGTCGCATCGGCCCGGATCATCACCGATAAGTTCACGGGACAATCCCGTGGCTTCGGGTTCGTCGAAATGTCCTCGGATGCCGAGGCGCAGGCGGCGATCACGGCGTTGAACGGCTCGGACATGGGCGGCCGGACCTTGACGGTCAATGAAGCGCGTCCGCAGGAGCCCCGCACCGGTGGCGGTGGCGGTGGACGCGGTGGATTCGGTGGCGGCGGTGGGAACCGCGGCGGTGGCGCCGGACGGCGCGATCGCTGGTAAGCACACCAGACCCAGATCACTCTACAGGGGTTGCTATCGTAAGGTAGCAACCCCTGTCTCGTTTCTGTGAGCTTGTCATTCCCGTTGGCGAGGTGTTATGAACACAGACGCAGGCGGCCGTCAACACCAAGGGGATGACACCGTGAAGACTCCAGCAGGTCTCGATCCTTCGACCGTGTCGCTGGCCGATCTGCCCTCGTTCTCGTTCCGACAGAGTCCTGTTCTCGTCGTCGAGGATTTTTGGTCGGTTGAGGAACGGCAATTCTTCCGTGATGCGATGATGAAGGCGTCGTGGAAGAGTCTGTTGGACCTGCCGAATGTCCGCGACGACTTTCCGAACTCGGGCAATTGGGCCAAGGCCGAAATCGGTCCGGCGCCGGGCCACCGCTTTCTCTCTCGCCTGCAGCTCCCCTGCATTCAAGAGCACATGGAGTCCTTTCCCAACATCATCGGGCGGCACATGGGGTTCAGCTTTTATTCCTACTCGGCCGGAGACTGTCTGCTGACGCACGATGATACGGATCAGGGGCATCCTATGGGAGGGCGACGGCCGCCGCAACGGCGGATCGCAGTGGTGAGCTACTTCCATGAAGAGTGGCAGTCGGATTGGGGCGGTGAGTTGATCGTCTACGCCACGCGTCCCGGCCATACCGTTCAGAAGCCGAACCTCACGGTGACTCATTGTGTGGAGCCGAAGCCGGGCTCCCTCGTGATGTTCACGGTCCCGCGGTTTCACCGCGTCTGCCGAGTCGATCAGACTGCCGGACAGCACCGTCGCCTGTCCATTGCCGGCTGGTTTATGACCGAGCATCCGTAAGCGGACGATTCTATGGGGTTGAAACGCGAGACTTTCGGAGTGGCTTGAATGGGAAGGTCAACCGAACCAGTCGACGTCGTTGGCGGCTTTGGCGCGGTTGGGGTTGAGTGCTGGCGGCGGAGCCTGGAGCACCTCACGGATCAGTTGTACCAAGGCCTCGGCGCCAAACGGTTTTGGAACGAACGGTAGCGAGTCTCGCTTGATACCGTGACTGGCCAGTTCCTTGTCCGGGTTGCCCGACATCAGAATAATCCGCAACCCCTGCCGGATGCTTGTCGCTCGCATAGCCAACTCGTGTCCATGGACGTGCGGGAACTCGTTGGTGCTCGACGCCAGCTGAAAGCCAGGCGGTGGAAGGACGAGATCGGTCAACAGCACATCGATCGGCCCTTGATGCTGTGCGCAGAGTTTGAGGGCGTCGGAACTGCCGTCTGCCTCCAACACGTGGAAGCCGGCCTGTTGCAGAATCGTCCGGCAGAGCTTGAGGATCGACGCTTCGTCATCCACGACGAGGATCGTCGGTGCCGGGGCGGTCTTGGAATTGGCGGCCTGGGATTCCATAGGAGTTCACTACTCCTTCGGTTGCCTTGAGCCTAGCCTTTAGGCGTAGGGACCGCCAGAAAATAGAATATTTCAGTCGCCGCCTGGTCAGGGTTTTGACTTACGAGGCCTGGGATGGCTTCCAACCCCCGCCGAGCGCTTTGAAGAGACTTACCATATCGGTCAGCCGTGCCCGTTCGGTCACGACCACCTGGGTTTCCGCCGCGAGTGCAATCCGCTGGGCATCAAGCACATCCAGATAATTGACGAGGCCTTTCCGGTAGCGGACCGTCGCCAGCGTTACGGCCTGCTGTGCGGCAGCCAACTGGTCCTTTTGCCTGGCCAGCTGCTCCCCTCTCGTGTTCAAAGAGACCAACAGGTCGGCGACTTCCCGGAAGGCCTGCAGGATCGTCTGCTGATAGCTTTCGAGCATCTGTTGATAGCGCGACTGCGCCTGGTCCAGACGGGCGACGTTGGTTCCTCCGAGGAAAATCGGCAGAGTAATCGACGGGCCGATGCTGTAGTTCCAGCTGTTTCCGGAGAACCAGTTGGCGAACTCGGCGCTTTGCAACCCGCCCTGGCCGGTGAGGGAGAGGGTCGGGAAAAAATAGGCACGTGCCTGGCCGATTCGCGCATTGGCCGCGACAAGAGTCGCTTCCGATTGGAGGATGTCCGGCCGCCGTTCGAGCAGCTGAGACGGCAGCCCGACCGGAATCTCCGGTTGCACGATCGTTGCGCCGAGCGGCTTGCGGGAAAGCGTCAGCGACCCGGGCGTGGCGCCGGTGAGCACTTCCAACCGGTGCAACTCCAGCATACGGCTGCGGGTGAGATCCGGCAGCAAGCCAGCAGCCTCCGCGACCAGTACTTCGGTGCGGCTGACGTCTAGCTCAGATGCCAACCCGACCGAGGCGCGCTTCTTAATGATCTCCAACGACTCTTGTCGCACCGCCAGCGTGCGTGTTGCGATGTCGAGTTGCTCGTCGAGTTCCCTGATGCGGAAATAGGCGTGACCGATATCGCCGACAAGCGATAGGGCGATCGCACGCGCATCCTGTTCTATGGCCCGGGCATCGGCCGTGGCGGCTTCTTCACCACGCTTGATACGCCCCCACAAGTCGAGTTCCCAGCGAAGATCCAGCGTGCCGTTCCACAACCGAACGTGCTGCCCGGTGTCGCAAAGACCCGTGGGCCCGGTTGCCGGCCGCTGGCGAGCCCTAGACCGGCCAGTGTGTTCTTCGACACGGCGATGTTGCTGTAGCTCCCTTGAAGATTGATCTGCGGATAGCCTCCCGCCGAGGCGGACATCACTGCCGCGCGCCCCTCCAGTAGGCGGGCTACTGCCCGTTTGACGTCATGATTCTGCTGTAAGGCCTGCTCAATCAGACCGGACAATTCGTCATTCTGGAACGCGCGCCACCATTCAGGGTCCACGTGTTGATCCGCCGAGAAATTCGCCACCGTGCCACCCGTCTGGGACCAGTTGCTGGGGAGATCCATAGCCGGGCGTTCGTAGTTGGCTCCCTGCACACAGGCGGAGAGGCCTGCGTACACAACCATCACGGCCAGAGTGGTCGAGCGTATCCTCATGGAGTAGGCTCCATGTGACTGGTGCGCGTCGGCGAAGTCGACATCGCTGTGGTGGGGGGCCGCTGAATGAAGACATCGACCTGTTGGCCGGCATAGACGGGGAACGACGGCCGGTCGAAGCGGTACACGATCTGGAGCACGCGGGTATCGACCCGTTCACTGTTGTCGCCCGTCAGAGACCGTTTCGGAATGACATAGGGTTCGATGCGGACGAATGTGAGGGGAATGTGCGCTTCGGCGCGGGATTTCAGTGACGCCACCGCGGCGGCGCGTGGCGCGACGAGCGGGGCATTGACCTCGTCCACGTCGGCCCGCACTTGAAGCTGCTGCATGTCCCCGAGTAGCAGGAGCGGTTCGGCGGGGTTGAGGGCGGCATATTCGCCCGCCCGCACATTCAGCTGAAGCACGGTGCCGGCGCGCGGTGCCCGGACCAGCAGGCGATCGAGCAGGATTTGCGACTCGTCCCGCTGGGCCACGGCCTGCTTCAAGCTCGCCTCCATCCTCATCAACGCCCGCTTGGCCATCTCCAGCGCGTACCATGTCCGCTTCACGTCGTCCTCGCTGACGGCGCGGTTGTCGTGGACGGCTTTGAGTCGTCGGAGTTGTGTATCCAGGTCGCCGATCCGGTATTTCTGCTCTTCGAGCTGGGCCTGAATCGGCGGGATCGCCGCCTCCCTCGTCAACAACTGGGCGTGCAACTCGCGGTCGTCCAGCTGGAACAGCGGCGCCTGCGCTTGCACCTGGTCGCCGACCGCAACGAAGACCTTTGTAATCAGGCCGGCGATGGGTGGGGCGATGCGTACGTTCTCGTTCACCGCTTCGATGATCCCTGAGGCGGCCACGCTCTGCTCGTAGGGGGATCGTGGCGGCTCTGCGACCGGTGTGGGCATCGGTTCTTTCTTCGCCGCGCTCAAGAGAATCCACGCGGCGAATCCGATGCCGATGAGGGCCATCCAGACACTGAGACGTTTGACGACGATCATGCGGTACCCTCCTGCGGAATCGGTTCGATGCTGTCGATCCGTCCATCGGTCAGCCGTGCCATCCGGTCGCCGAAATGAAACACGCGGCTGTCGTGGGTTACGACGATCACGCAGCGTTCGGGCGAGCGGCCGACCTCGCGGATCAACTCCATGATTTTCTGTCCGTTCGGGCCGTCGAGGGCCGCGGTGGGCTCGTCGCAGATCAGGAGCCGGGGCTCGTTCACCAGTGCTCGGGCGATGGCGACCCGTTGCTGCTGGCCGCCGGACAGATTCTTGGGGAGGAAGTTCGCACGATCGCCGAGGCCGACCCGTTCGAGCATCAATCGGGCGCGGCGCAACGCCTCGGTATGGGCGACGCGTTGGATCAACAGGGGAACGGCCACGTTCTCCGCTGCCGTCAGCGCCGGCAATAGGTTGAACTGCTGGAAAATGAAGCCCATGGTTTGTCCGCGAAACATGGTGCGGCGTCCGGCCGGCAGCGCGCTTAAGGGCACGCCGAGCACGTCGATCTCACCCCCGTCGATATCCAGAATTCCGGCCAACGCGGAAAGCAGCGTCGTTTTGCCGCCGCCGGATTCGCCGACGAGCAACAGCATTTCCCCGAGATAGACATCGAGGTCGATCCCCTTGAGCACCGTCACAGTCGTGTCGCCGGTGCCGAACGATTTCATGATGCCGCGTGCCCGCACGGCGGCCGGTTGGTCGTGAGTCTCCATCGTGCTCACCGAAAGACGATCGCCGGCTCCAGCCGGGCGAGTTTGACGATACTGATCAACGCCGAAAACGTGCAGATGCTCAGCAAGGCTGCGAGCACCAGTGCCAGCAGTTGCCACGTTTCAGCGAAGGGCAAACCACCGCCTTGCGCCGCCATCAAACCGAAGAGCGAGGCCAGTCCGACTCCCAGCCCGTAGCCTGTCAAGCCAACGGTGAAGGCCTGGAGGAGGATCATTCTGGTCAACGTGGCGGTGGAGGTCCCCATTGCCTTGAGGGCGCCGAACTGGCGGAGATTTTCGGGATCGTAAAGATAGAACGTCGGCCAGCGATGGCCATGCCGACAATGAAGCCCAGCAAATGGTGGTGCCGAAGTTGATACCGATCCCCAGTTCTTGAGCACCCACCGAACGGTCTTCCACCGAATTGTTCGGCGGTGAAGGCGCCAAGGCCGGTCTCTTCCTGAATCCGGCGGGTGACCCCTTCGGCGGAAATCCCGTCCTTCGCTTTGCCAGGACGAACGATACAGTTCGGCGTTCGCGCGGGACGTAGCGCAATGCGCGTTCGTAGGTCGTGTAGACCACCGGAATGTTCGTGAAGCTCTTTTGCGTCTTGGCGATGGCGACGCGTGCCAGCTTGTCGTTCAATTCGAAGATCGTCCCGATCTTGATGATCTCCGGGCCGCCCATGCGTTCGATCATGCCCATTGATCGACGACGACGGCGTCCGGCTGGCGTCTTCGATTCGTCCTTCGAGGACTTCGGCGGGCCGGCCGATCAACGGGACGCCTCCAGCCCGGTGAGGTGATCTGGATGGTATTCCCCATTGGCGAGACGGGCGCGCAGAAGTCCCTTGTAGAGGGGAACGGCCCATTCGACTCCGGGGACGCTGCGGACCCGGTCGACGGCGGTATCGGCGATGGGTTTGACTTCGTCCACCTGCGCGATGCCCGGATCCGTCACCCAGATCGGTACGTTCAGGCGCTGTTGACGCCCGACTGCGACCAGATCATGAGCCCCCAAAAGATCGAACCCTGCTGGACGATCAGCATGACGGCGAAGGTCAACCCGCAGAGCAGCATCAAATACTTGGCGCGGTCGCCGAAGAGCATTCCTTGAGGGGCGACATAGTCCGCGAGGTCTCCGTCCGGCACGGGATGGTCGGGAGGAAATGCCTGGACGCGGGGCAGCCTCAGCAGCATCACTTGGTCGTGCCGATGTACGAAAAAGGTGCAGAGCCTCGATGGGACATCTGGCGATCGAGCGCGGTCGTCCAAAATCGACGCACGTGCCGGCCGTCGCTCTGCTCGGTCTTCGTCGAGCAGTCGGAACGGCCCGGGAAAGGCCTGTGTAAAGGTGACGCCCAGCCGCGAGCCGTTCGGCGAGTCCCCTCCATCAGATAATCGAAATATTCTCCGCACCAGATGAATCGGCGGCCATCCGGGAGCTGCGTGATCGCCGGCGGCAGTCAGTTGGGTATATCGTTCACGCAGATGCAGCTCGACTGATTGGCAGAGATCAGTGGGAGTCATGCCGAGGGGCTTACGCAGGACGATGCCACTGGCCGGCGTATCAGGACGATGCGGTGGGTGAAACTGTGCGAGATCGCAAGGAACTTGAGTGGAATGTGCCGGGCAAACCAATGAAGGAATCGGATGAGGTCTGCCGATTCGCGGGCAGATTCAGCTGAGACGTGCCGACATACGGGCAGCTGTTAGGGAGCGATGTGGTCGGGCGGCGGATCTCAGCTTCTTCATACCACGATGCTGCAGCGTGGATCGTTTCATCCTGAGTTTGGATGCGGCGCCCTGGCGTCCGGCAACACCCAATTCGTCTGCCCGAGGACGTCGAGGATATGCGCCCGCTCTGCATCGGCCAGTGTACGAGGGGTCTGTCCCTTATCCGGTTCGGCGGACGATGCGAACCTTCGATGGTCAGCGATGGGCCCTGGATACGATCACTGCCCGCTCGATTACATGCTGGAGTTCCCGCACGTTGCCGGGCCAGTCGTAGGCGCTGAGGGCTTTGAGTGTTGAGGCAGGAATACGTGTGATTGCTTTACGGTGGAGGATCCCGTATCTCTTGCAGGAAGCGGTTTCTGCGAGGAGCGGAATATCCTCCCGCTGCTCGCGAATGCGTGCCGGTGGCAGCGGAGCGGGAATACATTCAGCCGATAGAAGAGATCTGGCCTGAATTGCCCGGCCTTCACCGCCTGTTCGAGATTCACGTTGGTGGCGGCGAGGACGCGGGGTGTCGACTCGAACGGTGTGGGTGCCGCCGACCCGTTCCAACTCCTGTGCCGCCTCCTGGTGGACGCGCAGCAACTTGGCTTGCAGATCGAGCGGGATCTCGCCGATTTCGTCGAGGAAAATTGTCCCGCCGTGCCAATTCAAACCGGCCGATCTTTCCTGATGTGGCGCTGCGGAAGTCCTCCTCGTGGACCGAACAACTCCGACCTCGATGAGCGTCGGCGGCAGCGCGGCGCAATTGACCCGAATCAACGGTTTTGCTTTCCGCGGCGATACGAGGTGATGGCCTGACCAGTTCTTTTCCGTGCCGGTTTCCCGGTGATCAGCACGGTCGAACGTGGGGGCGACTTGCTCGATGGCCTTGAGCGTCTTCTGGAGTGGCCGGACTTTCTCCCACCAGTTCTTGAAGTCGATCGAGGCGCCGATCGTTTCGGGTGAAGGTAGACGTTTTCTTGCTCCAGTTGTTCTTTGAGCGTGTGGATTTCTTCATAGGCCGTGAGATTGGCGATGGCATGTGAGACAGTTGAATGCCGATCTGCTCCGTCAATTTCAGGTCACGCTCGAGTAAGCGCCGCCGACTGCCGATCGCCAGGGAAGCCGTAAGGGGCATCGTCCACCAGCATAGGTGAGCACAGGACAACTCCACCGACTGATGCAACTCCGTTCGTGGTGTTCCGCGATGATTGTGCCCGGTGATCAGCAACGGTTTGCCGGTTGTCAGCAGTGCGGCCGGCGCCATCTGCTAGTTCGAAGGAATTCGATGTAGCTGCGCTGGATCGATTTCGACCTCGTCACGATAGAGAGGATGTCGAACCAGGGACCGGCCGGTGACGATCACCGAACCGGACCAGTCCGGTCGTCCTTGTCGAATCACCCGGTGCAAGGCTTCCACGATCGGCATGAGTTGAGCAATCGTCATTCGACCGACCATCACCCGCCCAGCACGACACCAGTGCGTCCCGTTCTTCGGCGGCCAGACGGTGCAGCACAGGCCCCAAGTGACGTCCCAGTTGCCCGCCGAACAGCCGGTCTTCTTCAGTGAAGGCATACGTCCCAGTCGCGACGACGGCGACCATGGCGATCGGCTGTACCGTGCGGCCGGTCGAGCCCGATGCGATCATCAATGGCGCCCTACGATGGCCGACGCGTTGGTGAACGGCGTATGCGTCAGGACTTGATGTTCTACCAGGAGGACGAGGTCATTCTCAGCACCGCACCCCTCGTTGGACGACAGCTTCTTTCAACGCCGGCGGGGGGCAATTGTCCGATTGCATATCCGGGGAGTCGGGATCGGTGAGGAGTTCGGACACTGCGCGGTTGTGCTCGGCGGCACCATAAAGGTAGAAGCCGACGGCATCGCAGGGGAGTTCGGCGGGGAGTTCTTGGCTCAGGAGACTCGTGCAAGCCCCGGCAGCTGATGAGTCGGCTTGTGAGCGAGAACAAATTGCGGGGAGGTATAGAGGTGCCCATAAGGGGCACTGTAGCACGGCGATGAATCCGTGAAAGTGTAGGGGGGAAATATTGAGTCAGGACAAGGCTTCCAAGGAGCGGGCTTTCAGGTTTGCCAGTCGGCGTTGATCGAGGGACAAAGAGGGCTTTCTGAGTGACGGTCACCGCCCCTGCGGCTTGGCCCTTCGCTTTCTTGACCCATTTGCGTCTGGTGTAAATAACGCCGCCGCTTTTCTTGAGGTCGCTGTACAGCAAGGCCAGCGTGGCGGCATCGCGAAGGGTTTCAGGGGAACGTCTGCGCCTTTTCCAGGCGGATCACGACATGCGAGCCGGTGTGCGGCCGCGGGGGCGTGGAGCCAGATATCCTCGCTCTTGGCCAAGCCGAATGTCAGCTCATCGTTCTCGCGGCGTTGCGACCCACAAAGATCGGGAGCCCGTCCGAGGAGACGAACGGCGGAACGGTCCACGCCGTTCATCGGATACCGTGCGAGCACTCCTGGGGCGGGACGGGATTTTCTGCGCCCTCGTCGGCGGGTTCCGCGGCTGCTTGCCAGGTGCCTTGTTCGATGGTCTGCAATTCAGCCCGCAGTGCTTCTGCTCTCCGCGCTGCCCCGGGGTAATGCGCGGCAGCAATTCGCGCTGGGCGGTGTCGTACTTTCTGTTGTTTGCGGAAGTAGTCATCCATGTTGCCCTGAGCGGATTTGGTCGGATCGAGCGGAATGGTGATTTGCGTGCGTCGAAATAGTCGATCACCGCAATCGATGGCGATCCCTTCTTGATTTGTCCCAAGTTGGCTTTGAGCAGTTCCCCGTAGCGTGCGTAGTGTCGGTACTTCTCCGCGTTCACCAGATCCGCCTGCCAGCGTCGATGCGGCGGCGAAGTTTCTTCATCGCCTTGCGGCTGTGGGTGGCGCGCGCGTCTCTAGCGCGCCGTAGCGGCGTCTTGCGATTCTTTGTTGTGGTAATGGGCTTCCACGCGCGGACAAACTGCTGGCACCGACGTCACCGCATCAGGCGCGGGATACCGCGCTAACGACGACGGCGGAGCGACCGGCGGATTGCATGGCCGTACAACTCCACTGGTTCAAATCCTTCAGGATCCAGTTCGGCGTCCAGCACCAGCAGGAGCAGATTGGCCTTGTTGCTTGCCGCACCAGCTACCAGTCGTCGCGGTCCGTCTTTCGGTGGTGAGCCTGAGGGATGACGATGCGGTCGCCGTGCTCCTGCTGATCGAGCCATCTGCGCCCCCTGCAGGCCTGCAAATACTGGCAGGCGGCCAGCGGCGCCGGAGGATTCTGCAAGGGCTGTGTGTGGCGAGATGAAGTCTGGTGGCCGAGGGCTGTGCCGAAAGCAGCAGGCGGAAAGTTCGGCCGGGGGTGCGAATCTCCAGCACGATCGTCCGTCCTGTCGGTTGATACGCCTTCTGTATCCACCCTCCGGTGAGGACCGGGGCCACCTCCGCCACCAGTTGGCGGATTTCCGGCGCTGTCAGTGACATCTTTTCGACCTACAGAGAAACCCGGAGACGTATCGAGATGACATCCGTCTCGCTCCATTTGTGTCGCATGGGGCCATTTCGGTCACATCCCGTCTGTTGGCGCAGCCCAGTGATCGGGCTCACTCTACGATTCAGCGTCAAAACCCGCAAGGGTGTCGTGATGGAGATGGCATCCGGTTTGCTTCATCTCCTGGCAGGCAGGTTTTCGGTAACCTGCTAGGCTCTAGTCAGACGGTAGTGGTCTCGGACAACCAGGAGGAACCCATGCACTGCACACGTTGTCAGGGGTTGATGGTTCACGATGATCTCGTCGATCTCCAAGAGAGCTGCGTGCCGATGTGGATGCGGGGGCTCCGCTGCGTGTCTTGCGGCAACATCGTCGATCCGCTGATTTTGCGGCACCGATTGATGCAGAAATCCGGTACGCGACCGCTGCTCAAGTCCAGGTTGCCGGTTCCGGCTTTGGCCGGACACATCAAAGCGACAGCGGCCTAATCCGGTCCAATCGTGCCTCCTGGGCGATAAATCCCCTCCTGTCGACATCGAGCGGCAGCGGGACTCAGCGTTCTCTCCGCCCTTGCAGGCCTTTCCCGCCTAGGCTACAGTCAGCACGCTCAATAACTCGATCTCCAAGGAGCGTGGCCTGTGGCGTTACTCGAGCTGTCCCCGTTGATCCGTTTGACCGGTGAATTCCGTCTATCCATGCGTCAGCTCATCCAACAGTTGGGTATCGAGCTTGATCGGGACTATCGAGCGCTGGCGGACGAGTTGGGCATTCCCTCCGGCTATCTCCGGCACATGGCGCGTGCACTGCCGGACGAGGCTTTTTCGCAATGGAAGGTCGTGGGCTGGATCGAGGCGGTGAACGACCTGGTGTATTTCCTTGATATCTGGCAGCAGTGGCGCAGTGAGTCGGATCGTCGGGAATTTGCCGAGCAGTTGTTCGCGGAATGTCAGGAGAAGTTTTTCGAAAACAGTTACCTCGACGACTTATTTCCAACCGGTAAAGCACAGGTCGGTGGTTTAGACAAACGCCTGGTGCGCCTTTGCGCTCGGCTTGGCCGGGAGATTCTTCAGGAGTCGCTCTGGCTCGATCCCGCTACGGCTGTGGAGTGGGTTCGCGTTCAGAAGAGGGTGCGGTGGGCGGTTTCCGGAAGTCTTGCGCAGAACTTCGAAAAAGCCGAAGAGGCGGCGACGGTGCCGCTCGGTCTCACCGGGGATGTTTGCAAAGCCCCGCCAAAGATCCAGCGGGCGCTGAAGCAGGCGGCCGGGCGTGCGACGTTTCTTGTCGACTCAGTCGGAATCATGCTCAAAGTCGGCAGGGAGCAGTCGCCCATCTGGTCGGTTCATGTGAAGACGGGCCAATGGCACTGGCCGGTCTGTCCCACGGCGGTGGCGCTCTGCACGACGCATGGCGCGGTCACCGTCGGTTCGACATTGGAGTACGGCAAGGACCGTCAGCCCCGCCGGGTCGTGCCGACGGATGCCAAGCACGTGGAGAGGATTCAGCGGGCGTGGGAAACGATTCACGCCGCCTGGCCCGACGGGCATGAGGTGCTGGCGCTGCTGACATCACGTCTCATCCCGCTCGACGCAAAAGGGGTTGTGAGCTTCAGTTACCGCCACCGGCCGGCGCTGTCGTTCATCAACTGTTTCGAGCGCGACAACCTCGATCTCATCGACGACCTGATCCATGAAAACAGCCATCATCATCTGAATCTTCTGCTGCGCAAACACGTCATGTATCGCGGCGACCACAACCAGAAAATCTTCTATTCCCCCTGGCGGCGAAGCCTGCGCCCGCTACGCGGGATTCTCCATGCCACGTTCACTTTCACCATGGGGGCGATGTTATTCGAACGGCTCTCGTCCTGGGCGGCGGGTCGTAAAGGGGCGGGGCGGTGGAAACAGGTAGGACTCACCGCACGCGATCTCGCCCGTGCCCGGTTTCGTTGCCTGGAAGAAGTGGAATCGGTCCGGTACTCACTCCAAGACTTGCACTATGCCGACCATCACCTTGGCTGGCTCACTGGTTCAGGCCGTCGTCTTGTGGGACAACTGACGGATGCCATCGAGCAGGTCGAACGCAGTATCGCGCCCCATCGCAAGGCCGTACTTGCGTCCACGTTCGGTCCCGCGTTCCGTAAGCATATGAGAGAGCTTCAGCAAGCCCGGCAGGTTTTCGGGCCGGTGCGGTTGGGGGAAGTGTAGTGGCCTCAAAAATCTAGGGGATTACGGCTCCACCACTACGTCCACATAGGCCGGCAGTGAGTCTGCGCCTTTCTTGTCCGTCACGCGCAATTTGAATCGGTAGGTTCTTGGCTCCGACACGGTCGGGGCGAGGAAGGAGGCTTCGGAATTGTTCACGTCGAGGAGGGCGACTTTGCTTCCGCGGATTTGGCTCCAAGTATAGTAAAGGGCTTCGCCTTCCGGATCGCGGCTCTTCAGTCCGCTCAACTTCACCTTGCTCCCGCCCTTCACCGTCTTGTTCGATCCGGCATCCGCGATCGGTGGCTCGTTCGGTTCTTCGTTCACGTTCACATCGATATCGAGCGTGGCCTGCTTGCCGCGATTGGCGACGGTCAGCGTGGTCTTGCCGTTGCCGACGATCTGCAGCATGCCGTCGTGCAGGACCTTGATCACTTTGGGGTTGGAACTCTGGTAGCTCGTGCCGCTGGCCGGCGTGGCGATCGGTCTGATGACGCCGTCGGCGAACTCTCCGACGACCGGCAGGTCGAACACCTTTCCCATCGAATCGACATGGCCGAAGGCCGACGACTGTCCGGCCCGGCCCAGTTGCAGTGGCTTGTCGGTCTCAAACTCGATGGTCTGTAATGCGGCGGGTGGCTCCACGTTCACCACTGCCTCGTCGAACACGGTGCGGGTGCCCAGCCGTCCGCGAGAAATTTCCGCGACGGCCAGCAGCCGCATGGGGCCGATGGCTTCTTTGGGTACGCGCAACGGCCCGCCGAACGGCGGGGTCTGGTCGGACCCGGAGGAGAGCGCGGCAACTGCGACCACCGGGGCGCCGGCAATGCTGTCTTTCCCGAAATAGCGGTCGTCCCCGATGCGATCCTGCTGCGGCATCATGGATGGCGTGGAATCGTCCTGCTGCACCAACGTCTCGGCCTGTTCGGGGTACCAGTAGTATCGGACGTTGACGACGCCGTTGTCCGCGCCGAGATCGACGTTGGCCGTAACGGTTTGACCGGATTGCACCGTCGTGCCGGCCGCCGGCGACACGATCTTAAATGCGAAGGCCGACTGTGCCATGAGCGCGAGGCAGACAGTGAGCGGTATGAGGCACAAACCTCTCATCCATGAAGGGCGTGCGACGAATGACATGGGACGGTTCACGGTCACCTCGTGAGGTGGAAGGGGACGTCGGTCAGCACGACACGATCTTTGAACAGCAAGGCGGCTTTCAGTAAGAGCGCGCGCTGATTGTGCAGGATGTTCTGCCACCAGCGGGCGGGCAAAATTTCGGGAATGACGACGGTGATCCAACAGTCCGGATCTTTCTGTCGCAGATCGTCAATGTAGTCCAGGATGGATCCCAAGATGGAACGGTAAGGGGAAGGGAGCACCACCAACGGCACGCCGCAGCCCCACTGCGCCCATTGGATTTCCACCAGCGCCGTTTCCTCTTTGTCCACCGCCACTAGGATGGCTCGAATTTCTCCGCCGCGACTCCGTGCGTAATCGACGGCACGGATCACGGAACGGTTCACCCCGCCGATCGGCATGATGACGATGTTCCGTCTTGGCCTGGGCGGGCGGGAGTCCCGCGTCAACGACACTTGCTCCGCCACGGCCTTGTAGTGGGAGCGGATGCTGCGGAACATCCAGATCAAGAGAATGACGAGGACGAAGACGATCCACGCGCCCTGCGCGAACTTGGTCAAGGCAATGATGACGGTTGCGATGCCTGTGGTGACAGCGCCGATGCCGTTCACGACGAGTTTCTTCCGCCAGTGATCGCCTCTTTTCACCAGCCAGCGGCGCACCATGCCGGCTTGCGACAGAGTAAAGGAGACGAACACGCCGATGGCGTACAGAGGGATCAGTGCATGGGTGTCGCCGTGGAAGACGGCGAGGAGCACGCAGGCGAAAAATCCCAGGATGAGAATGCCGTTGGAAAAGACGAGCCGGTCGCCGAAGCTGGCCATTTGGTGTGGCATGTAGCCGTCGCGCGCCAGAATTGAAGAGAGATGGGGAAAACCGGCGAACGCGCTGTTGGCCGCGAGGACGAGGAGCAGCATCGTGCCGATCTGCACCGCGTAGTAGACGGCGCCTGTGCCGAACGTTAGGCGTGCGAGTTGTGATACGACGGTTTCGTCCTCTTTGGCCAGGATGCCGTAGTGATAGGCCATCCAGCTGATGCCCATGAACAAGGCCGCGAGGATGACGGACATCCAGATCATCGTCATGGCGGCATTTTTGGATTCCGGTTGCCGGAACGCTTTGACCCCGTTCGAGATGACTTCCATACCGGTCACGGCCGAACAGCCGGCGGCGAACGCGCGTAGGATCAGAAACAAGGTAACGCTTTCCATAGCGTCCCGGCTTGTCGGGGCAGGGACGGAAGGCGCGGCATCGGAGCCGATCAGTGACTGTACCGTGCCGATGATCACCATGAGGCCGAGCGCGCCGATCGCAAAGTAGGTGGGCACCGCGAAGAATTTTCCGGACTCGCGCACGCCCCGCAGGTTCATGACGATGATGAACAGAATGGCTGTCAGACCCAAGGCTTCCCGATGGGGAAAGAGGGCCGGCACCGCGGACGTGAGGGCGGCGATGCCCGCGGCCACGCTGACAGCGACCGTCAGGATATAGTCGATCATGAGCGCCCCGGCGGCGATGAGGGCCGGGGTTTCGCCGAGGTTGGACTTGGCGACGATGTACGCTCCGCCCCCTTCAGGGTACTCGAAAATGATCTGGCGGTAAGAAATGGTGAGGACGATGACCAGGAAGAGAATGGCCAGGCTGACGGGAATCGACCAGGATACGGCTGCGGTGCCCGCCAAGATCAGGATTAACAGGATTTCTTCCGTCGCATAGGCAACGGAGGAGATCGCGTTCGACGAGAAAATCGCCAGGGCCAGAGTTTTGGACAGCCGTTCGTGCGCCGCTTGAGTGGTCTTCAGCGGGTCGCCGACCAACCAACGTTTCAGGAGCATGGCGGCATTATCGCACAATCCGTGGGAGGAACAACAAGATGAGGCCCCACGGCGAATAGGCGGTATGGCCAGGGAGTGCTGACGCCGAGTGCGTATGGAGCAGGGGGAGGTTACCCGCGGCCGTACATGGCGGCCAAGTGGTGGCCGGTACGGCAATCGTCACAATAGGATCGGGCGAAGACCAGTTGGTCGGAGGAGAGTTGATATCGGGTGATGTAGGCCTGGAGGTGGGTCCAGGCGACCTTTGCGCGGCTGCCTTCCCCGAAATCGCGGACTCGCCGGCACAAGTCGCAGAGGGGCACAATACGCGTGGGAGACGATGACATGGTGGATTCTAGAGCATGCGGGGCTGAATGCGCTGGGGGCTGGGCTGATTGGGCAAAGAGGCCGGATGCTGCACCTGTTCACCGTTGAGAATTCGGGTCAGCAGGGTGACCAGGTCGTCCGTCCGTTGTTTCACCAGAAAGCCCGAGGCGCCGGCCGCAAACGCCGCTGAGGCATAGGCTGAGTCGTCATGCGTAGAGAAGAAGACGATTTTCGTATCGGGCAGCTGAGCCGAGAGCGCGCGTGCGACGGCGAGGGCATCGCCGAAGGAGGGAGAGAAATCCAGCAGGGCGAGGGCCGGTTTGTGATGTCGGGCCTGTTGCAGAAGGGATTCGCCGTCCATGACCGAGGCCACGACTTCGAAGTTGGATTCCAGCATGGTTTCGGTGAGTGCCAGCATAGCGTGGGATGAATCTCCAAGGACGACTGACGGCCGATACGCACGTGTCATAGGCGACTCCTCGTCCGGCTGCGTATCCTGACCATACTGCAGTTCCGGTGTGGAGGCACGCGTAGGACTACCGGGGGACGGAGGGAAAGATTACGAGGTTACGGTCAGTGCAGCGTGACGAGCCCGTTGGCGAGGGCAAACTTGATCAGTTCGACGGTACTGTGCAAATTGAGTTGCTGCATCAACTGTGCCTTGTGAAATTCGACTGTGCGGTGGGAGATGTTAAGCTTACCGGCAATGTCCTTCGCCGAAAGCCCGTCGACGATGTATTGCAGGACCTCCTGCTGGCGGGCGGTCAATTCAATGTGGGCGGTGCCGGTCTCGGCGTCTTGTTTCAACATGCCGTCGACCACGTCTCGCGCGATCAAAGGGGTGACGTAGGTGTGTCCTTTGAGGACAGTTTGGAGTGCTTGCGTCAGTTCCTCGCCCAGAGAGCGTTTCAGAATATACGCCGAAGCCCCGGCCTGAAAGGCGGCCTTAATGTAGGCCGGATCGGCGTGCATGGTGACATAAATCAGCTTGAGGTCGGGGTAGCGTGCCGACAGTGCGCGACCGGCCTCGATGCCGTTCATGACCGGCATCGAGATGTCCAGAATCACGATATCGGGCCGGTGGGTCTCCACGGCCTCCAGTAAGGCCTTCCCGTCCTCCACCGTGGCGACGAGCGTACAATGGCTGTCCAGTAGCCGTCGGAAACCCTCGACGACCAGGGTATGATCGTCGGCGAGAATGACCCTCGGTTTGATCATCGTGTCACCGGGTTTCTACGGGGATCTGGACGTGGATCTCGGTGCCCTGGCCCGGTTGCGACTGTACGCGAGATGTTCCCTGAAAAGCCAGTACTCGTTCCCGGAGGTTGATCAGTCCCAGTCCCTTCGACTCCCGTCCGATCGATGCCACGTCGAATCCGGCGCCGTTATCCCGAACGGTGAGGTCCCACTCCCGTTCGCCGCCGAACAGCTCCACCTCCACGCGGGTTGCGTTGGCATGGCGGGTCACGTTGGCCAGACATTCCTGCACGATGCGGTAGAGCGCGGTCGCATGACCTTTCGACGGCGGCACCGCAAACGGCGGATTGACCAGCACGGTTTTGATCTTGGTCCGATGGGTAAACTCGTCCAGGAGCCGTTTGAGCGCCGCGTCGAGCCCGAGGTCGTCGAGCATCGACGGATGGAACCGATAGGCCATGCGTCGGACATCGTCTGATAAGGCAATGAGTTCCTGCTGAGTTCCGACGATCGCCGCTCGTGTCGATTCCGAAAGAGCCGAGTCCGCGCCGTCGAGGCGTTGTAGGCCGAGCGTGATCATGGCGAGCCGTTGATTCACATCGTCGTGAAGATCGTGAGCGATCCGCCGCCGCTCTTCATCCTGGATGGTTAACAGGCGATTGGTCAGGGCGTGCAGCTCGCCTTGTGTCTGCCGCAGTGCCGCTTCTTTGGCGGCGATCTCCGCGGTTCTCGCCAGGACGCGTTCCTCCAGGTGCTCATTGGCGTCACGCAAGAGTTGTTCGGCATGCCGGCGTTGGGAGATGAGTAGCACGGGGATCCAGATGATGAACAAACTGAAGAGCCGGTTGGTCACGCCAATCCAGAGTGGAATGGCTGGCCATCGCGGGCTGAACCATCCGCCCACGACGGTCAGCATCGATGCAAAGGCTGCCGTGAGCAACGGAAGTTGGGGCTGTGGGCTGATCCAGCTCGCAAGGACGACGGCCGCATAGAGCATGCCGATCGCGACGCCCAGCGGGGTGAAAAAGAGATCGATGCCGAAGATCATCAGCATCGCGAGGGCGAGGCTGGTATACAAGGCTGAGGGCTGCACTGCCATCTTCCTGTCTCGTCGGGGGAAGGGCGATTGCTCTGAGCGCATTATGTCCATCGGTGATGATAGCGGCAAGGGGAAGATCAACCATTGTGTCTGCGTATAAGCGTGTCGCTGTCGTGAGCTTCGTTGCAAGGCCACACCTGCTAGGGGCTTTTCTCCTCATTGAGTCTCACTCGGTGTCCAAGGGGGTTGACATAGACGGTCGAGTTCAGTATCGTTCGCGCCCCTAAGGCGGGTGCCAATTTTTTCAGCTCATGATGGAGGGTCTTATACGAGCGCGACTGTGACAATTTCTTCATAAGTTCTCTGTCCACGTAGTGTTTCAACAATAACAAGGAGGCCGGTCCATGTTATGTCGCACACCACGGGTTGGTATATCTACCCGTACGCTTAGCGTGATGGCGGCGGTAGCCCTCTTCGGGGCTCCGCTGGCATCGGCTGAGTCCTCACGCACCGCTGCTCAGTCGACGCAGCAGGTTGCAATGAACCACCAGCTGCCAGGCTGGGCGGAACAGCTCAAGGGGCAAACAATCGTTGAAGATACGCTGTCCGGCAAGGCCGAACGGTCGGCCATGGTCGAACAGCAGCACCAGCGGATCATGGAGCACATGACTCATGATCCTCAGGTGCAGGGCGTCAACACCGGCATGTTCAACACCCAGTCCATGATGCACCAGTACGGTGCGGGCGGGCAGGACATGCTGCTGGTGTCGGATCCGCGCGTGGAGCCGGTGGCGATGACCGGCGGCGGCAAGTGTCCGGCGACGGCGTCGGTGAAGCAGTACAACGTGTCCGCAATCAACGTCGAGATCACGCTCAACCAGTGGCTCGATTTCTATCCCGGCTACATGTACGTTCTCGATGAGAACCTCGACAAGGTCCGGGCGGAAGAAACGAAAAACAAGGAAGCGCGCGAGAAGGAAGGGTTTAATCCCGGCGCCGTCATTCCGGGCGTGCAGGCCCAGTGGATTCAGCCCCTGACCATCCGCGGCAACCAGGGCGACTGCGTCAAGATCCACCTGACGAACAAGTTGGAGGGCGGCGAAGAGGTCAGCCTCCACATTCACGGGTCCTCGCAAGTCGTGAGCGCCACGGGCGCAGCGGCGACCACTACGAATCCGGATTCGATCGCCACGAAGGAGAAGGCGGTCGATTTGGAGTGGTACATCTCTCCGAACACCCAGGAAGGCGTTCGTCAGTTCCATACCTTCAGCAACGATCGTGAATTGACGGTCATGGGCATGTTCGGGTCCTTCGTCGTCGAGCCCCGCGGGTCGACGTACTGGGAACCGCTCGGCAGCGGCGAGGCGACCCCGGCCAACAGCGGCTGGCAGGTCATGATCAAGAACGGCACCGGACCGGACTTCCGTGAATTCGTGCTCTACTATCACGAAGTCGGCGACGAAGCATTCCGCCCCTTGAATAAGAAGGGCGACTTCCTCCCGCAGCGCGATCCGTTGACGGATGCCTATCGTCCGGGCGGCCGTGCGATCAACTATCGCAGCGAGCCGTTCGGCATCAACAACATGCATGTGCAGCACGAGTACTTCGGCTTCGAGGACGAGTCGATGGGCTACAGCTCGTACACGTTCGGCGATCCCTCGCCGACTATCCCTCGTTCTTACATCGGCGATCCGGCGAAGTTCCGTCTGGTGCACGGTGGGTCCGAAGTGTTCCACTCGCACCATCCACACGGAGGCACGATTCGGTGGCCGCGTAGCCCGCGGGCGATCGATGACATGAACCTCTGGACGACCAGCACCAACGGTCCGGTGAAGTATCCGGTCATTCGTGCGAAGACCGACCGGGTCGACGTCGAAGTCATCGGTCCGTCCGAGTCGCTCGACCTCGAAACCGAGTGCGGGTCTGGCCTCTGTCAGCAGCTGGCCGGCGACTTCCTCTTTCACTGCCACGTCGCGCATCACTATGTGGCGGGCATGTGGGGCTACTGGCGTGTCTACAACACGATTCAACAGGGCGACCTGCGGAACGACGTGATGCCGGACTTGCGCGAGTTGCCGGATCGCAAGGGCCGGATCAAGACCCCGATTTCGTCCGAGAAGTTGATCGGTCAAACGGTGGACTGGTTCGGCAAGCAGTTCAAGATCGTCGAGAAGGGCAAGAGCGATTGGAAGAGCAATCCGGCCACGATCACCATCAAGGATTGGGTCGAGATGCAGCTTCCGACGATGGGCAAGCCCGGTCACAAGGACGATGAAAAGGGCCAGACTGTTTCCTACGATGCCACCGTGTTGGATTGGACGTGGAACGGCAACGTGGCCATGAGCGAAAAGGAAAGCGAGATCGATAATCCCAAGTACAAGTCCACGCATCCGGGCAAGCGGCATCCGATCATGTTCGAGCCGTTGACCGGCAAGGTGGCCTGGCCGCATCTCACGCCGCACTTCGGTCGGCGCGTGATGTTCTCGCCCAACCACGTCGGCGCCCCCTGGCTGGAGATGATCCGCCGGAACGCGGACGGGACCGAGAGTGTCGATCAGTCGTTGCCGGGTGAAAACGGTAACTGGAGCTTGTGCCCAGAGAACGCGGGCCGCAAGCATTACAACGTGCACTTTGTGAAGATGCCGATCAAGATCGCGAAGGCCCAGGGCAAGGAACCGCCCGTGGTCGATCCGAACGGCTTGATCTACGTGCTCCATGAGGAAGAAGCGGCGATCCGCGCCAACGACGATCTGAAGTATCCGTTGGTGGTCCGCGGCAACATCTATGATTGCTTGGACTGGACGCTGACCAGCGAGTGGGACGACGACGACTACACGAATTTCCAGTCGTCGAAGATCAACACCCACTGGCACTTCCTGCAGTTCGACAACCAGGCCTCGGACGGCGTGATCACCGGCTTCTCGTATGAGCAGTCGGTCCGGCCGTTCACGATGCTGGAGAAGAAGAATCCGAAGGGCCTTCCGGCCCCGATGAACACGGTGCTGTCGGGTGCCGTGAAAAAGGGGGCGACCAGTATCGCGGTGAAGAATGCGAAGCTGTATCACCCCGGCATCTTGATCCTCGTTGGCGCGGATAACGTGAAGGGCAACGAAGTGACTCGCATCAAGGCGATCAACGGCAACACGATCGTCTTGGCGCAGGCGCTGAAGCACGACCATCCGGCCAACGATATCGTGACGGTCGAATTCGTCCGTCAGCGGTTCTGGGTCGATGCGGACGTGGGAACCGTGTTCTGGCACGACCATGCGTTCGGTGCGACCACCTGGCCGCACGGCGGGTTCGGGACCTTCATCGCCGAGCCGGTGGGATCGACCTATCACGATCCGAAGACCGGCAAGCCGGTCCGCAGCGGACCGATCGCTGACATTCGCACCAGCGAGCCGGTCGGCCACAATGTCAACAACAGTTTCCGTGAGTTGATGGTGCAAGTGCACGACACCGTGCCGCACACTGTCAATGTCGTGACCGCCGGCAATCCGCCCGGGCAGCCGATCGAAGTGGCGCTCGAAGCGGGGAAGACCGTGTCGTTCATGATGCCGGAGAAGATCTACATGACGCCCATGCCGTTCCTGAACGGCGGGACGCATACCACCGGCAGCGGATTGAACTTCCGGGCGGCGCCGATCGCGCAGCGGTTGGCCACTAATCCGGATGTGTCGCAAGTATTCAGCAGCCAGGTTCACGGCGATCCGTATACGCCGACCCTGCGTGCCTATGTGGGCGATACCATGGTGTTCCGTCTCCTGCACACCCTCATGAACGAGTCGATGGTTTGGACGATCTCCGGCCATACCTTCTTGTCCGAGCGGTATGCGGGCGACGCCAACCGCAAGAACTCGATCCATGTCGGGATTGCGGAGCGGTATGACCTGGTGGTGCCGGAAGCGGGCGGTCCTCGTCACCTGGCGGGCGACTACATCCACTTCAACGGCCGGTCTTCCAAGTTCTCGGAAGGCGGCTGGGGTATCGTGCGTGTGTACGACAAGGAGCAGCCGGACCTGAAGAAGCTCCCGGCCGGTTTCTCGAACAAGGGCGAAATCCCTGCTCCGTTGCCGGTGTGTCCGGCTGATGCTCCGGTGAAGACGTTCAACGTCGTCGCGATGGACTATCCGTCCATGAAGTTCAACGCGAAGGCGCCGGAGACGATCGAAGTGGACTTCGAGCGGAAGATCCTCATGACCAATCCGGACGCGAAGATCTACGCGCTCGAGGAAGACACGGCCAAGGTGGCCGGTGGCATGCAACCGATGCCGCTGACGCTCCGCGTGAACGTCGGTGACTGCGTGAAGATCAATCTGAAAAACAAGATGAAGGCCAGCAAGGCCTCCTTCTCGGCGATCGGATTGGCCTTCGACCCGAAGGACTCCCAGGGGATGAACGTCGGCAACAACGCCGGCGATCAGACTGTGGCTCCGGGCGGGGAGCGGTCCTACACCTACTACGCGGATCCGTTCAATGGCGAGACGACCTCGCTGGTGTGGGATTGGGGCAATGTGATGACCAATCCGCGCAACGGCCTGTTCGGCGCGATCGTGGTCGGTCCGAAGGGCGCAAAGTATCGCGACCCGAAGACGGGCGCCGATCTGACGAACAAGAATGCCTGGGCTGCGGACGTGATCCTCGATCACAGCCTGCCCGGGATGGAAAACCGGCCGAACTATCGTGACGTGGCGTTGTACTTCCAGGACGAAGACAACATCATCGGCACGAGCTTCATGCCGTACGTGCAAAACGTGGCGGGTCTGACCGGGGTCAACTACCGGTCGGAGCCGTACAAGTATCGCGAGGAGCAGGGCTGCTCGCTCGGCAAGGTGTTCCAGCCGTGCAAAGCGGACAAGCCCGAAGATCCCGCGACGCCGATTATTGAAGCCCATGCAGGCGATCCGGTGCGTATCCACGTGCTGGGCGTCAGTAACGAGCAGAACGGGATGTTCAGCATCGAAAAGCATGAGTGGCCGATCGAGCCCTTCATGCGCGGTGCCGATCTGATCAGTGTCGTGGAATTCTCCGGCTCTGAGACGGTCGATGCGTTCATCCCCTCTGCGGGCGGGCCCTATCGCCTGTCCGGCGACTATGTCTACAGCAACCAGCGGTTGCCGTACTCCCAGTCCGGACAGTGGGGCTATGTGCGGGTCTTGCCGTCCGGCGATCAGCGGTTGTTGCCGCTGCACGGTGCCGGTGCCGGGGTGAAGAGTGCGTCGGCGGAGTCGCCGGTGCAGGTCATTCCGGTCGCAGCGAAGTAGATCTCTGCCCCCTGCGGATGCAGGGGGTATGGGGAAAAGAGAAGGGGGAAGCCGGAAGGCTTCCCCCTTTTTCTTTGTCTGGCCCTTTTGATACGATGCATGGACTCGTCCGTTTTTATAGAGGGAGGCAGGCACGTGAACGAAACACAGGGGTTGAAGCGACGGCTTTCGGGCATCGTTGCGGTGGTGCTGCTGGCGTTGGGTGCGAGCCTCTCTTCCGCCCAGGCGTATGAGGTTATCGAGGTCTCGCATGGCGGATCCATTCAAGGTGTCGTGCGTCTCGACGGACCGGTTCCCGAACCGAAGGGGTTTAACCTCATTACCTTCCCTGATCCTGCCTATTGCGGACGAATTTCAAACGGCCGCGGCTGGCGTCTTCTCCACGACTTCGTGGTCGGCTCGAAGAGCGGACTGAAAGACGCCATTGTCTTGTTGGAGGGAATCGAGGCCGGCAAACCATTCGAGCTGTCCGTCCCCCTGATCGAAGCGCGGGACTGCATCTTTCAACCGTTCATGACAGTCGTGCGAAACGGGCACGCCGTTGAAGTCATCAACATGGACCCGGTCATGCACGATATCCAGGGATATGAAACGTCCCTGGAGGCCGGTACGCGCACGCTGTTCAACACACCGCTTGTCATGAACTTCCAACACCACCGCGGTGATATTCGTGCGATGCACAACCATGCCCCCGGCAAGTCGTTGGTCGGTCCCGTCTATCTCAACAAAGGCCGACGCACCTTTTATATGCAATGCGGGTTTCATGCGTATATGGAAAGCTGGGCGATGGCGGTAAACAATCCGTACTACGCGTTGACCGATGGGGATGGCTCTTTCAAAATTGACGATATCCCCCCCGGCACATACCAACTAGTCGTCTGGCACCCGCAGACCGGTCCGGGTCTGACCAAAATGATCACGATTCGCCCGGATGGCGTGATGGTTGAGAATCTCGCCCTTCAAGCGCCAAAGGGGAGCCGTTCCGCCTACAAGGTGATGGACAACCCTCGTTTCGGTCCGGAATCGTTGGGGTACTCCATCGATATCCAGCCGCTCGTGGAACAGCAACATTGATCACTCGCGGTACCACCCGATTCTCCGCATGGGGACTCGGCAGCGCCCTCGCGGTGTGGGCTATCCTATCGGGGGGAGCCGACCACCTTGTGTGCGCGGGGGAACTCTCGCCAACCGTCGAGTTTTCCGGAACCCTGATCAAGCAGGTGGAGGGACGCCGGCACCAGGCGCAGGTGTTTGCCAAAGGAGACCGGCTTCGACTGGAATATAAATATGCGCTGAAGACGGACTACGGCTATGCGGCGATCGAGATCATTCGTCAGGACAAAGCCGAGACCTGGTACGTGCTGGCGCAGAGAAAAGAATTGCTGGTGACGCCGGTCGACCCAGGCGATGTCCTGCCGGTTCAGGCCACTCTTCCCGGAGAGCAGTCGCGGACGTTGGTCGGTGATGCGACGGCGGTTGGCCGGCCGGCAAAGTTGTTCGAGGTGCAGACGGACCGTCACGGGCGGGTCGAGCGATTTTTTGAGTGGGTGGATAGCGAATCGGGAGTCGTATTGAAGTTGGTCAGTCGCGACCGGGACTGGTCGATCGAATACGAACGGTTTCGCCTGTCTCCCCAGCCGGATTATTATTTCGACGAACCGCCGGGATACCGACGACGGCTGATTCCCACCGGTCCGTCGCTGCGTGGGTAGGGTGGAATGGAGCATGGGGACATGGTGAAGATGAAATGGACAGCGTGGAGAAACGTCTTGTGTGGAGGGGCGCTCGCGGCGCTTCTGGCAGCGGTTCCTACCGTCGTGATCGCCGGGGCGGTGCCGAAGGAGGCGCAACAGGCGTTCGATAAGAAGCAGTATCAGCAGACGATGGACGAGTTGGCGAAACTCGACAAGGAGAAGAGTGCGTCGCCGGAAGTGCGCCGGCTGAAGATCCGTAGCCTCATCCGGATGGGAAAGCCGAAAGAAGCGCTGGATGAGTACGATCTGCTCGAACAGACGCTCAAGCAGACCGATGAGCCGGTCTTGCGTGAGGTGGCGCTGGGGTTGATCGTCGTGCTGATGAAGGACATGCGGGAGCAGATGCGCGGGGCCGCGTACACGGCGTTGAAAGAAATCGATGCGGCCGACGCGGTTCCATTTTTCGAGGACGGCCTGAGCGATGGTTCCGCGCCAGTCCGGGCCTTGGCCGTAGAGGGGTTAGGGCGCTCCGAGATAGGCCGCAAGTCGAAGAAATTGCGCGGCGCCATGGAAGATCGGGCGGGAGAAGTGAAGACCCGCGTCGTCAAAGCGCTTGGACGATCCGGTGATCCGTCCGTGCTCCCGCTGCTTGAGGCCGCTACGAAAGACGAGTTGTCTCCGGTCCGGATCGCCGCGTATGCGGCGCTCATCCGATTGGGCAAGAAGGAACTGTGGGAGGAGCTTCGCAAGACCGCCGATGCGTCGAGTCCGGACGATCGGACCGACGCCATGCGGGCCATGGCGGACTTGAAAGATCAGCGGGCGGTCCCCCTGCTCATCGAGTTGCTGACGTATACGCAGCCGTCGGTACGCGGCATCGCCGCCAGAGGGTTGGGGCAGATGGGCCGGAAAGATGCCCGCGAGAAAATCGAGCCTTTGTTAAAAGATCCGATCCCCGCAGTGCGGGAGTCGGCGGCAACCAGCCTGGCTGAGTTGGGAAGTGTCGAATCCGTGTCGGCCATCGCCGCATTGTTGAACGACAGCCAGATGTCGGTGCGCGCATCGGCGGTGGCGTCGCTGCTGCAACTCGGCCAGCCCTTTGAGACAGTCGCTGACGCCGCGCGGGCCTTGGCACAGCAGAGCGATACGGCGGCTCGTGCCTCGATCGCCTTCGCGTTGGGGAAAGCTACCAAGCCGAGCGTGAAAGACGCCATCGCATTCCTGAGCGGCCTGACGGCTGATCCGTTGCCCGGTCCCAAGATCGTCGCGATCCGCTCGCTGGGGCATCTCGGTGATCGTGAACTGGTGCCGCTCATGAAGGAAGGGCTTCATGACCAGAACGAAGCAGTTCGGGCCACGGCGGCTGGGGCGTTGCTGCATCTGCTGCAGAAGAAATCATGAATCGTCGCGCGCAGTGAGGCAATCGACCCCCTTGTTTGCAATTGACAGAGGCGGTAGACTTCTATATACATACTCGGTCCACGCTCAGCCTCGCCAGCACGGCAGTGATCGAGTACACCAGAGAGGAAACAATCCTTCCCGTTCCTCTCCCCTGGCCGGTGGATTAATGGGAGGGAACAGCCTGTGAGCAATCATCGGTAGTTAGTTCATCACAAGGAGGCAGTCACATGAAGAAGGGTGCGTTATCAGTTGTGTTCGGTGCGGCCGCCGTGGCGTTGATTGCAGCGCCGTTGGCCGCCAATGCCGGTGGAACCATCGCCGGGAAGGTGACCTTCGCCGGGAAGTCGGAAAAGAAGGAATTTGCCTTCTCCAAGTTCCCGAACCCCAAGTTCTGCCCGAAGAACCCGAACAAGGCCTTGATCGACGGCGACAAGCGCTTCATGCCCACCATTGAAGTCGGCAAGGATGGCGGCCTCAAGAACGCAGTGGTGGCCGTGGTCGATATCGAGGATAAGGCGTTCATGGACGGCTACAAGGGTACGGAAGTAGTCGCAGAATTCTGCGAGTTCCTTCCGTTCGCTGGCGTCGTCGTGAACAACAAGAATTTCCGTGCCGAGAACCATGATGCGGATCCTGACGATCCCAAGTCCGTCGAGGGCGTGCTCCACAATCCGCACAGCTTCACGGTGAAGGGCTCCACCTCGGCCACCGGTTTCAATATCGGTTTGGCCAAGAAGGGTGACAAGCTGGAGAAGCCGGTGACCTTCCGCGGTGGCGCCGAGAAGGAAGGCTACTATCGTTTGCAGTGCGACCAGCACGAGTTCATGCAGTCCTTCTTCCTCCCGGTCTCGAATCCCCACTATGCCGTGGTGAAGGAAGACGGCACGTTCGAGCTCAAGGATGTTCCGGCCGGCAAGCACAAAGTGGTGGCCTGGCATCCGTTCGCCGCGAAGGGCAAGAAGGTGGAGTTCGAAGTGGACGTTCCTGAGGGCGGCAAGGCCGACCTCAAGGCTGAAATCAAGTAAGCCGGTTTGCAGTGTCGCGGGGGTTCCCGCGCATCAAAGGGCAGCGGAGCAATCCGCTGCCCTTTGTATTTGTGCTGACGTTGTCCCGCCAGTCGTCGCCTTGCCTTTCACTTTCTCAACTGGGTAAGATGGCAAAATTTCTGATCGGATCGACCGAAGGGGATGGGTGTGTCACGAGAACTCTCGCTCGCGGAAATCTTCCAGCTGGGCTATTACTGGGAGACCAAAATTCTGCTGACGGCCGTCCGTTTAGACGTGTTTTCGGCCCTCGACGGCAAGCGGAAGACGGCGCAGGAAGTTGCCGCCAAAATCGGGGTGCATGAGCCGACGTTAACCCTCCTGTTGAATGCGCTGGTCGCCCTCCGCCTGTTGAATAAAGACGCAGACTCGTACGGCAATTCGGCGGCGGCCGAGACGCACCTGGTCCGTCATTCACCCCAGTACATCGGTCATCTGCTGTTGCTCCACGATGCCGAGTGGGAGAACTGGGGCAATTTGGAGCGGACCATCAAGACCGGAACGCGGGCGGTCGACCGCCATGTCTTTGAAACCGATCCAGAATTGGGCGGCAATGTATTGGCCGTGCTGCATCGTATCGGCCAGCAGAGCGGCCCGGATCTCGCCAAGCGTCTCCAGCTGGTCGGGCCTGTACGTATGCTGGACTTGGGTGGCGGAGCCGGGACCAATGCGATTGCCTTTTGCCGGGTGTATCCGGAACTGACGGCCACGGTATTCGATCTGCCTGCGACGCTTCGTTTGACTGAACGAACCGTCAAAGAAGCGGGGTTGGAATCGCGGATCGCGCTGCATCCGGGCAACTTCAATCAGGACGGTCTGGGCGGCCCGTATGACCTCGTTCTCATGTCGGACATCCTCCATTATCAGGACTATCGAACCAACGCCGCGTTGGTCAAAAAGGTATGGGAACATTTGGTGCCCGGTGGTCGGCTGGTAATTAAAGATCGCTTTCTCGACGAGGCAGGAACGGGTCCGGCTTGGACGACGGCATTCGCCGTCCACATCCTCGTCAATACCCAGCAGGGCGGCTGTTACAAGACCAGCGAGGCGATCCAGTGGATGACTGACGCGGGGTTCGCTTCGGCCGTCGAATTGGAAAAGACTGCCGTGGTGCAGGGCGTGAAAGGCGTCAGGTAGTCGACTGATGGACTGGCTGCGGGATCCAGGGTTTCTCGGCACCCATGCCACCATCGGCGCAGACTTGAGTCAACTCATGGCGACGCTCTTCACGGGGCTGTTCATTGTGGGATGGATTCAGGCCCGCAAGCGCCAGGCGGACGCGCATCACTGGCTCATGCTCGGCGGGATGGTCGCGATGCTGAGTTTTTTCATCGCGTACTACTTGTTCCGGCAACTCGGCGTACTCGCGGTTGAGGGCAAGGAAGGCTTCGGGGGATCGCAAGCGCTCTACGACTACGTCTTCATTCCGGTGCTCACCCTCCATATTATTCTGGTCATCATCGGCCTCGTCATGGCCGTCTATATGATGGTGCTCGGATTTCGTTCGCAACAATTCGTGGGCGGCGTCCGGTCGCTCAACGAGTCGTTGCTGCAGACCTCCTGGAAAAAGGTGGCGGCGATCTTCGGTGTGGTTACGGTCGTCGTTATGGGATTGTTCCTCGCTCGGGTTTCCTCCGCAGGATTCTCGATGCGGAAGATGGAAGTCTATATCGGCTTGCTGATCCTGGTGGCGATCGTATTTGCCGTCGAAATGTCGATCCAGCGGATCTGGCCCAACGGAGCACGGCGGCATCGCGCGTTAGGCAAGTTTACGATGATCATTTACTGCATTCTTTTCGCTACCGGCACCTTCACCTACACGATGCTCTACATCCTGTATCCGGGGAAAATAGGCTGACCGATGCTGACCTGCGGGTGTGGTCGGTGGATGCATACAGAAGGGATCGAGGAGCGCGTCTGCGACGACGGGACTCCGCAGTGGTTCGTGCGATCGGAATGTCGCGGGTGCGGGCTTAAGGTCGGCGTGGATGTGCCGGTCGGGCAAGATGCGGGGTTGATCGACCGGCTATTGTGGACCGATGACGCGCTGCATCGGCTTGAGCGCATGCCGCCCTATCTCGCTCCGTTATTTCGGGACGAGGTCGAGCGCGATGTCCGTGCGCGGAACGAACGGCTGGTGACGTACGAGACGCTGCTTCGTCCGCGGACGGGTGAACGGATTGTGTGGGACCAGGAAGCCGAGCGGCGGCTGGATAACGTCCCCGCACCGGTTCGCGCTATGGCGCGGGTTGAATTGGAACGGACGGCCGCGGAGCGGGGACTGGCCCGAATCACGGTTGCCCTGATGGAAGAAGTCAAAGCCAAGTATTTCGGCATGGCGGCCCAAAGCAAGTAACGATCGGGAGTGTGGGAGAAGATGGCATTGTCGGGATAGCGGTTGTATGCCCCTGTCCTAATGGCCGGTTTCTCTTAGTCGAAATCATGCTGCATCGAATGGCGTTGCGGGTGTTACCAAGCCTCAGTCGGGCCGTGACGGAAGACACCGTACGCACCCGGAAGCGGCTGGTGATGTTCGTGCCGGGGCTGGTGGCGTTCGGGGTGTATCGTGCAGCCAAGCATCTGCTCCCGCTCACGGAACCCTGGGTTTTGCTCTCGGTGAGCGGGGTCGTTGGGCTTGTCACCGCTTTGCTTTCTCATCGCGTCGGTCGCGGGGCTTCATGGTCGGAGTGCTGGCGGGCTGATGGAGTTCGGACGGTTGCGTGGCTTGCCGGCTGGATCGGATTTGTCTATGGAGTGCAGTTGTCCTTGCTGGTGTTGGCGCTCTTGTGGCTCGTGGGGTACGACTACTTAAAGCATCCTGACGGTCCCGCCATGATGGCGATCATCATCTCCTGCACGGCGGTGGCGCGGGATGCTTTCGAGATTGGGCATGTGAGAAAGATTGCGGCATTGGGTCGGCCGTTCCCGACCTTTCCAGACGGGGCGGCATTACGATCGATGGTGGTTGAACGCTCTGCGCAGGTAGCTCCATGGATTGCTGTCGGGCTAGCCGCCGGTGCGCTGGGTGCATCCTTCGGCGGGTTGGCGGATGATCCTCAGGTAGCGGCCATCGTTCAACTGGCCGCAGTCACGCTGGTGGGGGGGGCTGTGGCGCTCTGTGCCTATTTCGGCGGGCTGCGCCCAGATCGGTCTTGGACCCAAGGATTCGTCCAGACCAGTCCGGGAGAGCTGCTCAAGTATTGGTGGTGGCCGGGGTTGGCGTTCGCGTCGACGTACTACCTTGTGGCGGTCGGCGGCGTCATTTTCCTCTTGAGGGAGCCTGGTCTCTCCATGCCGTATGCCGTAGTCTGCGGGGGTGTCGTGACGGCGATGATGGCCTTGTATTGCTATTATCTCGGTCATCGCCGGGACATTGAAGATCGACAGGGGGCCGTGCTTTCGAGTGAACTGCTCCGGTGTCCCTTCGTGATGGGGATTCTCGGGAAAACGGTGAGCGGGGCGGGGTCCGTGTCGGCGGCGCCCGCTTCCAAGGGGTAAGCGATGCGTATGAGCAGGTATGCAATGAACGAACGATCAGGCGCGTGGGCATGGATCGGCGTGCTGGCATTCGCCGTTCTCGTCGGCTGCTGGTGGACCGTTCCAAGCCTCTCGCTGGCGGAAGAGGCCAGCGACCTGTATTTCAAGACTCCCGGAACTCCTCAGGGACCGCCTGCGCCGGGCCCGTCGGACACGGTGTACCCCCGCTACGGGTCTTTCGACAATCGGTTGTTGGTCTGGTTCGTCACACAACAGCATACCTACTTCGGCGGGTTCGTCCTCGCCCTGCCGATTTTCTGTGTATTGCTGGAGTTCATGGGGTTGAGTACCAGGAAGCCGGCGGTGGCGCTTCGCTATGACGGTCTGGCTCACGACCTGGCCAAGGTGGCGGTCCTGGCCATGTCGATGACGGCGGTGGTCGGTAGTTTGATGTTGACGATGTTCATCTCGTTCTATCCCAGTTTCATGAAATACATGGGAGGGACCTTCAAAACCTTCATGCCGGCTTATGCCATCGTTTTTGCCGGGGAAGCGTTTCTGTTGATCGCCTACTATTACAGCTGGGAACGGCTGGCGTCGCCGGCGTTGAAGTGGGTTCATGCGGCGCTGGGTATCGTGACGAACGTATTCGGGACGGCACTGTTGCTGCTGGCGAATGCCTGGGCGGCCTTCATGATGTCACCATCCGGGGTAGACGCGCAGGGCCGCTTCCTCGGCAACGGATGGCATCTCCTGCATTCCGCGCTGTGGAATCCCCTCAACGTGCATCGGTTCCTGGCGGACATTATGTCGGGTGGCGCGGTCGTCTTGGCCTACGCCTGTTATCGCTTTTTCACCAGTAAGACGGCGGAAGAGCGTGCCTACTTCGATTGGGTTGGCTACATCTTTCTGTTCGTGACGGTGTGCGCACTGTTGCCGATGCCGATCGCCGGGTACTGGCTGATGCGTTCGGTGTACGCGTTCAGTCAGAACATGGGGGTTACGATGATGGGCGGCTTGTTGACGTGGCTGTTCGTCGTCCAGGCGCTGCTGATCGGCGCGCTCCTGTTGGGGGTGAACTATTACATCTGGCAAAGTATGGCGCGCGTCAAGGGCGGCGAGCGATATCAGCCATACTACCAGTTCGTCTTGGGCGGGCTCACGCTCGCGCTCTTCATCTGGCTGACGCCGCATACTGTGATGATGTCGGGCGAAGAGGTGAAGGCCATGGGCGGGGCGCAACATCCGGTGATCGGGAATTACGGTGTGATGTCGTCGAAGAACGGTGCGATCAACGTCATGATTCTGCTCACGGCTCTGAGCTATCTCTACTATCGGCGGGCTAACCGGACGATCACGGTGACCTGGAAAAAGGCGGGTAACATCATCATCGGCGTGCTGTTTGCAGTCGGAATCTCGCACGTGGTCTGGCTTTCGGTCTATGGCTTTTATCTCCCGGCGAAGTTGCGAGTGGCGTTGTCCGGTCCCCAGGCGCTCACGACGTTCTCGGTGATTCTCATCGGGCTCCTGGTCAATCGGGCGATGCTTAAAGGCGCGATCGTGCATGGTCCGGTTCAGTGGGGCAAGATTCCCGTGCGCGGCATGGTTGTCTTATTCGGATTGGCTGCGGCGTTTACCTGGGTGATGGGGCTGATGGGTTATATCCGATCGTCCGGCCGGTTGGCGTGGCATGTCAGTGATCTCATGGAGGACGTGTCGCCGTGGTCGTTCACGCCGGACCTGGAGTTTGCCGCGAAAATGGTCACGCTGAACATGGTGGTGTTTTGGGCGGCCGTGCTGGTGATTTTCTGGATGAGTCAGCGGGGGCAGCAGCCAGTCATGGGCGAGGAGTGCGAAGACGAGAAGGCAGGGACGTTGGCGCCGTCGTCCTCGCAGGAAGCGTAATCGAATAGAAAGGTGGAGCGCGATATGTTGCGGAATGTGCTGGTGCGAGGGGTAGTTGCGCTGACCGTTATGGTCGGGATTGGTCTGATGGGTGAGCGGGTGTTGGCCGAGGGCCAGGTGTTGGTGCTGGAAGATTTCCAGATGAAAGAGGCCGACGGTTTCCCATCGTCATGGGATCACGAAAACCAACGCAGTCATTCCAAAGGGCGAGAAGCATACAAGGTGCAGACTGAAAATGGCACCAGCTTTCTCTCGGCTAAGGATGCTGGCCAGCGGATCAAGAAGAAGAAGATCGATTGGGATCCCAAGGCCTATCCCGTCTTGACGTGGCGTTGGCGTCTGCAGAAAGCTCCTGCAGGAACCGATCTCCTGGCGGCGATCTATGCCTCGTTGGATACCGATCTGATGTTCATCCCGGTCTTCACGAAATACGTCTGGAGCGGGACGAAAGCCGAAGGGACCGTGACGGAAGGCGGCATGTTCAGTGGGTCGGAAATCGTCGTGCAGAGCGGTACGAAGGAAGTCGGCCAGTGGTTTGAAGAGCGGGTCAACGTGTACGAGGATTTCAAGCGGATTCATCAACACGAGCCGGCACCGAAAGCCTGGGGGATTTCGATCATTGCGTCGCCCGGGGTTGAGATCGATTTCGGTTCGCTGGTTGCCATCCCCGCAAAGTAATTTCTCGCGAACGGGTTGTCATGACTGACCTTGCCACAGATCGGGAACTCTCGACCAATAAATTGATCGACATCGTGTTCGGCGTCATTGTCATGGGCACCGTGGGCACGCTCATCGGGATGATCATGGGTGGCGGCCTGATGCCGGTCGCCATCGGGGTCGGGCTGGTGATGGGTGTTGTGGTCGGATTTTTGGGGGGGCGGCGTTTCTTGATCAGTATTTTGATCGGAACCGTGGTGGGCGGCTTGTTGGCGTGGTTTCTGGCCGGGCCTGATCGAATTTCTGTCGGGGCTGGGGCCGGGGCTGCCATGGGCGGTTTTCTCGGTGTGCAGGTGTCGATGTTGCTCGATATGCGTGCGGCACGGAAAGCCGCCGAGGCGGCAGATGTGCAGTCAGTGGGTGAGTAGGGGTGGGGTGAGGTCTCGACTGAACGGAGACGTATGGAAAATCGAGGGGTGTTGATCGGTTCGATCATCTTTGTGTTTGGATCGTTTGTGCTCATGATCGCCGGCTTGGTCTATGAGTCGTACAAGGCCAAGCAGATGCGCGAACTGGCCATGAGCATTAAGACGGAGTCCCGCCCGGTGGCGGCAAAGACCGTGGCGCAGGACTATTCGATGTATAAGACGCGGGTCGGGGATGAAGGACGTGAGATGGTGCAGATTCCCGAAGGCCCGTTCACGATGGGCAGTAACGATGGCGATCCCGATGAGGCACCGGAACATCAGGTATACCTGAAAGGCTTCTATATCGACCGTAACGAGGTGACACAGGAGGAGTATCTGCGTTTTGCCAAGATGACGAAACGACCGCTTCCGCGGATCGAGGTGTTCGAGGACGATCAGTCGAAACTGCTCAAGCCGGATTTGGCGGCGATGAGCGTATCCTGGGACGATGCGGTGGCCTACTGCAAGTGGGCGGGGAAACGGCTGCCAACCGAGGCGGAATGGGAAAAAGCGGGGCGCGGGGAAGGTAGGCGGAAATATCCCTGGGGCGACAAGTTCATGAACGGGGTGGCGAACGTGGACGGTGCGGAAGACGGGTTCAAGTATCTTGCCCCTCCCGGTTCGTTCGAAGCCGGCCGGAGTCCGTACGGGTTGCATGACATGACCGGAAACGTTGCGGAGTGGGTGGCGGATTCCTACGATGAGAACTTCTACAAGAAGGGGATTTATCGCGATCCCAAAGGACCGGATGACGGGCAACTCAAGGTCGTCCGCGGAGGGTCGTGGCGAGAAACGGAGCAAAATTCCAGACTCTCCAAACGGTTTGCGGCTAAGTATTGGCGAAACGACATAACGATCGGAATGCGTTGTGCCAGCGATTTGGATGCCGGTACTGAATCGGCCGGGCATTAGCACTCATGCTGGAAACCAAGTTCAAGCTTGCCTTCCTCTTCGTCCTTGTCGTCTTTGCGGCTCTCCCGATTATGGGGATCTTGCGCGGGACGACCCTCACCCCCTTCGAGGCGCCCCCTGTCGAGTCCGTAGATTCTCCGGCCGCAACCGACGCAGAATCGGTCTCGAAAGAAGC
>JAXLZJ010000040.1:0-37262 GCA_046350995.1 Nitrospira sp.
CCGGCGGGCCCGCCGAGCCGGTAACCGACGATACGGTGGAATGGTGCATCAGGTCGGCCGTCGAAGAGGCGGCGCAAGAGATCGAAGCGCAGTACCGAACCGGGCATTACCTCTTATGGGAGCTGGTAAAGGAACGACTCATCACTCTCGTGTCCGCGGCCGTTCAGGAAGAACAGACGGCGTTTCTCACCAACCCCTTTGTTCCGATCGCGTTCGAGCGGGACGCCGAGGGGTTGCTTCGGGACGAGGCCTATCCGGCACTGTCGGGACTGACCATCCGAGGCCGGCTCGATCGGCTCGATCGCCATCGGGATTCGGGCGCGATTCGGATCGTCGACTATAAATATAAAACCGGCTCGGAGATGAAACCGGAGGACCGCAATCTGCTTCAATCGGCTCTGCGCGGATATCGCTTACAGCCGGCGCTGTATACGCGCCTGACGCTTCCCGAACAAGGCGATCCGGTACAGGCGCAATTCATCCTGTTGGGACTGCGTTGGGAACCACCGGTCGTGCGGTCGACGTTTGAGACCTCGTCTTGGTCCGGTGAAGCGGGACGTCGGTTGTCGCAGTCCCTCGCCTGGTGGGTCGAAGGAATCGAGGCGGGGCGGTTCCACATTCAGCCGGATACCTACTGCGAACAGTGCGAGTTTCGCGTGATCTGCCGGCGGGAACATCAGCCGTCGTGGTGGCGGGCGCATCGGTCGGAGGAAGCCAGACAGGTGAAAGCTGTGCGCGCTCAACGGGTCGGAGAGGAAGCCGGTGGATCTGATACCTGACAAGCCCGCGCGTGAACTGGCGGAGACGACCTTCGATCGCAACGTCGTGGTCGTCGCCGGCGCCGGAACGGGGAAGACGACGCTGCTCGTCAACCGGCTGGTTCACTTGTTGGTCAAGGAGCCCCAGCCGGTGGCGGTGACGCAGCTTGTGGCCCTTACGTTTACCAACAAAGCCGCGACGGAAATGAAGGTGCGGCTGCGGGAACGTTTGAGTGTGCTCGCTCGTCCGGCTGGGGAGAGCGTTCGCGGGGGAGACGGCGGTGCCGTGTCGCTCGACGAACTACGCAATCGATACGGACTGCCGTCCGACGAGATTGCGGCGCGGGCCGCCGCCGCCTTGCGCGACGTGGAAAAGGCTCAGATCGGGACCTTGCACAGTTTTGCCGCCCATCTGTTGCGGTTGTTCCCATTGGAAAGCGGCGTCGATCCATCTTTTCAGGAAGACGACGGGTCTCGGTTCGAAGAATACTTCGCCGCCACGTGGGATGCATGGGTGGACCGTGAACTCAGTCGGCAAGGCACGCAGCATCGAGCCTGGCGGGAACTGCTTGCGACCGCTTCGTTGGACGATGTGCGCGCCCTGGCACGGACGCTCTGCAGCGACCTGGTGGATCTGGACGTCGTGCGGCGCCAGCTGGCTGAGAACCGGCTCGACCCCTTGTTGACCGAGTGGTTGCGGGAACAGATCGCGGGCAGTCAGGCGCTCCTCGACGCGCACGACCGACCGAAACGCCGGGGCATCGAGCAGATGCTGGCTGCGGCGATCGCTGTCATGCACCGCGCGGTCGAGGCCGGTGCGGGTGGATTGGACGACGTGGCCGGGGAGGATCGGGAATGGTTGGCCAAAACCCTCAATAAAAAGGTGGCCGGGTGGGAGAAAGTAGAGGTGGCGGCAGCAGCTTCCTCGATCAAGGTGGCGCAGCAGTTGCTGACGGTCGATCATCGGTTCTTAGAAACGGCCCTCCAGCTGTGTGCTCCGCTGGTAGAAGAAATCCGATCGGGGTTCTTGCACAAGGGGTGGTTGTCGTTCGATGGGTTGCTGGCCCGGGCGCGTGCGTTACTGCGCGACCATCCGATCGTCAGGGAGCGCATCAAGCGGGATTTTCGGGCGGTGCTCGTGGACGAATTTCAGGATACCGATCCGATTCAGTATGAAATCGTTCTGGCGATCTCCGAACGGGTGGGAGCGCAAAGGATGTCGTGGCAGGACGTTCAGTTGGAGCCGGGAAAGTTATTCATCGTCGGAGATCCCAAACAATCGATTTACGCCTTCCGGCGGGCGGACATCGAAGCATTCGACCGCGTCGTCCGGAAGATCGAAGAAGGCGGAGGCCTCGTTGAGACGTTGATAACGAACTTTCGCAGTGACGCCGCCGTACTCGAACCGGTGAACGACATCTTCGATCGACTGTTCGAGCGCCGCCCCATGATCCAGCCCGGTAACGTGCGACTACGGGTGAAGCCGCAGCGACGGCCCTCGCTGCTGGAGGCCGGGGTGCGCTGTCACGTTACCATCCCGCAAAACGCCGACGAACCGTTCGATGCGGCCGGCGCGACGCGAGCGGAAAGCGAAGCTCTGGCACGATGGCTGGCCGAGGACGTCTTGGCGCACCCGAACGTCCGGGCCGGACAGGTCGCATTGCTGTTCCGCAAACTGACCCAGGCCGATACGTATCTGGATGCGCTCCGCCGCTACGGGATTCCTTACGTGATCGAGGGAGAAAAGCATTTTTATCGCCGACAGGAAGTCATCGATGCGGTGAATCTGCTGCGCGTCCTCGATCATCCGCACGACGAGGTCGCGTTGGCGGGAGTCTTGCGCAGTCCGCTCGGGGGCTTGCCGGACCGGACACTGTATGAATTGCGGCAGGCAGGCGGGTTCGACTACTTGCGGCCGGCGGCGATCTCTTCCTGGCTCCATCCCGCCGCTGCGGCCGTCCGCCGTCTGTACGGGCATCTGGCGTGGCTTCATCGCAGGATCGGAAGCCTGCCGCTGGCGGATGCTTTGCAAACGGTGTTTGACCGCCTGCCAATTCTGGAACTTGCAGCCGCGTCACTGCACGGTGAGCAGGCCGTGGCAAATCTGATGAAACTCCGTCAGACGGCCGCCGGATTGTCCGATCGCCCTCATCTGACCTTGAGCCGATTTGTCGAACTGATGGTCGAGCGGTTGGACGAACAACCGGATGAAGCGGAAAGTCCGTTGGCGGAGGAGTCTTCCGATGCCGTGCAGATTCTGACCATTCACAAGGCGAAGGGATTGGAGTTTCCCGTCGTCGTCCTGCCGGGACTTCATCAGGGAAGCGGTCGCGAGCGGGCGGCGCCGGTGGTCAGTTTCGACTGGTCGAGCGGCGCGTACGGGTTGGCCGTAGCCGGTCATCAGACGATCGGAGCGGTGTTGCTGCACGAAAAGCGGAAAATCCGTGAGGACGCGGAACGGCGGCGGGTCTTGTACGTCGGGATGACGCGGGCAAAGGACTTGTTGATTCTTTCCGGCGGCACGACCGGCCGTTCCATGGGCGAATCGGTCTGGTCGCTGTTGCAAGCCGTCGGGACGGGAACAGTCGGTGTGCCGGAGACCGATGCCTTGACCATTGGGGCAAGCGCCATTCCCCATCGAATCATGCAGGCGACCCATCGCAAACGAGCGAAGAAACCTGTCGTTCAAGGAGCGATGACGGCGGGAATCGACGAGGCCGCAATCGCATCGGTCTGGCAAGCGCGACACGCGCGGTGGGAAGCCGTGCGTGGTCGGGCGGCTCGTGTGACGCCGACCGGCCTGACGCGCAAGGGGCCGACGGCGCGGCCGTTACGTGCGACGGCGGCGGGCGATGGGGAGCTCGGTCGCCTCGTGGGCACGGCGGTGCATCGTATTCTGGAGCAATGGGACTTCACCCGGCCCGCAGAAGATATGCGCGAGCTGATCGAGCCGGTCGTGAGCGCGACGGTATCTGCCGGGCAGGACGACCTGCACCAGACGCTGGTCGAGTCGGTTGGAACCATGCTCAAGACGTTCGGTCAGTCTGATGCCTATGCCACCTTGGCCCAGGCCACGATTCTCGGCCGCGAAGTGCCGTTCTTCATGCCGTGGGAAGACGGACAAATACTCGAGGGCGTCATCGACGTGGTCTACCGGGCGGACAACCGCATCTGGGTTGCGGATTATAAGACCGACGCGGTCACGGCCGAGGAGGCGCCGGTACGGGCAGAGCGGTATCGGACACAGGCCGGCCTCTACGCAACGGCAGCGGCACAATGTCTCAAGGTACCGTCGGTTTCGGCGCGACTCCTCTTTTTACGGCCGGCTGTGGCAGTCGATCTCTAGTTTCGTGAGAGAGACGTGTGCAGCGATCGCCTCGTTTCAGCATAGGATGAATATGTCCTCAGATCACACGCCATTGCCTGAACATGACTTTGCACGGCTCGTTCGGCAGGCGATCGCGAGTTTACCCCCGGCCTATGCCCGATTACTCGACGAAGTTGCGGTGGTGGTGGAAAACGAGCCGCCCCGTCAGGTCTTGGAGGAACTGGAGATGGATGAGGAGGACGACCTCTTTGGCTTATACCAGGGAGTGGCGTTGAATGAGGAGTCGTTCTTTCGGCCGGGAGGTCAGGCGCCGGCTCAAATCTCACTGTATCGAGGTCCGATCCTTCGATATTGCGAAACAGAAGAAGAGGTCATACAGGAAGTGTGCGATACGCTCGTTCACGAGCTGGGGCACCACGTCGGGCTGGATGATGACGAGATGCCTTATTGAACAGACGGCGTGGTTCTGGCTTTCTCGATTGATTGCTTGTGGTACCCCCAGACCAGCATAAAGATGCCCAGCATGACCATTGGTGCCGAGAGAATCTGCCCCATCGAAAAGGGGCCCAGCACAAAGCCTAAGTGCAGGTCGGGCTCCCGGAACAACTCCACAAACATTCGGCAGAGGCCGTAGCCGGCGATGAAGGTCCAGCAGAGCGTGCCCGGCGGAGTCGGCTTCCGTGCTAGCACCCACAACACCGTAAACAGCAACAAGCCTTCCAGCGAGGCTTCATACAGCTGCGACGGGTGACGGCACGTCGGCCCGCCGGATGGAAACACCATGCACCACTCCACGTCGGTGGCACGGCCGTAGAGCTCACCGTTGATGAAATTCCCGATCCGGCCGCATCCGAGACCGATAGGGGTCACCGCCGCCGCCAGGTCCGCTACGGTATAGACGGGAATATTCTGCCGTTTGCTGAAGAGGATCAGCGCGACGACCGTTCCCAGTAGCCCGCCATGAAAGGACATGCCGCCTTCCCACACGGCCAGAATTTTTTCGGGGTGCTGTGAGTAGTAAGGGAAGTTGTAGAAGAGGGTATAGCCGATCCGGCCGCCGAGAAAGACTCCGAACGCGGCGAACACGACCATATCGTAAATCTGATCGGGGGATAGGGGCAGGTGCTTTTCGGCCACTCGGCGGCGAATCAAAAAGTAGCCGGCGGTCAATCCGATGAGATACATCAGGCCGTACCAGCGAAACTGGAGCGGGCCCAGCTCCAAAAATACCGGATTGATATGTGGATACGGCAACGCCGCCAACGATCCCATGATGCCTCCAGAAATTCTTTCGGGATCATAGGGAAGCGCTTCTCTCATTGCAAGCAACCTGTCGACTGACTGGATAAACCGTTCGCGCCAGTGCAAGGCTGGAGCTGGTTTGCCGGAGTGCTGGAGTGTGAGATTTCTGAAACGAGTGTGTGAAGGGTTGTAGAGAAAACGGCACCGTTCATGAGACCGTCTTAACCCACGAGGCTTCGGCGGAGGCATTTGAGCCAATTTCGGCGGCATTTTCGCTTGGCACGGGATCTGCTGATAGCCCGGGTAGAGGAAGGACAGAACGCAGAGATCCTTCAACAGGCTTCACCTACAACCAGGAGGGATGCGATGTCAGAACAAGGCAAGCAGGCGGCGAAGGTGGCGGCGATGATCGCAGGCGGCGCGGTGATCGGAGCGGGTTTGGGACTGTTGTTCGCGCCGCAGTCGGGCGCGGAAACTCGTCGGGACATCGGCCGGTACGCGAAAAAGGCCCAACTTCAGGCGACGCGCTGGGGGCGTAGTGTGCAGTCCGGCGTGCAGGAGGTCATGAATCGCGGGCGGCAGCTCGTGCAACGGTCGGAGACCAGACCGACGATCGAAGCGGCCTGAACGGGGTTGCTTCAAGAACAGGCTCTCTACTGAAGAGCGTTCGCATGCGGCCTGTTGCCGGATCGGCACAGGCTGTCTGCGTGTGGGCGCAAGATCACCGCGAGCTTCTTGAATCGGTTCGACCTCGATGTTACAGTCCGCCACGATCCGTTCGTCATGCCGGAGTGGCGGAATTGGCAGACGCAAGGGACTTAAAATCCCTCGGGGCCAAAAGCCCCGTACCGGTTCGATCCCGGTCTCCGGCACCACCGCCTGCTTTCGCAGAAGGCGGCGCACATACGCGGGAGTCTTCCATGATCGATCGGTCATGGTGTTCTAGGAGAGTCGGGCGGGTGACACTGGTTTGCGGCACTGTTCTGCTTGCTTTTGCGGGAATCGTCGACCTCTCAGATGCGCAAACATCCTCGGCGCCCGCCAATCCGCAAAATCCTTCCACCCAAAGCCTGCAAGCTGGAGTCGATACATCGGCAATCGCTCCAACGTCGTCGACGGGCAGTACGGCTTCGGTCAGCACGGTCCAAGGACTGGCATCTGTGTCGAGTTCCACTCGGCCCGGTTCATTGCGTTCAGCTGGACAGGGGCTGCCAGGATTTTCTGGCGGTCCGCCGATCAAGAGCTCGGTTGGATATCAAGACCCATCCTCCGCGTACATGCGCCCGCCAACGGTCGGACCGCTCCTCTGTGATCCGCTGATCGACGGGTTCTGCGAGTAAGTGTGTCCAACACACAGGACGGGCCGATACCTTGGCTCTCTGCGCGGCGTCAGCTTACCATTTCCCAAGCCAGTGGCGTGATCCGGCGAAATAGGCGGGGATACTGATGCCAAGAAACAGAACTCCTTGCAGCAGGTAGTAGGAGATGACATCGGGCGGTGTGAGCCGGCCAAGAAAAATCAGGACGGCTGCACAGGCTGTCGCCCCAAGCGTCGTCCGCTTCGGAGAGGGACGGAATCGAATGCCCTCGTACGACAGCAGGATCCACACCACCACCCAAGCGAGCGCACCGATCCCCAATGCTCCTGCGAGGTCGGTGAATCCGATCAGGAGACTGTCGAGAATAAGGCGGGAGGTGGCACGGGATCCGAGGTCGAGCTTGAGTCGGATTCCCTCTCCGACCGTCAGCAACAAGGCGATGATTCCAACACCGACGCCAAAATGCCAATAGGTAAAGGATTCTTTGACGGGTTCTGGTTGGAAAGTGGGCGGAACGGCTCGACGGACGACTAACCGCCGCCGAACCAACGGTGTCAAATCGTGCCCGCAATCGCAGGTCAAACTCGAGTCAGGGTTCGTCTGAAGGCAGCGTGGACACTCAATCGGCATATCGAGATATCGGGGAGTCTGCTACAATCGCCCGCGAAAGCATCTCAACCATACCCTGAGAAGACCGTGCAGTCACGTAGAACCTGTCAATCCATCATCGCACTCGGAAGCCTCTGTGCGGGTCTCTCGGTGGCCGCGGGAGCGTTCGGCGCGCATATGCTGAAGGCGATTCTGGAGCCCTCGATGCTGGCGGTATTTGAAACGGGAGCTCGTTATCAGATGTATCACGGTCTTGGAATGGTAGCGGCGGGAGTTGCCGGATTGGTGTTGGATCGGCCGAAGCTGACGCGAGCAGGCTGGAGTTTCGCTTTTGGGATGCTGTTGTTTTGCGGGAGCCTCTACGGAGTGTCGCTGTTAGGGTTGCGTTGGCTTGGTGCCATCACGCCAGTCGGAGGCGCATGCTTCATCGCTGGCTGGGCGATCTTTGCGTGGGAAGCCTGGCAAAGCGCGGCGTCACGTGAATAGACGAGTGGCGGACACGTTCAGGGTTTGCAGTCGCTCGTCCGTTTCCCGCTGATCGACCCCCATCCCCCCTGTGAATTGACGAACGTCCCTTCTAAGCCTTTCCCCTCCTTCGTGAACTGAAGGCTGTCTTCCTGGACTTGCCCGTTGATCTCCCAACGGAGGTAGACGTTGTCCCCAAGCACCACTGTTTCAACCAGTCCAGAAGCCAGGGATTGCTCCGGACTGGGCGGGGGGAATATGAGCGCGAGCTTCTGTTCCTGGTGGTGCTGCTGGTGGTTGTGGATGACCCACTGCCAGGTCCCGCAGAGACGGTTGCGTCCGCGAATGGTCCTGACTCGATCCTTCCAACTCTTGAGCTGCCACCATTCTGCCAGTGCTCGCTGATTGGCTTCGAGGGCTAGCCGGCCGGCCGATATGGCCACGGCTGTCCGATCGGGGGAGGCCGGATCCGCCGCCTGTGCCGCCTCCTTCATGACCTGTGAGAAGGACGCGAGCGAGCCGGTCGCTTGAATCCAATCGATGGTCGGGGTCGGGGGAACTGTGATTGGATTGGCTCGGTCTGCTACCGCTTTCGTGAGTTGATCGGCCCAATGCCAGGCGGCGAGTGCTGCGACCAGCCGTTGGGATGACGCTGCCAGGTCTTGCACTCCCAACTCCTTCATCACTTTGGCTGGAATCGTTTTGGCCACCAAGGTGGTCGCCACATCGTGAAGGCCGAGCGCCGGACCGACTTGCGAGGCAAATAGCGCGGCTGCCGATGTATCGTTTCCGACGGTTCCGAGCTGCTCGCCGTACTTTTGGACCACAGCCGCGAGATCGGTCGGACTCAGAGCCGACTCTGCGGCTTCGGCGATGGAACCATTTATCTGGTAACCGGTCAGCAATACGATGGCCAGCCACAAACTACCGACAACAATCGAGCGGAAAGATGGGTGCATAGTCATAGCGAATTGAGTGTAGGGCAATCAGTACCGTGGGATCGAGTGGCCTATGTTCCTTGAAAGCAGGTTTTCAAAAACACCGCGGTACGCTCCCAGGCTTCGGCGGTCTCGCTCTGCCGGAAGGCGTCTTTCTTCATCTCGTTGCAGAACGCATGCGGAGCCGTCGGATAGGTGCAAATCTCCACTTTCTTTCCGAATTCCGCGGCGGCACCGCTCAATTGTTCCACATCGGTGGCGGTGGCCCAGGTATCCTGCCCCGCTTGGTGGTACAGAATTGGTGAGTAAACGTCTTTCATCAGTTCCCGCGGTTGGAACATCTTGCCATAGTAGGCCACCGTGGCCCGCAGCCGTTTGCGTTGCGAGGCAAACCGTAGGGCAAGCGACCCGCCCATTCCATAGCCGATCACGCCGTGGATATTCCGCTTGGCGAAATCCTTGGTGTTCAGAAATTCGCAACAGGAGTTGATGTCCTGAAGCACAAGGGCGTCATTGAGCTTGGCCATGAGAGCCGCGCCGACATCGTCGTTGGCGGTCACCATGCCGCCGAGGCGCCCGTAAAGATTCGGGATCACGACCACATAACCCTCGCAGGCCAGTCGCGCTCCGAGATCCTTCATCTGGCCGGTGAGCCCCCACCAGTCATGGAGCAAAATGAGTCCGGGATAGATCCCTTTCACTTGGGGCCAGAACAGTAAGGTGTCGACTTGAAACTCTTTTGGCATTCGGGTCTTGATGTACGGATCGACCATCGCGTCGCTGTGGGTAGGAATGGGAACGCCGCTTGGAAACCGAGCGGTGCCGGTCCCAATCTGGTCTAAGGTAAATGGCGCTGAATGCGTCGTGGTCATGGTGCGTCAACCTTTCCCGGCACGTCCTCGTCCGTGCGCAACGATGATCCCGTCCGAGCCGCGACTATAGGGAACCGTTCGCGAGAATGTCAACGGACCCGAAACGCGGGATGCATTGACCGGACAGTTGATCCTCTCTACAGTGACCGGACGGAGGGGATATGGCATTGGCTGGACAAATTGGACTCGGCGTTATCGGAGTTGGCCGTCACGGCATACGGTATGTTCGGCATATCGTGCAGGACCTACTCAATGCACGGCTGTATGCTGTTTGTCGTCAGGATCCATCGCTGACATTAGACGTCGAAGGCGCTGAGGGTGTACCCGTCTATGGATCATATCGTCAGCTCATCGCCGATCCCAAGGTTGATGCCGTGGTTATCGTTACCCCACCAGTGTTCAATAGGGAGATCTGTCTTGCGGCTATCGAATCACGGAAACCGATCTTGGTCGAAAAACCGTTGGCGGCAACACTCGATGATGCTCGTGCGATCGTCGATGCAGCAACGAGAGCAGGCGTGCCGCTTATGACCGCGCAGACGCTCCGGTTCGATGAGGCTATTCGCATACTGCGGGACAAAAGGAGTAGCGCAGGAACATTGCAGCACTTGGTGTTAACTAGCCGAATCGAAACAAAAGGTCGAAGTCTTAATCATGCTGAAGGGTATGGCCGACGTGGAGCCCTCTTGGAGTTCGGAGTACATCTGTTGGATCTGGCCCGCTACGTCACGGGCGAAGAAATCCGATCCGTTCGCTGCCTCATGCATCCTCAGCCGCCAACTCAACCTGAACACCTGGCGTTGGTGCAGTTGCGCACGGCGGGCGGAATCTATTGCTGCATGGAAGTGGCCCGCGTCACAGCCGGACGGGTGGGGCGAGCCGAATGGATAGGATCTGACGGACAGATTCAGGCGGATTGGACGAATCGGCAAGTCCGTGTCGTCGATGGGAAGGGATCTGACGACACACGAAGCTTCCCACAGAGTCTGACGATCCTGAGTACTCTGCAAAGCTTTCTGTCTGCCTTGACGCAGGGACAATCCATGCCGATCACGGGTGAGGACGGTTGCCGAGCAGTCGAACTGGCAGAAGCCTGTTACCGCTCCGCCGCAGACGGCGGGCAACCGGTGGAACTCATTCCAACCGAGTGACTCGCCGTACTGGTGGATGCGGCGATGTCCTCTAGGTATCGGCGACGATGTGCGTATCCGTTTCCTCGACTCCTTCGATCGCATGCACCTTCGTAATCACAACGTCGGACAGGGCGCGCTCGTCCTGGACACTGATAAAGACAAAGATGTCAGGACGACCGAAGCATGAGTGTGCCTGCTCAACTCCGGGAATTTTCTTCAGGGCCTGCACGACCTCCTTCGTCTTGCCGGCCTTCACTTTGATGAGAATGTACGCACGTGTCGCCATACGGTCCTCCTTCGGCATCTCGAATAATAATACCAGGCCATGAACTGAACTTCGCGCTATCCGGCTGCTGCGCCGGGCATATCCTTCCTGTGGCGGACAAAGACCGAGCGAAAATCGGAGCCGTGCTCGTCGAAGACCCGGTGAGCCTCCCTGACGAGGTGCATGAACCGATGGAAGTCGTTCACGGACAGGTTGAACTGAAGAAAGCCGAGTGCCAGCGTCTCCAACTCATCCGCAGTCCGGCGGCCCTCTTCGTCGGATAGTGCGGAAAGAAATTCCGCGGTCCATCCCGTCGAGGGAAGGTTGGCAAACAGGGACTCCGCCTGGTCGCCGTAGGCCATCTGGAGAGCGGCACGCGCAAAGGTCTGGACGGCGTTGTCCTGACTCTTCATGAATACCGACTGAAATTGGATCACGGACTTAATGATGAGATTCGCCTCGCGGGTGCCTTCCGGTGGCAACACGTCGGCCTCCTGAAGTGTTGCCAGCAAGGCCATGGCTGAACCGATATAGGGAGACGGAGTTTTTCGGGACTGTTGCACAGGAGTCGATGGGATTGGGCGGAGATCCCCAGCCGAACATATCCCTGATGCAATCATGCCTGCGAAAAGAGAGCATGTCATACAGGTGATTCGACCGACGAGAAACATGAGGCGATTATACAGACTCGCGACGGGGACAGCCAGCCGGATTCTTCGCCCACTGGGAACTCGCTTGAAACCGGATTCCTAACTTTTTATAATCTCGCGTCTTCTGGGCACAGAAAGGCAGTATTCCTCATGCTGGCCAAGGTCGCGAGCGCGGCGCTCGTCGGTCTCGATGCCCATCTCGTCGATGTCGAAGTCGACATCTCCGGCGGGCTTCCCCAATTTTCGGTGGTCGGGTTGCCCGATGCGACGGTCCGGGAAAGCCGTGATCGCGTCCGTGCAGCCCTCAAGAACACCGGCTTTCATTTTCCGGCCAAGCGCATCACTGTCAACCTCGCTCCCGCCGGGATCAAGAAAGAAGGCTCCGGCCTGGATCTCGCAATCGCTGTCGGCATTCTGGTGGCCGAGGATGTCATTCCACAAACGGCGCTGGACCGGCGCGTCCTGCTCGGTGAACTCTCCTTGGATGGCCGCATCAAACCGATCGCTGGCGCGTTGTCCTTCGGTCTGGCCTGCCGGAAGGGATACGATCTGCTGCTGCCGGCGGAGAACGGACCCGAAGCGGCGCTGGTGGAGGGTGTGAGTGCGTATCCCATTCATACATTGCCGGAGGCGGTGGAGTTTTTAAAGGGAGCGCAGGGGCTCGGTCCTTGTCCGTTTACCGGCCGGCATTTGGAAACATTACGTCCTGCGGAGGAGGAGGATTATGCGGATGTGCGGGGGCAGGACCACGCCAAACGCGCGCTCGAAGTCGCGGCCGCCGGAGGGCATAACCTGTTGATGGTCGGGCCGCCAGGATCCGGAAAAACCATGTTGGCAAGGCGTCTCCCGTCGATCTTGCCGATTATGGATCTCGATGAAGCGATCGAAACGACACGCATTCATAGCGTGGCCGGACAATTGGCACCGGATCGGCCCCTGCTCATGGTTCGGCCGTTTCGTGCACCACATCACAGCATCTCGGATGCCGGACTGGTGGGTGGTGGGGCGGTCCCGAAACCGGGCGAAGTGTCATTGGCTCATAACGGGGTGCTCTTTCTGGACGAATCACCCGAGTTCAAACGGCCGGTGCTCGAAGCCCTCCGGCAGCCGCTGGAGGACGGCCATGTAACCCTGACGAGAGCGAGCGGGTCACTGCGGTATCCCGCGCGATTTATGCTGATCGCGGCGATGAATCCCTGTCCCTGCGGCTATTATGGAGATCGTTCACGCCCCTGCGTATGCACAGTGCCGCAGATTCGACGCTACCGGGCGAAACTTTCCGGCCCGTTGATGGACCGACTGGATCTCCATTTAGAGGTTCCGCCTGTCCCGGTGAAAGAGCTTCGGGCCGAACAGCCCCCGAGCGAAAGTTCGGCCACGATCCGGAAGCGAGTCCTGGCGGCCCGGGCCACTCAGCGAACGCGGTATCAGGACGAGGGCATCTATACCAATGCCCAGTTGAAGCCCAGACTCGTGAAGCGGTATTGTGGGCTGGCTGCCGGGCCCCAGGAATTGCTGGAGCAGGCCATGGCGAGACTGAATCTCTCGGCACGCGCCCATGGGCGCATTCTCAGAGTCGCTCGGACGATTGCCGACCTAGCGGACTCTGATAAGATTGAGGCCATTCACGTCGCCGAGGCAATACAGTATCGAGCCCTGGACCGGTCGATCGAGGTGTAGCGAGGATTATGCTGGCAACGGCAAAAGTGTTCGTCTGGTGGTTCGTGGTTGGTGCGACCATGGCCCTGTCGGTCTTGATGCTTCAAGGCGGCATTCGTGACGTGATGCAGGCGCAAGGATCGGTGTGGACGCTCAAGTTGGCCGAGCTGCTGACGACGATTTTGGGCGGAGGACTGTTGGGTGGGTGTATTGCGCTGATTCTGGACCGGATTAAAAAATCGTAGGTGGAATAACGAGGGGCACTATGGACTTGGAAGTCGGATCGAATATGTATCGCAATACGGACGGCACGATCGAAGTGGAGGGGGTGCCGCTCATTCAGGTTTCACAACATCCGCGAACGGGCGTGTTGCTCGTCAATTTCGCCTTGTTCGATCAGAGCGGGAAGATGCTCGTGAAACTGGTGGATAGCACCATCATGTTCAACGAGCGGCGGGCCTATGCCGTGACCAAGTCGCCCACGAGCGTAGTGCTCAAAGAAACCGCATCGGAAAAAACGTTACTGCAGTTCGATGTGAAAGCTCCCAATGTCGTCTCCTTTTCCAAGGGCGAGTTTCACACGATCAAAGGGCATCTGCTCGAAGTCTCTTCGAAGGAATGGAAGATCGACAAGCTGAAAGCCAGCGGCGTGACCAAGGACCTGAACGGCGGTGCGGTGTCGCTCGGATAGCGACCGTTCCGCTTGTTCCGTCAGCGGGCAGGGGAAGGCGCTTGCGCCTCCCCCGTGATCGTTGGGACAATCACCAGTCCTTCATCTTTCTTATCCACGTTGGCGGTGTCGCCGTCCCGGAGTTCCCCTTTGACGAGCAGCCGAGCCAACGGCGTTTCCAGCTCCTGCTGAATCAGCCGCTTCAACGGCCTGGCGCCGTACACCGGATCGTAGCCCCGCTCGCCGAGGTAGGTAAGGGCGGCGTTGCTGATTGCCAGCGTGATCCTGCGTTCCGTCAATCTTGCCCGTAGCCGCTCCAACTGAATCTCGACAATCTTGACCAGTTGCGTCGCCTGCAACGGATGGAAGACGACCGCTTCATCGACTCGGTTGAGAAACTCGGGGCGGAAGTACTGCCGGAGTTCTCCCATGACCACGTTCCGCATGTCATCGTACGAGGCGCCGCGCTGTTGCGCCTCCAGAATATGCGGGCTGCCGATGTTCGAGGTCATGATGAGGACCGTGTTTTTGAAATCTACTGTCCGGCCTTGTGAATCGGTCAACCGCCCGTCGTCCAGGACCTGGAGCAGGACATTGAACACGTCGTGGTGCGCTTTTTCGATCTCGTCGAAGAGAATGACGGAGAACGGCCGCCGGCGCACTGCTTCGGTCAATTGCCCACCTTCCTCGAAGCCCACGTAGCCGGGAGGGGCACCGATGAGTCGCGCGACAGTGTGCTTCTCCATGTACTCCGACATGTCGATGCGGATGAGATTGGTTTCGTCGTCGAACAGGATGGCAGCCAAGGCCCGCGCCAATTCCGTCTTGCCGACGCCGGTCGGTCCCAGGAACAAGAAGGAGCCGATAGGACGGTTCGGATCTTTGATACCTGAGCGGGCCCGCAAGACGGCATCGGCCACAGCACGCACCCCTTCATCTTGTCCGACCACCCGTTGATGTAGGAGCTCTTCGAGCTTCAGCAGTTTGTCCGATTCTCCTTCAAGCAGTCGGGAGACGGGGATGCCGGTCCAGCGGCTCACCACCGCGGCGATCTCGTCCTCATCGACCTCCTCTTTGAGCAGGCGATTCTCATCCTGCTTCTTGCCGAGTGAGTTCTGTTCGATCGTCAGTTCCCGCTCGAGCCTCGGTAGCTCGCCGTAGCGGAGTTCCGCCACTCGATTGAGGTCATAGGCCCGTTCCGCCTGTTCGATGCGGCGTTTCACATCTTCGATGGCCTCCCGGGTTTTCCGGAGTCGCCCGACCGAAGCCTTCTCCGATTCCCACTGAGTTTTGAGGACCTGTGCGGACCGCTGCTTGTCGGCCAATTCGGCTTCCAGTGCCGTCAGACGTGCCGCGCTGGCTTGATCCTTTTCCTTCTTGAGGGCCTCCCGCTCGATCTCCAACTGCAGTACTTTGCGGGACACTTCGTCCAGTTCTGCCGGCAAACTGTCGATTTCCGTCCGCAAACGGGCAGCCGCTTCGTCGACCAAATCGATGGCCTTGTCAGGCAGGAACCGGTCGGCGATGTAGCGGTGCGAGAGTTTGGCTGCCGCCACCAAGGCGCTGTCTTTGATGCGAACCCCGTGGTGAACCTCATAGCGCTCCTTGAGCCCGCGCAGGATCGAGATCGTATTCTCTACGGACGGTTGATCGACCAGCACGGTCTGGAAGCGCCGTTCGAGGGCGGCGTCTTTTTCGATGTGCTTCCGATATTCATCCAGCGTGGTCGCGCCGATCAGATGCAATTCACCGCGCGCGAGCATCGGCTTGAGGAGATTCGCGGCATCCATGGCACCTTCCGCCGCGCCAGCCCCTACGACCGTATGCAGTTCGTCAATGAACAAGAGAATCTGTCCTTGTGACGATTGGATCTCCTTCAAGACCGCTTTCAGCCGCTCTTCAAACTCGCCACGGAATTTGGCGCCGGCGACGAGCGCACCCATGTCGAGCGACACCACGCGTTTCTGCTTTAATCCTTCCGGCACGTCCCCTTTGATGATCCGGATGGCGAGGCCCTCGACGATCGCCGTCTTGCCCACGCCCGGTTCTCCGATGAGGACCGGGTTGTTTTTTGTACGCCGGGACAAGATCTGGATCACGCGGCGGATTTCATCGTCTCGGCCGATCACAGGATCCAGCTTGCCCTGACCGGCGAGCTTTGTGAGATCGCGCCCGTATTTTTCTAACGACTGATACGTACTCTCGGGATCCTGGCTGGTGACCCGCTGATTTCCTCGTACCTGCTGCAGTCCCGCGAGGAGGCGATCGCGTGTAATCCCCAGCTTCCGAAAGACGCCGCCTTCCTGCGCCATCGCCAGGAGTACATGTTCCACGCTGAGATAATCATCCTTGAGCGCCGTCTTTTCGTCCTCGGCTTTCGCCAGGACTTGCCCAAGGCGGTTGGTGACGTGAACCTGACCGGGACCGCCGCTGGCGCCTTGTACTTGAGGGAGCTTGCCCAGGGTTTGCTCGGTCGCCTGTCGAACGGCGGATAAGGCGACACCGGTCTGCTCCAACAGACTGGGGGTCATCCCACCATCCTGTTCGAGTAGCGCCATTAAGACATGCTCGACATCGATCCCTTGGTGGCTCCGCCTCATGGCATGTGAAGAAGCGGTCTGCAGCGCCTCCTGCAGCTTCATCGTCATCCGGTTCATATCCATCGGGGAGCCTCCGCGTTGAGTTAGCTGTCATCTGCGTTAGGACTTGAATAATCACTGGCCGGAGCGAGTCAACCTATCACACCTCGGAATGTTCGGGAGCCGGCCCTCGTCTTGACCCATAACGCGATCCAGACTATGGTGCACCCAATACGGAAACCGGTTTGCTTTCAATCTGATGCAAGGTCACCTCGGTAGCGTCCTCACTCTGTATCGGCGTGCTTTACTGAGCACGCTGCGGTCGATCCAACAGGGGTGGATCGGCATGGTCGCCCTGGTCGGGTTTGCGCTTCTGTTCGTGGGGATCAGCCGAGTCGCCGGTCCCTTGGGAATGGCTGGAGGCTTCATTCTCGGAGCGGCCAATGCGTTGCTCGTCGGCGCAACATTGCACCTCATCGAGCAATCGCTGAGCGGCACGCGTGCGCTCCGGATGCACGATATCGTAGACAGCCTAGGCTACTACTTTTGGGATGTCATCGGCGTCGGATTTGTGTTGTGGCTTCCGGTCATGGCACTGGATATGGGCACCCAGGCCAACCCGTATGGACAGTTCCTTTCCGCAGCCTGTTTGTTGCTATTGTTCATCCTGCTCAATCCTGCACCGGAAGTCATTTATCAAGTCCGTCATGACTCGCCGCTCGACGTCTTCAAAACTTGTTATGACTTCGTATTGGAGAATTGGATCGAATGGTTTCTGCCCTTTGGACTACTCATACTACCAGTCGTTCTATCGCCTGCCGGTCTCAGTGAATTTGTCCGCCTGTCGAGTCGGTTGGGGCGGGGAGCTGGTCTGGATTTCTTCCAGCTTCTGATCTTGCCCTTCACCGTCCTGGGTGGCTGGTTCTCCTATCTCGGTCTTCCGGTCGATGCGTATTGGATTCTAGCAATCCTCCTCACTCCTCCCGTAGCCATGAGCATCCTCCTGTTCCGCGGCCACCTCTTTGCAATGCTGCACGGCTCATCGCGCCGCCAGCGTCTGTTCAGCGAACGGTTTCACAGCGACCGATAACTTTTCGGTCAGTCGGCTCACACACTATCAGCCCGTAGGGACGGGCTGTTTCTGTGTGAGGTCAACTAGGACGAAGCCTTAGAGAAGGGAGCGTCTTGCGTCGACTATCTTATAAGGAGTTGAGGAGGGGTGTGAAATAGTGTATGGACTTACCTACACCTGGCATTATAGCTCAATCTATACCCCGTAAGAAGGACGCGCCGTTCGTGAGACTCTCCATTTTCTGGCGGCTGGTACTCACCTGTCTCGTCATCATTGCCGTGATGGCCGGGGTGAATCTCTATGCGTTGTTCCAGCTGCGTCAGCTCACAGCGCTCAGCACGGAGATGGCCTCCTACCATTACCCTGCAGTTGAGGCGGCGAAGCGGCTACAGGAATCACTCTATGCCCAGTTGAATAGTGAGAAGAAATACTTGGCGACGAAAGACGGGACTTTTCTGACGAACTTTAATGAGGAAGTCGAGGAGTTCCAACGAAACCTGCAGCATCTTCGGACACAAGAAACGGCACCCCAGGGGCTATCACTCCTCCAAGAGGCTGGGCGGTTGTTGCAGGAGCGGCTGGTGTTGTTCCATGACGAATTCGAACAGACCACTGATCGAATGCCCGGGGTGTCGTCCGGTTACGAGAACCGCCGCGATGCCTTGCTGGATCGGATGACCGCCACGATTCAAAGTTACATCGATGTGCATGAGGCGCGTGTGAGCGTGGGGGTCAGCGAATCACGAGCCAGCGCCGCGCGGGCCGAGGCCGTCACCGAGCAGCTCGTTCTGGTCGCGTTGGTATTTGGGCTGGGACTGGCCGGGGTGGCCAGCTACAGTATTCTCCGCCCCCTGAGACAATTACAAGGCCATATCAAGCAGATCGGGCAGGGCAATTTCGGCACACCGCTTCAAATTGCCGCGCCGTCCGAGTTGCGCGATTTGGTCGATACCGTCAATTGGATGGGAGGAAAACTCCAAGAGCTGGACGACATGAAAGCGGAGTTCTTGGCCCACGTGTCACATGAACTCCGCACACCCATGGCGTCCATTCAAGAAGGGACCCATCTCCTCCTTGACGAAATCCCAGGACCGTTGCAACAGGAACAACGGACGACTCTGCGGATCATGGCCGACAGCAGCCGGCGCTTGATCCACTTGATCTCGACAATTCTTGACCTTTCGAAGATGGAAGCCGGTATGATGGAGTATCGGATTGTTCCGACCGACTTACGTCGGGTCGCGGATATTTCCGTAAACAAGGTCCGGCTTCTGGCCGATTCGAAACATGTTCAACTGTTGGCGGAACATCCCGCTGAGCGGTTGTGGGTTAAAGCCGATGCCCCGCGGATCGAACAGGTGCTCGACAATCTATTGTCGAACGCCTTGAAATTCAGTCCAGAGGGAGGCATCGTCAAAATCCAAATGCGTCCAGACCAGAAGGCGGGCGTCTTGGAAGTTGCCGTATCGGATGCCGGAACAGGCATCACGGCCGAAGATCTTCCCCATATCTTCGAGCGTTTTTACCAAGGAAAGAACAAGGCCAAAAATACGTCGGCAGGCAGTGGGCTCGGGTTAGCTTTGGCGAAAAAGGTCGTCGAAGCACATGGAGGACGAATCTGGATCGAAAGCGAAGTTGGCAAGGGAACGACTGTACGGTTTATCCTACGGTTGACCAAGCCGGGCGGATCAAGTTGAGGGAGACTATGAAGAGGGTTTTGGGCTGTGTGCTGATAATGATACTGGGGGGGTGCGCGAGCTGGACGTCACCCGTTCCCTTAAATCAACCATACTTTCATACTGAGCAGGCAGAGGCCAAGGCATTTCAAACGCTTGCGAAAAAACAAGACAGTTTGGCGCTCAAGTGCAACGAAACCAGCTCTTGCGACCATGTGTATTTCACTCGAGCCTTGGTAGGGCTCTACGAAAGCCGCGATGTTGCAGAGAAATATTTTGGTAAAGTCCTGGCGATTGCTCCCAAGAGCCAGTTGGCAGCATCGAGCAAAGCCTGGTTGCAGCTGCTACAGGAACGGAGCGGTGAAAAGGATTATTCCTGGGCTAAAGCGGTGCTGACTGCCCCCGCACTAGCCGATACGAATGCTTCTCTAAATCAAACAACAGATCGTCTGGTGCGGGACTTGCTTGATCGTGAAGTGATTATCCAGCAACTTCGTACCGCAAAGGAAGCGGATGCCCAGACGGTCGAGTCGTTGCAACGTGACTTGGCCGATCGTGAACGGAAGATCGAGTCGCTGATTTCAAAACGAGAGAAGGAATCGGCCAAACCGGCAACCGAGCAAGCGTCGCTACAAACGCTGCAGAAGCAATTGAGCGAGCGAGAAAAGAAGATCGAGGAACTGTCGAGCCAGCTGGAAGCGTTGAAACGGATCGATCAGGAAATGCGGGAAAAGGTCAGGCCGATCCGACCGCCGACCACCACCGCACCTGTGCCGGTTCCTGAAGCGACGCCAACGCCGTAAGGAGTGTATGGAACAAGAACACATTCTCGTCGTCGATGATGATGAAGGGCTGCTCCATCTGTTGAAGATGCGCCTGTCGGCCATGGGGTTTGCCGTGACCTCCTGCACCTCGGGGCAGGATGCCGTCGCCGAATCGAAGAAGAAGATTTTCGACCTCGCCATCACGGACCTCCGATTGAGAGGCGAGGATGGCCTGGACGTCACCGAAGAACTGTTGCGGATCCATCCCGGCTTACCGGTCATTATTTTGACGGCGCACGGCAGCATTCCCAACGCCGTGGAAGCCATGCAACGCGGGGCATTCGGCTATCTGACGAAGCCGTTCGACGACAAAGAACTGAAGGCGACGATTGAAAAGGCCTTGTCTCAGCAGCGCATGAGCCGTGAGATTCAGCGGTTGAAGTCTCTCGTGAAAGAGCTGTACGGGCTTGAGAATGTCGTAGCCCGAAGCCCAGCGATGCAGCGGTTGTTTCAACAGATCGCCCAGGTCGCGGATTCCGACGCCACGATTCTTTTATTCGGTGAAACCGGCACCGGCAAGGAAGTGATGGCGAGGGTCATTCACACCAACAGCCGCAGGAGCAAAGGCCCCTTCGTCGCGCTGAATTGTGCGGCCATCCCGGAAACTCTCTTCGAGAGCGAACTCTTCGGCCATGTGCGAGGTGCATTTACCAGCGCGCATGGCCCCAAGAAGGGATTATTTCAGAGCGCAAACGGGGGTACCCTGTTTCTCGACGAAATCGGCGAAATGCCCCTGTCTATGCAGGTCAAGCTGCTCCGCGCCGTTCAGGAACGGGAGGTCCGAGAGGTCGGATCGGAACATTCGACCAAGGTCGACGTTCGGATCATTGCGGCGACGAACAAAGATCTGGGAGAGGCGGTAAAGAACGGAAGTTTCCGAAACGATTTGTACTACCGGATTTCCGTTGTGCCGCTGTTTATCCCGCCGTTGCGCGACCGCCGCGACGACATTCCGCTCTTGGCGCAGCATTTCTTAAAAATCAGCACCAAGCGGGCCAATAAGGACGTACGTGGGTTTACGCCGACGGCGTTGCACCGGTTGATGGTAAACCCTTGGGCGGGCAATGTTCGTGAGTTGGAAAACGCGATCGAAAAAGCCGTGGTCATGACCAGACAGGACATGATCACGCCGGACTTGCTGCCGTCGGTCGGTGTGTCGCCGGATGCGCCGTTGAAACCGCTGACCGAGGCAAAAGAAGAGTTCGAGAGGACTTACCTCAAGAATGTCCTGCAATTGACCGGTGGGAATATCTCGCGCGCCGCACAATTTGCAGGACGCTATCGCGCGGACTTCTACAAGATGTTACGTAAATACGGCCTTCACCCATCTACGACCAAGGGCAAGGTGGAAGCCGACTTCGATGAGCTGGAAGACGAATCGACACTCACGGAAGCAGAACGGTAGCAGGCATCATCGACAACGGTTTGGGATCGGTTGCGAACTGCCGGTCCGAAACCGTTCAGTAAGTCCTAGCTGACTGAAGCCGCCCTTCCTCACCGCAAACATTTCCGAAACCGAACGTAGATTGACTATCTGACTCCTTCCGCGAGGTTTCCTTTTCCCCGGATGGGCCAATCGTAGAATTCGACGGACTTGACGGGGACTCTACTTGAGCCCGTGGTACGGGTCCTCGAAGGTAGCCCCGCATTCAAGACACTGGACTTTTCCCGTCCGTTTGCCGGATCGATTCAGCACATCGTCGATCAATCGCATATGCGTGCAGGTATCGGTCAATTTCGCTTTGGCCGATGAGTCACGTACATGAGAGGATGGCGAATCGCCCTGAGGGAGTACATGTGCAGGCGAGATACTCGGAGAAGAGTGGACCGACGGACCTTTCATAAAGCCCCTCCCGGTTAGCTCAACTCTGGAGTGCGCGATGTGATTCTAATCCGTTCGTTCGAGAAAGGAAATCAGGGTTCTTGCTAGCTCGATGATGAAGAATCTACTAGGGCCATTCTTCGGAGCGGCCGGCAGAGGACATCGCCTGAGAGAAAATTGCATGGGACTGTCTGGAGCTGGCGAGAGGAATTGAACCTCCAACCGGCGGTTTACAAAACCGCTGCTCTGCCATTGAGCTACGCCAGCCCGATCTAACACATCAGGAGGAATGAGTGCATGGGCACCCTAGCAACTACTCAAATATTCTGTCAAGAAAGCGAGGGCTTTCGATGGAGGTGCCACCCAAATAGTTCGGCTTGCAATGAGCCGACAGGATCATTATTCTAAGCTCCCAGTTTCAACTGGATTGAATCTACCACTCCGAGACTGACACCGCATGACGACGCCACACGTCTTAGTCATCGATGACGACCAGGCCGTTCGAGATGTGCTTCAGGAAACTCTCGCCGAAGAGGGGTACACCGTGTCCGTGGCGGCCGATGCCACGACGGGCGTACAAGTCGTCAAGGAGCAGCCCGTCCAGATCGTCGTCACCGATTTTCAATTGCCGGATTTCGACGGGCTTGAAGTCATCGATCGCGTCACCCGGATCGATGCCAAAATCATCCCGATCGTCATGACCGGGTTCGGTACCATCGAATGTGCCGTTCAGGCGATGAAAGCCGGCGCGTTTGATTTCGTGACGAAGCCGTTCGACCCGGATACCGTCGCCGTCGTAGTAAAAAAGGCGGTCGAGTTTCAGCGCCTCCGACAGGAAAACCATCTGCTCCGACGAGCTGTGCGCGATCAATATCGTCTTGAACAGTTGGTTGGCGCCAGCGAGCCGATTCGCCAAGTCTTGGACTTCGTGGAGAAGGTCGCGGATAGCGACAGTACTGTGCTGATTCAGGGAGAGAGCGGGACCGGGAAGGAACTGGTCGCGCGCATGTTACATTTCAACAGTTCGCGCAAGGACCGGCCTCTCGTTCCCGTCAATTGCGGAGCGATTCCTGAAAATCTGTTGGAGTCGGAACTCTTCGGGCATGAAAAAGGCGCTTTCACCGGAGCCGTTCAAGCTCGAATGGGCCGGTTTGAGCTGGCCAACGGCGGCACCATGTTTCTCGACGAAGTCGGGGAGATGAGCCTTCCGCTGCAAGTCAAGCTGTTGCGGGTCCTCCAGGAACGGTCGTTCGAACGAGTCGGCGGCAACCGCACGATTCAGGTCGACGTACGGATCGTCGCGGCGACCAACCAAGACTTGGAGAAACTCGTCGAAGAAAAACGGTTCCGGCAGGATCTTTTCTATCGCTTGAACGTCATCCCCATCGTGATTCCTTCGCTGCGCGAACGCCGCAGCGATATCCCTCTCTTGATCGAGCATTTTCTGGGCCGGTTCAATCATATGAAGCAGACCGACGTCTCGGGGGTCTCGCCCGACGCCATCGAACGGATGGCCGCATACGACTGGCCCGGCAATATTCGCGAACTCGAGAACATGGTCGAACGGCTGGTCGTCCTCAAGAAGCGCGGCCAAGTGACGGTTGCTGATCTACCGGAGAAAATTCAGCAGAAGCCGGTCCGCCCGGCAGAGGCGAAAGAACAGTTCATTCGGTTCACGGAAGACGGGATCCATTTGTCGACCGAAGTCGAACAGTTCGAGAATCAGTTGATCGGAGAAGCCATGCGCAAAGCCAACGGCGTCACCGCCCGCGCAGCTCAACTGCTTCACGTCAACCGGACCACCTTGGTCGAAAAGCTCAAGCGCAAGGGCCAAGCTCGCCTCTTTCAATAGCTACGCCGCGGGCTCTCCGGGCTCTCCCGCGCTCCCCCTCGTGTCGTGATCTTGGTTTGAACACCTTCTTCAGTCCCGTCAATCGATTGACACCTCACAAGTCGGTCTGTCCGGCGGATTGACGCTTGCGCTTTCACTGCGACAGGACGATGCAAGATCTTCCGTGTTATTCCTGCAATTAGGAACAATTTGCCGATGGGCACGGTCTTTGCTGAACCACCGACTCCGTGAACCCGGCATATCGTGCCCGCATACAACTCAGCTTCGTGTTGCTTGTGTCGATCGGCCTGTGGCCCATCGCGTTGCATGACACCGATCTGCTCTATGCCGGTCCCATTCAGGATCCGGCAGGACAAGCGTCCGGTCAACCGGATCCGTCGGAGGGAGCGGAACATGTGTTGCCCGATGACGGTCCGCGGATGGAAGGCCAGTCTCAGGGAATGGACGCGCTCGCTTTGCAGGAAGGTATCAATGCATACGGCAAGCAAGCCTGGGAACAGGCGCGGCGCTTTTTCACCAAAGTCGTGTCGCAGCAGCCGGAAAGCAGCTTAACTCCAACGGCTCTCGCCTTTCTCGCCGAAACCGCCCTGCATGAAGATACCTCGAACGCCAATCGTATACAGGCGTTCGATCGGTACAAGACCCTGCTGCGCGACTATCCCAATTCGCTCAATGCGAAGCGAGCCGAATGGCGTCTCGGCGACCTGTATCTCCAACAAGGCTGGCATCAGGAAGCGCAGTCGCTCTATGAGCGGGCACTCTCGCACAATCCCAACTCCATGGAGGGGGAGCGAGCCTTGCTCGGTATCGGGTATACGGCGTTGTCCATGAAAAAATGGCGGGATGCCGAGCATACCTTCGACGACCTTCGTAAACACAGCACGCACGAACAGATTCTAATGCATGCGACCGTCGGGCTGGCGACCACACTGTATCGTCAACGACGATTCCCGGACGCCCTGGCGCTGTACGATCTGGCCTATCGCCGTTGGCCGAGATCCGTGCGGTTGGATCCGGTCGCGTTGAAACGGTATGCGACTATCCATATGGATCTCCACCACGACGTGATCGGGCGTGATCTGCTACTGCAGTTTTACAATCTCTACCCTTCCCATCCCGACGCGGCCGGCGTGCTGTTGCGTCTGGCGGACAGTCTTCTGAATTCGCAGAAACTTGCCAGCGCTGAATTGTTCTACGCCTATGTAAGCGCGCACTTCGCGCCTACTCCTCAGGCGGCGCTCGCCGGAGTGCGATTGGCCACCTTGCGTGTTCATCAGCAGGGTGGCGAGGCGAAAGAGGCGGTGTCGTCGGGCGTGGCGTTACTCATGTACAGCCCATCCGACTCGGATAAGCCCACAGACGAATACATGAAACGGATGCGGATGATCGCGGCGGAGCATGAAGGCGATGCCATCGGGAGCGAAGCACTCTTTCATCTGGCTGAATATCTGGAGAGGAAAGAGGCGGTGACCAATGCCTTACTCGTGTACCGGGAAATCGTGGATCGCACATCCGCCTCGACCGACAATCCATGGTTGGCACGTGCTGCCGACCGCCTGGCGACGATTCTGCGGCCATGGATGGAAGCGGCCGTTCGCGCGCATGACGATGTCACGTTGATCGCATTGTTCCATCGCCATGGGCCGGGAGCAGAACGTCAGTACCTCTCGTCGCCGCTGCTCCTCGAAATTGCCGAAGCACATGAACGGTTGGGGTTTGCCACGGAAGCGGTACGGCTGTACCAATTGCTGACAAAGTCGCACAAGCCCGGACTCGTCACCGAGCAGGCCTTGATCGGGTTGGCGCGAACCTATTTGGCTCAACAGGACCCCCAGGCCGCCCGCAAAGTGTTGGAGCGGTATCGGTTGGAGCATCCCATCGGCCGACAGGAGCGCGAAGCGTTGCATCTGATCGTTCAGGCCATGACCGATGAGCCAGACCTTGCGGGTCTGTTGCACTTTTCCCGTTCATGGATGATTCACCACCCCAAGCATCCGGAACGGCCCTGGATGTATCAGCAAATGGCCATGGTCTTCACCAGGATGAACAAGCTGGACGAGGCGTTGTTGGCCACGGAGGAAGGGTTCAAAGCCGGTGCGCCCAAAACGGCCGACTCGCTGCTGATCTATGCCGATTTACTGACCCAGGCTAATCGCCATGAACGGGCGATCGAAGTCTATCAAACGGTAGCCGACAAATCGGCCACCGCCTCGCAACGGGAATGGGCTCGGTTACAGATCGTTCGCGGCTGGCAGGCGCTCAAGCAATTTGACCGCGCCACAGTCGCCCTGGCGGAACTCGGCCAGACCGGCGATCCATTGGTGACCCGGTTCTCATCCACGTATCGCGAGAATCTTCAACATGCGCGGCAAGTGCCGCAGGAGGGATTATGACCGCATCGACTGCACTGCATCCCGCCGAACGGGATTTGCTTCAGGAGGCGTTTCAGACGTTCGATCAAGCCGCGCAGACGCTCCAGCACTCCTATCTGACCTTGACGCAGCGGATCGAGCAGATGGACATGGAGTTGTCCCAGAGCAACGAAGCCCTCCGGGCGCAATTGTGCGAAAACGAGGCGATGCGGCTGCATTTGAGCGGAATTCTGGATTCGCTGACTACCGGCGTGCTGGTAGTGGATCATGACGGAGGCGTGACCAGAGCCAACACCGCCGCCCTGACGCTTCTGGGCTTGGAAAATACCGCCGTCACCGGTCGGCCGGCCTTGGCCGTGCTCTCGGAACTTGGCTTGACGCTCACCGAGCAATCCCAGCGGTTCGGATCACGAGTGTTGACCATCGCGCAGACGCCCATCGCGTTTGAGACCGGCCGGTATGCAGAGAGTCTCATTCTGATCCACGACGTCACGACCATGTGTCAGTTGGAAGAACGGCTGCAGCGCCAGCATCGCTTGGTCGCGATGGGAGAAATGGTTGGCCGTATCGCCCATGAGATCCGCAATCCGCTGGGCAGCATCGAGCTCTTTGCATCGATGTTACGGCGCGATCTGCAGGACTTGCCGGGCAGCCTGCCATATGCCGAGCAGATTTCCCAGGCGGTGCATGCGATGGACCGGCTGCTCTCGAACTTGCTTGTCTATACCCAGCCGGAAAAATCATCGCGAAGCTGGCACCCGATCGAGCCGTTGGTCCTCGATGCCTTGACCCTCGCGGCCCATGCCATCACGAAGAATCCGGTCGACATTCGTCTGGACCTCGACCCACGGATTCCCGCCATCTGGTGCCACGAGGGACAGATCAAGCAGGTGATGCTGAATTTGATTCTGAACGCAATCCAAGCGATGCCGACGGGTGGCGTGCTGACGCTCAAACTCCATGCGGCGACTGAGGCCCCGCTGGGTGAACCGACGGTCTGCCTTACCGTAACCGACAACGGCGCCGGCATTGACGCCGCCCATTTGTCGAGAATTTTTGACCCGTTCTTTACGACGAAAGATGAAGGCACCGGGCTGGGACTGGCCATCGTGCATGCGATTATCGAAGCCCATCGCGGTCGCATCGACGTGGAAAGCTGTTCCGGGAAGGGGACATCCTTCACGATCCTCCTGCCACACCCGGCCGTGACGTCGGCTGCCCAACCGCCGTTTACTTGGAACCAGATTTCGGATTCTGCTGCGCAACACGACGTGGCCGCCACCGTCCCGATGGAGGAACATGCACATGACTGATCGAGATCTCGCAATCGAAGGCACCGACCACAACGAGCGCGTCCTCATCGTGGACGACGAGCCGTCCATGCGGACGGCTTTGATGGAGTCGGTCAAGCGGCTGGGTTACGACGTCCAGGGCGCGATCGACGGCGCCGATGCGTTGGAGCGGGTGACCCGTTTCCGCCCCTGGCTCGTGATCACCGATTTGAAGATGCCGCGGGTGAGCGGGCTAGACCTGATCAAGGAGATTAAGGCACGTGCACCGCAGACCCTCATCGTCCTGATGACGGCGTACGGAACGGTCGAGACCGCCGTCGAAGCCATGAAGCACGGCGCCAGCGATTATTTGCTCAAGCCGTTTTCCATGGATTTACTTGAACGAATCATCGCCAATTTGAAGGAAGGACGGGAAGTCGAACCCTCCGGCACCACGACCGCGGTCGAAGGTCGAGCCATCCTCACCCAGGATCCCGGCATGATCCGTCTCTTGAGCACCATTGAAGGGGTGGCAGCCAGTCAGGCGACCGTCCTGATCAACGGCGAAAGCGGCACAGGAAAAGAACTGCTCGCGCGGTTCATTCATACTCGCAGTCCGCGGGCTCACCGCCCGTTCATCGCAGTCAATTGCGCCGCGTTGCCCGACGGGTTGCTGGAAAGCGAACTCTTCGGCCACGAACGTGGCGCGTTCACCGGCGCTCTGATCCGAAAGATCGGGAAATTCGAGATGGCCCATACGGGCACCATTCTGCTCGACGAAATCAGCGAAATGAACCTGAATCTGCAGGCGAAACTACTGCGGGTGCTACAAGAACGCGAAGTCGACCGGATCGGGGGACGCGATCCCGTGCCGGTGAACATCCGGGTGATCGCCACCACGAACCGCGCCTTGTACCGCGAGGTGGAGCAGGGCCGGTTCCGCGAAGACCTTTACTATCGCTTGAACGTGTTTCCGATTACGGTCCCGCCTCTGCGCGAACGGCCCGCCGACATCGCCTTGCTGGCGCGTCACTTCGCTGGCGTGTCCTCCACCCGCAACGGGATCTCGCAACCGAGCCTTTCGGATGCCGCCGTTCAACATTTGTTGACGCTCCCCTGGAAGGGGAACGTCCGAGAATTGGAGAACGTGATGGAACGAGCCGTGCTCCTTGCCGGGCAAGGTACGATTCTGCCGATGCACTTGCCGGCGCTTCAGCCGGAGACCGTATCGCCGGTGGCGGTGCCGCCGGTTCTGCCTGCGGTATCGGTGAACGGATCGCTGTGGGAAATGGAACGCGAACTGATTTTCAAGACGCTTGCGCGGGTGAAAGACAATCGCACCCATGCCGCCAAAGAGCTCGGTATCAGCATTCGAACCCTGAGGAACAAGCTTCGGGAATATCGGGAGACGGAGCGGCCGGTGACCGCTCTGGGGGGATAATCCCGGCACATTTTGCCGCCCACAACCAGCCACTCGGCAAGAACGAGCCGGTGGAAGGCTGCCTAAGCAGGCACAATTTGACGGAATAAGGCATCGGCATTGCTAGACACGAGAAGAGAAGGAGAAACGACATGAATATCATGGACAAGACGATGCAGTTGCTGAATCGGAGCCTGGACCTTCGCAGCGCCCGGCAACGGGTTATCGCCTCCAATCTCGCCAACGAAGAAACGCCGGGGTATCGGGCAAACGATCTCCAGTTCGTCCAACAACTCCAATCGGCGCACAAAGGGCGGTTTCCGCTGGTATTGACGTCGACCCAATCGCATCATTTCGGGCCGCAAGGACAGGGCTATCAGACCGTGACGGGAAAGCTCTCGGAAGTGCCGGCCGGCGACATGCCGTTGGACGCCAACACCGTCAATCTCGAATTGGAAATGGCCAAGTTGTCGGACAACGCGATGCACTACAACGCAGCGGCCAGCATCACAGCCCAACGATTCAGACAGCTACTCACCGCCATCCGCGACGCCCGATAAACGGGAGCGCGGCGCACGGCGGTCAGACGAGGAGGAGGAACGACGATGGACATGACGGATTCGATGGCAGTCTCGGTGTCAGGCCTCGACGCCCAGCGGCGGCGACTCAACGTCATTGCCAGCAACCTGGCCAATGCCCAGTCGACGCGCACGCCGGGAGGTGGCCCGTACAAGCGGCGGGACGTCGTATTCAGATCGACCCCGGTGCCCAGTGCCTTCCAGAAAGCCTTCCGCCAGGTCGCGGTCGGACCGACGTCCCATGCGCTCGAAGGCGTGTCCGTGGCCCGCGTCGTGGAAGATCAGAAGCAAGGTCAGTTGATCTACGATCCGCATCATCCCGACGCCGATCCGAAAGGATTTGTCCGTCTGCCGAACGTCAACGTCATGGAAGAGATGGTCAACATGATCGGCGCCTCGCGAGCCTATGAAGCGAACGTGCAGGCCATCAATGCCACACGCTCCATGTGGAACAAAGCCTTGGAGATCGGGAGGTAACCAATGACACCAATTCAAGGCACAACATCGATTATTCCCGCGATTGCGGATTCGATCGCTCCTTCTGGACAAAACGCATCGTCACCGGCCGGAGGATTTCTGGATAACCTCAAGTCGGCCATCGGCAAAGCCAACGAAGTCCAGTTGCAGGCCAATCAGGCTGTGGATGCCCTCATGACCGGACAGACTCAGGACCTGCACAAGACCATGGTGGCCCTGCAACAGGCCGACGTGTCGTTCCAACTCATGATGCAGATCCGGAACAAACTCATTGGCGCGTACGAAGAAATTCAGCGGATGCAGATTTGACGTAAAAGCCGAACCCGACGAGGACGAGACACCGTATGTTTTCCAAATTCTCGATCAATCAACGCATGATCATTTTGGTCGCCCTGGCGGGATCGGTCGCCGGGTTGATCGCCTTGGCGCTCTGGACACAGCAGCCCGATATGCAGGTGCTCTTTACCAATTTGAACGGGGAAGACGCGGCCGCCATCATCGACAAGCTGAAAGAGTCCAAGACGCCGTACGAGACGACCGGCGGCGGCGCCACAATCCTCGTTCCCAGCGCTCAAGTCCACGATCTGCGGTTGACACTCGCGTCGCAAGGCATCCCCAGAGGCGGCGGTGTCGGGTACGAGATCTTCGACCGTACGTCCATCGGCATGTCGGACTTCGTGCAAAAGTTGAACTATCGCCGGGCATTACAGGGAGAACTCGCGCGGACCATCGCGCAGATGCCGGAAGTGGAGCGGGCGCGGGTGCATCTCGCGATGCCAGAACGGCGGCTATTCGCGACCGAGCAGGATCGGCCCCGCGCGTCGGTAGTCGTGTCGCTACGAAACGGCCAGATGCTGAGTAAAACTCAAGTCCAAGGCATGGTCCATTTGGTGGCAAGTAGCGTGGAAGGGTTGCAGGCTCGTGACGTGACCGTCGTGGACGGCCATGGCCGCTTGCTATCCTCCACAACGGGACAAGACGAAACCGCCGGATTGACGAGCACCCAGTTAGAATATCAGCGGACGATTGAGAAGGACATCGAGACGCGGATTCAAACCATGCTGGAACGCATCGTGGGGGCGAATAAGGCCGTTGTGAGGGTCTCGAGCCTCGTTGACTTCAGAAAAGTCGAAACTACGGAGGAACGGTACGATCCGAACGGCCAGGTCGTCCGGAGCGAGCAGCGCGGACAGGAAAAGACCAACGGCGTCAACGGCGTCTCCGGCGGCGTGCCGGGCGTGCAGTCCAACGTGCCGCCGGGCACCGATCAGGAGCCGGCGCAGACAAGTTCGAGCGCCACACAAACCAAGAACGAGACGGTCAACTATGAAATCAGCCGGACCGTTTCGCGGATCGTCGAGCCGATCGGGTCGATCAAGCAGTTGTCCGTCGCCGTGCTGGTGGACGGGATCTACGAGACACCGAAGGCAGCGGAAGGCGAGTCGGCCGAGAAACCGGCGGGTGACGTGGTCAAGAAATACATCCCCCGATCGGAAGAAGATATGAAGCGCATCGAGGACATCGTCAAGAAGGCGATGGGCTACTCGTCTGAGCGGCAAGACCAAGTCCAGGTGGTGAATGTGCAGTTTGGATTCGGACCGGAAGAACCGGTGGCGACGGGCGTCGAAGCCGTCGCTGATGGCCCGAAAGCCTGGATGCCTTACATGCGATACGGAGTCGGGGCGCTGCTGTTCCTGATGATTCTCTTCTTTGTGGTCAGACCTTTGATCGCCATGTTGGGGGCATCGTCGGTCGAAACACCGGAAGCCTCAGCGCCGGCACTGCCGGCCCCGGTGAGCACCGTTGAGGCGTCGCTCGAAACGAGCGCGAATCGCGCTCAGATCCTCGATATGGCCAAGAAGAATCCTGACGGCACAGCCGTCGTCGTGAAGCAGTGGCTGAAAGGGAACGCCTAGCCATGGCCTCCGCACCGAAACAGATGACCGGCGAACAGAAAGCCGCGATTCTCCTGCGTGCGATCGGGGAGGAAGCGGCCGCGCAGGTCCTGAAGCAACTTGATCCGAAGGAGATCAAGAAACTCGGGAACTATATGAACGGGACCGCCAGTATCTCGAAGGAAGAAGAGGAGGCGGTGATCACTGAATTCGAGGCAGCCAGTGCGGCTGGCGAAGTCCAATTCAAGGGGAACGAATACATCCGCAACATTCTGATTAAAGCGCTTGGACCTGAAAAAGCCAAGGCCATCATCGAGTCCATGTCCCGGAAGACCTATCCCGGTCTGGAAGCGTTGAAGTGGGTCGATCCCAAATCGTTGGCGGGCATGATCAAAGTCGAACATCCCCAGACGATCGCCGTCATTCTGGCTCATCTGGAGGCGGAGCAGGCCAGTCAGCTTTTGTCCCAACTACCGGAGTTTCTCCGTGGGGATGTGGCCCTACGGGTCGCCACGATGGAGGAAGTGCAGCCGGAAGTGCTCGAAGAGCTCAGCAACACCTTGCAGGAAGCCTTGTTAGCCAACACCGGCATGCGGGCGCAAACGCTGGGCGGCACAGAGTTGATGGCGGATATCATGACTCGTCTGGACAAGAACACGGAAGGCAACATCATGGCCAAAATTTCCGAGAAGAGCCAGCCGTTGGCTGACGCGATCCGCGCCCTGATGTTCGTGTTCGACGACTTGATCAAGCTCGACGATCGCGGCATGCAGGAGTTGATGAAAGAAATCAGCAAGGAAGATCTGCCGCTGGCTCTTCGCGGGGCCAACACGGAGGTCAAGGACAAGTTCTTCAAGAACATGTCGAGTCGCGCCGCTGAGATGCTCAAGGACGACATGGAATCCAAGGGACCGGTCAAGATTTCCGATGTCGAGCGGGCGCAGCAAAATATTCTCAAGGTCTGCCGCAAGCTCGAAGAGGAAGGGCGTATTGTCGTCGCCGGGGCAGGGGAGGAGATGCTGTAAATGGCCCGAAGTGCGTTGCTACCCGCCTCCCCGGCGTCCACTGCGTCGGTGGACACGCCCCGCTTGCAGGGGTCGATTCTCGTGGTCGATGACGATGAGATCATTCGCAATCTGTTTGTCGAACTGTTCCGGCCTGAGGGGGTCACGCTTCGGGTGGCCGGAAGCTGTCAGGAAGCCTTGGCATCGATGAAGGCGGCGGCGCCGTCGCTGCTCATCGTCGATGTGACGCTGCCGGACGGCGACGGTATTCAAGTCTTGGAACAGGGACAACGGCTGGATCAACGGATCATCGGGGTGGTGATGACCGGTTCGCCGAGCGTGGAACTGGCCGTCCGGGCGATGAAGGCGGGGGCGACCGATTTTCTGATCAAGCCGATTCAGAACGATGTCGTTCTGATGACGGCACGGCGACTGCTCGAATTGCACCGGCTGCGCACGGAGAATACCTTGTTGAAAGAAGCAGTGGTTCGGGCAGGCGGCCTGCGGGTGCAGAATGTCGTATTACAGACCTTCGGAGAAGATGGCACGGCTCGCGGTCAGGATGGATTGACTGAGTATGAACGAGGCTTTGCCGAAGGAGAACGTCGGGCTGTCGCGCGGGACGAAGAACGTCGGCGCCAAGAGAAGACGTTGTTGGCGAATGCCGTCAGGCAGTTCGATCAAAGCTGGCGATCGTTACATCAGACGGTAGAAGATGAGGTCGTGAGTCTGGCGTTCCAGATCGCCGCCAAAGTGCTCCGGGAACGGGCCGAATCCGTCAAGGAGCAAGTCATCGCCCAGGCCAAAACGGCCTTGGCATCATTGCACGAGTCCGGTCGGGCGACGATTCACGTCCATCCGGCGGACGCTGCGATCCTGGAACCGATCCGAAACGAGCTCAGCCAAGTCGGCGATCTGACCATCGCGTTGCATATCGAACCGGATCACGAACTGCCCCGGGGCACCTGCGTCGTGCAGACGGCGAATCGGGTAGTCGATGCCTCATTGGATACTCAATTGCTTCGGCTAGGGGAGGCGCTCCGCGCCAGAGGACAGCATGCCGCTCGGTGATTTGCTCGAACGGATTGACCCATTGGATGTCACCGGCCGCGTGGCTCAAGCGGTCGGTCTCGTCATCGAGGGGACCGGGCTGACGTCGACGGTCGGCGACATCTGCCACATCTCGCGCGAAGACGGCCAAGGGCAGATTCCAGCCGAGGTCGTCGGGTTTCGGGGAGATCGAGTCTTGCTGATGCCGCTCGGCGAAATGCAGGGTATCGGGCCTTCGAGCCGCATCGCGATGGCAGGTCAGGCGGCCACGGCAGCCGTCGGGCCCAGCTTACTCGGGCGGGTCTTGAACGGGTTGGGCGAACCGCTGGACGGTAAAGGTCCGTTGATCGCGGAAGCGCGGTATCCCCTCCATGCTGGCGCACCGAATCCGTTGTCCCGGGTGCGCATCTCTACTCCGCTGGATTTGGGCGTACGGGCCATCAACGGATTCCTCACCTGTGGACGAGGACAGAAGGTTGGCATTTTCGCCGGCGCCGGTGTGGGCAAGAGCGTCTTGCTGGGCATGATCAGTCGTTACACCCAGGCCGACGTCAACGTCATCGCTTTGATCGGGGAACGGGGCCGCGAGGTCAACGAGTTCTTGGAACGGGACCTGGGAGCGGCGGCCTTGCAGCGATCCGTCGTCGTCGTCGCGACATCCGATCAGCCGCCGTTGGTGCGCCTGCGCGCCGCGTTGGTTGCCACGACCATTGCCGAATATTTCCGTGACCGCGGCAAACAAGTGCTGCTCTTGATGGATTCGTTGACCCGCTTGGCCTACAGCCAACGAGAAGTCGGGTTGGCGATCGGAGAGCCGCCGACAACGAAAGGCTATACACCGTCCGTCTTCGCCATGCTCCCGAAATTGTTGGAGCGGGTCGGCACCGGAGCCGGAGCGGGCGCGATCACCGGTCTATACACGGTGTTGGTGGATGGAGACGATCTGTCGGATCCCATCGCCGATACGGCCCGCTCGATTCTGGACGGACATATCGTGCTCTCCCGGACGTTGGCGGCGCAGAATCATTATCCCGCCATCGACCTGTTGCAAAGCACCAGCCGGGTGATGCGCGACATCGTGCCGCGCGAACACGACGTGGCGGCCCGGCAGTTGATCGAGTTGATCGCCCGATATCGGCAGTCCGAAGACCTGATCTTGCTGGGGGCCTACAAGCAGGGGATGAACGCGAGCCTCGATCGGGCCGTGAAAGCGCAGGAGGCCATCAATGCCTTTCTCCGTCAGGACGTCGATCAGCCAGCTGATTTCGCCTCGACACAACGGGAATTACTGACACTGGTAAGGCAGACAGCATGAGCATCCGGACGCTTCAACACTATCGGACCCAGATCGAAGAACAGCTCAAAATGGAGCTGGCGGAAGTCACCCAGGCCCTGATTCAGGCCGAACGGTCCTGTACCCAGCTGGTCCAGGACCGCGAAGCACAGGAGCAGCGCTATCGCGAAGATACCGGTCGCGGCTTAACGATCGAACAGCTGCTGCAATGGCAATCCCATTTCGAAGCGTTGGCCGCAGCGACGGAGCAGGCGAGGCGGACTGTGGCGCATTGGCAGGCACAGTGGGACGAGGCCCGCGCCAGATTGGTCTCCGCCAGTCAGGACCGACGGACGCTGGATCGGCTGATCGAACGGTATCGTCACACCGCCCAGAGGGACGCGCAACGACGTGAGCAACAATCGACCGACGAAGCGGCGCATCATCGGCATCTCGGTCAGGGGGAGTACTCGTCATGAATACAGCCCGACTCGACCGCGTCACCGATCGTGTCACGATCCGACCGATTTCTCGCCGCCCTTCTACCGAACGGCGCCCGGAGCGTCGCCGCCATCTGTGGACCCTCGCGGGCGGGGTGACGGGATCGTTGTTTCTTTTCTGGGTCATGGTGCAGCTCGGCCAGGCGTCATCGGACCCGCAATCGCTCGTATCCCAGACGAAACGTCCGACGCCGCCTGCCGCAACCGGCGCGCTTGCGGCGACTCCGACCGCCGCGCCGCCCCAGACGGAAGAGGGGAACGCTATCCCTTCGTCGCTGGCTCCGCAAGGTCCGGCTATCGACACACCGCGTGAAGTCATTGCGATGTTGGATCAGCGCAAAAAGGATCTCGACCGACGCGAGGCCGCCATTCGAGAGGAAGAAAACCGTCTCCTGACCCTGAAATCCGAGCTCGAAGAGCTGTTGTCTCGAAGCGAGGCAATGCAGAAGAGGCTGGACGAGGCCCGAAAGACGACTCAAAAGCAGACCGCCGAGCAGAAGAAGCAACAGGAACAATTTCTAGCCGATCGCAAGGCTCTAGCCGCGAAACAGACCCAGGAGCAGAAATCGCTCAGCCAGTCCCAACTTGCCAAGATGTACGAATCGATGCCCGCGGAGGAGGCAGCCGCGCGCCTGGAGAAAATGCCCGAGCGCAAGGCACTCGAAATTCTCCGGCTGGTGAAAGGCAAAACGGCGGGAGCGATTCTGGCGCAAGTGCGGGTGGATCGCGCGGCGAAACTGACCGAACAGTTGCTTGCTCAGAATCCCTAAAGAGATCGACGGGCCGACTAGGTCGATCTTGCCTAGCGATCCAGCAGTTCTTTCCTCTATCCACGCTCCAGCCCACTATCTCGACTCAACACACCCCATTTGGCGTGGGTTTCGCGCAAGAGTCCGATTGGCACGAGCCTTGTAATCTTCCCGTGCGAGTTATTCGCACCGGTCGAAGAACAAGAGGAGCCTATGGACTTTCAGTTGCCCACGACGACGATGACGACCGCCGCACCCGCTGCCGGCCCCGTGGGCGGCGCCGGTTCCCGGTGCGGACAGGGGCGTAAATCATGCGGCTCGGCGGATTCCGGGACATCCTTCGCCTCGGAACTCCACGCCGCCAAGGATTCGCATGAGACGCGCGGCGCTATCCGGGCGTCACGCAGCGACAAGGAGTCGAATTCGACTTCCGACGAGATGGCCTCTTCGTCGACCACTACCACAAACACCGACGAGCGGGATCAGACCTGCGAACGTCAAGCGGCTTCCGCCGACGAGCAACAGACCGTAGGCGACTCGAAGCCGGAGACGAGCACCACCCCTGATGCCGCGACGCAAAGCACATTGCTGGCCCTCGGAATCACCCCTGTCTTGTCGACCACCGCCGAGCCCGTTTCCACGGAGTCCGCGCCAGTTGCAACCGACCAGACGTCCACTTCGATTCTTGTCGCATCTCTTGAGGGTACTAATTCCAAGACTGTGACCACGGAGTCTCTGACCGGGACCCCGGTAATGAGCGACACCGCCGCTCAAAACGACCTGGTCACGACCGCCGCGCCAAACGATCAGAAACCGGTGCTCCTCACGTCCACATCTTTTCCGACCGACTCACCTGTGGTCTCGGCCACAGCATCGTTTACAACAACCCCCGATGCCGAGACCGTCACGAGCGAGAACGTCCAGGATCACGACCAGGACC
>JAXLZJ010000041.1:0-36198 GCA_046350995.1 Nitrospira sp.
ATGCTGAGCGTCCTTGCCACACTCGCGCTGGTAGGGATGGGCCTCATGGCCGCTGTTCCGGCCTCGGCGCAATCCGTTTCGGGGGTGCGCTCGTTCGACGGCGGTGTTGGTCCGCTCTTCAATCTGACCGGGCCGGGCAATTTGTATCTCGACGGCCAGGGGACGCAGGGATACCTCTACACGCCGGGCGGCAACCTCGAAACATACAGCTTCCGGAATCCCACCACCGGGCAGGCCTGGAGCGGGGCGGTCATGACGTTCGGCCCGCAGCTCTCCATCGGTCTGATCCAGGGGGCCAATCAGAGCGGATCGCCGATCGTCCTGCCCGGTCCCCCGCGGCAGACGGCTCCGCTGCCTGCCATCAATTCCACGCTGCTGGACGAGATTCCCTAACAAACCCCGCCAGTGTAATCGGCTAGGGACTATTGGCGAGTTGCCACGTGAGCGCGAGCGTGTAGCGGGCGACGGTCCGGAGCACCTCCGGGTTGATCGTGTCCGCGGTGTCGGTTGTCTGGTGGTAGTGCGGATGTACGCCGCCGCTCACGACCGTCACGGTCGGCACGCCCGCTTCTTTGAACGGGACATGGTCGCCGCCGGGGAAGAATCCGAACAGGTCGAGTTTCTCTATAAGGCCGGCTGTTTCACCAGCCTCTTGCGCGATGCGCTTATCCAGTCCCGTGACTCCGACCGTCAATCGGCCGTTGCCGATGCCGGCGTGATCGATATTGATCATGGCCTTTGTTGACCCCGTTGCCCTCAGGGAGCGAATGGCAGGGTCTGGCAGGGTGAGGGACTGCGCCGAGTTGAGCGGAACAGGAGGGCGGCTGACATAGAGGCGTGAGCCGAGCAGATCCCGCTCTTCGCCACTGAACGAGACGAAAAGGATGGTGTGCTGGGGACGCATGCCCGACTGTGCCAGGGCACGGGCGATCTCGAGCAGGACGGCGGTGCCGGACGCGTTGTCGTCTGCGCCGGGGAAGAACAAACCGGCCGGTCGGCCGAAGTGATCGCGATGGGCTCCGATGAGGATCGAGTCTGGACCGGTGCCAGGAATCAAACCGACAACGTTCGCCAAAATCCCTTCTCGGGTTACGACATCCCAGTTGAGCGATGCGAAGTGATTGGTCTGGAACGAACCGGAAGCTGGTGAGCGATTGATGCGATCCTGGAGCGTACGCAGGCGATCGCTGTGCGTGCCATCCGGATCGACCAGCATCCGCTCCGCGAGCGCGGTGCTGATCCAGACACCGGGAAGGGCCAGCGCGGGAGTGAGTTGGGCGTAAAAAGCGTTGGGTCGTCCCGTGACGCCACGGCGGGCTTCGTAGGGGCTGAGCGTGGGGCCCGTGGCGGTCAAGTACGCGATGGCCCCATGCTCACGCGCCCAGCGAACTTTGTCGGCATGGCTCACGGGCGCTTGATAGTGATCGGGCTTGCCGCGCAGGAAGAGCACGATGCAATTCGCGGCGTCGATTCCGGCGTACTCATCGATGCCGCGTGCCGGGTCGGCAATACCGTAGCCGACAAAGACAATGCGGCCTTGGACATGGGCGGCTGGCGAGTCGAATACCGGTAAGTAGTCGGTGCCGAGCGTTGTGGTGACCAGCTGATCCGAGACGCCGATTCGGACTGTGGGCTCCGGTTGGATTGTGGAGGTCGGCACGAGTGAGGCCTGTACGCCGATCGGAGTGCCGTGTTTCCCGCTGACGAAGGGAAACATCAGAGAGCCGTTGTTGATGAGAGGAAGTTGGAGACCGGCAATGCCGAACTCTTGTGCGAGCCACCGGCCGGACCCGATATCATCTTGACTGCCGGCCAGCCGACCGTTGTGGGCCGGCCCGCTCAACGTACGAATGTCGGCCAGCATCCGGTCTGTCGACAGCAAGTCGAGTGCGGTCTGAACGGACGCGGAAGTCGGCTCAGCCGGGCTTTCGTTTGCGGAGGCGAGGAACATCGAAGCCGCAGCCAATGTGACGGCAAGCCCGAAACTCCGAATGAGGGCTGGGAGGGAGCGAATGGATGACATGATGAGGCTCAAGGTGCGTCGATCATAGCATAGGCAGGAAAGCAGGTTGCAGAGCTGGTTTGAGCCAGGTACTATCTCCCCCGGCGTGGTCGATTCGACGGACTTATGACACAGAGCGATGCGTTTCCCAATCGGCTGATCACCGAATCCAGCCCCTATCTTCGGCAACATGCGTTGAACCCCGTGGAATGGTATCCGTGGGGACCGGACGCGTTGGCGAAGGCCAAGGCCGAGGATAAGCCCATTTTGCTCTCCATCGGCTATTCGGCCTGCCACTGGTGCCACGTGATGTCGCACGAGTGTTTCGAGAGCCGGGAGATCGCGGCGCTGATGAACGAGCATTTCGTGAACGTGAAGGTGGATCGCGAAGAGCGGCCCGACCTTGACGATATCTATCAAAAAGCCGCCCAGGTCTTTCTGGGGCGAGGCGGCGGCTGGCCGCTGACGATGTTCCTCACGCCCGACCAGCAGCCGTTCTACGGGGGGACCTATTTTCCGCCGGTGCCGCGTCACAACCTGCCGGGGTTCCCTCAAGTGCTGCTCGGGGTGGTCGAGGCCTACCGAAACCATCGCGGCGATGTGGCCAAGAACGTCGAGCGTGTCAAAGCTGGTCTAGTGCGAGTCAGCACCCATGTCGCTTCGGGAGAACCGTTGACGGACGGCCTGTTGGATGATGGCGTGAAAGACCTGGGGTTGTTCTTCGATCCGGTGCAGGGCGGGTTCGGTGAGGGACCGAAGTTCCCGACGGTGCCGCCGTTGAGTGTGTTGCTGCGCAATACGTACCGCACGAAGGATGCAAGTCATCAAGAGAAGGTAGTGCATCAGCTCCGCAAGATGGCCGCGGGCGGAATTTACGACCATCTCGGTGGGGGGTTCCATCGCTATTCGGTGGACGGGCAGTGGCTCATCCCGCATTTCGAGAAAATGCTCTACGACAACGCGCAGCTGGTTCGGATCTATTTGGACGGCTGGCGGTTAACCAAAGACGCGCGGTTCCGTCAGGTCGTGGAGGAGACACTCGAATACTTGCGGCGGGAATTGACCCATTCCCATGGCCCTTTCTTCGCGGCGCAGGATGCCGACAGCGAGGGCGAGGAAGGGCGGTTTTTCGTGTGGGAACCGGCGGAGATTCTGGCCGTGCTCGGGCCGGAGTTAGGGGAGACGTTTTGTCAGGCGTACGGGGTCACCGATGGCGGCAATTTCGAGGGGAAGACGGTTTTGAATCGGTTGAGTCATCCTGTCTTGTCGCCGGAGGATCATGATCAGTTCGAGACGCTGTTGAAGCCTGCGCGGAGAAAATTGCTCGCGGTGCGGGACCAACGGGTGAAGCCGCAGCGCGACGAGAATATCCTGACGAGCTGGAATGCGTTGGCGGTGTCGGCCTTTCTGGACGCATATCGGACCTTCGGCACGCCCTGGTATCTCTCGTCGGCGGAGCAGGCGCTGACCTACCTGCTCGATTACGCGATCGCGGACGGGCGGGTGTTCCGTACGGTGACGGGCGGGACCGGTCGGATTGCCGGCTATCTCGACGACTATGCCTATCTTGCGGCGGCGCTGCTCGACGCGTTTGAAACAACGTCTCATAGCTGGTATCTGGAGCAGGCCCAGGCCGTCACGGATTCCATGCTGGCCCAATTTTGGGACGAGGCCGCCGGCGGGTTCTTCTTTACGGGAAAGGATCATGAAACGCTGATTCATCGAATGAAAACCGGCACCGACAGCGCGATGCCGTCGGGCAATGCGATGGCGGTGGATGTGCTGATCCGGCTCTTCTCTTTGACCGGAGTGCGAATGTATGATGAACGAGCCGGGCAGACCTTGCGGGTTTTTCGCCAGTTGATGGATCAGAATGCCTACGGCGCATCGGCGCTGCTCTGCGGACTGGACTTGTACCTGTCCCGGCCCAAAGAGGTCGTCCTCGTCGGGGCGCGCGGCAATCCCCAGACCGAATCGCTGCTGGCCTGTCTTCACCAGCGGTACGTGCCGAACAAGCTGCTGCTCGTCATCGACGAGTCGCGGCGCGGGAAAGAAGCGGAATTGCCGTTGGCGGCGGGGAAGGTCAGCGTGAACGGACAGGCGACGGCGTATGTCTGTCAGCAATCGACCTGTTCTGCGCCGGTTACGGACGCGGCGCAATTGGAGTTATTGCTCTAGAAAGGAGCGCCTGTGGCTGGCGGTGGGGCGGGAAACGGATTGTACGACCATCTGTATCGGCGGTTCTTCGAGAATCGTGATCGGCACGAGGGATATGAGTTTCAACATGCGCCCGGCGGCAGCGCCGCGCCCCCCGCAGTGAGGTTCTCGCAGACGCTTCGTTGGTGGACCTGGGACCGGTGGCAGCGTCGGAAGCGAATTTTGGCCGAGCGGGATCGGTTGCAGCAGGACATTCTGAATATTCGGAGAACCCCATCCTCGGGTACCAATCGTTAGCTGGTCTGACGGGAAGCAAGGAGTGGAAGATGCGCGGCGATAGCAGGGTGAGAGACCGAGTGGGAATTCGGGGCGTGTGGGTGTGGGCGAGTTTGATGGCCACGTTCGTGTGGACCGCGAGTCCTGCGTTAGCGGTTCCCAGTGAGACCCATGAAGAGAAAGAGGCCAATCTCCAGAAGCAGGCCAAGGGCGGCCTGTTCAATAAGTGGACATTCGACAAGGACGCCGTGAGCAATGTGCCCGCAGGATTCGCGACTCTCTCGCTCGGCGACAGCGGCGAGGCGGTCTGGAGAGTAGAGATTGACGCAGGGGCTCCCACGCCGCCGAATGTGTTGGCGGTCACGGCTGCGTGTGAACCGCCCGGGTGTTTTCAGCTGCTCGTGGCCCAAGGGTTGGAGTACGAATATCCCGATCTCTCGGTGAGGTTTCGGACCGCAGACAACCCGTCGGGGATCGGCGGTGTGGCGTTGGGCGTAAAAGACGGGAGAAATTTCTATGCGGCGTTGGTGGAGCCCGGTGCTGCCCGCGCTCAGGTGATTCGCGTCCTCGACGGAGCCGTGACAGTTTTGGGACAGACGCCCATCGCGCTCAAGCCGATCGACTGGCATAGCTTGCGTGTCCAGCGGAACACCATCGTCAGTAAAGATTTTATCGAAACCTTCGTCGATGGGGTGCTGGTGCTTTCCGTCGAGGATCAAACGTTGGGAACCGGCCAGGTTGGAATGGTGACACAGGGTAAAACAGCCTGGTTTTTCGATACGTTCCATGCCGTGCCACTCTTTTCGCACCGGCCCTTGTCGGCACCCGCCGCCTATTGATGGCACGGAGGCTGCACGTAATCACTCTGCGCTTGCCTTTTCTCAGTTTGCTGGAGTAGCATGGCCTTGCTTGATTGTGAGAGGCCTGGTAATCAAGCATGGAGAGTGACAAGGCCTGAACCGATGTTGTTTTGGTCGTGCCCGGGAATTTGATCGGAAGCCAGACCCAAGCCGCCGCTGTGTTGACGTCTTCGGCCCACTCCTTCCTCGCTCCGTTCTCGAGTCCAAGACAACACCATTTTCTCAAAGGAGGAACCCGATGGGTTCGAAGATTTACGTTGGTGGATTGCCCTACTCAACAACCGAGCAGCAGCTGAGCGATTTGTTCGCTGCGCACGGAGCCGTGGCGTCGGCGCGCATTATCACGGATAAGTTCACGGGACAGTCCCGTGGATTCGGATTCGTGGAAATGTCGTCCGATTCTGAAGCGCAGGCGGCGATTACCGCGTTGAACGGCACCCAGTTGGGCGGCCGGACGTTGACTGTGAATGAAGCCCGTCCTCAGGAGCCCCGTACCGGTGGCGGAGGAGGACGTGGTGGGTTCGGGGGCGGCCGGCGCTAGGCCGTTCGTTTCCAGCTCGTTTATGAGAGGGCTGCCGGAAAACCCGGCAGCCCTCTTTCTTTTTCCCGGCGGCCACTGTGTTGCTGCGGAACGAGCTTTGATAAGATGTCCGCCGGAGGTACCCGTGCCGCCGTTCAAGCTCGAAGCTCCCTTTCAACCCTGTGGGCATCAACCCGACGCCATCGACAAGTTGACGGCGGGAGTCCGCGCCGGGAAAAAACATCAGGTGTTGCTCGGAGTCACGGGGTCCGGCAAGACGTTTACGATGGCGAACCTGATTGCGCGGGTCCAGAAGCCCACGCTGGTCCTGGTTCATAACAAGACGCTGGCGGGCCAGCTCTATCAAGAGTTCAAACAGTTTTTCCCCGCCAACGCGGTCGAGTACTTCATCAGCTACTACGATTACTATCAACCCGAAGCGTATCTGCCCCAGACGGACACGTACATCGCCAAAGACGCGTCGATCAACGACGCCATCGACCAGATGCGACATTCGGCGACTCGTTCCTTGTTGGAGCGCAACGACGTGATCATCGTATCGTCGGTCTCCTGTATTTACGGCCTCGGGTCTCCGGAGGTCTATCACGGGATGCTGCTTTATCTGGAAGAGGGCATGGAGATCCGTCGCGAAACAATTCTAGCGAAGCTGGTCGAGATCCAGTATGCCCGGAACGACGTCGATTTTCATCGCGGCACGTTTCGGGCGCGCGGCGATGTCATCGAAATCTTTCCGGCCGCGAGCGAGGCCGTCTCGGTGCGCATCGAACTCTTCGGAGACGTGATCGACGCCATTCACGAGATCGATCCGCTGACCGGAAAATCACTGGGGAAGTTGCCCAAGGTTCCGATCTATCCCAACACGCACTATCTCATCGCCCCGGATCGGTATGAACGGGCGATCACGGGCATTGAAGAGGAATTGGAAGAGCGGGTGCTCTATTTCAAGAAGCACAATCAGCTGGTTGAAGCCCAACGTATCGCACAGCGAACCAAGTTCGATTTGGAAATGATTCGGGCTATGGGCTATTGCCACGGGATCGAAAACTATTCACGCCACCTCAGCGGCCGGGCGCCGGGTGAAGCGCCCCCGACTCTCCTGGACTACTTTCCCAATGATTTCCTGATGATTGTTGACGAATCCCACGCGACGGTATCGCAAGTCGGCGGGATGTACGAGGGGGACTATTCGCGGAAGCGTACCCTCGTCGACTATGGGTTTCGGCTTCCGTCGGCGGTCGACAATCGTCCACTCAAGTTCGGAGAGTTCGAGCGGATTCTGAATCAAGTGGTCTATGTGTCGGCCACTCCCGGCAAATATGAACTGGAACATGCCGGGGGAGAGATCGTCGAGCAGATCATCCGGCCTACCGGCCTGATGGATCCCATCATCCAGGTCGTACCCGCCAAGGGGCAAGTCGATCATTTGCTCGGAGAAGTTCGAAAGGAAGTTGCCAACGGCGGGCGGGTGTTGGTAACCACGCTGACCAAACGGATGGCAGAAGACCTCAGCGAGTATTATCACGAGTTGGGAGTGAAAGTGCGCTATCTCCATTCTGATATCAAGACGCTGGAGCGGGCGGAGGTCATCCGGGACCTGCGTCGGGGTGTCTTTGATGTGCTGGTGGGGATCAATCTGTTACGGGAAGGGTTGGATTTACCGGAAGTGAGTCTGGTGGCGATTCTCGACGCCGACAAAGAGGGCTATCTTCGGTCGTATCGCTCCTTGATCCAGACGGCTGGCCGCGCGGCTCGGAATGTCAAAGGGCGTGTGCTCTTCTATGGCGACAGCGTAACGGAGTCGATGAAAACCGCGATTGACGAAACGGCACGTCGTCGGGCGATCCAGGCGGAGTACAACCAGGCGCACGGTATCACGCCTGCCAGTGTGAAAAAGGATATCCCGTTGTTGGAATATGCGGTGGCTGAGCTGGATTATGTGCAGCTCGATCTGGCGGCTGAATCACCGGAGCCGTACGGCCGAGCTGAAACTACCGAGCAGACGATCCGACGGCTGGAGACGGAAATGAAAACGGCGGCAAAGGACCTGGCCTTCGAGCGGGCGGCGGAGTTGCGGAATCAGATCCGGGCTCTCCGATTAAAAGACCTGGAAGTACCCCGTTAAACGTGTTTGTAGAGATAGACCCCGATGAACATGCCGAGGATGCTCAACAGGTTGATCTTGATGCTGAAGCCGAGCGTTAGCTTTACCAGCACAAGGTCGATCGTCAACGGGGGGCTGATGCCGGGAGTGAAGTGGGTGGAGAAGATGCTCTGAATATTGCCTTGCGGGGCCATGACGTGGAGAATTTCTCCAAGAATTCCGCCAAGTAGCCCGCCGATCAAGACGAAAATGAGAAGGACCCAGGGGGATTTTCTCACGCGCTTCCCACCCCTCCTCGAAGTGAGCATGAACCCAGACGACTCGCGGCACCATATCGGAAGGGCATGAGTCTGTCAACAAATCCGATAGCTTGGGAATCCCTTGACTTCGTCTAGTCGGTTTTTATACACTGCCCGATGCTCTTTTGCTAGATTTTTCGAGGCGATCGGAGATCTGGGCTAAGACTTCGATTGCCTTTTTCTTTTGGGGCGCCATGCTGGACGCGCTGAGCGATAAATTTGAGAAGATTCTGAAAAAACTCCGGGGGCAGGGTGTGCTCACGGAACAGAATATCGCTGATGCGCTGAAAGAGGTGCGGTTGGCGCTCCTTGAAGCCGACGTCAACTTCAAGATCGTCAAGGATTTCATCGAACGTGTCCGCATAAAAGCTGTCGGTCAGGAGGTGCTACAGAGTCTGACCCCTGGTCATCAAGTCGTCAAGGTCGTATGGGAAGAGTTATGCGACATGATGGGCCGGGAAAAGGCCGGATTGGCGTTGCACTCGCAGCCGCCGACCGTGGTCATGATGGTGGGACTGCAAGGCGCGGGAAAGACCACCACGTGCGGCAAGCTGGCTCGGCTGTTCAAGAACCAAGGCAAGCGTGTGTTGCTTGTCGCCGCCGATCCTCGACGGCCGGCGGCCGGCGATCAGCTCAGCAGTTTGGGGCGCGATTTGGGTATCGATGTCCACCGTGCAGACCAGACGCAGGCGACGCAGGACGATGTGGTGCGGATCTGTCAGGCTGGCGTCGAACGCGGGCGCGAGCAAGGGTACGATCTTGTCGTGCTTGATACCGGCGGGCGGTTGCATATCGATGATGAACTCATGGGGGAGCTGGTCGCTGTCAAAGCGACGGTGAAGCCGCATGAGGTGCTGCTCGTGGCCGATGCCATGACCGGCCAGGATGCCGTCACTATGGCGGGGCAGTTCGATCAGACGGTCGGACTGACTGGTGTAATCCTGACGAAAGTCGAAGGCGATGCGCGCGGTGGTGCGGTGTTGTCCATACGCGCGGTGACTGGAAAGCCGATCAAGTTCCTCGGCGTGGGTGAAAAACTGGACGCGCTGGAGGTATTTCATCCGGATCGGATGGCGTCTCGTATTCTGGGAATGGGCGACGTGCTGTCCCTGATTGAGAAAGCCCAAGAAACCTTTTCACGTGAGCAGGCGGAGGAAGCCCATAAGCAGCTTACGAGCAACACGTTCACGCTGGAGGATTTCCGGAAACAGATCGGGCAGATGAATAAATTGGGTTCGCTGGAGCAGATCCTCGGTATGTTGCCGGGGGGGCAAAAGCTCAAGAGCGCCATCGAGGGAGACAAGCCGGAACGCGAGATGAAGCGGGTCTCAGCCATGATCGATTCGATGACGTTGCGCGAACGGCGGGATCATACGCTCATCAACGGCAGTCGGAAAAAGCGCATTGCCCGTGGCAGCGGGACTAGTGTGCAGGACGTGAATCGGTTGATTAAACAATTCTTGTCGGCCAGGAAACTCGCCAAGGCTATGACAGGTGCGGGAGGGCGGCGACAGCTGGCCCAACTCATGCGCTCCATGTAGCGAGCTCGTTCATTAACGCGTCGAACCGTTTTTCTCAAAGGAGGCAGTCGTGGCAGTTCATCTCAGACTCGCGCGAACAGGCAGGCATAAGCGGCCTATGTACCGGTTGGTGGCCGCCGATTCCCGGAAGGCCCGTGACGGCCGGTTTCTGGAAATCCTCGGGATTTTCGATCCGCTCAAGGAGCAGGGATTGCCTGATGTGAAGCAGGATCGGGTGTTGACCTGGTTGCATCAGGGAGCCCAGCCATCCGTCACTGTACGGACACTGTTGCGGCGGAGCGGTCTCTGGAAACAGTTCGAAGCGGAGAAGGCGGCCAAGAAGAAGGCCTAGCCTCCTATGACGGTCGAGCCGGTCGATCGGGTGACAGTCGGCCGAATCGAGCGCCCCTTCGGCGTCAGGGGCGATGTGAAGGTCCGATCCCTCAGCGATGTGCCAGGTCGGATCGAATCGCTGGGGCCTGTGACCGTGGTTGCCGTTGACGGAACGATCTGGGACACACGCGTTACGCACGTGCGACGGGCGGGGTCCTGGTTTATCGTCGGATTGGAGGGATTGACGAATCCTGAAGATGCCGGACGGTGGCGCGGAGGCCTGATTCAGATTCCGAAGGGCAGCGCCCCGCCTCTTCCGAGCGGCCAGTATTACGAGTGCGACCTGGTTGGTCTTGCGGTCGAAGATCAGCAGGGCCGGTGCCTAGGGACGCTGACGGATATCTGGGAGTTGCCGGGGCATCACGTCTTTGTCGTGACGGACGGCACCAAAGAATTCCTGCTTCCGGCGGCGAAAGACATTGTGGTGGGTGTGGATGTGGCGCGGGGTGTGATGACCGTGCGCATGATCGAAGGATTGGGTGAGTGACGTGTTGCGGGTGGAAGTCCTGACATTGTTCCCGGAGATGATCGAGCAGGCGCTGGGGCACAGCATCCTCAAGCGTGCCCAGGAAAAGGGGCTGCTGAGCGTCCGGGTATACAATCTTCGCGACTTCACCACCGACAAGCACAAGGTGGCAGACGATATCCCTTATGGCGGCGGTGCCGGGATGGTCATGAAGGCCGAGCCGATTTTTCGCGCGGTCGATGCCCGTCGTGCAGAAGCTCGGTCGCAGGGAGAAGACATCCGACTAGTGTTTCCCTCTCCGCACGGGCGTCCGTTCACACAGCGTGATGCTCGCTCATTTGCTGAGGAGTCACGCCGGGTTGTCATCCTCTGCGGCCACTATGAGGGGGTCGATGAGCGGGTCCGCGAGTCGTTGCGGCCGGAAGAGGTGTCGATCGGTGACTACGTCCTCACGGGGGGAGAACTGCCGGCGCTGGTCCTGATCGATGCGGCGGCGCGGCTGGTTCCCGGTGTGTTGGGCGATCCCGAGTCGATCGTGGAGGAGTCGTTTTCGGATTCGCTGTTGGAGTATCCGCATTACACGAGGCCTGCGGAAGTCCGCGGCATGGGAGTCCCTGAGGTTTTGCTCTCCGGGCATCATGAAGCCATTCGGGTTTGGCGGAGGAAGCAGGCGTTGCGTGCGACCTATATGCGGCGCCCGGACCTCATTCGGGATCGCAGTTTAAGCAGGGAAGATCAACGGTTACTCAACGAAATCATTAGTGAGGGTGTTTCGGCGCCCGTTCGCTGTGGGGAGGAGGGGTAGAACGATGAATCGGTTAGAACGTATTCAGCAGTCGCTCACGAAAAAGGCGATGCCCAAATTCGAAATCGGGGACACCGTCCGTGTCCACGTGAAAGTCGTGGAAGGCGAAAAGGAACGGATTCAGGTGTACGAGGGGGCGGTCATCGCCCGCAAAGGCACCCTCAACACCGAGATGTTTACGGTCCGTAAGGTGTCGTACGGCGTCGGCGTGGAACGGATTTTCCCGGTCCACTCGCCGATCGTGACGAAGGTCGATGTGGTTCGTCAGGGCCGTGTGCGGCGCGCCAAGCTGTACTACCTGCGTTCGAAGAAGGGCAAGTTCGCTAAGCTCGAAGAGCGCGAGTTTGTGGGTGAGTCCAAGGCAGCTGCCGCTGCGGCGGTTGCCGAGCCCGCCAAAGGGTAAGGCGCGGGGCGGTCGACCGACGTCCAGAGACCGCACGCCGCTACGGCGGAATTGCGGATCGGAGGGCATGCCGGTGGGGCCAACCGAAGATTTCGAGCAAGAGGCTCGGCGTTGCGGCTATCGTTGCATCGCCGGAGTAGATGAAGCCGGACGGGGCCCGCTGGCGGGTCCCGTCGTCGCTGCCGCCGTGGTGTTGCCGGTCCGTTGTCGGTTGAGCGGCGTCGATGACTCCAAACAACTCTCCGAAGCGGACCGGGATCGGCTCTTCGACTCGATTCTCGCACACGCTGTTGCGGTGGGGGTCGGATCCGCCACCCCACAGGAAATCGACGTCCTCAACATTCTCGAAGCCTCTAGATTGGCGATGCGTCGAGCGATCGCTGTCCTCTCTCCAGCTCCCGACTATGTGTTGACCGATGCCGTGATGCTTCCGCGCCTGGGCGTGCCCTGCCGTCCTGTTATCAAAGGCGACGCGCTGTCACGCTCCATTGCGGCGGCATCGATCATCGCAAAGGTTACCCGGGATCGTCTAATGGTGGAATTCCACGACACCTACCCGCAGTATAATTTTGTGTCCCACAAGGGCTATGGCACGGAAGAGCATCTGGCTCGTTTGGCCGAACATGGCCCATCGCCGATCCATCGCATGACCTTTGCGCCGGTGTTGGAGTGTCTGCAGCGGCTCGGAGGGGACTCTCTGGATGCGGTTCGATAGCGGAGTGGGGCATGACCACGCAGGATTCCCGCCATCTGTTCGGTCAAGAAAGCGAAGCCAGTGCCGAGCAGTTTTTGCGCGGGAAGGGGTATCGCATTCTGGAGCGGAACTTGCGTACGGCTCTGGGAGAGTTGGATCTCGTGGCCGACGATCGTGGAGTGCTCGTTTTTGTCGAGGTGAAAGCGCGGACAACCGGTGCGTTCGGGGGAGCGCGATTGGCCGTGGATCGGCGGAAACGAGCAAAATTGATCAGGCTGGCATCCCAATATCTTGCCCAACACCATCTGGCCGACCGGCCCTGTCGGTTCGACGTGATTCTGGTACAGGGGGATACCGATGCATCGGGACGGATCGAGCATGTGGAAAACGCGTTCGAAGTGGGCGATGACGCCGGGTGGTAGCAGAAGCCGGTAAGCAAATTCGATGGACGCGATGATTCAGCTCATTCATGTGTCGAAGTACTACGATCGCCGGCCGGCTCTGTCGGACGTGACGCTCGAGATCGAGAAGGGCGAGTTCGTCCTGTTGATGGGGCCGAGCGGTGCGGGGAAATCGACGCTCTTGCGCATGCTCATCGCCGCTGAACGTCCGGATGACGGTCAAATCTTCGTGCAAGGCAAGAACGTCACTAAGCTGAAGTCGTCGGAGATTCCGTATCTCCGACGGAAAGTCGGGACGGTCTTTCAGGACTTTCGTCTTCTGCCCAAGAAGTCGGTGTTCGACAACGTGGCATTGCCGCTCCTCGTGCAAGGCGTGTCGTCGATAGATATCCGCCGGAAAGTCACGGAAGCGTTGCGGGCGGTCGGCGTCGATCACAAGAAAGATCAGTTGCCGGGGAGTCTTTCCGCGGGAGAGCAACAGCGGGTGTGCATCGCACGTGCGATTGTCAACGGGCCGATCGTGTTGCTGGCGGATGAGCCGACCGGGAACCTGGACCCCGAACGGACGGCTGAGATCATCGAATTGTTCAAGCTAATCAATGCCCGGGGTACGACCGTGATCGTGGCGACGCACGACCCGCACGTCATGGCGCAGGTCAACCGGCGGGCAATCGTGCTGCAACAGGGAGTGATCGTGCCGGCGCCGCTGCAACAGGTGAGCGTATGAGGCGGCTGTTCTATTTGTTTCGCGAAGCGTGGGCCAACATGCGCGCGAACCGCACGACGACCCTCGTCGCCATTCTCACGACGGCTTTTACCCTGGCCTGCGTCGGCGTTTTTCTCCTGCTGTATGTCAATCTTCGGAGCGCGGCCGGGTGGTTGCAGGACGACATCAAGATCATGGTCTACCTCGATGACCGGTTGACCAGGGAGGCTGTCACCGAATTGGAAGGCCGCTTGAAGACCGATCGCATGGTGGCCGGTGTACTGTTCATTTCGAAGGAACAGGCGCTCGGCGAGTTCCGAGCCCAGTTCCCCGCCGATTCGCATCTTCTCGAGGGGCTGGGCCAGAATCCGCTTCCGGCGTCATTCGTCGTGACGTTGGCGCCGCAGTACCGATCTCCGGATGCGGTGAAACGCTGGACCGAGCGGGTGCGGACGATGCCCGGCATTGCCAAAGTCGATTACAATCAGGAGTGGATCGATGCGCTGGCCGGATTGGTCCGTTATATTGAATTGATTGCGATCGGAGTCGGCGTGATTCTATCCGCCGCGTCGGTCACGATCATCGGCAACACGATTCGTCTGACGCTGTTCTCTCGCCGCGAGGAAATTGAAATTTTGCGCCTGATCGGGGCGACACGCGCGTTCATCCGTATTCCCTACTTGCTGGAAGGAGCGGTATTGGGCGCACTGGGCAGCGCGCTTTCTCTCGTCATTCTCAAAGCCGGATTCGAGCTGTTTCGCCAGCAGATCCGGTCGACCGGCCGATTGAGCGGCATCGAGCAACTGATCGCGTTCTTCCCCCTGTCGGTTTGTCTGGCCTTGGTACTGGTCGGGATCGGGTTGGGATTTGCCGGGAGTTTCGTGTCGTTGCGGCGATTCGGGGACGGACGGGCATGAGGATGCGTATCTGGATAGGGATCGGAGTGGGACTCCTGCTGTGGGCGGTGACGGGAGGCCTGGCCGCGGCCGCCGGCGATCCGATCTCAGACAAGATCGAACGGGAGCGGAAGACCCTCGAAGAACTGAAGGATAAGATCGAAGAGAAGCGGAAGCAGGCCGACGAGGCCGCGAAGAAGCGCGAATCCGTTCTGCAGGGCATTCAGTCGCTTGACGAACGGGTGGTTCGAATCAGACAAGAACATCAGGAGATCAGCAAGAAGCTCAGGAGGAAAGACCGCGAGATCGAGACGATCTCCGAGCAAATCGGCATGATGCGGAACGGGATTCAGGAGCGTCGCGACGCCATTCTGGCGCGGCTGCGGGTGCAATATATGGAGGGGCGGTCTGGGTATGTGAAGGCGTTGCTGTCGGCCGATTCATACGGCGACTTTCAGCGCCGGCTCCAGTATCTCTCTGCGGTATCCCAAAAGGATTATGAGCTGATGGAAACCTTCCGGGCCGATGTCGGACGGATGGAGCAGGCAGAACGTCAGCGCGCCGAAGCCCGCGCGGGGATGTTGGCATACAAGGAGGGCATGGAGAAGAAGCTGACCGATCTGCGGTCTGTCCAGAAGGAGAAGAAGGTCTATCTCACGAAGATCACCCAGGAGAAGGAATCCTTCAGTCGCGCCGCTGAGGAGCTTGAGCGGTCCGCAGCCCGAGTCGACAGTCTCCTGCACGAATTGGAAACCAGACGTCGGGCCCTGGCCATGCGGCCGACTACCGTACCGTCGGTCCCGCGTGGAACCAAAGGTGCCTTGCCCTGGCCGGCCGACGGTCAGGTGGTGTCCTTCTTCGGTCGACAGAAACATCCGACCTTCAATACCTACGTCCAGCGAAAAGGGATCGAGATCCGGACGGCGGAGGGAAGTTTCATTCATTCGGTGATGCCGGGAACGGTCGTCTACGCCGACTGGTTGAAAGGCTACGGACTGGTTATAATTGTCGATCATGCGAACGGATTTTTCTCGCTCTATGCCCATGCTTCCAAGATTCTGGCCAAGGTCGGAGAAGGGGTCACGGAAGGGCAGGCCATCGGAGAAACGGGAGATACAGGCATGATCGGAGAAAATACACTATACTTCGAGTTGCGCGAGGGGTCGGATCCGGTCGATCCCTTGCTCTGGCTGGCAAAGCGATAACACACATCCGGGAAGGCTGTCTTGGGCCTTCCCTGGGGGATTCAAGCCTTCGGACGGAAAGGATAGGGGCAATGATGGAACAGCAGCCGCGAGGGAAGTCGTGGGTCGTCGGGCCGATGATCGTGCTGACCCTGCTTTGCGGGGTGCTTATCGGCAAAGGGTGGGAGCGGACCGGCCATGCGACCGAAACCTACGAAGAGTTGAAGACCTTTTCCGAGGTGCTCAATCAGGTACAGCGGCACTACGTCGACGAAACCAAGACGAAGGATTTGGTTCAGGGCGCTATTCGCGGCATGCTGTCCACGCTCGATCCGCACTCTGCGTATATGACGCCTGAAATGTATAAGGAGATGCAGGTCGAGACCAAGGGTGAGTTCGGCGGGGTCGGCATTCAGATCGGTGTGAAGGACAACCGGCTGGCGGTGATCGCCCCGATCGAAGGCACGCCGGCGCAGCGGGCCGGGATCAAGTCGGGTGATTTTATCCTGAAGGTCAATGACGATCCGACCAAAGACCTGACGCTCATGGATGCGGTGCAGAAGATGCGCGGGCCCAAGGGCACCAAGGTCAATCTCACGATTCAACGTGAGGGGACGCCCGATCCGCTTGTCTTCACGCTCGTCCGTGACACCATCAAGATCGAAAGCGTCAAGTCGAAGGTGATCGACAATCTCGGGTACGTCCGCTTGACTCAGTTCCAAGAAGCGACGGGCCGCGATTTGGCCAAGGCCATCAAACAATTCAAAGAGCAGAAAGTCCAAGGCACCATTCTGGATCTGCGAAACAATCCCGGCGGGTTGCTAACGGCGGCCGTCGACGTGTCCGAACAGTTCCTCCAGAGCGGCAAACTCATTGTCTTCACCAAGAGCCGTGAAGGCAAGAAGGATGAATGGTTCGCCAAGTCGAAGGATCAGATGGACGAGCTGCCGATGATCATTCTCGTCAACGAAGGGTCGGCGAGTGCGTCGGAAATCGTGGCGGGCGCCCTTCAAGATTACGGACGGGCCGTGATCGTGGGTACGACGTCATTTGGCAAAGGTTCGGTCCAGACCATTCTGCCGCTGGGCGATGGATCGGGATTGCGTCTGACCACGGCGAAGTACTACACGCCCAAGGGGCGGTCGATTCAGTCCACCGGGATTACGCCGGACATCGTCGTCAAGCTGCCGGGGGCGCCGGCGGGGAAAGACGCCAAGGCCGGCGAAAAAGAGTTGGATGCGAAGACGGCCAAGCCTGCGCCGGGCAAAGAGGTTGCGCCGCACACGAATGGCAAGACGCCCGAAGACGGCGGGGCCAAGAATGGTACGACGCCTCAAACCCCGCCGGTCGACACCGCGGGCGAGCCGTCGCTTGAGCAGGACGCGCAATTGCAAAAAGCCGTTGAACTACTGAAGTCTTGGAAGATCTTTAAGGAGATGAAGGTTTCTTAGGCGTTCCGATCCGGGTGCTGTTGGGTGATTGCCTGGAGCAACTGGTCTTCCGACCCGGTGAAGCCGGGGACGGTCCGCAACATGTGCGAGCGCACCAGTTGCTCCAGGTCGGTGAGGGTCCTGATTCCCAGTCTGCTGTATAGGTAACTGACGAGCGAGTCGGAGAGTCCCGGAAGTTTGGCCCAGTTCTTTACTTCGGGCGGGAGCGGGGTTTTCAGTTCCTCGTAGGCCCGAATCGATCCCGTTTCCAGAAACTCTTTGATCTTTCCCGCCAGATCTTTTCCGACTCCGTCGATGTCCTCGAGCGCCGCTCGAGCCGCCACGTCGGCCACGTCTTCTTCCAATGCCAGAATCGACTCGGCGGCACGCCGGTAGGCGCGGACGCGGTACGGGTTGGCCCGTTGTGCCGCCAGGAGCGTGGCCATCGCTTGAAAGAGTTGGGCGAGTTGTTGGTTGGTCGTCGACACGGCCTGGATTCCGATGCCTCTCTCCCGCGTATTGTGCGCTGCGCGAGTCGTTCGAGACAAGGGGGAGGCTTTGTTGACAACCAGAATTGCGGTCCCCTAGGATGACGTCATGGCGCAGGATATTCAGATTCACGTCAACGGAGAACCGCGCGGGTGGCGCATTGGTGCGACGGTTGCGGATCTTCTGACTGAGTTGGCGATCAAGAACGAACGGGTCGCTGTCGAACTGAATCTCGAAATTCTCGACCGCAAGGAATTCGGCCAACGCGCGTTGAAGGAAGGCGATCGGGTCGAGATTCTCAGTTTCATCGGCGGTGGATGTTGAGGCAGAGGAGACGAGCATGGCGATGGACGATCGACTGACGATAGCCGGCCACGAGTTTCGTTCACGGCTCTGGGTCGGAACAGGCAAATACAAGAGTTTTGTGGAGACGCAAAAGGCGATCGAGGCGTCGGGGGCGGACGTCGTGACGGTGGCGGTTCGCCGGGTCAACATCACCGACCGGTCAAAGGAAAACCTCCTCGACTACATCGATCCCAAGAAGTATACGATTCTGCCGAATACGGCGGGCTGCTACACGGTTGAAGACGCCGTTCGGTATGCGCGGTTGGCGCGGGCGGCCGGGGTGTCCGATCTGGTGAAGCTCGAAGTGCTGGGCGATGAAAAGACGCTCTTCCCCGATACGGCCGGTTTAATCGAGGCGGCCAAGATTCTCATCAAAGAAGGCTTCATCGTGCTCCCGTACACCAACGATGATCCCATCGTTGCCAAGAAACTCGTCGACATCGGCTGCCCGGCCGTCATGCCCTTGGCTGCGCCGATCGGCTCCGGGTTGGGAATCCGGAACCCGTACAATCTCAAGATCATCATGGAAACCGTCAAGGTGCCGATCATCGTCGATGCGGGTGTCGGGACAGCGTCTGATGCCGCGCTGGCTATGGAGTATGGTGCCGATGCCGTATTGATGAACACGGCTATCGCTGGCGCCCAGGATCCCATCGCAATGGCCGAGGCGATGAAGTACGCGGTCCACGCCGGTCGATTGGCATACAAAGCCGGCCGCATTCCGAGAAAGTTGTACGCGACGGCCAGCAGTCCCATCGAAGGCATGCTGTAGCTCGCGCCGTTCGGCCTCATGCCGCCCATTGCATTTCGTCTTCAACTCATCACCGACCGCTCGCTGGTGCGAGGGGCCTCCCTCGCGACCGTCCTTCGAGCCGCGGTCGATGCCGGCGTTCCCGCCATCCAACTCCGCGAACGGGATCTTCCCACCAGGCCGTTGCTGACGCTGGCGGAAGAAATCCGCTCCATGACCAAGTCCCGGGGGATTGCATTGTTGATCAATGATCGCGTCGACTTGGCCGAAGCGCTCGACCTCGACGGCGTGCACTTGCGTGCGAGCAGTCTGCCTGTATCGGTTGCGCGGCGGCTCGTCGGTTCTCGTCGGATTCTCGGTGTCTCCGCCCACTCCATCGAGGAAGTACGAAGGGCGAGCGGCGAGGGAGCGGACTACGTGATCGTCGGTCCGGTATACGACACGTCGTCTAAGCGCCAGTACGGCGCGCCGCTGGGACTCGACCGCTTAGCCGACGCAGTTCAGTCGTCGTCGGTGCCTGTGTTTGCGATCGGCGGCATCACCCGCGAGCGGGTGCAGGATGTGCGGCGAGCCGGCGCGTTCGGCGTCGCTCTGATCGGCGGCATCCTCGGCCGAGACGACGTATCCGTTGCGACGCAAGAGATGCTCGCTGCGTTGCGCGACGCGATGTGAGCGCGCGCGTTCATCCCGCGCAGTTGACCCCCTCCAGGTCGAGTGTTAGAATCCGACCACTGGCTTGAAACGTTCACTGCTCGCGGCGTTGCGGACTTACAGCGAGTCGACGAATGGCAGAGAAGAAAGGCGATTCAAGCCGGCTCCGGTCCCTCCGAGATTCCGTGAAGAAGATCACGAAGCGGTTGTCAGAGGGGAAAGCGGACGTGATTCACAAGAACGACGACCACGCCCGCGAAGTTGAAAAACTTCGCGTTCAAATCCAGTCGATGGAAGAGGAACTCCGTCGGCTCTATCAATCCCGCTACCAGCTCGATCAAGTTACCAAACAGAACGACAAACTGGTCTCGACGCTCCAAGAAGCGAAGGCCCAGATCGAAGCGTTGCGCGCCGAGATCGACAAGCTGACGGCGCCGCCCTCGTCCTACGCCATTTTCTCGTCGATGAACTCGGACGGAACTGGGAACGTCTTCGTATCCGGCCGCAAGATGAAGGTCAGCCTGCATCCGTCCATCAAACGTGAGGAGTTGCGACGGGGCCAAGAAGTGGTCTTGAACGAAGCGCTCAACGTGATCGAAGCGAAGGGCTTCGAGGTACAGGGCGAAGTGGTGCGTCTAAAAGATGTGCTTGAAGGCGGCCGGGCACTCGTTACCTTGCATTTCGACGAAGAGAAAGTCGCCGAATTGGCGGACCCGTTGTTGGTCGAGCGGCTCAGTGTCGGCGATCACCTGCTCTACGACCCTCGATCCGGCTATGTCGTCGAAAAGCTGCCGAAGTCCGAATCCGAAGAACTCGTGCTTGAGGAAGTGCCTGATGTGGACTACGACCACATCGGAGGGTTGCAGAAGGAATTGGAGCACGTTCGTGACGCGGTGGAGTTGCCGTTCTTGCACCCGCAGTTGTTCGCCGATTTCAAGCTCAGCGCGCCGAAGGGCGTGTTGCTCTATGGTCCGCCGGGATGCGGCAAGACGCTCATCGCCAAGGCCGTGGCCAATTCCATCGCGAAAAAGCTCGGTCATCTGACCGGTAAACAGGTCCGCAGCTACTTCCTTCACGTCAAGGGCCCGGAGTTGCTCAGTAAGTACGTCGGTGAATCGGAGCGACAGGTCCGCGAGGTCTTCAAAAAGGCCAAAGAGCGGGCGGAGGACGGCAACCCGGTCATCGTTTTCTTCGACGAAATGGATGCGCTCTTTCGCACTCGGGGGACGGGGATTTCCTCCGACATCGAGTCGACCATCGTTCCACAGTTTCTCTCAGAGATCGACGGGGTGGAGCGTCTGCGCAACGTGATCGTGATCGGCGCCAGCAACCGGCAGGATCTGATCGACCCGGCCGTGCTCCGCGCGGGCCGGCTCGATGTCAAGGTGAAGGTCGGGCGACCCGACGCCGCGGCGGCCAGGGACATTTTCTCCAAATACGTGTCGGCCGAGTTGCCGTTTGCGCCCGAGGAACTGGCGCAACACGGCGGCGATCGGAAGGCGCTGGTGGAGCGATTGACGACCATCACGGTGGATGCGATGTACGCGGCGACCGAGGAGAACAAGTTCATCGAGGTCACCTACGCCAACGGAGAGAAGGAAACGCTGTACTTCAAGGATTTCGCCAGCGGCGCGCTGATCGAGGGGATCGTGTCCCGCGCGAAGAAATACGCGGTCAAGCGGGCGCTGGCGCAGGAGGGTCTCGGCCTTCGCGCCGAGGACCTGATCCGCGCCATTCGTGAGGAGTTCAAAGAGCACGAAGACCTGCCCAACACGACCAATCCGGACGACTGGGCGAAGATTGCCGGGAAGAAGGGCGAAAAGATTATCCACATTCGCACGATCAGCGGCGGGCCGGCCGAGTCGCGCCAGATCGAAACCGTCACCACCGGGCATTATCTCTAGTCGTCTCGACGCACTATGGAAGATCAGCCCTCGACCACGTTCACGCGTATCATCGGCACGGAAACGGAATTCGGAATTGCCGCGAAAGAGGCGGCGTTGTCCGATCCCGTTTCCGGATCGATCGCCGTCATCGGCCATTATCCGGGCCTGCCGGCGCCGCATGCGATCTGGGATTATGAGAACGAGAATCCGCTCCTGGATGCGCGCGGGTTCGAGGTCGATGGGGAGCGGGAGCGGCCCAATCCAGACTACAACCGGCAGTTGAACAAGGTATTGGGCAACGGCGGCCGTCTCTACGTCGATGGGGCGCATCCCGAGTACTCCACGCCGGAGTGCACTGATCCCAGAGAAGTGGTTGCATTTGAACGGATTGGCGAGCGCATCCTCGCGCAGTGCCTCCAGGAACTCACCCGAGTGCGAGGCCGCGAACAGTATCTCCTGTACAAAAATAACTCGGACGGGAAGGGCAACAGCTACGGCTATCACGAAAACTATCTGGTGTCGCGCGCCGTCCCATTCGAACGGTTGACCAAGGTGCTGGCCCCGTTCTTCGTCACCCGTCTGATCTTTGCCGGATCGGGAAAGGTCGGCGCCGAGAATCAAACCAGCGCGACCGAATACCAGATTTCCCAGCGGGCGGACTTTTTCGAGTGTCTGGCCGATCTCAACACGATGGTCAAGCGGCCGATCATCAACACGCGGGATGAGCCGCACGCCGAATACGGCAAGTACCGTCGGCTCCATGTGATCGTGGGCGACGCCAACATGGCGGAGCTCTCCACCTACTTGAAGGTGGGAACGTTGAGCATGGTATTGGAGATGCTCCAGTCCGGAGCCGATCTCCCGCAGATCGAATTCGACGAGCCTGTGCGGGCGATCAAGCTGGTCTCGCGCGATTTGGACATGAAGCAGACGCTGAAGTTGTCGAGCGGTCGACCGACGACCGCGATCGCCGTACAGCGTGCCTACCTCGATGCCGCCAAAGTCTTTTATGCCGGCCATCCGACGACCGACGTCATGCAGGACGTGCTGCATCGTTGGGATGACGTACTGACCCGCTTAGAGAAGGATCCGCGGTTGTTGGTTCAGGAACTGGATTGGGTGGCCAAACGCCACCTGATCGAGTCGTATATGGATCGAAAAGGATGCGGATGGAATGATCCGCGCGTGAAGCTGATGGATCTGCAGTATCACGATGTCCGTCCGGAGAAGGGGTTGTTCTACACCCTGGAGCGGGCCGGTCGCATGACCCGGATCGTGACGGAAGAGGAAATCGTGCGTGCCGAACGGACCCCGCCTCCAGGCACGCGGGCGTATTTCAGAGGCCGCTGTGCCGAACAATTTCCGTCGGCGGTCTACGGGGCGAGTTGGACGTCCGTGATGATCGACGTCGGGAACACCACGATCAAGCGCATCCCCTTGATGGATCCGAGCCGGGGGACCCAGGTGTTGACGGGAGCACTCTTGGACGGGTGTACGACGGCACAGGATCTGCTCGCAAAACTGAAATCGTAACGAAGGAGCCGCACCGCGCGTCGAACATGAAGTTGCCTTTTCTGCCCAATCACGATGAGTCCAGCTTCTTCGATTTCATCTCGAAACAGCATCCGGGCCTGACGCTCGGCGGCCACGTGGCCCAAGTGCCGGCCGGCCAGGAGGTGTCGCGAAACGGGGGATCGCTGTCGGTACCTCAGGCCACGACGGTGCTGGCGATCAAGTACCGAGAGGGCGTCGTGATCGCGGGCGACCGCCGGGCGACCGAAGGTTTTCAGATCGCCGACCGCCGGATCGAAAAAGTTTTCAAGATCGACGACCATTCCGCCATGGCGATCGCCGGTGCTGCCGGTCCTTGTATCGAGATGGCGAAACTCTTTCAGACCGAGCTGGAGCATTATGAGAAGCTCGAAGGGATGCCCCTCTCGTGCGAAGGCAAGGCGAACAAGCTCGGCCAAATGGTGAAGGCGAATCTGCCGATGGTGTTTCAGGGGCTCGTCGTCATGCCCTTGTATGTGGGCTATGATCTGAAACGCGAGGAAGGCCGGATTTTTAAGTACGACATCACTGGCGGTCGATACGAAGAATCCGACTACTATGCGATCGGCTCCGGCGGGAAAGATGCGCGCAACACGATGCGCGAACATTTTCAGCGCAACTTGTCGGAAACGGAAGCGTTGAAACTCGCGCTGATGTCGCTCTACAACGCCGCGGACGACGACGTGGGAACGGGCGGCCCCGATTTGGTACGTGGGATTTATCCGACCGCGAAGTTCGTGACGGCCCAGGGGATCGCCGACGTGGCGACCGACAAGATCCGCGAAATGTACGATGTGCTGATGGCGGCCCGACGCTCGAAGGAGACCTGAGATGCCGATGCCGTACTACGTGTCTCCCGAGCAGATGATGCAGGACAAGGCGGAGTATGCCAAGAAAGGCATCGCCAAAGGTCGTTCGAGCATTGCGATGGAGTTTGCGGACGGGGTATTGTTCACGGCGGACAATCCCAGCTCCTCCCTACACAAGATTTCAGAAGTCTACGACAATATTGCCTTTGCCGGCGCGGGTAAGTACAGCGAGTTCGAGAATCTCCGCAAGGCGGGCATCCGGCATGCCGATCTGAAGGGATTCATGTACAGCCGGGAAGATGTTACGGCCCGGTCACTGGCCAACGGGTATTCGCAGAGCCTCGGGACGATCTTCAGCCAGGAAATGAAACCGCTCGAAGTGGAAATCCTGGTCGTGCAGGTCGGAATCAACGGGCAACCGAATGAAATCTATCGCATTTCGTTCGACGGCAGCATTGTCGACGAGAAGATCGTCGCGGTGATCGGCGGCCGAGCCGAAGCCGTGCTGGCTGCGATGAAGGACAAGGTCACCGGTCCTCCGCCCTCGCTCAAAGCGGCGTTGGGTATCTCCGTCTCGGCGCTGGAGCAGACTGCCAACCAGAAACTGTCTCCCGAGGGGTTGGAAGTGGCGGTGCTTGAGCGGTCCCGTGCCGGCCGCAAATTCAGACGCCTGACGTCCGTCGAAGTCCGGCAGCTCCTCTCCGCATAGCGCTGTTCTCTTGTTGAATTCCGCCGCGAGTTGAAGATCCTTCGGGGGGCGTGTATTCTGTCCTCACCCCTCATGATGTCTTCCGGTCCCATGAAGCAGCGGATCTACGGCCTCGAAAACGAATACGGCCTGATCTTCTCGCCGAACGGACGGATTTATCTGCCGATGGAAAAAGTCCTCGGCTATATCTTCGAAGGGCTGATTCCGAACAGCTGGCCTTCTAACGCGTTTCTCGTCAACGGCGCGCGGTTCTATCAGGACACGGGCTGTCATCCCGAGTATTCCACGCCGGAATGCGACAACATCCTGGATCTTGTCATCCACGACAAGGCGGGCGAGCGGCTGCTGGAGGCCTGTCTGCCGGCTGCGGAGGAACGGTTGCGCGAAGAGGGCCTCTCCGGAGAAATTTACATCTTCAAGAACAACACCGATTCTTTGGGCAATACCTACGGTTGCCACGAGAATTTTTTGATGCGCCGGGACGTCGATTTCTGGAAGGTAACGGAACAGCTGATCCCCTTTTTCGTGACCCGGCAGATTTACGGCGGCGCCGGCAAGGTGCTCAAGGTATCGGGGAAGCCGCAGTATTTCATCTCTCAACGCGCCCAGCACATCCATGAGAAAACCTCGTCCTCGACAACGTCCTCGCGCAGTATCATCAACACGCGCGACGAACCGCACGCCGACGCCGAACGGTACCGCCGCCTGCACATCATCGTCGGCGATTCCAACATGTCGGAATATGTCACCTACGTGAAGGTCGGGACGGCGGCATTGGTCCTCTCGATGATCGAAGAGGGGTACGCGGTGCATGGGATGGAGCTCGAAGATCCGGTGAAGGCGATCCGGGAGATTTCCCGGGATCCGACCCTGAAGAAGAAAGTCAAACTCGACGATGGGCGTCAGTTGACGGCCATCGAGATTCAGCGGGTCTATCTCGACCGGGCGGAACAGTATCTGGCGCAGCAGGAACACGACCCTGTTCACGACGACGTGTTTCACAAGTGGGCGACGCTGCTGGATCGATTAGAAGACGATCCCATGCAGTTGGTGCATCAGGTAGATTGGGTGACCAAGAAGCACTTGATCCAATCGTATGTGGATAAGAAGGGGTGCGGCTGGGACGATCCTCGGGTCTTCCTGCTCGATTTGCAATTCCATGACGTGAAGCGGACCCGCGGGTTGTATTATCTGATGGAGTCGAAAGGGCTCATCGACCGGATCGTGGAGGAAGAGGCGGTACAGCGGGCTATGTCTACGCCGCCGCAGACGACGAGGGCGAAGGTGCGCGGGGATTTCATCCGGTTTGCCCGCGCGAAGAATCGGTCGTATACGGTGGATTGGACCTATTTGAAACTCAACGGGTATTGGGAAGAAACGATTCTCTGTATGGACCCCTTCAGCGCGACGAACCGTCGAGTTGAGGAATTGGTTTCGCAAGTCTCGGGGGCGAGGTTCTATCGATGAACAAGCGAACGTGGCGTGTGGGTACTACTCGGGTGTCGATCGAGCAGATGTTGTTGGTGCTCTGTGTGCTGTGCGCCAGTATCTTCCCGATTGAAGTTGTTCCGGGTTCGATGCCGGCTCCGAAGGGCGCGGATGGCCAATACAGTGGGAAACAGGGCCAGATTCTCGTGGTCAAGGTCGAGGGCGACGATCCGCAGGCTCAGGTCCGCGGGACATTTCTCGGTCGGTTGCTCTCCTTCTTCCCCGATCCGCGTCCAGGGGAAACGCCGGGCCATGTCGGGTTGTTGGGTATCGATATGCAGGATGAGCCGGGCACGCATGAGTTGGCGGTTGACATCACACGCGGCGATCAGACGAAACGTGTCAGCCTGAACGTACTGGTCATGAAAGAAAAGTTCCGCGTCGAGCACTTGAAGCTGCCTAAAGAGAAGGTCGACCTCGATGAGAAGGCCGTTGCACGATGGAAGGCCGAGCAAGAGCAGGTAAAGCTCGCCCTTGCCGAAGATTCAGGGCTCAGACTCTGGCAAGGGGCTTTCGTGGAACCGGTCGGCGGGAAGCGGACGGGTATCTTTGGCAGCGTGCGAATCATGAATGGCCAGGCCCGAAATCCCCACAACGGGGAAGACATCGGCGCGCCGAACGGAACCGATGTGTTGGCTACCAACGACGGTGTCGTCCGGTTGACCGTAGACCACATCTTTTCCGGCAAGGGCGTGTATGTGGATCACGGACTCGGATTCTACTCCATGTATTTTCACCTGTCTGAAGTGGCGGTCAAGGAAGGTGACGTTGTGAAGGCTGGACAGGTGGTGGGCAAGGTCGGTGCGACCGGCCGTGCCACGGGTCCGCATCTCCATTGGGGGGTGAAACTGAATGGAGCTCGTGTGAATCCCTACGCGCTACTCGAGTTGCCCTTCAAGGCAGCTGTGCGGGCGGCGACTCCCGTGCCGGTGACCGAGTCCCTTTCGGCGGTCGGCGCCCCGGCTCCCTAAGATCGCGGCCTTAATTTGCCCCGATTCCTAATCCTCCCAGCAGCGGCAGCAAGCTTTCCGTGCCCGGCCCCTTCCCATTCTTCATCGCATCGCTGATGTCATCCAGAAGCGCTCCTGCCTGAGGATTCAGAGTCTTCAGCTTCTCTCCGAGATGCCCGGACATCAGGCCTTGCTGCACCTCCGCTTCCGAGAGCTTTCCCTCCTTGATCCCTTGTTGGAGCTGTTGGGCGAGCGCCTGCACTTTGGCAAACAGATCGGGAGGCATGCTGTTGAGGATGCTGGCGGCTTCTCCGCCGCCGGCGAGCGCGAAGCCGGGCATACCGAACAGGCTCATGAGTATGCAGGTAATGAGCAGCGTGCGTGCCTTGTAGGACATGGTCGGACCTCCGGTCGTTCGATGATGAAGCAAGCTAGATTGGTATTATTGCTTCCCTGGCCAGGATGCGACAGAGATTTCGAGGAAACGGCCGGTGGCGGAGAAAGTGCGATTCTGTTAGGGCGAGCCGCGCGTGCGATGATACGGTGAAAAAATACGTACGAAGAATCGACGCGCGGAGGGGATATGCCCACAGGTATCGAGGTTCCGGACGTCACACTCTATCTCGTGGCCATTTTGGGGCTGCTGGTGGTCTGGCAGTACTACCAGATGCAAATCATGGCCGGTCGTATCCTGGCGGTCGACATTTTCGACCGGTCGGGGATTCGCATGTATGTATATGTGACCGTCGACGACGATCATGTTTGCGAGGCCTGTTCCGACGCGAATGGACAGGTCTTCTCCCCGTCACAGGTGGCCAAGAAGGGATTTACACCGTTGGATGGCAAGTGCCGCCGGACAATTCCCTGTGTCGGTGTACTGGTCGGAATGTATGGCGGGTGGCTCGAGGCCCGGGGCGTCTTGGAGCGGCTACGGGCGAACCTGAAACGGGGCGGCATTCGCCTCTCGCCGGAAGAACTGCGGGCTATGGTCAATGGACAGTGGGAGCGCAGTATTAGCGCTGAGACCGACCGTCTGGCCATCCAGATGATCGAAGCCTTGACCTATGAAAAGATCAATCAAGAGGTCGCGATTGCCGGGTACCGGTACGTGGTAGATCAGGCTAAAGAGGTGCGCCATCTCCTGCTTCTCGTACCGGCTTATCTCAGGCTGATCCAATTGCTTGTCCGCGCGGGCGAAGCGGCGGAAGCGCTCGAGCTGGTCGAACGATTTGAAGCCCGCTTTCCCACCAACCGGCGGGGACCGCATTTTCCGTCGGAAGAACAGCGCGACGTGATGCGAGTCAAGAAGACGCAGCTGCTCAAGGGGCTTCCGCTGAAGATGCCTGCCTAGCAGGTTCAGTGCGCGGCGGGCGGCTGTCAGTAGTTCGATTCGAGGCTGGATGGCGTCTTGTTGAGCACGGTCGCGGCGGCTCGTGACAGCGCGGCGTCGTGCAAATGGTCGAGAGAGTAAATTCTAAACTGCACCAATCTGGTCGGCAGCAGATCCAGGAATTCTTCCAACGGCTCGGTCGATACCTGTTTGGTGCCCGGATCGTAGACGTAGAGGGGATTGCCCCGGCGGTCCTTCGGGTCCGGACGAGGATCGAGCGGCGCCATATCTACCCGGAACTCCACCCCCTTCAGCTCTTTCGGTAGCTCCTTCGCGATTTGTTGCGCGAAGTGTTCATGGCTGGGGAATGCCATCCCGCGTTCCTGCCCCTTCTCTTTCAGCGCCGTGCTATAAGCCATCTTCCATTTCACGTCTCGGTCGAGAATACGCCCCCATTCCTGCCCGAGCCTCCGCCGGGCTTTCTGGCGGGAGGTCGACCAACGGCGGACTTCTTCCAAGAGCGACCAGTCGGTCAGCCGGAGATACTGGTCCATGTGTTTCCGTGGATCGCGGGGGAAGAGCAGCTTCATGGTGTCCCCGAAGATATCCCGCAGATGGATGTCGATCGCTCGCGTTGTGCGATGGAAGTAGACGTTGGAATACAGGTACATCCGTGTATTCAGGAACATCTGCAACGCTGGCAGGCCGGTCTTGTGAATCGTGAAGCCTTTGTCCGTCACGATGGTGTAATGGATAAGACGTGTGAGATCCACGGGGCCGACCGCCACGCCGCACATGTAGGAATCGCGCAGCACGTAGTCGAGATTGTCGCCCGTGTAGCTGCCGGAGATCACCGGCTGGAGCATATTGAGCCAGCGCGGAATGCGCGAATTGTCCTTCCCCTTTTCCTTCAGAATGAGGTGCGCAATCTGATCGGGGTTCAGCTCCTCGCCTTTGGCGAAGGGACCGGACGGACTGCGGCGGATTTTCCTAATGATGGGGCCCAGATGTTCGCGGATGATGATCTGCCCGAGCTTCTCGTGGGTCAGATGAAACCCGTGCAGGTAGTTGTCGTCGAAGAAATGGCAGAACGGGCCGTGGCCGATGTCGTGCACCAGCGCCGTCACGCGCAGGAGTTCCTCGACGTAATTGGCCGAGGGGACGTCGGCGACGGCTTTCTTCAAGAAGGGATAGAGGTGGCGGGCGAAGCGTCCGGCCACGTGCATGGTGCCGAGCGAGTGGACGAAACGGGTGTGTTCCGCGGACGGGTAGACCCAGCGGGCGCTCTGCAGCTGATAGATGTAGCGGAGCCGTTGGACCCAGGGAGAGTCGATCAGGTCTTTCTCGGTCTTCTCGTGCGCATCCGGATTCGCGAACGGGACGGTGAAGGAGACATACTTATGAATCGGGTCGGCAATGAGGGCGGACCCGTCATAGGGGGCGTTGACTCGCTCGTCGGAGTGTCGCATGGTCAGGCCGCATCTTAGCCTACCGAGTTGTGAGGCGGCAACGGTGACGCCTGGGATGTCTCGCCGGTCCGCCGGTATTTTGTGATGAAGTAATAGGCAGTCGGATACGCAAGGAGCGCGCCGATCAGACTGAGGACGAGTCCTCCCAGCGCGAAGGGGCCGGCATACGGCAGCACTTCCTGATAGAGACCGGCGAAGCTGAGATCCTGCCAGTCGAACGTCGGAACCTCGGTTCGACCGAGTAGCAGTGCGCCGCTCCAGTAGGTGGCGCCGAGGATCGGGACGAGTGTCCAGGGGTTGTTGATCAGTGCGCCGGCGAGCAGTGCGAGGAAATTGAGTCGGAACAGCCAGGTGAAGAGCCCGACCAGAATCATGTGGAAGCCGTAGGCCGGGCAAAAGGCGATGAACACTCCGAGTGCGAATGCGAGCGCGGTTCGGTGGGGCGGTTCCTGCAGATGCAGGATCTGACGAAGCAAGGTGCGAAACGATCGGTCGTGCGCCACGGTATCCGCCGCTCACTCAAAGTGTCGGTAACTGGTGACCGGGAGCGGCCTGCGCGTGCCGTCGGCCTCGATGGCATGGATGCCCAGGCGCTTGGGGCGGATCGTCCCGATTCGGGTGACGAGAAATCTCCGCGCGCGGGCCTGCCGCGTGAGTCGCTGTTCGCAGGTCGGGGGAACCGTGAAGAGCAACTCATAGTCCTCTCCGCCGGTCAAGGCGAGCCCGGTCGGATCCAGACCTCGTCGATCGGCATACGTCCGACAGGCGGGGGAGATGGGCAAGCGAGCCAGCTCGATGTCGGCTCCCACCCCGCTCGCTTCGCAGACGTGGCGTAGATCGCCCGAGAGTCCGTCGGATACATCGATGGCAGCGTGTGCCAAGCCCGATCGATTGAGCCAGAGACCTTCCTTGACTCGCGCGGTTGGGTGCCAGTGCCGATTTTTCAGATAGCTGCGGTCGGCCGGTGCAAGCCGAGTGCGTCCGGCCTTCGTCAGCAGTTGGAGTCCGGCAAGTGAATCGCCGAGCGTGCCGGTGACATAAATTCCGTCGCCGACTCGGGCGCTGTGTCGGAAGAGCGTCCTGTTCCGAGGCGTCGTTCCCAGCAGCATGATGGTGAGAAACAGCCCTTGTCGTGAGGCCGAAGTGTCGCCGCCGATGAGATGAACGGCATGATGGCGGCAGGCCGCCATCATGCCCTCGTACAGTGCGTGAATGTCCGTTGCCTGCATGGAGCGGGGAATGGCGATCGATACGAGGAGAAAGCGCGGGACGGCACCCATGGCGGCGATATCGCTCAAGTTGGCCATGGCTGCGCGATAGCCGACGGAGGCGGGAGCGGCGGTGCGCAGATCGAAGTGAACGCCTTCGGCCAGCAGGTCAGTGGTGAGAACGGTCTGGCTTCGCGCGGGGAATGTGACAACGGCGGCATCGTCTCCGATGCCTTGGAGGATGTCCGGAGCAGTCCGCTCATACCGGCGCTGCAATTGCCGGATGAGCGGAAACTCCTGAATCGGGTGGACGGCCTTCTTGCGGGCCATAGATTCGAAGTCAGTTCAGTGGACGGGGCGGTGCGGCCATAATGGTCGCATGAGTGCCGGCCGCGCCGGCCGCCCTGCGACTTCTGGGGGGGCGCGAAGGTTTTGCGCGGGACGAAGCCAGTGGGGGCGACGGCCGTTTGGCCGACGCTTTCGTGGTCCGCCGGAGCGCAATCTTCATGACGTCGTCCATGGTGTCGGCGAACGAAAGCTGAATGCCCTTCAATAGATGCTTGGGGATTTCCTCCAGATCTTTCTTGTTCCGTCGCGGGAGGATGACCGTTGTGAGCTTGGCCCGCTTCGCTGCCAGAATCTTTTCCTTCAGCCCTCCGATGGGGAGGACTCGCCCGCGTAGCGTGATCTCGCCGGTCATCGCGAGATCCCGTCGGGCTGGAATGCCAGACAGAGCCGAGGCGATGGCCGTGGCCATAGTGATACCGGCCGAGGGGCCGTCCTTGGGAATGGCCCCGGCGGGCACATGGATATGGAGATCCTGCTTACTAAACATGTCGGGGTTGATGTTCAACGTTTTCTCGCGCGAGCGGACATAGCTGAGTGCCGCCTGTGCCGATTCTTTCATGACGTCGCCGAGGTGTCCGGTCAGGGTCAGATGTCCCTTCCCCTTCATGGCGGTGGCTTCGATGTAGAGGACATCGCCGCCCGATTCCGTCCAGGCGAGTCCGGTCGCGACGCCGACCTCGTCTTTCTCCAATTCTGATTCCGGGACGTACTTGGGCACGCCCAGGTACTTGTGAAGATTGGCGGGGGTCACCGGGAATCCCTGACCTTTGCCCTCGGCGACTTTCTTGGCCACCTTCCGCATCACGTTGGCGATTTCACGTTCCAGGCTGCGGACGCCCGCTTCCCGGGTGTAGTTCGTGATGATTTGGCGGAGGGCCGCTTCGCTCACCTTGACATGCCTGTTCGTGATCCCGTGTTCGCTGAGTTGTCGGGGAATGAGATAGGTCTGGGCGATGCCGAGCTTTTCTTCCTCCGTGTAGCCGGGGATTTCGATGATCTCCATGCGGTCGCGCAACGCCGGAAGGATCGGATCGATCAGGTTCGCGGTGGTGATGAACATGACCTCGGTCAGATCGAACGGCACGCCGAGATAGTGGTCGGTGAACGTGCTGTTCTGCTCCGGGTCGAGCACCTCGAGCAAGGCGGCCGAGGGATCGCCGCGGAAATCCATGCCGACTTTATCGATTTCATCCAGCATGAAGATGGGATTGCTGGTGCCGGCCTGCTTCATCCCTTGGATCATCCGGCCCGGGAGGGCTCCGACGTAGGTGCGACGATGGCCTCGGATTTCCGCTTCGTCGCGCACGCCGCCCAGACTGATGCGGACGAACTCCCGGCCCAGCGCCTTGGCGATGGATTTGCCGAGGGAGGTCTTGCCGACGCCCGGCGGGCCGACGAAGCACAGGATCGGACCCTTCATTTTTTCTTTCAGCTTGCGAACGGCCAGATACTCCAGGATGCGTTCCTTGACTTTCTCCAGATCGTAGTGGTCCTCGTTGAGGACGCGGGCTGCTGCTTTCAGGTCGAGGTTATCTTTGGATTTTTTGGACCAGGGAAGTTCCACCATCCATTCGAGATAGGTGCGGACCGTGGCGGACTCCGCGGTATCCGGATGCATCTTCTCCAGGCGTTTTAGTTGTTTCTCGGCCTCCTTCAGGACCTTCTCAGGCATCTTGGCATCTTTGATCCGTTTCCGGAATTCCGCCACTTCCTCCGTCCGCTCGTCGAGTTCGCCGAGTTCTTTCTGGATCGCTTTGAGCTGTTCACGGAGGAAGTACTCGCGTTGAGTCTTGTCCATCTCGCCTTTGGCCTGGGCCTGGATTTTCTGCTGCATCGAGAGGACTTCGATTTCTTTCCCGAGAATGTCGCTGACCTGCCGGAGGCGCTGGATCGGGTCGGAGATTTCCAGGACGCTCTGGGTCACCTCGACTTTCAATCCGAGGTTGGACGCGACCATGTCCGCCAGACGTCCGGGTTCCTCCAGGTTTTCGATCACGACCATCACGTCGGGAATCAGCACCTTGCCGAGGCTGACGATGCGCTCGATCTGTTCTTTGACCGTCCGCATGACCGCTTCGATTTCGAGCGTCGTGGCAGTGATTTTTGAGTCGGGGAGTTTATCGATGCGGACGGAGTAATAGGGGTCTGTCTGGATATAAGAAGAGATTTTGCCCTTGGCGATGCCTTGCACCAGGATCTTGATGCGCTCATCCGGCAGTTTCAGCATGCGCATGATGATGCCAACGGTGCCGATGCTGTGGATGTCTTCAGCCTTCGGGTTCTCGACGTCGAGCGCCTTCTGAGTTGCGAGGAAGATCATCCGATTGCCGGCCAGTGCGGCCTCAATGGCCTTGATGGACATCTCCCGTCCGACGAAGAGCGGCAAGACCATATAGGGGAACACGACGATATCGCGGACCGGCAACAACGGAAGCTGGTCAGGGACGTCGACGTTCTGCGGGGGCTGCAATTCTTGTTCGATGGAGTCGGTCATGAAGTCTCGATCCTTTTTGTCCGGGTCGGTTCCCGCGGGGCGACGGTTCATGAACTGATTCGGCGTCGATGGTGCGTCGGCATCCCCAATCGACGTTACTTGCAACGAGAGGTGGCGGTCGAACGAATGCGCGTCGCCAGGTACTCGTGAAAGTCGGGGCCCAGAGCGGGATTCTTCAAGGCGAATTCGACCGTCGCGATGAGGAAGCCCAGTTTGTCTCCCGCATCATGCCGCTGGCCCTGCACTTCGTGCGCATACATGGGAGATTTCTTGGCCAATTCCTTGAGGGCGTCGGTGAGCTGGATTTCGCCGTTTTTCCCGGGGGCGGTCTTGCGCAAGATTGGGAAAATGTCCGGGGGAAGGACATAGCGCCCGATCACAGCCAGATTCGACGGCGCGTCGGCCGGGGCTGGTTTTTCCACAAGGCCCTTGACGCGATGCAGCCCCTTCGCGACCGACTGCGGCGTCACGATACCGTAGCGACCGACGTCCTGTTTGGGGACTTCCTGAACGCCGAGCACGGCACCACGCCGTTTCTTGTACACATCGATCAGCTGGGCGAGTCCGGGCACCGGGGCGTCGATGATTTCATCACCGAGGATGACGGCAAACGGTTCGTCGCCGATCAGGTGTTGCGCACAGAGCACGGCATGACCGAGGCCCAACGCGACGGACTGACGCACGTAGCAGAAATTGGCCAGCGTCGAAATGTGACGCATCTGACTGAGCAGCTGAGATTTACCCGTCCCTTTGAGATTCTCTTCCAACTCGACCGAGCGGTCGAAATGGTCCTCAATCGCCCGTTTCCCCCGGCCGGTGATGACGATGATGTCCTCGATGCCGGCCGCAACGGCCTCTTCGACGGCATATTGGATCAACGGTTTGTCGACCAGCGGGAGCATCTCTTTCGGAGAGGCTTTGGTGGCCGGGAGGAAGCGTGTGCCGAGACCTGCGGCGGGAATGACGGCCTTTCGAACTGTGCGCGAGGACATGCTCGGATAGTATGTGACGAACGAAGTGAAGTCAAGAAATGGAGTCGTTGCTCTGATGCGGCGCATCGAGCGTTTGCGTGCGGCCATTCTCCTTTACATCATCGGAGAGCCTCAATATAATCCGGGAGTTTTACGCCATTGCCAGAGTGAATGACGGAGCGTCATGAATTCGGCTCAGGCCCTGTGGCCGTCTCGAATACCGTCGCAGGACTTCGTCCGTGTTGCGATCGTTGTAGGGGGAAGTTGGTTGGTGCTGCTGAGCTGGTTTTTCAAGGGGCTCGGGATTGCGCTCCTGCTCGTGTGTGCCGTCGTCTGGGTGACGGGAGGAATTCCTGTGGCGCAGGCGGCCGGTCTCAAGGTCAAAGCCGTCGAGATTCGGGGCAATAAGCGGATCGAGCTCCCGGCCATCGTCGGGCGATTGACGCTGAAGGTCGACGATCCCTACACCCCGGAAGCGGTCCGTGCGCAGGTCAAGATTCTCTACGATGCGGGGTTTTTCGAGGACGTGCAGGTGGAAACCGAATCGGGCGAAGGGGGGATCGTCGTCACGTTCGTCGTGCGGGAGAAGCCGTTCATTACCGAAATCGTGTACGACGGGAATGAAAATCTGAGTGATGACAAACTCAAAGAGAAAACCACGATCAAGAGCCAGTCGTTTCTGGATCAGCAGCAGGCCAAAGAGAGCGCCGAGAAAATGCGCCAAGCCTACCAGGACGACGGCTACTACAACGCCCAGGTTATCCCGGTGGTTCAAACGCTCGATGAGGATCAGAAGCGGCTCACCTTCTTTGTCAAAGAAGGTGAGAAGGCCAAGGTTCGGGAAGTGATCTTCGATGGGATGCGCGCCGCGACGAAGGAAGACATATTCAAGGTGACAGCGACCCGAGAGTGGATTCCTTGGTACGGCCTGTTCACGCAACTCAAGTTGCCCTCCTTCGTCTCCGACGCCGGTATTCTCAAACGGGAGGAGCTTCCTAACGACGTCGAACGAGTGAAGGAAGTCTTGATGAACAAGGGCTACCTGAATGCCCAGGTCGGTTTGCCCACGGTCGAACTGACGGAAGACAAGAAGTGGTTCATCGTCACCTATAGCGTATTGGAAGGTGAGCCGTTCACGGTGTCCGAAGTAGGGTTCCGCGGGTATACGGTGTTCGAGGACAACGAACTGCGGGAAAAACTCAAGATCAAGGACGGCGAAATCTTCCAGCGGGCGAAGATCCGGGACGAAATCACCCGCATTACGGATATGTACGGCAGCAAAGGGTATGCGTTCGCCGACGTGGTGCCCACCATCAATCCGAACAACGAAGACCGCACGGCCAGCATCATTCTCACGATCAAGGAAGGCGAGATGATGCGGATCCGCCAGATCAACATCTACGGGAACGACCGGTCGCGCGACAATGTGATCCGCCGCGAGATCCGGCTCGACGAGCAGGATGTGATCGACACCCCGCTGCTTAAGCGCAGTTTTCAGCGGTTGAACAACTTGAATTTCTTCGAAACCGTCGAAATCCTGCCGTCGCAGGTTGAGGCGGACAAAGTCGATCTCAATGTGCGGGTGAAAGAAAAGCCGACAGGCCAGTTCAGCATC
>JAXLZJ010000042.1:0-33223 GCA_046350995.1 Nitrospira sp.
AGGGCACGTCCCTTGCTTGGTTATTTTGTTTGGGATTGTGTTCCCATCAGTTCGGTGACGGAATTTGTTGGGATTATAATCCCAATGCAATGAATCGGGAAGCGAAATTGCAGGTCCTGGGGGTGCTGGTGAGTCTCTTAGATGGAAAGATCGCACGTCACATCAAATGGGTATTTGACATGAGATGCAGACTGTTGATGATCGTTGTGGTGGTGGTTGGGATGTTGGCGGCTGCGGGTGCTGTCGCCCCCGATGTGTCGTCGGCCCAAGGCGGAAGCCGGACGGACATCGAAATCGACCATAGTGCCACCGGGTTCCCGCTGACCGGCGGTCATGCGCAGGTCCAATGCCAACGCTGTCACCTGCAGGGGATTTTTAAAGGTACGCCGACGCAGTGCATGCAATGTCACTCTCCCGGTGGACGGGTCGTGTCAACCTTCAAGCCCGCCAATCACCTTCCCACAACGGTCAACTGTAATAGCTGCCATCGGACCACGAGTTGGAAACCGGCGTTCTTCACCCATAATGGGGTGACCCCTGGGAGTTGTGCCAAATGCCATAACAACAGTGTCGCTCAAGGTAAGCCGTCGACCCACATTCAGACGACCGTGTCGTGCGACAATTGCCATAAGACCGCTGGCGCGGGATGGACGAGTGTCTCCTTCCGTCACCTCGGTGTGGCTCCTGGCACCTGCGCGACATGTCACAACGGTGTGCAGGCGAGAGGAAAGCCGTCGACCCACATGGCCACGACAGCTTCCTGCGACAGTTGCCACCGAATGGGCGTGGCGAATTGGGTGTTGGTTTCGGGAGGCTACAACCATTCGGGTGTGGTTCCGGGTACCTGCACGACGTGCCATGGGAGAAACGCCACGGGGATTCCCGCTTCGCACAAGGGTGGAACCAATCCGGCGATCTCCTGCGATAGTTGCCACCGAACCGCAGCCTGGCGGCCTGCGACGATGAATCATACAGCTGTGGTGGCGACACCCTGCGCGACTTGCCACAACCGGGCCGTGGCAACCGGGCTTCCGGCAACCCATCCAGCGGGGCAAAATCCCGGCGCATGCGGCAATTGTCACAACACGACGGCCTGGCGTCCGGCGACAATGAACCATGCGGGCGTGACACCCGGGACCTGTCAGACCTGTCATGGCGTGACAGCGACTGGATTGCCGGCATCGCACAAAGGTGGAACGAACCCGGCCGCTTCTTGCGACAGTTGCCATAGACCTACGGCCTGGCGTCCCGCCACGATGAATCATACGGTGGTGGTGGCGACACCGTGCGCGACCTGTCACAACAACACATTGGCCCGCGGGATTCCCGCCGCGCATAAGGGCGGGATGACGCCGGGGGCCTGCAGCGGCTGCCACACCACGACCGCCTGGGTGCCGGCGACCTTCAGCCACACCGGTGTCACACCGGGGACCTGTCAGACCTGCCATGGGGTGACGGCAAGCGGTCTGCCGGTCAATCACAAAGGCGGCGCGACTCCTATTGCATGCGATAGCTGTCATCGGACCACCGGGTGGCGTCCGGCCACGATGAATCACACGGTGGTGGCGTCGACGCCCTGTTCAACCTGTCACAACAATACGCTGGCGCGGGGAATTCCGGCCGGGCACAAAGGCGGATTGACGCCGGGCGCCTGCAACTCCTGTCACAACACGACGGCTTGGGTACCGGCCACGTTCAATCACACGGGCGTGACGCCAGGGACCTGTCAGACCTGTCACGGCGTGACGTCGACCGGGATACCGGCCAATCATAAGGGCGGTACCAACACAGGTATCTCCTGCGACAGTTGTCACCGGACGACGGGCTGGCGGCCGGCCACGATGAACCATTCTGTGGTGGCCGCCACGCCATGCGCGAATTGCCATAACGGAACGATTGCTCGGGGAAAACCTGCGACACACGTCTCGACGACCGCCTCCTGCGATACCTGTCATCGATCGACGACCACATTCACGGGCGCTACGTTCAGCCATACCGGCATCGCATCAGGCTGTTCGACCTGCCACAATGGCACCACGGCCAAGGGCAAGTCGTCCCTGCATATTCCGATCGCGGCCGCCTGTGAGCTTTGTCACAAGTCCACCACGACCTTCGTCGGAACCAGAATGGTGCATACGGGTGTGGTCACCACCGGAAGCTGCAATACGTGCCACGAACGCGGCATGAACTGGTCGGGTGGAATCACGACCAGGCCTTCGAATCACACAGGTAGTCGCGCGGCTCCCAACTCGTGCGACAAGTCTGGGTGCCACAATACGAGAAGTTTTGGGTAGAGACTTCCATATGGCGGGACTTCGTTCCTGCACGAGTCCCGCCTCATATGCCCTGCGAACGCAAACAGTGAGGCGAGGCACCCTGCAGAGTGACGTGAGTCTGGACGTGCTCAGGTCTGGTTCTTCCCACCAATAAGACCTGATTCATCGGATGCCCCTCGCCCGGTTCGACGGGGCGAGGGACTTCATATTGGCATACGTGGATAACGGGAGATTGAAGTGACAGCTTGCTGTGCGCGCTGGATGCGGTGTGTGATCGGGGTCGCTCTGATCAGCGGGCTCATGGTCGGTGTCGGACTTCTGCTACCTGATCATGTCTCAGCCCAAGTGCTCGACCGTATCGAGATCGTGGAAACCCCCGGCGTCGCCGAAATCCATATCGTCTTCAATACGCGGGCGCTCTATTTACGCCATACCCCATCAGAAAAAGGCGATCTGATCCGTGTGTTTCTCGATTTTCCTGACCAGGATCGTTCCCGCCGATTCGCACGGGAACTGGCTGCTTCTCCTCCCAGCGATCTGATTCCGAAATTTACCGTAACCTTTCCCGATCAGGCGACCAACGGGATGTCGATTCGATTCGAACGGCCTGTTCGGTTTCGCATCAGCCAGCGAGACATTCGGAGTGCGAGCCGCATTGTGATCGCGGTGAAACTGGATCGTCCGGCGGTCATGCCGGGAACGCCGCCAGAAGTGAAACTGCCGCTGACTGCTCCTCCGTCGATTAAGGGTGGGAAACAGTCGTTCGATGTGCCGCCGTTCCGTGCGGGCATGGATGTGGAGGCCTACGCCAAGGATTTGATGGTGTTAGGGCGATCGGCGCTCGATGCCGAGGCGCTCGAGCAAGCGGTGATGATTTTCAACGCGGCGCTCAATCTTCCCCCCACCCGGCAGTCCCGGGATGCGCAGGAAATGATCGGTGTCGCGCGGGAACGGATCGGCGACATCGAAAAGGCCCGGGCTGAATATGAACACTATTTGAAGGTGTACCCGGATGGCGAAGGAGCCGCTCGTGTGCGGCAACGGTTGGCGGCATTGGCGGAGACGCAAAAAGCGATCGCCCAGGGAAAAGTCAGAAAGCCCGTGAAGAAAATCGATGAGACGCAGGTTTACGGGAGCGTGTACGAGTACTATTACGGCGGGTATTCCCAGACCAAGATCACGGACAAAGTTGCGAACGCCACGACGCAGCTGAAGCAGCAGGATCAGTCCCTGTTACAGTCGGCGTTCGATGTTACCGGACGGTATCGCAAGGACGAGTACGATACGAAGGTGGTTGTGCGTGGGACACAGACGTACGACATGTTGGCCGATACGGAGATCCGGCGGAATGTAAGCCGTCTGCGCGCGCTGTACCTCGAGCATTCGAGCCAGGACTCGTACTTCGTTCGCGTCGGCCGGCAACCGGGGAACACCGGCGGGGTGCTCGATTTTCGATTCGACGGCGCCTGGTTCCGCTATACGGCCGTGCCGCAGATGCTCAACCTCAACCTGATCGCGGGACAGCCGCGGCAATTCAGCTTGACGTCGAACTATGTGCCGGACGATCCGCGAAATTTTAGGGCCGACTTGAAGCGGTATTTTTACGGCGCGAACGTCGATATCGGGCCGATCGGACAGGCCTGGAGCGGGAATGTGTACTACATCAATCAAATGGTCAACGGTGTCGTCGATCGGCGTGCGGTCGGCACCGAGTTGCGGTACTCCTCGAACGGAAAGAACGCGTTCGGCTTGGTCGATTACGATGTCTCCTACAGCGTCCTCAACGTGGCGATGTTGAATGGGACGTGGGTCACGGAGGGTACGACATTTACATTCCTCGCCGACCACCGGCGCACCCCGTATCTGCAGACGACTAACGCATTGTTCGGGACTCCGAATGCGTCGCTCGATCATATCAATACAGCCAATGAATCTTTGCTGCGGGACCAAGCCAAGGCCGTCACGGCGACGAGCGACCTCTTCTTGATCGGGGCGCTTCACGCCGTCAGCAAGGACTGGCAACTCGGCGGCGACGTTCGATTGAACAAGATCTCCGGCACGTCGGCGTCAAACTGTTTGCTGATTCTGCCCGGTACCAGCACGTTGTTCCTGAATCCGAACGCTACCACCGACGCGCCTTGTTCCTTGCAAGCGCAGCCCGGCACTGGCAATATCTGGACGTATACCGCACAGGCCATCGGGACCAATTTCCCGTGGGAGAACAATACATTCGTCGTCAACGCAAGTTACATCGACAACCAAGCGTATCGCGGCCAATCGGTCACGCTGAATTCGCTGGCCCGTCTGGGCACGCAGTGGCAGTTCGACACGTTTCTTATTCTGTACCATCAAACCGACAGCTTTCAGGTCGAGCTGTATCGGATGACGCCGACGATTCGCATGGACTATCGCTTCTTCAAAAGTTGGACGATCGAAGGATCAGGCGGCGTCGAAAAGACGTACACCACGAGTCCGACGCAGAAAGACAACACGACCCGGCAATTCTTCTTTCTTGGATTGCGGTGGGATTTTTCCTAGCATGCTGACAGTCGACCAACTGCGCTGCAGCCGCGGGGACCGAATGCTCTTCCGCGGACTCTCGTTCGCCGTGTCGCCGGGGCAGGTGCTGGCGATCACGGGGAGTAACGGGAGCGGGAAGACGACCTTGTTGCGTACGATCTGCCGGTTGGCCCCCGTCGACGGGGGGACGATCAGCTGGCAAGGACGGGACATCGGGACGATCGCAGATCACTATCTTGCGCAACTGCTGTACATCGGCCATCGAAACGCTCTCAAGGACGATTTGACGCCCGGGGAAAATCTCGTAGCGCTGGCCCGCCTCGGGGGCGCCGAACCGGAACCGGGGACGCTGCTCGATTCGCTCGACGCGGTGGGCCTGGGACGTGCCGTGAGCCGTCTTCCCGTGAGGGTGCTGTCGGAAGGACAGAAACGCCGCGTGGCGCTAGCACGTCTATGGTGTGAACCTCGGCCGCTGTGGATCTTGGACGAGCCGTTTACGGCGCTCGATGCCTCGTCGGTTCAGATTTTGAGGCAGCGGATGCAGCGGCATCTCGACGCAGGGGGACTAATTCTGACCGCGACGCATGAACCGGTCGGGTTGTCCGCCCACGCGATGCGTGAGATACGGCTCGCATGAGCGGAGCCGGCTCTATGTGGACCGCCGCAAGCGGAGTGTTTCGCCGGGATGTGCTGTTGGCCTGGCGCCGCCGCTCGGACCTGTTGACGACGGTCTTCTTCTTCGTCAGCGTGGCAAGTCTCTTTCCGTTGGGCGTCGGTCCGGAGCCGGCCATGTTACGGACGATCGGGCCGGGTGTGGTATGGGTGGCGGCGTTGCTGGCCGGATTGCTGTCGATGCCCCGGCTCTTTGCAGTGGATTATCAGGACGGCACACTCGAACAGTTGCTGCTCGTGCCCCATCCGTTGAGCCTGTTGGTGACCGCCAAGATCGTTGCGCATTGGCTGACGTCCGGGTTTCCGATCGTGGTGCTCTCGCCGGTGCTGGGCATGCAGTTCGGGATGGCGGGCGAAAGCATTCTGATTCTGATGGCGTCGTTGCTGCTGGGGACTCTGGCGCTGAGTTTCGTCGGATCGATCGGATCGGCGCTGACATTGGGAGTCCGAGGGAGCGGGTTGCTGGTCGCACTCCTCACGCTGCCGTTGTTCGTGCCAATTTTGATCTTCGGGGCCGGGGCGGTGGCGAGCAGCGAGGGGGGAACGGGCGTCGAGGCGCATCTGTCGTTGCTGGCGGCGTGCGTGGTGCTGGCCGTCGTGTTCGCCCCCTGGGCGGCGGCGGCGGCGGTCCGGATCGCATTGGAATAGAAGGATAGGGGATGAAGCCGAGTCGATTCAGCTGGGCGCAGTGGTCCTCCTTGCAGGCTGCGTACGGGTTGACCGGGAAGGTGATTCCCTGGTGTGCCGGAGTCGCGGCGATCTGTCTGGCGGCCGGACTTTATGAAGGGTTCTTCGTCGCGCCGACGGATTTCCAGCAGGGACAATCCTATCGCATCATCTTCGTGCACGTGCCGGCCGCGTGGATGTCCATGTTTCTGTATGTCATGGTGGCCGTCTGGTCCGCGCTGGGGTTGGGGCTGAAAGCCAAGCCGTCGTTCATGATGGCGCAGGCGATCGCGCCGACCGGGGCCATGTTCACGTTTCTCGCGCTGTTGACCGGAGCCTTCTGGGGCAAGCCGACCTGGGGGGCCTGGTGGGTCTGGGATGCGCGGCTGACGTCGGAGCTGATTCTCTTGTTCCAATATCTGGGTTTTATCCTGCTGCACGGATCGATCGAAGATGTGCGGCGGGCGGACCGGGCGAGCGCGGTGCTGGCGATCGTCGGGGTCGTCAATGTCCCCATCATCTATTTCTCGGTCCAATGGTGGAATACGCTGCATCAGGGTGCGTCCGTCAGCATGACGGCGGCGCCCAAGATGGCCGCGACGATGCTGGCCGCCATGGGGCTGATGGCGATCGGATTCTGGATGTACAGTCTCGCCGTCACCTTGATGCGCATGCGGTGTTTGATTCTGGAGCGGGAGCGGCAGGCGGCATGGGTACGAACGATGGAGGCGTCCTGATGCAGTGGGGCAGCGTCGGGGAATTTCTTGAAATGGGCGGGTATGGACTCTATGTCTGGCCCTCGTTCGGCGCGACGATCGTCTGCATGGTCTGGGAAGTCATCGCGCTTCGGGTGCGGCGCGCGGCGGCGATGCAAGACATCGCCCTGGTCTTGTCTGAGGGGAGGACGCAGTCATGACACCGCGGCACAAACGATTCGCTATGATCGGCCTCGGTGTGGCGGCGGTCGGTGTGGCGGCGGCGCTGGTGCTGAACGCGTTTCAGAGCAATCTGGTCTTTTTCTTCACGCCGACCCAAGTCGTGAACGGCGAAGCGCCCAAAGGGAAGAGTTTTCGCATCGGCGGGTTGGTGGAGGCCGGCACGCTTCAGCGGGAGGGGGACGGGTTGACGGTACATTTCGTGGTGACCGACACCGCCCAACGGATTCCTGTCACGTTCAAGGGCATCCTGCCGGATCTCTTCAAAGAAGGGAAAGGCGCGGTGGCGCAAGGGCGGTTGGGATCCGACGGCACGTTCGTGGCCAGCGAGGTGTTGGCCAAGCACGATGAAAACTACATGCCGCCGGAGGCCGCCGAGGCGTTGGCCAAAGCCAAGGGCGCCGGCGGACCGAACACAAAGACACCGGGGAATCCGTCCGGAGGAGTCAGCCCGTGATCCCTGAAATCGGCCATTTCGCGCTCATCCTGGCGCTCTGTGTCGCCGTCGTGCAGGGCCTTGTACCGCTTTACGGCGCGGCGGTGCGGAGCGGGTCCCTGATGGCGGTGGCGAAGCCCGCGGCCCGGACGCAGTTCGTGCTGGTCCTCATCGCCTTCTGCTCTCTGGCGTATGCCTTCGCGCAGAAGGATTTTTCGGTTCTCTATGTGGCGGCCAACGCCAACTCGAAACTTCCACTTCATTACCGGCTGGCCGCCCTCTGGGGCGCACACGAGGGATCGCTGCTGCTCTGGACCTTTATTCTCACGCTCTGGATGGTGGCGGTCACGCTGTTCTCCCGTCATCTTCCGGAAACCATGCGTGCGCGTATTCTCGGTGTGATGGGGCTGGTCAGCATGGGATTTCTGCTCTTCATGTTGACTGTGTCAAACCCGTTCGAGCGGTTGATTCCCGCCGCGCCGGACGGTCGCGACCTCAATCCGTTGCTCCAGGATCCCGGTATGGTGATGCACCCGCCGATGCTCTACATGGGCTATGTCGGCTTTTCCGTCGCATTCGCATTCGCGATTGCGGCGCTGCTCGGCGGCAATCTCGATGCGGCTTGGGCCCGCTGGTCGCGTCCCTGGACCACGGTGGCGTGGTGCTTTCTCACAGTCGGAATCGCGCTCGGCAGCGGCTGGGCCTATTACGAACTCGGGTGGGGCGGGTGGTGGTTCTGGGATCCGGTGGAAAATGCCTCATTCATGCCCTGGCTCGCCGGGACGGCGCTGATGCATTCGCTCGCCGTGACCGACAAGCGGGGCGGATTCAAAGTGTGGACGGTGTTGCTCGCCATTCTAGCCTTCTCGCTCAGCCTGCTGGGGACCTTCCTGGTCCGGTCGGGCGTGCTTACTTCCGTCCATGCGTTCGCCACGGACCCGCGGCGCGGGCTGTTCATTCTCGCCTTTCTGGCGGTCGTCATCGGCGGATCGTTGCTTCTCTACGCCTGGCGCGCCCCATGCGTCGGTGTCGGCGGAGCGTTTGCGCTCGTCTCGCGGGAGTCGATGCTGTTGGTGAATAACGTGTTGCTGGTGGTGGCCATGGCGTCCGTCCTGCTTGGGACGTTGTACCCCCTGTTCCTCGACGCCCTCGGCCTCGGCAAGATCTCGGTGGGGCCGCCCTATTTCGATACCGTCTTCGTTCCGCTCATGACTCCGGCGATCTTCTTGATGGGAATCGGGCCGATCGCCCAATGGAAGCACGCGGCGCTGCCCGATCTCGCGGTGAAACTACGATGGGCCTTCGGGGTCAGTCTCGTCACGGCGGTCGCGCTGCCCTTCGTGCTCGGCACCTGGACTCCCATGATCAGCCTGGGGCTCCTGTTGGCGTTGTGGGTCGCGACGACCACCGTGGTCAACATCCGGGACCGGATCCGTTCGCTCGGCGATGGGACGATAGTCGCCCGCCTGGCGGCGCTGCCGCGGGCCTATTGGGGCATGATCATCGCCCATTGCGGTATCGCGGTCTTCATCGTCGGCGTGACGATGGTCAAGGGGTTCGAGGTGGAGCAGGACGTGCGCATGAATGTGGGTGATACCGCCACGATCGGCGGCTATACGTTTCACTTCGACGGCGTGAAGCAATTGAACGGTCCCAATTATCTGGCGGGGCGAGGGACCTTCCGCGTTACCCAAAACGGCCGCGAGGTGGCGGTCATGTATCCGGAGAAACGCGTCTACCAGGTGCAGCGTCAGACGATGACGGAGGCGGCGATCGATACGGGCTGGCTGCGCGATCTCTACGTGTCGTTGGGGGAGCCCTTGGAAAACGGAGCGTGGAGCGTGCGGCTCTATCACAAGCCGTTCATCGATTGGATCTGGGGCGGGTGTCTCATCATGGCGTTGGGCGGGGTCCTGGCGATCAGCGATCGTCGCTATCGGCTGGCCCGGCGGGACCGACAAGAGGAGCCGGGTGCGCTGCGGCCGCTCGACCAGCGTGTGGCATGAAACGCTTCCTGCTGCCGCTCGGTGTGTTCCTCGTGCTCGTGGGATTTCTCGCCGTCGGCCTGACCCTGAACCCGCGCGAAGTGCCGTCGCCGCTGGTGGGGAAGCCGGCTCCGCCGTTTACCTTGCCGCAGTTGCACGACCAGACCAAGACGTTGTCTCCGTCCGATCTGGCGGGCCAGGTGTGGCTGCTGAACGTCTGGGCCTCCTGGTGCAGCGGCTGCCGTGAGGAACATCCGGTGCTCATGCGCGTGGCGCAGGCGGGAGCCGTCCCGATTTACGGCATGGACTACAAAGATACGCGCGACGAGGCGCTGACCTGGTTGCGTCGGCATGGCAATCCCTATCCGTTGACGGCGGTGGATGAGGCGGGGCGGACCGGCATCGACTACGGGGTGTACGGGGTCCCCGAAACCTACGTCATCGATAAACAGGGGGTCATCCGCTACAAGCACATCGGCCCGCTCGACGACGAGGCGGTGGCCAAGACGATCATGCCGCTCGTGAAGGAGTTACAGGCCAAATGAGGCGGTTGCTGCTTCTGCTGATGTTGTGGGCGACGCCGGTCTTTGCGGGGGAGGCGCAGCCGTTGGCGACGGATCCCGCCGCGGAGGCGCGGCTCAAGCATCTCGCGGTCGAATTGCGCTGCCTTGTGTGCCAGAACCAGACCCTCGCGGATTCCAACGCGCCGCTGGCGGAAGATCTTCGCCGCGAGGTGCGCGAGATGATCGCGAAGGGGATGTCGGATCAACAGATCATCGACTTCCTGGTCGAACGGTACGGAGATTTTGTCCTGTATCGACCGCCGTGGAGGATGACCACGACGCTTCTGTGGATCGGGCCTTTTCTCCTCTTGGGGGGCGGAACGTTCATGCTGATTCGCACGCTCATCCGCCGCCGTCCACAGCCTGATGACACGCCGATGACGGATGAAGATCGGCAACGACTGGCGCGTCTGTTGTCGCAGGGAGGGCCCAGGTCATGATGCTGCTCTTTTGGTTTCTCGCCTGGGGCCTGACCCTGGCCGTCCTGGGTGTGTTGGTGTGGCCGCTGCTCAAGCGCCAATCGGCGTTGGATCAGGAAGAGACGGAGAAGCGGTTGTCGGTCTACCGTCAGCAGTTTGCGGAGCTGGATGCGGATCTGAAGAACGCCGTGGTGACGGACGAGCAGTACCGCCAGTCCAAGGCCGAGTTGGAGCGCCGGCTGCTTCAAGAAACGAGTCCCGGCGACGCGGCTTCCACGGTACGGATTCGGTCCGTCGATCGTCGCGTGGTGGCGGTCGTCATTGCGGTGCTGCTTCCTACCGCCAGCGGATTGCTGTACTGGAAGTACGGAAATCCCGCCGCAATTACGCAAGTCCCGGTTCAGGCATCGTCGGGGGCGAGCGCTGACGCCGGTCACGAGACCTCGGAGGGGCTGGAAGCCCTCTCGGAAAAATTGAAACAACGGCTGGAGAAAAATCCCGGCGACGGCGTGGGGTGGGCCTTGCTCGCCCGTTCTTATGTCGAATTGGGGCGGCATGCCGAGGCCGTGGCTTTCTATGAGAAGGCGCTGGCGCTGCTTCCCGACGATCCCCAGGTGTTGGCCGATTATGCCGACGCACTCGGCGTCATGCAGGGACGTAAGTTGGATGGGAAGCCGGAGCAGTTGATCAAACAGGCGCTGAAAATCGATCCGAACAATGTGAAGGCCCTCATGCTGGCGGGGACGATCTCGTTCGACCGGAAAGAGTACAAGCAGGCCGCGCGGCAATGGGAAACGGCGATGGCGAATTTCCCACCGGACGTCGACAATGAATTCCGGCAGGAACTCGTGGCGGGGATTGCCGAAGCCAAGAGTCTGGCGGGGGAGCTGGCAAGCGGGCCCGCCTCGACCGCCTCCCGGGTGTCGGGGCCGCCGGCGAATGCCAACGCGGCCATCACGGGGACCGTGACGCTGTCTCCCGGCCTCGCGGGTAAAGGGTCCCCGACCGATACGCTCTTCGTGTTCGCTCGGGCGGTAGATGGTCCGCCCATGCCGGTTGCCATTGTGCGGGCTGCGATGAAAAACCTCCCGTATACCTTCCGGCTCGACGATACGAACAGTCCGATGCCGGCCCGGAAACTCTCCGAGGCGGGTACGGTGGTCATCGTGGCGCGTGTATCCAAGTCCGGCGAGGCGATGCCCAAGAGCGGCGACTTGGAAGGCAAGAGTCAACCCGTGAAGCCGGGCGCGGATCGGCTGGCGGTCGTGATCGATCGCGTCCTGCCGTAGCGTGAGGTCAGATTATGTCCTTCTTATCGATCGGGTGGCTCTATCTCATTCCCTTGCTGATGGGGTTTGCGTTGTATCTACGCCGCCATGCGAAGCGGGAAATCGTCTATCGGGAACGCTTCGAGGAAACGAAGAAGTCGGGCGTCACGGAACCGGTGACGCTGCACCCGGTCATCGACACCAATAAATGCATCGGTTCCGGCGCCTGTGTGAAGGCTTGTCCCGAGCACGCCTTGGGCATCGTCCGGGGCAAGGCCGTGTTGGTGCAGCCGGATCACTGCATCGGCCATGGGGCTTGCGAGACGGCCTGCCCCGTCGAAGCGATTTCGTTGGTGTTCGGGACGGAAAAACGCGGGATCGACATTCCCCAGGTCAAGCCGACCTTCGAGACGAACGTGCCCGGTATTTTCATCGCGGGTGAACTGGGCGGCATGGGGCTCATTCGGAAAGGCGTGGATCAAGGTCAGCGGGCCATCCAGAACATTGCCAAGAAGAAAGGCCACGCGGCGGATCTGGACGTCGTGATCGTCGGCGCCGGGCCGGCCGGCTTATCGGCGTCTCTTGCCGCGAAAGAGGCCGGATTGCGGTTCGTCACGATTGAGCAGGAGCCGAGTCTGGGCGGCTGCGTCTACCATTTCCCCCGCCGCAAGCTGGCGATGACCGCTCCGATGAAGCTGCCGATCATCGGCAAGTTCGATCGGTATGAAATCAGCAAGGAAGAGCTCTTGGAGTTCTGGCAGGGTGTGATCAAGAAGACCGGCTTGAAGATCAACTTCTTGGAGCGCATGGAGGCGATCAAGAAGGCGGGTGCGGGCTTTCTCGTGAAAACCTCGAAGGCGGAATATCGGGCCGCGAATGTGCTGTTGGCGATCGGACGGCGCGGGACACCGAGAAAGCTCGGCGTGCCGGGCGAAGAATTGCCCAAGGTCGTCTATTCGTTGATCGATGCGGAACAATATCGCGGATTACACGTGCTCGTCGTCGGCGGGGGAGACAGCGCGGCCGAAGCGGCGCTCGCAATTGCCGCCGAGCGCGGGACTACGGTGACGCTGTCCTGTCGCGGCGATGAGATTTTCACGCGCCCGAAGGAAAAGAACCGTCAGGGACTAAAGCGGGCGGTTGAAACCGGGCGGCTCAAGGTGGCGCTGCATTGCGAAGTCAAAGAAATATCTCCCGACGCGGTCGTGCTCGAACAGAAGGGGCGGCGAGGGCAGCTCAAAAACGACATCGTGATTGTCTGCGCCGGGGGGACGCTTCCGACCCCGATGCTCAAAGAGATGGGTGTGCTGGTCGATACCTACTACGGCCAGGCCGTCGCCCGGTAGCGGACTATTCCCCGCCGGACAATCGTACCGAGGTCCACGAGACCACGCTGCCTGCAGCAGTTCCGATCACGGTGACTTTACGATCATTCGCTAGCGCTTGAAAGAATCCGGATCGTCCGATGATCGTTCCGTCGCTACGGGTAAAGCGGTTGTCCTGGATGGCCGCGGTGTCGATTGTGCTGCCGGCGATGGTGAGTACCGATCCGAGGATGGATTGGACCGGTCCGTGCAGTTTGACCTTCGAGCCGGGATCGCTGCGCTCTAGTTCGGTCGCCAGTACACCGGCATTTCCGCTCGGGCGCCCGTGGATCTTCAGATGGTCGCCGACCGTGATATCCTCGAAGCGGCGTAAGTTCCCTTCCCCGTCGATTGCCGTGTTGCTGTCGACATGGAGGGTCATTCCTGTCAGTCCGACCAGCGTCAGGCTTCGTGCGCCGGCATTCAGCGCCGCCACGTTTGATTCGATCTCGAACATTCCGTCGAATGTGATCGACTCGGCCTCCAGGATGCCGTTGGCGATCCTGCCGTGAATCTCCACGTGGGCATCCAGGATCAGGTTGTCGATCGTGCCCCCTTCGAATTGCGTCGAGGCGGAGGTCGTGACGTGTTGATTGCCGATCAGAACATCACCCCGTCCCAGGACACCCGTGATAAACCCTTCTACTTCTGCGTCCTCGATGTCGGACACGCCGAGCGTTTGCGGTTTGATCCGATCCGCGGTCAGCCTCGTGCCGGAAGAACCGGAGCCGCCCGGATTCCACTGATTACCGCGGACGTGGACTAGGAGTCCGTCCCATGTGGGGTGGGAAGAAGACAACGGCGGCATCTGAGTGATGTCCGCCGTGGCGGGGTACTCTACGACGAGAGTGCCGATCAAAAATTGCCGTTTCGCCACGTCGTGATTCTTGATGGGGCCTTGTATCTCGTAGTGCGGTGTGCCGGTCTGAAGTCCGATGAAGGTGGCGAGAATATGGCCGTCTCCCACGACGAATCCGCTGACTTCGACGACGCTGCCGACCAGCGATGGGCCGATAGTCACGCCGGCGTCAAACTGCGTGCGTTGGTCGATGTGTACCACCTGGCCAAGCACGCCGAAGCTCAGTCCGTCGGCGGCGACGGTTTGCACTTCTCCTTCGACAGTTTCTTCATAAGAGATCTTTTCCGCGGTCCGACCTCCCACCTGATTGGTTCCGTAGGTCTCGGACGCGGTGCCGTTCACAAGGACGATCATTCCCAGCTTCAGGGTATTCGTGTTCGTGCAGGGCTCCTCGTCGATGCAGTACAACGTCTGGCTGTTATCGTACTCGGTGCCGGAGACGAAAACGCTTCCGAACTTGGTCACCGGTCCGGATGCCACGGTCGCCACGGAGCCGGTCCCACCGATGCCGCCGCCTGCTTGAGGGGAAGGGGAGGGCGGGCTGCACGATGCCGCGGCCAGAACGAGGCTGGCCAAGACAGCAACAATATGGGGCGTTCGGTTGTCCATGCGTCCCTGAATATTAGAGCAATGAATGTGCCCTAGGATTCTTTGTCGAGCCGTTCTTCGAAGTGGTACAGGCCTACCCCTAGACGGACCCGGCCGGTTCCTTTTGCCGCGGGGTTCACATCGCGGTCCCGTTGGGCGAGCCAGCGATCGAGCGATTCGAGTAACTCCTGACTCTGCGCCGAGACAAGGACCTGAAAATCCTTCGCGGCTTCGAGCGGGATGTTGTCGTACATCACCTTGCGCTGGAATCGCGGCTTGGCGGGCGCGCCATAGAGATTATGGTCGATGGTGGCGATGAGATCGGCGGTATCGCTTCCCAGAATGTGCAGTTTTTCGGCCGAGCCTTTCTGCGGAACATAGGCCCGTGTCAGGAGGCAGATCCGGCCGTCTTTCAGTTGTTTCACGGCGCCGACGCGGAGCAGTTCATCCAGCATGGCCCGTACCGGCATGTCGCCGCTGTACCGTTTGACGAGGTCGGTGAACGAGGCGCCCTTGGCCTCCATTCGAAGCGGGTGAGGGTGTCCCTTGCCGTCGCCGAAATCGGGATCCCGGACCCACCCCGTGATGACCCGAGCTGCGCGGTGGTATTCCTCGCCCGAGGGGAGCGCCGATTTGTCAGGCTGATGCAGCAGCCGTTGAACTTCTTTGCGAGTGAGTCCGGTCAGAATTGCGATGCGGGAAACGGTTTGCTTTTTGCCATCCAGACCGAACTCCTTGTCGGCGACTTCGATATACGCTTGTTTGGCCCACTCTGCGAGCGCTTGGTGAGGGACGTTGTTCCGGAGGAGAATTCTGACGAGCGGCCGAAGCAGCTGCAGCGTCGCGTCGGCTAAGGGGCGCTGGGACTTCGATTTCGGCATGTTGGGAATATAGTCCCAGCCAATCGGCGAAGGCAACTGCCAGATTGGCGAGAGGAGCTGTTGTAGGGGGATTCTTGCAGTCGACGAACGACAGGTGATGGAATTGCGGGGGCTAGGGCGCGGGCTGGTCTTTACCCGGCTGTTTCGCCAGCAGGTCGGTTTTGTTCGGGATCTGGTTCAGGATATCCGGGCGAGTCTGGAAGACCCCCTGCAGTCGGTCGCCGACGGCATAGATCAGATTGCCGGCTAGGTTCCCGAGCATCAGTCTGCCGGCGACTTTGCCGTCTCGCCCCGTCGCGATGAATTCAGCCGCCGGGGCGACGAGCCCATACGGGGCCAGCGGGGCGGCTTGTTTGGTGACCCGTTCCTCGGCCGGCAGATTCGCCACGCGACTCACGAACAGATCCGCGGCTTCCTGACTCAGCTTCTCCGTCGGCTGATCCTCCAGTACCCATTCGCCGTTCTGATTGATCAGGACGTATTGCTTGTCCCGCGTTTTGACCGAGAGGATGGCGATGTCGGTGTAGTCCACGCCGAGTAAGCGCTTGTCTTGCAAGGTGAACAACTCGCGGGTCAGATCCTTGATAATCAGCGGGTTGATCCGGTAGAGCGGGGCGTCGGGTCTGGTTTCGGCAAAGGCCTCGCCGCTCTCCGGGTCCGGCTGATACAGCTTCACGGTTTGGTCCCCATCGGTCGTGTGGAGCGTGATTTTCAGCTTCGGCGCCGTCAGGGTCTTGGCGACGGCGGCATGTTCGGGGCCCGGATCGATGATGCCGATGGCCTTCAAATCTTCCAGCTTGAACAGCAGCGACCGCACTTCCGTTTGGTCCGCTTCGGCTTCGATCGGGTAGCGGATCTTCCACGTCGGCTTCGGCTTAGTCTTGGTCATGTTGTAGAGCACGATCTCCGTCGTCGGGTAGGTGAGCCGCAGACGATCGAGGTCGGCCTGGACGAACTGCAGCAGGTCCTTGCGGCGGAACGTCAGGAGCGTCTTGTTGACGAAGCTTTTCGTCGTGAGGTCGGTGAGCACTACGCTCTGAGACGACCGGCGCAGGACGTAGAGCGTCGACGACAACGGGCCGTTGTCGCCGATGGCCAGCGTTTCCTGCTGGGTCGGGGTGCCAACGGTGACGGTGGTGACCGGCTGCTCCAACCCGAACGGCGCCAATGCCGCTGGCTTTTCCTCGACCGTCCGGAGAATCTTGCCGGTGACGAGGGCGCGGATCATCGCGTGAACTTCGCGCGTATCGGCGTCGGTCTGGAGCGGGGCGGTGATGGCCCAGCCGCCGGACTCCTTTTTCTTCATCTCCACGTTGCCCTGCGGTGTCGAGACGGTGAGCAGAGTGATCTCGGATTCCGGAAAGCCGAGCAGCGTCTTTTCTTCGACGGCCTGCTTTTCCTCCGTCTGTTTGGCGGGCAGCTCGACCCAATAGAGGTAGGCCCCCAGGCCAGCCAGAATCACCAGCAGTAGCAGCGTGGTCCGATAGCGCATAGCGTTACAGGCGGCGGCGTTTTCTCCACACCATGATGCCGGTGAGGAACGTCATGATCGGGAGGAAGAGCACTTGGACGTACAGGAGCGTGCGTTCCTGCGTCGGGTTCGGTATGAACGGCCGCAGCGCCGGTTCTTTCGGCGCGATTGAAATGAGGTCGCGTTCTTCCGCGAGCCACCCGGCGGCATGGAGGAAGAAGTCGCTGTTGCCGGGAAAATTGAAGAACGAATTGGTCGCGAACGTCGAGTTGCCCACCACGACGATCGCCGGCCAGGGTTTGCCTTCTTCCGGCGGATTCTTGGGAGCCAGCGCGGCGGCCATGGGGAGCGGGCCCTTGATGTCTTCTTTTTCGTTCAGGCTCACGACGCGGCCCTGGAGATTGGTCTCGGCCCAGCTGTTCGCCGACGTTCTGGCCAGCGGAACGTAATCCCAGTTCTTGCCGGCTTGCTCGTCGAAGGTGACATGGCGCGCCAGCGGGAAGAGCACGGCTGCGTTCAGGTCCTGGGTAATCTCGTGCTCGGTGAAGGTGCGGACCAGCAAGGCCGTCAAGTCGCCCTGCGCCAGCCGGTCTTGCAGATCGACCAGCACGCCGGAGCCCAGGCCCAACCCGTAATGCGCGAGCAGGGGGTCCAGTTCCGTCTGCGTGTCGGGGTCCACCATCAGCAAGAGGTGCCCGCCCTTATCGACATAGGCTTGAATCCGGTCCCGCTCCTCTTTCGTCACCTGGCGTTGAGGGCCGGCCACGACGAGCACGGCGGTGTTGTCCGGCACCGCGGGTTCCGCCAGGAGGGAAACGGTCCCGATCTCGTAGCCCTGCTTGGTCAGGGCTTCTTTAGCGTTCGACAGCCCGTTCCGTTCCTTGTCTTCCAGGCTGCGCTCGCTGTGGCCTTCGAGGAAGACGATGCGCTTCTTGGCGTCCTTGGAAATCCGGATCAAGGCTCCGGTCAGCTCGACTTCGGACGGATTCGTCACCCGGATGGTCTGGCCGTTGCTCTCGAAGATGGCGGTGTCGGTGCGGAAGATGCCGTAGTTCTGCGCGACCTTCGGCTGCCGCTCGGGATCGACGAATTCCACGGCCAACTTGTTCGAGGCCTGGCGGTAACTCTCCAGCCGTTCCTTATAGGCCTGGTAGCCGGGGTCCTTTTCGCGGGTAAAGACCGTGACCTTCACGTCGTGCGGCAGGTTGCGCAAGACCCGGTGGGTCTGCGGCGCCAGGGTGAAGTTCTGGTTTTCGGACAGATCCCAGCGGATCGAATGCCGCGCCGCCAGGAAGTTCACGATGATGAGAATGGCCGTGAACAGCAGGACCATCAGGAGGCTGTTCAAGCCCATCTGGGTCGAACGCCGCGAGGAGAAGGCCTTGACCGTCTCGAAGTGCAGGACGAAGAACAGGATCAGGCAGAGCAGCGCCAGCCCTTCCGCCGCCGTGACGGCCCAGAGCAGATCCGGTCGCAGGCTGTAGCCGATCAGGCCGGCGACGCCGAGGACGGTTCCGATGATGCCGAGCGGGAGTGTTTTCAGGCTCATTTCCACCGCGACGATTCCACCACCCGGTGGGTGAGGAACAACATGAGTACGAGGCTGCTGAAAAAGTAGACCAGATCCTTGGTGTCGACCAGCCCGCGAACCAACCGATCGTAATGTTCCATGAACGAGACGTACGAGATGATCTGCCCCAACGTCGTATCGCCCAGCAGCGCGCCGAGGCCGGACACCAACCAGATCAACAGCAGAATACCGAAGCTCAGGAAGGCGGCAACGATCTGGTTCTCCGTCATGGCAGAGGCAAGCAGCCCGACGGACAGGAAGAGCGCGCCGAGCAGGGCCATGGCGAGATACCCGGTCCAGACCGGATTCCAATCGAAGTCGCTGAACAGCATCAACACCGCCGGGACCAGGCCCGTCAGGCCCAGCAGGCCGAGGAAGACGAGGAAGACGCTGACGAACTTGCCGGCCACGATTTCGTTGATACCGATCGGCGAGGTCATGAGAAATTCGAACGTCTTGAGCTTCCGTTCCTCGGCGAACAGCCGCATGGTCAGGATCGGCAGAATGATGAGCAGCACGAAGCGCATGCTGGCGAAGAGGTTGCGGAAGACCAAGTCGTTCAGGTTCAACTGGGCCTGGCCCCCCTGCATCTGCATGATCTGGATCGCCTGATAACCGGCATACACGACGTAGAGATACGACAAAAACCCGAAGATCAGCAGGAAGACCGCGCCGACCACGTAGACGATCGGCGAGACGAAGTAGCCGCGGAGTTCCTTGGCGATGACGGCTTGCACCGGCGTCATGACGCAGCCTCCTCGACGGCGCCGACCGCTTCGCTCTGCGCCGGGACGCCTTCTTCATGCCGGGTCAGCTGGAGGAACACATCCTCCAACGTCATCGAAATCGTCCGCAGTTCCAGCAGCCCCCAGTTGTGGGCGATAATGAACCGGGCGATCTCGTCCCGCCGGTCCTCGCCCAGGGCGCATTCCAGCAAAAAGGTGCCGGCCGTCTGGCCGGGAAACACGTTCAGGATGCCGGGGATGGTCTGCAACTTCGCCAAGGCCTGGTCGGGCGCCTGCTTGAGGGTGACGGAGATTTTTTCCGAATGCCGCAGGCGGGCCGAGAGCTGATCCGGGGTGTCTTCCGCGACGATCCGTCCGCCGCTGATGATAACGACGCGCTGGCAGACGGCCGTGGCTTCCGGCAGGATATGGGTGCTCAAGATGACCGAGTGTGACCCGGCCAGGCTCTTAATGAGTTCGCGAATCTCGATGATCTGTTTGGGGTCGAGCCCGACGGTCGGTTCGTCCAGGATCAGGACCGGCGGATCATGCAGTAGCGCTTGGGCGAGGCCGACCCGCTGGCGGTAGCCGCGCGAGAGGTTGCCGATCAGGCGGTGGCGGACCGGGCCGAGGGCCAGTTTCTCAATGGTTTGGTCCATCGCGGTCGAGAGATTCTTTCCGCCCATCCCACGGAGATTCCCGACGAAGTTCAAGTATTCCGTAACGGTCAATTCCTGGTAAACCGGCGGGGTCTCCGGGAGATAGCCGATCCGGCGCTTGACCTCGAGCGGCTGATCGGCGCAATCGAACCCCGCTACTTTGGCCGTACCCTCGGTGGCCGGCATGAAGCACGTGAGGATCCGCATCGTGGTCGTCTTCCCGGCTCCGTTGGGACCGAGGAAGGCCAACACCTCACCCTTGGCCACCGAGAAGGTGACCCGGTCGATGGCCGTAAGGCTCCCGTACCGTTTGGTAATGTTCTGGACTTCAATCATGGATGTGATGTCGGAGCGATCACTCGCGAGGAATCTGGCGGTTCACGTATTTCGCACGACCCCTGTCCACACCGCACGGATCTTACTGAGTCCGTCCGAGTCAGTCAATATGCACGGGGCTGTCGCAGTCTGCTCCCACGGCCGCGCCAACCTTTACAGCCGGGGAGTGACCTGCTAGAGTTTTTCGCGCATCGGCCGGTGGAATCAAACTGTATCTCGTCGTTCATGTACTCACTCATGTGAAGGAGGCGTCTTGTGAAACATCTTGCGCTGGGACTGATCGTAGCGGGAAGCGCGGCCCTGTTGAGCGGGTGTGCAACCAAAGGGGATGCGGTGCCGATCACAGTGGGCATCAAGCCGTCGGCGACCCCGATAACCGCACAGGCCCACAGCGCGGTGAAGGTGGCGGTCACCCCGTTCCAGGATGACCGAGCCGACCGGACCAAGCTCGGAACCCGTCATTCCTTCTGGGGGACCGAGGAGCCATACACCGTCAAGAACGGGACGGTGGGGGAGGCGGCGGCCAAGGCATTGGCGGAGTACCTGTCCCGAAAGGGGTGGCAAGCGCACTATGCCGCCACGCCCGGTGAGTTGGGCGGAGCCGATGTCGTGATCTCGGGGAAGATTCAAGATCTGTCGGCCGATGCCCACGGGGCGATGGGATCGACCGACATTACGGCGAAGAACAAGGTGGTCATCCAGGCGGCGAATAAAGCCGACGGCAGTTCGATCACAAGCACGACGGCTCATACCGGCACCTATACGGTATTTTGGTACGGTCCGGAGGATGGAGAAGAAATTTTAAGCGAGGTGCTGGAAAAGAACTTTGAGAAGTTCGTCGGTCAGACCAAGTTCGACGGCGCAGCCTTGCGATTTCGTTAAGGTTTACGTGGCGGCGGGGAGTCGGGATGATTCCGGCTTCCCGCCCAGAGAGTTCCCGTCCTCCCCCTACTCGGGTCTCCTCTCAGGGTTGACTCGCTTCCGCTCCTCCATATATATAGCCCGAACCTAACGCCATCTTTGTTCATTCTTGTACCACGCCATAGGACTGGGACTGGTTTCCCCTCCCTACGGAGGTAGGGACGAGGGGTACTCAGTCGGTATTGTTGGGCGCGGGCGCCTCCCGTAGGCTTGCACATGTCAGAGACATCCTGGCCTACACGCGGAGGATTGAAGCGACTATGAACCAGCAGAAGCACCAGCATTCACAACAGGCCTTCGCTCTCGTGTTGGGAGCGGCCTGCCTGTTATTGGGCGCCTGCTCGTGGGTTCCCAAGGGGGAGACCGGGCTCGACGTCGGCATCAAGGACCGGGGGATCGCCTCGTGGTACGGGGAACAGTTCCACGGGAAGCAGGCGGCCAACGGCGAGCTCTTCGATATGCGGGCTCTGACCGCCGCCCACCGAACCCTTCCGCTGGGGAGCATCGTCCGGGTGGTCAATCTGACGAACGGCAAGCACGTGCGGGTGCGGATCAACGACCGGGGTCCTTATGTGAACGGGCGGATCCTGGACCTGTCTCAGGCGGCAGCTGACCGGCTGGGCATGATGCAGCACGGTCTGTCGGTCATCCAACTCGAAGTCATCGGGGATCACCGGCCCGACTTCATGTTGGCCGCGGAGGAGACCGTCTCCAACGAATCCCCTCTCCTGGGCATCCATCGGCTGGATCAGGTCGAGTTGCGACTGGTACCGGCCGCGCGGTTGACTGTGCCCGGCTCCTCGGTCGCGCAGACCCATCGGATGGTCCCGACGGACGTTCTGCTCCAGCGGCGGCTCCGGCGGGTCCCCGCGCTGCTGGCCGCCGATCATACCGCCCATACCGAAAACGTGGCGCTCATCATCGGCTAGGTGCCGAGGTCCCGCGCGGTTGACAGTACCGGAACCTCTCCTCTACACTGAGCAGTCCAAATTTGCGGGTGGGTACCGCCCGTCATCGATTCGACCAGGAGGAGTCTGAGGGTATGGCGAAGAAGGCGTCAGGGGAATCGGAAGAAACCAAGTTGAAGAAGAAACTCAGCGGCAAGGGCGCCGCCAACGGCGATGCCAAGCTCCGCGCGCTACGCAAGCGGCTGAAGCGGGAGCAGCGCCGCCGGCGTTCGTTGGCGCTCAGAAAGAAACACGCGGCCGGCAGCAAGGGCGAAGCGGCTCCGGCTTCCGCCTAGACCCATCACCATCTGCGTCGTCGTAGGATTGACCATGGAACAGGAACGCAACGAACCGTCCGCCGAGCTTGCTCCCAGCGATGAGCTGACCGACAAAGTGGCCGAAGACCTCGCCCTCACCGCCGCCCCCGCGCCGGACGCTCCGGCCGAGGTCGCGGAAACGGTGGCCCTCGAAGAGGAACAGGTCAAGGACGAGATCGACATTCAGATCGATCTCCTCAACGATCCCGACTGGGTCGTGCGCCGCGAGGCGGTCATCACCCTGGGCGAGATGGCGGATGAACGGTGCGTGGCTCCTCTGGCCAAGGCGCTGCGCGACGGCGATTGGCAAGTCCGCGAAGTCGCCATCGAAGCGCTCGGTCACGTCGGCTCGCCGGCCGTCGACACGCTGATCAAGTTGTTGCGCGACTGGGACGTCCGCAAGTACGCCATCGGGGCGCTCGGCAAGATCCGCGACGAGCGGGTGCTCGACCCGCTGATGCAGCAACTGAAGAACGACGAATTCAAGGACGATGCGATCAACGCGCTCGTCGAACTCGGCGAGCCGTCTGTGCCGAGACTGATCGCGGCCCTGAAGGACAAGGACGAGAACGTCCGCAAGAGCGCCGTCCTCGGATTGGGCCGCATCAAGGCCGGCGAGGCGATCGATCCGTTGATCGCCATGCTGCAGGACAAGGACTGGTTCACGCGGCTCACCGCCGCGGCGGCGCTGGAGTCGATCGGCGACGAACGGGGCCGGGACGCGATCAAGCCGCTGCTCAAGGACCCGGATATGGTCGTGAAGATGCGCGTCGAGCGGATTCTGGCGAAGTGGAAGAAGACGCCGGTCTCGGCGCCGGCCAACGCTTAGCTACTTGTTCAGCTGCTTGTCCATATTCAGCTGAATTTCGTCCAGCCGTTTCATCGAGACCGGTTTCCCCATCGCGATTTCCAGGCGAATTTCCCGCAACGTGCCCGCCAGTTGACGGACGGCCTCGCCGCCCGCGTCCTCTTTCGGATTCTTCGACACCCCGTCCAGCGTCGTGACGGCCTCGCCCAACTCTTTGGCTGCATCGCCGTAGTTTCGATCGAACAGATGGGCCTTGGCCTGCACCAGGCGGGACTTCGCATCGACCAGCGCCTGGCGTCGCCGGAGGTCCCGTTCGATGCCCATCGTGGTGTCCAGCACGTTGCGGGAGAGGTCTTTGATCGAGCGCTGCAGGTCGGCGACGGTCTGCTGCAGGGTGCCGACCGGACGCTGGCCGAAATAGTAGCCGGCTCCGAACGACGCGGCGATGAGCACGAGCACTCCGAGAAATTTCAGCATGGCGGTCCTATGACTTGCGGGCCGGGCGCGCCGGCCGTCCGGTGTGTTGCAACAGACTGGCGGCGGAAGCGATGCGCACCGCGTCGTCCGAGTCCTGGAGGCCTTTCAAGAGCAGGGGAATCACCGGACCCGAGACGCGTCCCAAGGCTTTCGCCGCCATGAGGCGCGGCAGCGGTTGTTGATCCTGGAGGAGAGCCTGCAGGACCGAGATCGATTGTGTGTCGGCGGTCGCGCTCAGGGTCTGGGCGGCGGAGGCGCGGATCGACGGGTCGGGATTTCTCGCCAGATCGGCCGCCAACAGCAAAGCCGACGTATCGCCGATTTTCAGCAGGCTCTCCGCGGCCGCGGCGCGCACGTGCAGGCTGGGATCGCGGGTCAAGGCCTGGAGCAGGGGGCGGCTGTCTTTCAGCCCGAGTTTCCCCAGGCTGCCGGCCGCCACGCCCCGGACCATCGCCATCTCGTCGCCGATCGCATGCGTCAACGGCGCCAGGCCGTCGGCCGAGCCGAACTCGCCGAGCGCGCCCGCCGCAAAGGCCCGGACCGAGGGGTTGGGATCGTACACGGCCTGGCTGAGGACGGCGAGGCTCGCGGAGCGTTTGAGCCGGCCCAGCACGCCGAGCGCAGCCATGCGGACTTCCGCGTCCGGCAGCGTGGCGGCGTTCGTGATGTCCACGATCATGTCGGACTGGCCCATCTTATAGAGGGCGGCGTAGGCGAAGATCGCTTCCGGTCCTTCTTCCGTCCGCCCGATTTCGATCAGACGCGGCTTCACGTCCGTGACCTTGGCGTCGCCCAACGCGTTGATCGCGGCGATTCGGACGCCCGGGGCCTCGTCGTTGATCGCCCGCCGCAGCGCGCCCGAATTGGCTGCGAGCCCGGCCTTGCCGATCGCTTCCGCCGCGCGGGCGCGCACGAGGACCGAGGCATCCAACAGGCCGTCTTCCAAGACCGATCCGGTGTCCGGGAGTCCCAACTCGGCGAGCGCGGTATAGGCGGCGATCCGCACGTGCTCTTTCGGGTCGCGGACGCGGCCGGTGATGAGGCTCAGGGCGAGCGGACGCAGCAGCGCCGGATCGTCCGGTTGGTTCTCGCCTTTCAATCGGGGATAGAGTTTCAGGGCGTCGTCGCCGCGGCCCAATTTGATGAAGCTCAAGAACGCCAGGCGCAGCGTGTCTTTCGAGGGCGCGGCGTCGGCCGGCAGCGATTGAAACCGCTGAACGACGGCCGGGTAATCGCCGGATTTGAAGAGGGCCGCGAGGTCTTTATCCGGCGCCGGCGCGGCTGACGCGGTCGCGGCCGTCAGCGCCAGCGCGAGGGCGAACGCCGGCGCGAGGCGCGCGCGCCTCACCATGAGGACGGCGTGCGGGTGGACGCGCTCATGTACATCTGATCCACGTAGTTTTTGACCATGCGGGTCGTGCAGAACTGCGGCGGGACGGTCCGGATACATTCCTTCACCATTTGGAGCCAGCCTCGCGGCGTGCCGTCGAGGTCGCGCTGATAGTAAAGCGGGACCACTTCTTCTTCAAGCAGGCGGTAGAGCTCCTCGGCGTCGTGCGCGTCCTGCGTGTGATGGTCGGTCGCGGGCGGCAGGGGCGCGATCCCCCAGCCGTTCGCGCCGTTATACCCTTCCTTCCACCAGCCGTCCAGCACGCTGCAGTTGATCACGCCGTTCAACGCCGCTTTCATACCGCTCGTGCCGCTGGCCTCCAGCGGGAACCGGGGTGTGTTGAGCCACACGTCGACGCCCTGCACGAGGAACTTCGCCATGTGCATGTCGTAGTCTTCGAGGAACGCGATGTGGCCGCCGAGCTTGTGGTCGTTGCAGAAGGTCATGACCTCGTGAATGAAGTAGCGGCCCGGCTCGTCCGCGGGATGGGCCTTGCCGGCGAACACGAGCTGCACCGGCCGCCAGTGGTTCTGCAGCAGCCGCTTCAGCCGTTCGAGATCGCGGAAGAGGAGCGTCGCCCGCTTGTAGGTCGCGAAGCGGCGGGCGAACCCCAGCGTGAGCGCTTCGGGATCGAGCAGCGTGCCGCGCGCGATGACCTGGGAGGGTTGCAGATGACCATGAATCAAGCCGGTCCGCGCTCGTTCGCGGATGAAGCCCATGAGCTTCCGCTTCATCAGTTGCCGCACGGCCCAGAGTTCGCGGTCCGGAATGTCGTCCACCCGCTGCCACAGGGCGGGCTCGTCGCACCGCTCGGCCCAATCCGGGCCGAGGACCTTGCTGTAGAGCTGGCTCAGCTCGGGGCCGATCCAGGTCGGAGCGTGGATGCCGTTCGTCACGCTGCGGATCGGGACGAGGTTCACCGCCAGGCCCGGCCACTGATGCTGCCACATTTCGCGGGACACCTGGCCGTGTTCCTTGCTGACGCCGTTGACGTGCGCCGCCTGGCGGATCGCCAGCGCCGTCATGTTGAACCCGTGACCGCGCGACTCCGGCGTTTCCCCCAGCTGGAGAAAGGCGTCTCGCGTCAGGCCCAGTTGGTCCCAGTAGCCGGCGAAGTAACGGTCCATCAAATGGAACGGAAAGACGTCGTGTCCGGCCGGCACCGGCGTATGGGTCGTGAAGACCGTGCTCTGCCGGACCCGCTCGCTCGCCTCCGCGTGGGTCGCGCCCCGCTGCACGTACTCGCGGATCCGTTCCAGCGTGAGGAACGCGGAGTGGCCTTCGTTCGCATGAAAGACGGTCGGCGCGAGGCCGAGTTCGCGCAACATCCGCACCCCGCCGATGCCCAGGAGAATTTCCTGACAGAGGCGGATTTCCTGGTCGCCGCCGTAGAGCCGGGCGGAGAGCGCGCGGTTTTCCGGACTGTTCTCCGGCACGTCGGTGTCGAGGAGATAGAGCGTGATGCGGCCGACCGCGACCTGCCAGACCTGCGCGGTCACGGTGCGGTGCCCCATCACGACGGTGATCTTGCACGGCACGCCCGACGGGGTGAGCGCGGGGCGGATCGGCGATTCCGTGATGGAGAAGGGCGCGTAGGCCGCCTCCTGCCAGCCTTCGGGCGTGATGCGCTGGCGGAAATAACCCTGCGGGTACATGAAGCCGATGCCGACGAGCGGCACGCCGAGATCGCTCGCTTCCTTGCAGTGATCGCCGGCCAGAATGCCGAGGCCGCCGCTGTAGATCGGAATGGAGATGTGCAGGCCGAACTCCGCCGAAAAGTAGGCGACGGTCGCGCCGTTGGGTGTGCCGTGGGCCTTCTCGTACCAAGTGCCTGCGCCGCCGCGATAGTCGTCGAAGCGCTTCAGCACCGCCGCGTACTGGCGGACGAAACTCGGGTCTTGCGCGAGATGCTGCAGCCGGTCGGCGCGCACCTCGGTCAGGAGCCGCACGGGATTGTGATGGGTCAGATACCAGAGGGTCGGATCGATCGATTCGAACAGCCGCCGCGCGTCGAGCGTCCAGCTCCACCAGAGGTTTTGCGAGAGTTCCCAGAGCCGCACGAGGTTCTCGGGAAGATGGGTCGGGGCCGGATTGGCATAGTCGGCAGTATTCACACAGGCTCCTTTACGCGAGGCGCGTGGCGACGGTCGTCAACGGTGGAATGGAGCGCAGCCGGGCTGACGGGAAGCGGTTAGGCGTGTCCGGTCTTGTGCCATGAGTTCCACTCCTCGGAGAATGCCACGGTCGCGTAGCGTTCGCCAAGGATTTTTGCAACTCGATTGAGCAGTTTGGTGAGCTGTTGCAGCTCCGCCTGCGAGAGATCCTGGCGGAAGCGGGGATGCAGCCCCCAGCGGGTCTCCACTTCCTCGCCGGTCACGGTGGACATGAGGCTGACCAGCTTGATGTCCTGTCCCGTCGGGCCCTTCTTCGCGGGCTCGCCGTTGGCGGTCGCCCCGGCGGGCTGCTGCGTCGGCGTCGAGGGCTGGGCCGAAGGCGGCGCCTGGCCCTGGAGCACCGCGCCGATCGCGGGAATGACCGCGGTCGCGCAGAGCGTCGCGGCGGCGATCACCTGGCCGTTCTGCGGCGCGCCGATGGTCGCGGCCACCTTTTCGGCGAACGTCTGGAACATCTCGTTCTTCTGTTTCGAATCTTCCGTGATCAGGAACTTGTACTTCTCGTACGTGTCCCGGCTCTCCGCCACGGCGTTGCCGATCGTGAGGACGATCTCCATCTGATCCGCGTTGTTCCCGAAGGCGGGCTCGAGCACCGTCTTCAACTGTGTCGTCACCGCGTCTTCGAGGCCGTTCATGAACTCCATTTGATCCTTGATGGGGATATGCAGCGCCGACAGCCGGTCGGCGACGTTGAACATGACCTTGAGAAATTCGAGATAGATCGCCCACTCGTCCTGGCGCTTCAACTTCAGCGCCTCCTCCGGCGCGTTGCGCTTCATCATCGTGACCGATTCGCCCGACACGGCGAGCATCAGTTCGGCCAGCTGGCGGAGTTGGGCGTGGTACTCTTTGTTGGCGGTGGCCATAGGGACTCCTGGTTTGGAGGCGCGATTATAACGGAGGGGCAATCGGGGAAGAAAGGGGGCGGCGGGGGCCGGACCAGGTGCGTTTACCAGGGGAAACGGGTATTCTCGCGGGGTCGCACGAGTGGCTTATGCTGGTGACCCTGCGCGGGATGCCCCCGCTCTATACGCAAGTCCTCATCGCCGTGGTCGCCGGGGCGACGCTCGGCGTCGTGTTCGGGCAGGAACCTTATCTCGGCGGGCTGAAGAACGAGCAGTTGGGCCGGCTCGGGCTCCTCGTCGTCCAGCTCCTCAAGACGCTCGCCATTCCGCTGATCTTCTTCGCGATCCTCGACGCCCTCATTCGCACGAGCCTGCCGTTGAAACAGGGCGGCAAGCTGCTGGCCATCTGCCTCGTCAACGTCACCGTGGCGATGGGGATCGGTCTCGCCATCATGAACGGCTGGCAGCCGGGCCTCCAGTGGTACGGGCACGTCGAAGATCTGCTGCACGTGGTGCCGGGCACGAAACCGGTCTCGACCTTCACGCCGACCGAACATCCCATCGCCGATCTGCTGGCCTACATTCCGCGCACGATCCTGGACCCCTTTTCGAGCAACAACATCATCGGCGTCGTCCTGCTGGCCCTCGTGCTCGGCGCGACGCTGCGGCGGCTGCATCGCGTGGCGGGGCAGGCGGGCGGGCTCGTGGCGCGGGTCGTGGACACGGTCGAGTGGATCTACGCCAAGCTGGTCCTGGTGCTCGGGTGGATCATCCTGGCCGTGCCGTTCGCCGTCTTCGGCGTCGTCGCGCAGGTCGTCGGCAAATCCGGCGTCGGCGTCTTCTCCGTCCTCTGGATCTTCCTCGTGGCCATGATGCTGGGGCTGACCGTTCACGCGCTGCTCTACTATCCGACGGTCGCCTGGCTGATCGGCAAGAAGCCGCCGACGGTCTACCTGGGGCAGGGCGCCGACGCGATTCTGACCGCTGTCTCCTGCAACAGCAGCCTCGCCACCGTGCCGGTGACGCTCCGCTGTCTGGAGCGGATGGGCGTCTCCGCGCAGTCGTCGCGGCTCGCGGCCTGCGTCGGGACGAATCTCAACAACGACGGCATCACGCTCTACGAGGCCATGGCCGCGCTCTTTCTGGCGCAGGCCCTGGGGTTCGATCTGCCGATGACCAAGCAGGTGCTCATCGTGCTCGCGTCCATCATCGCCGGCGCCGGCGTCGCGGGCATTCCCGAAGCCGGCATGATCGTGCTGCCGCTCGTGCTCACCGCCGCCGGGTTGCCCGACCATGTCATCCTCGCCGCGATTCCGCTCATCATGACGGTGGACTGGATCATCGCCCGCGCCCGCTCCGGGGTGAACGTCATGAGCGACATGCTCGTGGCGATTCTGTTGGATGTGCGGCTGCGGGTTCCGTTCCTGCGGCGATAGCCGACGGCGTTCGCCTCCGCAGGTGCACCAATGGAACCATTTTGATTCTTCAGGTGGAGGAGAGTATCTCTCTTTCGCACAAGGAGAGTGCCATGTCTGCGGTTGTCCCTGTGGAGAAGATCGATCGAACCATTCGCCTCGTTCGTGGCCATCGGATCATACTCGATGAGGACTTGGCTGAGCTATACGGTGTTTCGGTCAAAGTGCTCAACCAGGCGGTCAAACGAAACAAGGCCCGTTTCCCGGGCGACTTCATGTTTCAGATAACGGCTGAGGAAGCCGTTTCTTTAAGGTCACAAAGTGTGACCCTAAAGGTCGGACGCGGGCAGCACCGCAAATACCGGCCCTACGCCTTCACCGAGCAGGGTGTCGCCATGCTCTCCAGTGTGCTGCGAAGCACACGCGCCATTCAGGTCAACATCGCCATCATGCGCGCCTTCGTCCATCTGCGGGAGATGATCGGTGCGAACAGGGTGTTGGCCAGGCGGCTCACGGAATTAGAAAAGAAGTACGACGGCCAGTTCAGGATCGTCTTCGAAGCCATCCGAGAACTGATGGCTGAACCGCCCGCCGCCACACGTCGCCGCATCGGGTTTAAAACGTGAGCGCGGGAGGCTGCTAGGCCCGTGCCGCTTGTCGTGCGGGTCGAATAAGCGTATATACATGAATGGTTTTACCTGGGACATTGCCAAGGCGATTTCGAACTACGGCCGTTCGGTGTCAGGGCGGATCCTCTTTGTGGCGTATACGTTTCGGAGACAAGGTCATGAAACGCAAACGATCCGCATCATCAGCGCGAGGCAGGCGAGCCGCAAGGAGCGTCAAGCCTATGCCGGACTCGCAGATTGATTTTTCCGATATCCCGGAAGCGACTGATGACCAGCTGCGGCGCATGCGCCGAGTCGGCAGACCGTCCAGCGGAACGGCTAAGCAGCTGATTGCCATTCGGCTTTCGCCCAGGCTGTTGGATCAGTTACGCAAAATGGCCGCCAGGCAACGCAAGCCGTATCAAACCCTCATTCACGAACTGCTGGAAAAAGCCGCCTCGCGCGCGGCATAGCCGGACGGGGCCGCGGGGCGTTCCGGCTCCGTGTCCTCTCGCATTTCGCAGCGGCCCGATTCCCTCTTCATGATGCGGCCTCGTCGTCCTCCCAGGCCTGACCGGGCTCAGGCGAATCATCCGACAGGCCTGATGATTTCACCCGGCTAAACAAGATATCCTCACCCTCCTGCGGGCGGCCTCTAAAACGGGTGATGCATGTTCGAACAAGCCTTCAAAAATATCGACGACGTGCTCCGGAAAGAAGCCGGCTGCACGACCGAGTTGGACTATACCGAGCAGACCTCCTGGCTCTTGTTCCTGAAATATCTCGACGGGCTGGAGCAGGACAAAGCGGATGAGGCCAAGCTGGAGGGCAAGCGCTACAGCTTCATCCTCGACAAGCCCTACCGGTGGGAAAGCTGGGCCGCGCCGAAGGGCAAAGACGGCACGCTGGATCACAATGTCGCCCTGACCGGCAGCGACCTGACCGAGTTCGTCAATCTGAAGCTCTTTCCATACCTCCACGGGTTCAAGCAGCGGGCCACCGGGCCGGATACCATCGAATACAAGATCGGCGAAATCTTCGGCGAGATTAAAAACAAGATCCAGAGCGGCTATAACCTGCGCCAGATCATCGACCACATCGACGAGTCAAGCCTGCTCGCAGAAGGAGAAGCACGAGCTCTCCCACCTCTACGAAGCCAAGATCAAGAACATGGGCAACGCCGGGCGCAACGGCGGCGAGTACTACACTCCGCGCCCGCTCATCCGCGCCATGGTCCAGGTGGTCAAGCCCAGGATCGGCGAGCGCATCTATGACGGGGCCTGCGGGTCGGCGGGATTCTTGTGCGAAGCGTACGACTACCTGACCGCCAAAGGCGGCCTCTCGACGAAAGACCTCAGGACACTGCAAGACAAGACCTTCTACGGCAAAGAGAAGAAGTCGCTCGCCTACGTGATTGCGATTATGAACATGATCCTGCACGGCATCGAGGCGCCGAACATCATCCACACCAACACGCTCACGGAAAACCTGGCCGACATTCAGGAGAAAGACCGCTACGACGTGGTGCTGGCCAATCCGCCCTTCGGTGGAAAAGAGCGGAAGGAAGTGCAGCAGAACTTTCCCATCCGCACCGGCGAGACGGCTTTTCTCTTTCTCCAGCACTTCATCAAGAGCCTGAAAGCGGGCGGGCGCGGCGGCGTGGTCATCAAGAATACCTTTCTCTCCAACACCGACAACGCTTCGGTGAGTTTGCGGAAACTGCTGCTCGAAAGCTGCAACCTGTACACTGTTTTGGATTGTCCTGGCGGCACGTTCCAAGGCGCGGGCGTGAAGACGGTGGTGCTGTTCTTTGAGAAAGGCGCACCGACGAGAAAAGTCTGGTTCTACCAGCTTGATCCAGGCCGCAGCCTCGGCAAGACCAACCCGCTGAACGACGACGACCTTAAAGAGTTCATCAAGCTCCAGAAGTCTCTTGCCGACTCGCCCAAGAGTTGGAGCGTGAACGCGAAGGAGATCGACCAGGCCACGTTCGATTTGTCGGTGAAGAATCCCAACGGCGCCGAGGTGGTGACGCATCGCAGCCCGCAGGAGATCATGGACGAGATCGCCGCGCTGGATGCCGAAAGCGCGGAGGTGCTGAGGAATATTAAGGCGCTGCTGAAATGAAGCAGGAGTGGCAATCAAAGACGTTGGGTGAAATTTGCGTCGTGGATTGGGGAAACACTGACCTCACAAAGTCCGCTTACGTTGAAGACGGTAAGTATCTCGCTGTCTCGGCTGCAGGTTGTGACGGGAGAATTGGTCATAAGGAGCATCAAAAACACACGCCTGTCCTCTCAGCTATCGGCGCGCAGTGCGGGCGCATGTTTCTTCCCGAAGAAGATTTCACGGCCATTAAGAATACCATCACGCTCACTCCACGCGACGGGATATGTACGGGCAGATTTCTGTATCAGCTCCTTACTCATGTAGAGCTTCCCAAGCGCGGTGCAGCACAGCCGTTCATCTCGAAGGGTGATATTCAGACGTTCCAAGTTTCTGTCCCTCCGCTCTCCGAACAGCACCGCATCGTCGGCATCCTCGACGAAGCGTTTGACGGCCTCGCCAAAGCCACGGCCAACGCCGAACAGAACCTCCGCAACGCCCGCGCCCTCTTCGAAAGCCATCATCACTCGATTTTCAGCTGCCGACGTAAAGGCTGGGACGAAAAAACCTTGGGGAACGTCTGCGAGTATGTAAACGGCAAAGCCCACGAGCAATGTATTGATGCGGATGGCCGCTTCATCGTCATTAATTCAAAGTTCATCTCGTCAGATGGCGAGGTCATAAAGAAATCAAACCAAGCGCTCCTGCCACTTCAGCCCGGTGAGATTGCGATGGTGCTCAGTGATGTCCCCAACGGCAAGGCTCTGGCCAAATGTTTCCTCGTCGAGAGGGCGAATACCTACACACTGAATCAGCGGATTTGTCTCATTCGTTCCAAGAATTTCCACACGAAGTTTCTGTTCTATCAGCTCAACCGGAACAGACATTTCTTGGGTTTCGACAATGGGGAGAATCAAACAAACCTCCGCCTGAATCAGGTCTTAAGTTGCCCTCTCTTTCTTCCACCAGCTGCCGAACAGGAAGCCATCGCCAGCAACCTCGACGCAACATTTACCGAAACC
>JAXLZJ010000043.1:0-32167 GCA_046350995.1 Nitrospira sp.
ACCATTGGGGATGGACGGCATCATTGTTGGTAGCCGCAGTGATTGCACTCTGCGGAGGGCTCATGTGGATGAAGGTAGATCCGGAGGAAGGGCTGAGGGAGTGAGGTGCTGAAGCCGAGTAACGCAGGAGAAAGAAGCCCAATTGTTTCTTTGTCCGCGAATGCAAAGCGTGAGCTGCTATCGGACCGGCAAATCCAATCGCTCCCAACGGATGGTCAGTGATGGTCGATCTATTGAGAAGTATATGGATTCGGCCTTACCGAGAACCTTGTCTTTGGCGACATAGCCCCAGAATCTGCTATCCAGGCTGCTCTCACGATTGTCACCCAGCACAAAGTATGCGTTGGGCGGGACAGTCGCGGCATGCAAATTATCCCGAGGGTTGTCCGCCAGAATGTTGTTGTCGGTATGCTGAATGTACGTCTCGGGAAAAGGGACACCATTTAAATACATCGATTGATCGCGCAGCTCCACGAGGTCACCAGGAAGTCCGACGATTCGTTTGACGAAGAGTTTTGATTCGTCCTCAGGATATCTAAACACGATGACGTCACCACGCTGTGGCGTGGTATCCGAATAGGCTCGTTTGTTGACAAGGACATGGTCCCCCGGCATCAAAGTGGGGAGCATGGCTCCGCTTGGAATGTGAAAGCTTTGCGACCAGGATCGGGCCTCAGTCGTCAGGTCTTGACCAGCCTTCTCCCAGAATATTAAACGAGCGGTGTGCAATCTCGCCTTTTCTGGTCGATCCCTTACGTCATGATAGCGGTCGATGATCTTCTGCGCGTCATTTCTGCTGAAGGACGATTCATAGTGTGTGGCTAATCGAGTCTCCAAGAAGCCTGACGGCGCCAGATCGACCAACATGTATTTGATCGCCTTCAGCAAGGATTGCTTGATGCGTTTGAGTTCGAGAGTGGTCAACGTGTTCGCGAGGCCCGCTTTTATTTGCAGCATCGTGCTGAGGTCCGCGACGTCGATTGAGTTGTCGAGAGCCTCCGTCAGCGCTCCACTCGCAAGGTCGCGTCGAGCCAATTCGTGAAACACCTCCGATACACGATCCGGTATAGCAGTGACTGTATCTGTGCGGCCGTACGCCTCAGGCACAAGGACGGTATCGGCATGAATCGAAAACGTGAATGCCAAGGTCATCATGGCGGAAAGTTGTAACGATCCCAGAGTGCCCTCCTTGTCTGTTCACCTAGGGTCAGCGTAGCCGCTGATCGTGACATGTGTGATCACGAAAGGAAAAATAGTCGTTTCTCGTGGGCGAGAAAGGAAAGTGGTTCGTCCGTTGGGCCTGCGCAACTCCAGCCGATCACGCCCGATTCACTTCGGCCGGTTGCGGCACGCCGGACGAATCCAATTGGTAAGCGTAGGCTTCTTTCATTTGCACGTTGCCGCTGTCGGTGTAGACGAACAGGCGGTGGCCGTCGGTGCGGGTTTTGACGAGGCCATAGGCCGTGCGGCTGAAGCCATAGAAGGGCCCGCGTTTCTTGGCGGCATTGTCATCCTTGAGGCGGCAAGGGCCTTCGGTTTGGAAAAAGGCCACCAGTTCGGTGACGAAGATGAGCGGCTCCGGCACGCGCGACCATTTGCCCAGGGCACCCATGAGGGTGGCGCGGGGATGGATGTATTCTTTGCGCGCGTTTTCGTCGCCGCTGGAGACCACGCTCACGATGGGCGACACGGCCTGAATGAATGCGCCGGAAAAATCGGCCGAGCCATGGTGCGGCACCTTGAAGACTTCGGATCGCAGATTGAGCGTACCCTTGTTGTGTTCGCGGGCGAGGAAGCGGCTGGCCTCGTCGTTCAGATCGCCCGAAAAGAGAAAACTGAACCCGCCGTAACTCAACCGGAGCACAATCGAATGACCGTTGATGGTATGGGAGGCGGAATGGCCGGTGAAGCCTTCATCGCTGTCGTTGAACGAGTCATGGCCGATGCGCGGTCCCTTTGGTGGCTCACCGAGAAAACGCAGTGCCGGTTGTCCTTCCACCTGTGTGGTGATCGGGCCCAACACCTCGATATGCATGTCGGTTCGATTGAAAAACTCAAAGGCCTGGTTGTCGCCGAGTTGCAGGCGGCGGAAACTGACCGGGCTGCGGCTGTTGTAGGTGGCGAGGGTCTGTTTCCATTCCCTGAACGGCTCGTTCATCTGGTTGTCGTCCACGTCGAGCAGATTCTCTTCAAGGCCGGTGAGGTACAGTTGCCCGTCCACCGTCTTGGCCGGCCCGAGGAGTTTGGTATCCGGCACGTTTTTATTGTTCATTCTGGACGGACGTTTGACGAGGCCGTTGTGATAGACGCGCTGCGGTTGCATGAAGAGCTGTTTGCGTTTGACCTTGTTGGTCTCAGATTTGAGGATCTCCGTGAGGCCAGCGAAGTGGTCCGCGTCGCCGTGGGTGACGACAATGCAGTCGATCTGCTTCGGGTGGTCGGCGCTGGTATTGCGGAAGCGCCCGGCGAGATAACGCGCGAACATCTGGTTGTCGCCCCCGTCGATGAGGAGGACTTTGCCGTCCGGCGATTCGATGACCATGCCGTCGCCCTGTTGGACATCGACGAAGTTGACCTTCAGCACCTTGTTGTCGGCGACAGGACGGACCAGATCGGCCACCTTGATGCCGGAGGATTTGGTCGGTTCAATGTAGCCGGTGACGGATTCGGGAAGGATGCTGCCGTCGGGTTTTTCGCGAAAGACGGTGATGCTGACCTCGAGGTACGTCGCTGTCTGCTTCACCACGGTGATGTCGTCGCCCCAGGCGATCGTGCGAATGTACTGTTTGCGGCCCCGCTCTTCCCACACATCGGCAAGATCGACATTGAGCACGGCTTGATCTGGCATCGCATCTTCCTTCCCCGTCAGGCTGTTGGAATGACCTCCGGCGGCGTGCTCGGTCGCTCCTCTCCCAGCGACGTACCGCAAGGGTGCGTCGCAGTCGCCGATCTTCTTGCGGCCTTGCCGGACCGTCACTCTGAGCAGTCTGCACACATTGTGGCGGCCGGTTTCACGCCATTGCCCTCTTAACGGTGACCCGACGATTTCGGCGACAGAATACGCCGTTCATCGGGAGAAATCACGCGATCCGCCCCCTTGCCGATGGAATCTCCCGCCTGGTACATTTGCGCCATGACCATGCAATTCCAGAAAAAAGATCCCCGTGCCACGATCAGCACCCCGTTCGGCGACATCCGGATTCGGTTTTACCCGGACGACGCCCCCCGTCACGTGGAGAACTTCATCAACCTGGCCAAGATGGGCTTTTACGACGACACCACCTTTCATCGTGTGGTGCCGGGCTTCATCATTCAAGGCGGCGACCCGTTGAGCAAGACGCCGGATCGCCTGCTGCACGGCACGGGTGGCCCCGGCTATTTCCTCAATCCCGAGACGAACGACCGGCCCCATAAGCGCGGCGCGATCTCGATGGCGAAGATGCCCCGCGACGGCAATAGCACGCGCGACTTCAACGACAACGGTTCTCAGTTTTTCATTTCCCTTGAGGACAACGGCGGGCTCGACCGGCGCTATTCGATTTTCGGCGAAATCATCCGGGGCATCGAAGTCATCGACATGATCGCCAAGATGCCGCGCGACGAGCGCGACAATCCGCTGGAGCCGATTCGCATGAAGGTGACGGTCAAGGAATAGTCGTGTCATGTTCCGTTTTCGGTGTTTGCGACCTTCCGGCATCCTCGCAAGTTCTCTGGAAAACGCGATTGTGCTAGACTTCGCCGCATGAACACCCCCGATCACCCCTTCTCCTGTTCCCTGAAGCTCCTTCCTGCCTATCTGAATACAGATTCCATCGCTGAAGCTCTGAAGACTCCGCGCGGGCGTCGCATTCTGTGGCTTGAGATTGTGGTGAACGACCAACCGGATTGGTCGGCCTGGCGGATAGATCCTGAATTTGAAGCGGTCTATCGAAATGCTTGTCGCTGGTATACCCAGTATCGTCGTTTGATCACGTTTTTGTTTAACCGGGCTCCCCTCCCTGATGATTCAGGCCCGATCGATTTTCGAGATTATCGAACTTTTGCAGAGGCCCTTCAATTTGCCTACCATCACCGCTGACCGCCTCCTTGCCTTATTGGAGCAATTTGTCAAAACGACCGGAAAGCCGGTCGACTTGCTGCTTGTCGGCGCGCTCGCGATGCAATGTTATGGTCTGCGCGAACGCTACACGAATGACGTGGACGGCGAACTGACCGGTCCGCTCGAGCCGCTTGTCACATTTTTGACTGGTGAAGGTGTGCCGGCAGATCTCACGCAGGATATTTCAGGCTGGTCCATTGTGGCGATGCCGCCAGGATATCGAGATCGTGCCACAGAGCTTGTCTCACATCCGGGTCTGCGCATCCGTTTGCTGGAGCCGGTGGATTTTGTCATCGCAAAACTTCGACGAGGCATTGAGCTTGATTTGGACGATGCGCTGTATGTGGTGCGCCGGTTTCAGATTTCACGAGGTGCCGTAGAACAAGCTGCGGCCGCGGCTATCGCTGCCTCTCCCCAGGACACTGCACTCTTTTTATTCAGGAAAACAGTGGAATTGTTCTGTCGGCAACTCCCAGAGCCGACTGCATAATTCCTGTGCGTTGACCATCTGTGCTCGGCCTTAGGCAGGGGGCTCCATGACAAGGTTACGACTGGTTGCCCTCAATGGCATGCTCCTGCTTACTATCTTTCTGTCGGCCTGCGATGGCCATCGACAGCGCCTGATGACGGAGCAATATCCTTCCTATCCGGAAAGTGTGCGCTGGGCGATCGATAAGGGAAACGTGCTGCGCGGGATGACCCAGGATCAGGTCTACCTGGCTCTCGGCTCCCCGGTGTGCAAGAAGGACGTGGAGGACGAGGGGCGGACCGTGACGGTCTGGCTCTACCCGCCGATCGGACGCAACGCCTGTATCACCAGCGCCTTCCGTGTCTACTTCGAACAAGGCGCCGTCACCACCTGGGATCGCTACACTACACCGACCAGATATACCGATCCGGCCGACGGCGTACCCGCCTATTAGCCTGCATTCTTCATGAACGCCTCTGCTGCACCGCAGATTCGCAGCTGCGACAAGCCTGTCGGCGGGCGGGCTCGCCGTTCGGTCGGGCGACATCCCGTTCAAGGATGCCTTCCTCCCTCACGACTCCGCGCGCCCGTCTCGCTTTGGGACTCCGCGATTTCGCGACGCCCCGTCATGAATAACGCGGGCTATCAGGCTGCTCACAAAGGCCAGCCAGTGGCGTTCTCGGTCGCTCGTCTCCCTGCGACGTCCAAGTGCTAATACGGGTATCCTGGTGGGGTGTATCCGTTCGCCGGGAGCATCTAATTCGGCGAACGGGTCAAACGAAGTTTGGTTTGCACCGCCTCAGCCGCCGTGCTTCCCGCGGTCTTGCTGGCCGGCCTTTTTGAACAGCCTGTAGCCGGGGATCGCCCGCGTCAAACGTAAATCCTTCCTGCCTTCCCTGAAGCCTCCTCCGACATTCATTGGGCATAGCCTGACAGTTTGACGACTAAGGCGTATGACGATACGATGATCGATCACGTAGTGGTAAGGAGGTCTCCACATGTCCATGACCACCATTTCGTCAAGGTTTCAAATCGTGATTCCTAAAGACGTGAGGGAAAAACTGCACTTGGTTCCGCAGCAACGGTTGCAGGTTCTGGAAAAAGGTGGAGTCATTGCGCTTGTGCCGGAAGCACCGCTGAAGTCTCTGAAGGGTGCGCTCAAGGGTATGTCTAAGACAGGGATTCGAGAAAAGAAGAATCGGCTGTGAAGATTGTGTTGGATTCCAGCGGATGGATCGAATTCTTTACCGGCGGACCATTAGCTGATCGCTATGCCGCATATCTTGCTTCCCGATACGACCTCATCATGCCGTCGATCGTGTTGTATGAAGTCTATAAGGAGATTAAACGCGAGCGTGGCAAGGAACTAGCCATACTGTTCTCCGGACGGCTTCATGCGACCCGGGTGGCGCCACTCACGGAATCCATCGCCTATTTGGCTGCGGATCTCAGCCTTCGGCACGGTTTGGCGATGGCAGATGCGATTGTCTGCGCGACGGCCCAAGACCAGAATGCAGAGGTGATTACAGGCGATGCCGATTTAAAAGATTTACCTGAAGTGCTCTACCTAAAGTAGACGGATACAAGCGCATAACGGGAAACGCCTCGATGCTGAAGAAAGAATGAAAGCGCAAGAATGTGTGCCTGCAGCTCTCTCGCAGAACGGTCAAAACGACTGTCCACCTAGGCCACAGCGAGCGAAGGAGCGAGGCGCAGCCTTGCGCTACGTTGCGCGAGCTGAGTGACACAAGAATGACGGCTCGCTGTCACAGGCAGGCCGCTCAAAAAGCTCGTCCACCAAGGCCGCAGGCGAGAGAAAACCGGAGGCGGGACATTCTTACCGCCCACCCTTCGCCTGCCGGGACAGGCTCTTTTCCCACAGGGCTACGTTGAGGATGGTTTCGAGGGGAGAACGAAGCTGGAGGCCTGTTTCAGGAGGTTTGCGGCAGAACGGTCAAAACGACTGTCCATCGAGGCCGCAGCGAGCGAAGGAGCGAGGCGTAGCCTTGCGCTACGTTGAGCGAGCTGAGCGACGCGAGAACGACGGCTCGCTTTCACAGGCAGGCTGCTCAAAAAGCCCGTCCAACAAGGCCGCAGGCGAGAGAAAACCGGAGGCGTAGCCTCTGGCTACGTTGAGGATTTTGTCGAGCTGAGAACGCAGGTGGCGGGATTTTTCAGCGGCCTGCCTTAGAAGAAGGCCATGCTGGCATAAGTTACGGTGGAATTATACTGATCCGTGATCCCGCGATCGTACCGCAGCACCTGCCCCGTTTCCGCCTGAATCAGACGCAGCATGGAGTAAATCGGCGAGAAGCCCGAGATACGGCGCTGATCGTTTTCTTTCTGAATGAACTTGGCGAACTCTTCCGGGTCGCGATTCTCGACATGTTTGAGCATTTCGAGATCGGTCTGCATGCAGCGATGGAAGGAGAAGTCTGTCGGCGGGGCCGAGTCGCCATAGCGCATGCCGATGTGGGCCAGTTCCGCGCCGACCACGACGCAATAGGACTTGCCGGTGGCGGCGAGCGCCTCTTTTAAGGTCTGAAGAAACGTCTCGACCTGCTCCCTAATCTGCGGATCGCGCAAGCTGTTCGCTGAAAACGCCGTGAGGATCGGAACAATCGTATACGCCCGGTCCTGGCCGAGACTCTCTTGCAGGAACGGCAGCTGAAATTCCAATGCATGTTCATTGTGATGTGCCAATTCGTCGGTGAAAGCGGCGGGGATCTGTTCGCGCAGGCGGTCGGTGACCGCGCGTTCGACCTTTACGAGCCCCAATGGTGTGTGGAAATCCTTGTCCGTGACGGCGATCGGTTGTTCAAGGCCTGAGTAGGCAGTCCCGATGACGACATAGAGATCCGGCTTCTGGGCGTCCTGCAATTCTTTGTAGGCCCAGGCATAAATCGGTCCGGCATGTTTCAGTTCGTAGGTGGGCGCGACGAGCGCCTTGATGAGTTTGCCCTTGTGTTCGGAGGCCTTCACTTCCGGGCCTTCTTTCGACACGAAGAAGCTGTTGATCTGCGCGCGCAACTTGGCGGGATCGGCTTCATAGCTGCGACCGGCAAATTGCGCCGAGCGGGCGGGGGCCTGGCGGTACGCGTTGAGCGCCTGCTGCTTGGCCTGCTCGGTCCGCTCCCCTTCCAGAAACAGTTTGGTATCCAGATCGGCCAGCAACTGCTCGACCTTATTCGGCATGAGGAATTCGCCGAAGCGCTTCAGATAAATCGCCCCGATATCCTGAACGCTATGCTCCCCGTCGAGGTGCTGCACGATGAAGAAATAATTCAACGGCAGGACCAAGCGTTCCTTGCTCAATCCGGTGGGGTCCCAGAGCACGATGAACTGCTCCTCCCCTTCCTTGATCGGTGAAAATTGCAGATTGCGCAGCAGCGGATACTGCTTGGGATCTTTGGCGGTCATGGTCGGTGTGGATTCCATAGTGAGGCGCATTGTAACGGAGCAAACTTCTCAGGCGCAACAGGAGAGCGGGATGTTGAACAAGCCGCCCAGCTGCGTTCTCGGATCGCTTACCGACTCGACGTACGACTCACAGTACGCCTCGCCGCTGCGCTCCCTGCGGCCTTGCTGGACGACTTGTTGAACATCCCGCGGCGTGGCAGGTCTTCGCAATGTACAACCTGGTCGCTATTCCAGAACAACCTCGTGGCTCCATCAGCCGGTTACTGATCCGGCGGATGGGCGTTGCCGCGCCGGCTGAGGACAATCAGGGTGGCGACGGTGAGGAGGAAGAGCCAAAGCGTGGGGCGTCCATAGGAGGCGTCGGAAAATTCGATCAAATCGGTCAGGCGGCCGATCAGGAGCGACATGCGGGCCATCACGGTATAACCGAAGGCCGCACCGAACGAGATCATCAGAAACAGAATTCCCGCGCGTGCCACAGTCTTGCCCGGGCCGGAATGTTCCACCGAGAAGAAGAAGTAAAAGAGCACCGATACCACGCCGACCAGGATGATGATGCCGTTCAGATGGCTCGCCGGATTGAGCAGCGAATAGTCGAAGGTGACGCCTCCCCCAGGCGCGACCCCCAGGAGCGGTCGAACCGTGTCTTCGATCTGTTTGAGAATAAACGATGAGATCGTGCGTGGGATCGCCAACCCCGCCCCGACGCCGACGATAAACGCGAAGGCGTAGCGCGACAGCCAGGCCGCCTTCGGCACGTAGCGCGTGAGCATGAGCATGCCGATGCCGACCGGAATCAGCAGCGACCATTCCCCCTTGTCGATGATTGGGCGGACGATCAGGGTCATGACGACCGTGTCGTAGGTCTTGACGATGGTATAGCCGAGCGACACGCCGACATATAGATGTTCGGCGAGCTTGAACAGCGGATTATCCTCATACAAGAACGAGAGGATGAAAAGAGTCAACCCTGTGGCGACCCAGGCGCCGAGTATGACACCGAACGACAGTTCCATAGCGGCTAGGATCCCATCTCGTCCTGCCGGCGCTGGTGCCGCCGTAACGAGAAGTAAAAGATGTTACAGATGGCGACTAGCACAATGATGGCCAGATGCGTGGCCGATTGAGCGTCCATCCCGGCGACCGCTTTGCCCTTCTGGCCGATCAATGTTTCATATTCCGCCGCCCCGCGCAGGCCGCCGATCAACCCGTTGATCTGCCCGCTGCGTAACAATGGATAGAGGCCCGGCGCGATGACACCGGTGCAGCCGCCGCCGAGTTCAAATTTATATTTATCTTTGCCGAAGACGTACCAGGCTTCGACACCGGGATTCCCGGCACCTAGACTCACGGCATAGGTGACGTCGCGCAGGTTCTGCACCCCGGCCAGCACCGGCAGGCCTTTGGTCGCTTTGCCTCCGTAGTCGGCGGGGAAGGTGTTATACAGATCCTGTCCCATGTTCAAAATGACGGCGCTGCCGCCGGGACTCCAGCCCAGGAAGACGTAATCCTTACCGTTCTCCTTGCCCGCCTCCTTGGCCGTTTGCGTCAGGATCTGATCGGCGAGACCGGTACCGGAGACCCAGAGCGTCATGGCCACGACCCGGAGATTCTTCTTGAACGCGTGGCGCAGAATGGCGATGGCCTGCGGATAGAGTTCAGGTTTGGAGGCCGGATCGAAATCCAACGAGAGGAGAAAGACCGATCCTTCGGGCAGCCCTTCGATATAGTCGTAGACGCCTCGCACTTCGGAAGAAATCTTAATGGGCAGTCCGACCGGGAAGAGCAGCGGCACGAGTGTGCAGAGGCCGATCACCAAAAAGATGATCCGCCGGTCGATCCGCAACATGCGCTCAGCGAAGGTCATTCGGTTCCTCGTGAAACGTAAAACGAACGTGAAAGGTGAAACGTGAAACGGCGGAAGTACTGTCATGTCTCTTAATTCCAATCTCAACACGTGGTCCCTTTTACGTCTAACCTTTCACGTTTCACGTGTCATTCTTTACCTCCGCCGAGATAGGAACGCTCGACGCCGAAAATGATTTTGAACGAGAGGGCGACGGCGCCCAGGCTGACGCCGATCAGAATCGCCCGGCGCACGGAGGCGTTCAGGACATTCAGAATCCAGCTCGACAGGTCGCCGCTGAGCGGCAGGATGTATTCGCCGAGCGGCACGCGCCCCATCATCACGATGACGGCTGCCACCAGCAACACGGCGGCCTCACGGCTCCGCGCGCGGAACGATCGATAGGCGGCAGAGGCGATGAAGAAGGCCAGGATGGCGAACATGGTGCCCTGCAGCGGGACGAGCGTATAGGAATAGACCCACCCGAACGAGGTCAATGCCCCATCGATGCTTTCCTTGCCGTTATTCCAGAGTCCCACGATGATGGTGCCGAGCATGCCGACATAGAGCACCAGGCTATAGGCCCATCCCGCTTCTTTCCGGCGGATCTTGGCGGCATGGAGATGGAACAGGCTGGTGATGCCGAGCACGAGCGCGAAGCCGCCGATGATCTGCAGCCATTTGGTCACGGTGGTGAGCAGTTGCTCGGAGGCCGGATGCGGCACGTAGTATTGCGCCGCCATGACCAGTCCCGTGATCATGGTGATGAGCAGCGGCAGTTGTCGGCGGAGGAAAATCATTTGAGATCCTTAAACAGGTCCAGCAGCGGTTGCGCCCAACCATTGCCCGTGAGCACGGCGACCGTAGCCAGCAGCGTCCCAATCCCGATGACGCTCAGAATGAACGCCTTGCCCAGATCCTGTCCGCGCAGCGTGCCGATCTGGATCGGTTCCTTCGAGAGGTAGGCGCTGGCGGCGTAGAGTTCCTCGCCGATCAGGGTGTAGTCGCAGGTCGTCACGAAGAACGGCAACTGGTGATCCGAGTCGGTGCCGGCAATTTGAATGGCCCCCGTGCTCGCGCCGGTTTCCGTCAGCAGCAGCGATTCGGCAAAGTACGACCCCATGAAAAAGTTCGCCGCCGGTTTCCGCCGCAGCATGATGCCGTCGACCGCCGCGGTGTAGCTGAACTGGTCGCTGGTGATGAAAAAGTTCGCGTCATCTTTGAACAGGTCCGGTTTCCCCGCTTCCATGTAGGCCTGCTTGGTAATTTCCTGGCAAACGGCCATGGTGATCGGCTCGCGATGCGGGACCAGCAATTCCGTTTCGTAGGAGGCGGCTTTCTTGGCGACGCGTCCGAGGATGACGGCGGCGGCGATCGTCGAGGGATCGTGCATGTCGTGCGCGCCGGTCATGTAGAGCACCGGCTTGCCCAATTCCGTGGCCCGCCCGATGGCTTCATCGACGGCATCCAAACCGGGAATACGGCGGAGAAAGATCTCTTTCCGCTTGGCGAGGTTGATCGCGTAAAACACGACCGCACCGAACATCAAGGCCAACACGAGGTTGTTCACTTGGTTCCAGTTCATCCAGTTCGGTTCCGCCGAGGCAACGACCGGCGGCGCGATCAATCGTTCCTGCCCGTTGACGTTCGCGACCGTGACGGCATAGGGCTGGCCGGATTTCACCTCAATGGCTTTGCCGTGCTTGATCAGAAACAGATGGTCATCGGGATCACCCGCTCTCGTCCACCAGGCCGACTTCCCCTCGCGGACATAGCGTGTATTGGCCGGGAATTCTGCCACCATCTTCCAGGCCGTGGGGTCTTGGGGAAGACCGCCTTCATGGACCAGAATTTGATATTTCGTGGCGGCACTGTCGTTCGCGGAGGGGGCCCAGAGTACCGTGAGGCTCCCGCCGCCGTCGCTGGGGGTATCGATCACGCGAAGATGCTGGGGCATGGTTTGCGCTGAGGCAAATGACGCCACGACCGCCGGCAGGCAGGTCATGAGGGACAGGATGAGGGCGCGGCACAGCACGCGGGTCAGGCTCCTTCGATCACTTCGATGTTGGCGCGCGGCACCACGGTCGTCGTGCCGTCGGGGAATCGAACTTCGAGCACGCGGACTTCGCTTTCAGTCGGAATGGCGCGCAACTCCGACGGTAGTCCTGAAACCGCGCCGATCTTCCCGAATAGCGGGTCGCGGATGATGCGGACCGGATCGCCGAGCTGAATCCCTTCGCGCTCGGCTTGCGCCACCTTTGTGGCGGCTGCCGGTCCGCTGTGCGGAATGATGATTTCGGGGCGAATCACACCGGCACGGATCTGCGTGGCTCCGGATATCGACGCCTTTTGTCCCGCGTGAGCGGAGAGCAAGGCGAACGTCTTGGGGGCCATCGGAATCGTGCCGAACCCTTCCGTCAGAATCAATGTGAAGCCGACCTGCTCCGTCCCGGTGATCGCGACGCCCAGATCATAACCGAGCAGCGCGCGCAAGTCCTTGTCGTGAATCCCGCCGACGACCAGGCCGACGATGCCGAGTTCTTTCGCGCGCGCCATGGTGGCCGCGGACAGAAAGGCGCCACCGATGACGACCTTGCCTTTCATCGATTGGTTGAGCTGCTCCGGCAAGAGCGGTTGATCCGGCGCCTTCACGCCCATCACCAGTTCGCCGCTGGTTTCTCCTCCGATGCCGAAGATGCCTTGCACGAGGCTGCAGGCGCTTTCGACGGTCACACCCTGCTCGGGATGCACCTCGGCCACGGAGCCGTCGATGTAGCCGCGCAATTCCAACACCCGGGGCGGTTCGCGCAACAAGATTTGCCCGGTGATTGTTGAGACGGATTCCACCTTGCCGGTGATCGGCGAACGGATTTCGGTCTTAAACCATTTGATGAAGGGTTTGTTTTCGGCGAGCACGTCGTCTTTCTGGACGGAGTCTTTTTCTTTTTTGACCAGATAGTCGTTGATCTCATCGGGCGCGATGCCGAGCTGATTGGCCAGGTTGAGCGGTACGACCTTCCCCGGCAACTCGGCGCGGGCCACGGCGGTGTCGGCACGCACGGCGTCGCCGACTCGGACCAAGACGGCACCGGGCAATGGCAGAATGCGCCGACGGCGGACGGTCGTTCGCTCGGTGACGGTCAAGCCTGGTGTATACGAATGCGCCATAATCGGTTGCTCAAAACGCCCTGCAGCGTCGTTCTCAGTTGCTCGCGCCCCTCACCGTACAACACCCGGTACGGCTCGGGGCTTTCGCGCCTAGCGGCCTTGCTGCAGGGCGTTTTGAGCAACCTTTCTTGCCGCCAGCTATTCGCTATCAGCCATCAACTCCCTTTTGGATACAGCCCGACGGCTTGATACCACCGCGTCAGCATGGCGACTCGCGCGGCCTGCTCCGTGGGCAACTGTAACGGACGGCCACGCCCGTCCAGCATGAGACCCACGACACCGCCCTTCACCGTTCGTGTAAACGATTGCCCGGGACCCTCGCCGAGATCCACGTGTTTGGCCGGTTGTATAGTGACCATCGCCTGCTGTTCTCGGGTGAGGCTGAACAACTTCAGATCCCCGAATGCCAGCAGGCCTTTTTCGATGCGGCCATCCGGCAGCGCGACCTCGTAATCGGCGCAACGCTCTCCGTCCTTGCCTTGGCCGATCGGCGCAATGCAGGTGCCAAGATAGACCATGCAATCACGCACGAACACATCGGTTGCGGCTTGCTCGTTCACTGTGGACAGCACCCCGAGATGCGGCATCATGAAAATGCTGTCGACCGAGAGCGTGGTGACGCCGAGCGGTTCATAGGCATCGACCATCATCAACATGGACTGGATGCGGCGCGGCGCATGCGACAGGATGCCGCCGCTGCCGACGATCAAGTCCAACTTCAAGAGATCGATGAGGGTTTTGCCGGAGGTGCGTTGCTCGAACACATCGGAGATGGTGCGTTCCTGCTGCACGCCCTTGAGTCCCGTCGCCAGCGACTTATGATGGATCAACGCCAGCCGCAATGCTTCGCGCGCGATGGCATGTTCGATTTGCAGCTCATCGAGTGACTGCGGGATGGTCGTGGGGCGCACCATTTTGTTCTTAATGCGATTCCTGAGGGTCTGTTCGTCGAGGGTGAACGGCACCCACCGCATGATGTTGTCCAGCCCCGCTTCAGCGAGCACGTTCGAAATGCTGTAGGACATGCCGAGATTGGCGCTGACCGTGCGGTTGAAGAGACCGCCGAATACCGAGAACACGTCGGTGGTGGCGCCGCCGATGTCCACGCCGATCAAGTTGATCCCCTCGCGCTTGGCGATGGTTTCCATGATCACGCCGACCGCCGCCGGAGTCGGCATGATGGGCGCGCCGGCCATCTCGATGAGTTTCTTGTAGCCCGGGGCCTGCTGCATGACGTGTTCGAGAAACAGGTCATGGATTTTGTTGCGCGCCGGGGCGAGATTTTCCCGTTCCAGGACGGGCCGGATGTTGTCGGCGAATTCGAGCGCCGTCTTCTCACCGAGGATCATCTTGATTTGTGATTGCGCATCCTTGTTGCCGGCATACACGAGCGGCAACCGATAGGTGCTCCCGAAGCGCGGGCGTGGTTCGGCTGCGGCAATGTATTCGGCCATTTCTACTACATGGGTCACGGCGCCGCCGTCGGTACCGCCGGACATCAGGATCATGTCGGGCCGCATGGTGCGAATCCGTTCGATCTTTTCGTAAGGCAAGCGTCCGTCGTTCGACGCCAGGACGTCAATGACGATGGCGCCGGCGCCGAGTGCGGCGCGTTGGGCGCTTTCCCCCGTCATGTTCTGCACCACACCCGTGACCATCATCTGCAGGCCGCCGCCGGCGCTGCTGGTGGATACGTAAATATCCACGCCTCGCTTTGGTTCGCCTTGTGCTGCGTGATTCGGCGTGATGATACGGTCGCCGTCCAGGATCGTCCGGCCGGAGAGTTCTTCGATTTCCGCAATGGCATTGAGTACACCGCGAGTCACGTCCTCGAACGGAGCTTCCACGGTGGTGGGGGCTTCGCCGCGGTAGGTCTGGCGATATTCGTTGCCGACCTTCTCGATCAGGATGGCTTTGGTGGTCGTGCTGCCGCAGTCGGTCGCGACGATGACGTTCAACGATTGCGCGGGGTTCGATATGGCGGGAGACTGATGCGCTGCCGTCATCGAGCCGGCGCTCCTCTGGACGCGGCGGCCTTGGTTTCGATGAGCGCGGCGAGGCGTTGCAAAGAGTCCCGTCGCTCCAGCAGACGAGCGATCTGAACGAGTTCGGTGCTGCTGAAGACACATTCGACGAGCGGAGTCAGAAAGTGTAACGCCTGGCTGCCGAGAAAATTCATGGGGCCCATCGATTCGAGAAACAGTGTGGTGGGCGCCGCCATGCGGCGGGCCACGATGGCCTCGGCGATCCGTTCGAGCAGCGCGAGCTCCTCCGTCGTGAAGGCCGGTTGCTCGGAACGCACGGCAAAGGCATGCCGGAAACTGTGACGAAGATTCTCTGCGCGACGGGAGAACAATTCAGATGAGAAGACAGCCATAAGTGCTTGTCAGATCAGCTTAAACGATTGGTTCGGCATTATATGAAGGGGCCAAGGGAGAGTCAATCAATCGGCACTGCCGCAGCCTATAGAGAGCCGGGCTAGGGTTTCTTCGGCTCCTCTGCCGTATTGCCGGAGGCCGGCGGGCAATTCATGCCGGCGAAGGGATTCAGTGGATTGACGCGCGGCGAACAGTGTTGGGCTTCCGCTGCGGCCTTCTCCCCTCCTGCCGGTGAGCCGGTCGGTGGTTGGGGCTGATCGTTCGGGCCGAGCTGACGCGGGCTCTGTTGATGGATCGGCGAAAGCGGCTGGGATGGGGGAAACGCGTTGGGTGGAAGGTCAGGTGAGGGTATCGGCGTTTCTTCAACCGGTGGAGTGAATCCGCCCGGCGGTGACGGAGACGGAGTCTTGACGACCGTACATCCGCGTTTTCCCGTGGGCTGATCCGTCAGCATGGTCCCGCCGTTCGGGCCTTCGCAGCTGTACACCTTGGCCTCAACCGGGATCGAGTGGAGCAGAGCCAGGAAGCTGAAGGGCAGGACGTAAACCCGGATCATCGTCAATTTCCCTGAGCGAGACCATGGCAGAGGCCGGATGGCGCTTGAGGCAGGACGCCTGTGACTCTGATCGACTATAGGCGCAGAACAGGAGCCTGTCAATCTGCAAGGATGTGCGTGGCGGCCTTCAGCCGGATGAACGCCCCAGCCATTTCTTCATCAGGCCCAGAAGCCCAACCTCCGGCTCCGGCTGGCGGTCGGGGTATTCCACCCAGAGTTCCTGCGATCCGAGATACAGGCCGTCGCGGTAGCTTTGCTGGCTGCGCAATTGCGTGTAGCCCTGTTCCAGCAGCAGCTGGATCATATGCTGCAGTGCTTCGGCTGCGCTGGGCGCATCGGGAGTGACGACGTGGGTGGATTCGTACCGCAACCTTGCCTGATAACCGGCGGCTGTCCGTACCAACTCCACGGGGCGATTAAACCCTCGCTCCCTGGCATCAAACCCGGCGAGTTGGTGTTTCTCTCCAGCCGGCTCCGGCATTGGACGTTACCATTGCACGTTACAAGGCGCGATACACGGCCAGCAGATCGCTGAGCGCGATGGTCTTATTCTTGAGGATCACGCGTTCCGCACCCAACACATCCAATGCGGCGACCTTTTCCGTTCCCCCCATCAGACATTTGCTCCCTAATGCAAGGACGCGTTCACATTCCTTTTCAACCTTGCCCTTCACCACGGGATTCACCTTCAGGATCTCCAGCATCTTGGCGCGGGTCTCGCCCAGATGTTTTTGGAGTTCCGCTTCCGGGTATTCCTTCCGCGCGGCTTCATCTTCACAACGGTCGATGTACTGGGTCAGAAAGACATAGAGCCGCACGAAGGTTTCGGCGATCTCGATGTGTTTCGGGGTCAGCTGATTGTCCGCCATTGGAGCCTCCATTCACTATTCACGATGGTGTCGGAATGATTGTTTCGTTGTGGCGACGTCGCGAGCAAGGTGGTCCCTGCATCACAGCCGGACTTTAATATCGGTGCCCTCGACCGTGACTTCGTACGTGGTCACTTTGGCCGAAGGGTTGTTGATGCAGGCGCCCGTCTTCACATTGAACTCCCAGTTATGCCACGGGCAGGCGACCACATCCCCCACAACATCGCCTTCGCCCAGCGGGCCGCCGCGATGCACACAGGTATTGTCGATGGCATAAAACGTCCCGTCCACATTGAAGACCGCAATGGCTTTCCCGTTCACTTCCGCGACCATGCCGGCTCCCGGCTTCACGTCGGCGGTTCCTGCGATTCTGATCAACTCGCCCATACATCCTCCCTGAGTGCGTCACTCTTTCCTAGTCCGGCTTCCGATCGGCGGCCGGCCGTTTGATTTTATCTAATAGACTCTCGATCCGGCTCTTGGCCGCCGATGCCCCGCCTGTTTGCAAGGCCGCCGCCAATTTTGCCGCGATCTCCCGAAAGGCATGGGCCTGCGGAGAATCGGGTTTGGCGACCACGATCGGATTGCCGGTATCACCACCGGCGCGAATGACGGGATCGATGGGAACCCGGCCGAGGAAGGGAATCCCGAGTTTCTCCGCCGCCCGCTCGCCGCCGCCATGAGAGAAAATCTCCGTCCGTTCTCCGCAATGGCCGCAGACGAAAAAGCTCATATTTTCCACGATGCCGAGAAGCGGCACGTTCACCTTCTGAAACATCATCATGCCCTTGCGCACATCGTGCAACGCCACTTCCTGCGGCGTGGTGACGGTGACGGCGCCGGACAGATGCACGAGCTGGGTCAGGGTGAGCTGCGCGTCTCCGGTTCCCGGAGGCAGGTCGATCAGCAAATAATCCAACTCCCCCCATAACACATCCCGGAAGAGTTGTTGAATCGCGGTGTGCACCATCGGGCCGCGCCACACAACGGCCGTGTCTTCCGGCACAAAAAATCCCATGGAGATCAGCTTCACGCCGTGGCTTTCCGCCGGCGCGATTTTGCCGTCTTTCTGTTCGGGAGTTTTCTCGACCCCCATCATCATCGGGATGTTGGGGCCATAGATATCCGCATCCAGCAATCCGACCCTGGCGCCGGTGAGCGCGAGGGCGACCGCCAGATTGACGGAGACCGTGGATTTACCGACGCCGCCCTTGCCGCTGCTGACGGCGACGACGTGTTTGACTCCGGGAATGATATTGGGTCTGGCGGCTGCTTCTTCCTGGTGCGGCGCGCCGCCTGCTTCTTCTGCCATAGTGATGCCTCCTCCACCCCGCTGGTCCGATTGGATTGCGCGGGCTTCACGCATCTTAAGCTATCGCCGCGGCGAAAAGAAATGGGTCAACCGGCGCAGCAGGTGGTTGGGTAAAAGAGATCAGCGATGCGAAAGGTATAAGCTGAAAGGATGGTCAAAAAGTCTGTCCAGCACGGCCGCAGCGAGCGAAGAGCCGAGGTGCATCTGCAGAAATACGTCGAGGGGCGGAGCGATGCGGGAACAACAGCGGCGGGCGTTGTTCACCAGCCGTTTACGTGCGTTCCCGATGGAGGTTATAGGTCAGCCCAACCACCGAAAGCGTATAGATCAACCATTTGGACGGGTCGAAGTTGTACCATTTCGACCCGTTTCGATAGTCGCGCGAATAGGTATGATGGTAATTGTGGTACCCCTCGCCGAAGCTGATGAATGAAATCAGCCAGCTGTCCCGGCTGCTGTCTTGCGCGCCGTGCGGCTGGGTGCCGACCATGTGGCAGAGAGAGTTGATGGTAAACGTGGAATTCAACACCAGGACCGTACGCAACACGCCGGCGAGCAAAAAACACCCGAGGCCGCTCATCAATCCGCCGTTCAAATAGCCGGCCGCGAAGGGCAATAACAGGCCTGAGGCCACGATCACCCAGTAATACCGGTGTTGCCACCTGATCATCGGGTCGGTCCGTAATTTTGTGGCGAACCGGTCTTCACGATACGGCGTATTGATGAATAACCATCCCACGTGACTGTGCCAAAACCCCTTGCTCGCGTTGTACGGATCGGGCTCCTTGTCCGTATGCGCGTGGTGGCGAATATGATCGGCGCACCAGAGCAAGGCGGAATTTTGTACAGCCCATCCCCCCATCACCAGCAGGCAGATCTTGATCCAGGGACGGCTCTCGAAGCTGCGATGGGTAATCATGCGGTGGTACCCCACCGTGATCCCCATGCCGGTGATGACATAGAGAATGGCCAGCAGCGTCCAATCCAGGACGGTATAGTCATAGTAATAGGCGAAGAGCGGAACCCCGACGAAGGTCAGGATCGTCAGCGTGGTGAAGAGGGCCACAGTGCCCCAACAGACGGATTGTGCTGATGAGTCGGCCATCGTACTCCTTCGGAACCTGTGCGCCACTCATCGCCACAGTGCACCGCCATAGATAGGGTAATGGTCAAGGCAAACGGCGCACTGTACCGGAGCGGCTGTCGGATATTCAAGGGAGAAACGTGGTTGGCTGCCGCCAGCCAGGTGGGCGTGAAGGTCACCTGACCTACTCAGTCTGTGCTACCACCGTATAAAGGGTGCTGGATTGAAAGGATGCCTCGGCAACCAGGCTCCACCTGTTTTGAGGAGGAATCTGTGAAAGCCGTGATTGGGAAAGTGGTTCTTCACGTCTGTGATGTGCGATCGCGGAATCCCGCAACTCAACAGGCCCAACGAAACGTCAACCAGGTCGCCTTTTCGGAACACTTCGACAAGAGGGTAACGGCGATCAGGATAGGCGCGCACCTTATGGTGCATGCCGATCATCAAGGCCATTTCTTCAGACCACTCCTCCCGCCCTGAATCGGACAGGTATTGGGCGGCGTGGGAAATTGATGCCGGGAGGTAGTCGAGCGTGAGATCAGACCAAAGACCAATATCGTGAAAGCAGCCCGCGATGGCTAACTTTGTGTTCTCCTCCTCGGTGCATGGATGCAACGCCAGGCAGAAGTTGAACATGCGGTACACATGTCCCCTGTATCCGAGATAGTCTTCCCCGATCGCCCCTGCCCATTTCGCAAGAATTGTTTCGATCAGCTCGTGCGTGGTCTCGATCGGCATAAGGTTCATGGGCAAGAAAAAGTGAGAAAGAATGTCGTGTGCCGTTCCGTGACGATGTCTTCAGGAGGCCGTGAAACAAGGGGCCGATTCTAACAAGTCAGAAGAAGTTTACAAGGGATAGGATTTGCTCGTGCAGCCCGGCCAGGTGTGCGAGACAGGCGTTCGCGATCAAATGTTCACGCCCTGCGGCGCGGTGTATACTGCGGTAAGTACCGCTCACGCTGCTCAGGAGGAACCGATGCCTCTCGACCCTGCCCTGCTTGAACCCCGTATTCGCGCGATTGGCGAGGACTTGGCCCGCCGTTCCAGCGGATTGTCGCCCGGTCTGTTCGATTCCCGCTGGTGGTCGCAGGCGGCGATCAACCTGGCCATGAAAGATCCTGCCTTCAAGGCGCAGCTGTTTCGCTTCATTGATGTGTTGCCGTCGCTGAAGGGTGATGCGCAGGTTGTGCGGTTGGCTGAAGAATATTTCGGCGACATGAGCGGGCATCTCTTCGGTGCACAGTGGGGACTTAAGGCACTCGCGTCCACGAAGCTCGGCGCATCGCTCAGCGGGAAGGCCATCCGGCATCAGGTGGAGCAGATGGCGACCAGCTTCATTGCCGGGGCGTCCATCGAGCAGGCGGTGCCGGCGCTGCGCCGATTGTGGGGCGAGGGGCGGGCCTTTTCGGTGGATTTGCTCGGCGAAGCGAGTGTGAACGAACGGGAGGCGGATGCCTATCGGGATCGCTGCCTGGCAGCCCTGCGGATCCTCGGTGACGTCTGCCCGGCCTGGTCCCCCTCGCCGTTGCTTGAGCGCGATCATCTCGGCCCGCTTCCCCGTGTCCAGTTGTCGATTAAAATTTCGGCCCTCTATTCGCAACTCGATCCCATCGATCCCGAGCGCAGCTATCGTGCCGTTGCGGCTCGCCTGCGGCCGCTCTTGAATGTCGCGGGCACACTCCCCGCCTCCATCATCTTCGATATGGAACAGGCGGAGACGAAGGATCTGATTCTTTCCATCTTCATGCGCCTCTTTGAGGAGGAACCGTATCGCACGTTCCCCCATGCAGGGATCGCGCTGCAGGCCTACCGCACCGACACCGGGGATGATGTGCAGCGCTTGCTGGCCTGGACGAAAACTCGGCAGGCGCCGATGACGATTCGCCTGGTGAAGGGCGCCTACTGGGATTCCGACGCGATCCGGTATCGCCAGCGCGGATGGTCGATGCCGCTCTTCGAACAGAAGTCCCGGACCGACGTGAATTATGAATCGCTGGTTCGTCTGTTGCTGGAGCAATCGCATCTCATCAGGCCGGCGTTTGGCACGCACAATCTGCGGAGCCTGGCCGTGATCGAGGCGGTGGCGGAAGCGCTCAGCCTGCCCCAGGCGGCCTGGGAATATCAGATGATCTACGGCATGGCAGAACCGTTTCAGCATGCGATGAGTGATCGGGGTCGCCGTCTCCGGCTCTATTCGCCGGTCGGTGAACTCTTGCCCGGCATGGCCTATCTCGTCCGTCGGCTGTTGGAGAACACGTCCAATGAATCGTTCTTGCGGAAAGAATACGTGGAGTCGCAGCCGCTGTCGTTGTTGTTGTCCCCGCCTGATGGCACCCTGTACCAGTCCGCAGGCTCCCCGCCTGTTGATCAACATTCCTCCCCCTCCGCCTCATCTACCGAATTTGTGAACGAACCGGTCGCGGATTTTTCGCGTGCACCCGTCCGTACCGCCATGGCCGATGCGATCGAGCGGCGCCGCAGGCAATTGGGACAACGACTCGACATATCGAAGCTGGCCGTCCATCTTCCGACAGGGTCCGATCTGTCGACGCATAATCCGGGTCAGCCGGATCAACTCATAGCGGTGGTGCAGAGTTATCAGCCCGCCGATGTCGCGGCGTTGACGAAGATTGCCGAGGCTGCTGAAGAGGCCTGGAGTAGACGGCCGGTTGCTGACCGTGTCGCGGTGATGCGGAAGGCTGCCGCCCTGATGCGGGAGGAACGGTGGGATCTGGCCGCGTGGGAAGTGTTCGAGGAAGGCAAACCCTGGCGGGAGGCCGACGGTGATGTCGCGGAGTCGATCGATTTTCTGGAATATTATGCCGGGGAAATGGCGCGGCTCGATCCCCCGCCCCGCTTGGGCCGGTATCCGGGTGAATCAAACGAGGTGTGCTGGAGCTCGCGTGGGGTGACGGTAGTGATTGCGCCATGGAACTTCCCCCTGGCGATTCCGACCGGCATGGTGGCTGCGGCCTTGGTTGCGGGCAATCCGGTGTTATTCAAGCCCTCTGAGCGGGCTTCTGCCGTGGGGTATCAACTGGCGCGTATCATGTTGGACGCCGGGGTGCCGAAAGGGTTGTTGCAATATGTTCCGGGCGGGCCTGAAGTCGGGCGCGAGTTGGTGGCCTCTGCTGCGGTGAGAACCATTGCCTTTACCGGATCGAAAGACGTGGGCTTGGGCATCATGCAGGCCGCTGCGGTTCAGCAGCCGGGACAACGTTTCGTGAAGCGGGTTATCGCCGAGATGGGCGGGAAAAATGCCATCGTCGTTGATGAGACGGCGGATCTGGATGAAGCCGTGACAGGCGTGGTGCAATCGTTCACCGGCTATGCGGGACAGAAATGTTCCGCCTGCTCGCGCGTGATTGTGACGGACTCGATTCACGATGCGTTTCTCGAACGGCTGACCGATGCCGTGATGAGTCTCCGCATCGGCACGGCTGACGATCCCGCGACTCAAGTCGGCCCGGTCATTGATGCGCGCGCGAAACAACGTATTCTGGAGTATCTCGAGTTCGGGCGGCGGGAAGGGCGGGTGCTGGTGGACCGGTCGGCGGAAGGGCCTGGATACTCGGTCGGCCCCGTGGTGATCGCGGACATTGATCCTGCGCACCGGATGGCACAGGAGGAAATTTTTGGTCCGATTCTAGCCGTGCTGCGTGTCGCCTCGTTTGAGCAGGCGCTGGAATGCGCCAACGGCACCGCTTACGCGCTGACCGGCGGACTCTATTCGCGCAGTCCCCGGCACATCGCGCGCGCGCGCGAGGCGTTTGATGTCGGGAATCTGTACATCAACCGTCCGATTACCGGAGCCCTGGTCGGGCGCCAGCCATTCGGCGGACACCGGTTATCGGGCGTAGGCGCGAAGGCCGGGGGCGAAGAGTACCTGAAACAATTTCTGGTTGCCCGCGTCGTCAGCGAGCAAACCCTCCGGCGCGGGTTCGTGCCGACCCTGTAGGCCCGGCGCCGACTTCACGCTGACTTCTTCGAGTTCTTCCGTGATGTCGGTGATGTTTCCGCGGTCGTCCTTGAGCGCGGCCAGTTCCTGTCGTTCGATATACTTCACCAGCCCCACGCCTTTGGCAAACCAGGCCGTCATCACATCCGTGCCCACCGCGGTTCGCTCAACAGAGGAGAGCCGGATCTTCAGCGTCATCCTCGCCTCCACGCGCACCGCATCGGGATAAGTTCCTGCCGGAACGGTGATCGATTCCCGGCCCACCACCGTTGAAAGCCCTTCGACGTCCACATGTTCGTTGGTTCCGTCCCCGTCGATATCGCTGCCGAAGTCGATATCGGTGCGGTTGAACTGTTGAAACGATTGTGCCACCTTCATCGGGAACCGAATGATCTGGTACGGCGTCAATTGCTTCTCCAGCGGCGTGCCCGGTTCGGACCCGTAGTAGACCACGCCGGCGGCGTCGCGCCGGTAAAAACTATCGGAAGGACCGTGGTTGCCGGGATTGGTATCGTGAAAGACGGTGACGACCAGGCCGCCCTTCAAGGTGCGGGTGCCGGTGACCGAAGACACGTTGCTGAAATACTTATTCTCGATCGTCTGCAGCGGCCCTTCAGAAATCTGCCCGCGATATTGCCAACGTGTGCCGACGGTGTCCGGAAAGTAATCTGCGGATTGGGCGATGGCCTGCCCTGCGTCGGCGGCCGAGGCCCGGTCCTGTTCAAGAAGAATGGCCGCGGATCCGAAAATGCCTACTGCGATCAGGGTCGAGCGAACCAGGTTCTGAACAATCACAGCGATCCTCCAGTCAAAAAAATACGGTACCATACCGGAACTGCCGCGGCAAGCCGGCTCCTGCCGCCTTGCCTTCTCTCTGTGCTGCTCGCATAATCGCTCGCCGTGAAACTTGAACCACAGTTCCCCCGTTCTTCTACTCGCGAACCCCGGACGGTGTTAGTCACCGGCGGGTCCGGCGGGATCGGCCGCGGCCTGTGCCTTGCCTTCGCCCGCGCTGGATTTTGGGTCGGCGTGCACTATTGCCGTCACAAGGAGGCAGCCGAGGAGACATTACGCCAGCTCTCCGTCGATGGGGCAGAAGGCGCCGTGTATCAGGCGGACATACGGTCACGTCAGGACATTCAGGCGATGATCGATGCTGTGTTGGATCGGCAGGGCCGCCTCGACGTGCTGTTGTGCAATGCCGGCGTCGCGTCTAGCCATCTCGTGGTGCGTTGTCCGGAAGACGAATGGCAGCGCATGATCGACACGAACCTCACGGGAACCTATCGGTGCCTGACGGCTGCGGCCCCGGTAATGATGAAGCAGGGCGGCGGATCCATGATCGTGATCGGGTCCTATGCCGGATGGCATGGGACGAGCGGCCAGGCTGCCTATGCGGCCTCCAAGGCCGGCCTTGTGGGGCTCGTGCAGACCGCTGCCCGCGAATGGGGGCCGTACCATATCCGGGTGAATCTGGTCTGCCCGGGTTGGCAACCGACCGCATTGGCCGGTGATGCATTTCCTTCCTCCGGCCAGTTGAGCGACCATGTGCTGGGACAGATCTCGAATCTGGAGGATGTGAGCCGAACAATCTGCCACCTTGCTCAAATGCCCGGCTTGTCGGGACAGATCATGAACCTGGACAGCCGGATCCTCTAATCGATACCTGGGCGCTGGAGACGAAACAGGAATGACGAACAGGGCGGGCGTGTTCATGACGGGTACCGACACGGCGGTCGGTAAGACGCTCGTGTCCGCGGCGCTGGTCCGTAGGCTCGTGCAGTTGGGCCGCCAGGTCGGCGTGATGAAGCCGGTCGAAACCGGCGTGGATTTTGTCCAGCCGGATCACAGCGACGCCGCTCGACTGATGGCGGCTGCGCGGGTACGGGACTCTCTCGACCTTGTGTCGCCCTATCGTTTTCCCGCGCCATTGGCCCCCTGGTCTGCGGCTTCAGCGGAACGGCGGGTACTTGATGTCAGTGAAATTGCTCGACGGTACGATCAGCTGGCCCTGCGGTATCCTTGCGTCGTCGTGGAAGGAGCCGGCGGCCTCCTTGTGCCGATGGGCAGCGAATGGGATATGAGTGATCTGATCGGCCGTCTCGGGCTTCCCGTCGTGTTGGTTGGACGGGTTGGTCTTGGTGGAATCAATCACGCGCTGCTCACGCTGGAAGCGCTGGAGCGACGCCGAATCCGGGTTCTGGCTCTGCTCTTGAATGAGACGGCGCCTGCGACCACTCCTATTGAAGAAGCGCAAAGTGCATCAACCGTGGCGCTATTGAAAACGCGAGTTGCGGTTCCATTGCTGGGACCGTTGCCCTATCAACCGCAATTGGATGGTCTGTGGAACAAAACCGTCGAGCACTTGGCCGGGAGCCGTCCGATCAGTGAGCTGGCCGAGCTGGTGTGGAAGGCGGTTGCTGAAAGCTCCGGATAGCTGCCTCAAGGTCCGCGGCTGTGAGAATTGCGGAGATCACCGCCACCCCGTCTGCCCCTGCCGTCATGATGTCCGTGACATGCTGAGAAGTAATACCGCCGATGGCGAACATCGGCAAGGTGGTGAGTGCGCGGGCTGCGCGTAATCCCTTAAGCCCTACAACCGGGTCGTGATCGGTTTTGGTGGCCGTGCTGAAGATCGGTCCAAAGCCGATATAGTCCGGTTGCAGCCCCACCGCTTCACTCGCTTGCTCCGGAGTATGGGTCGAGAGCCCGATGATTTTCTCTGGTCCCAAGAGTCGCCGCGCATCGGCCAGCGGGAGATCCTCCTGTCCCAGGTGCACCCCGTCTGCTTGAACCGCCAATGCCAGGTCGCAACGATCGTTGATGATCAGCGTCGCCCCGACCTCCGTCGCCGCCTGACGTAGTGCGAGCGCCAGCGCGTAGGCTTCTTTCATTGTCGCCTGTTTGTCGCGGTATTGAAACAGGTGCACTCCCGCTGCCGCGGCGACCCGCAGCACATCAGTGAGCGGGCGCTCAGGACGCACGGTCGGATCAAGGATGAGATACAGCCCGTTGAGAGAAGATTGTCGAGCGGACTGAGACGTGGCGCGCTCCCTGGTATCGTCGATTGGTTACGCAGACTGGCCGGCGAGAAAGCGGTCGAGGAATGTTGTGGAGACATGCCCCTTCTGAAAATCAGGATCGTTGAAAATCTTTCGGTGGAGCGGGATCGTGGTTTTAATGCCCTCGATGACGAACTCGTCCAGCGCCCGGCGCATACGGGCCATCGCTTCCTGCCGGTCGCGTCCGTGGGTAATCAATTTGGCGATCAAGGAGTCGTAGTACGGCACCACGACAGCGTTTGGCTCCATCGCTGAGTCGACGCGGATGCCCATACCGCCGGGGGCGGAATATTTAGTGATTTGGCCCGGGCAGGGAGTGAATTTTTCCGGGTCTTCGGCGTTGATCCGGCATTCGAAACTGTGCCCGGTCAGCTTAATGTCCGGTTGCTTGAACGAAAGCGGCAGTCCCGCCGCGATACGGATTTGTTCTTTCACGAGATCGATGCCGGTCACCATTTCCGTGATCGGGTGTTCGACCTGGATGCGCGTGTTCACTTCCATGAAGAAGAAGTTCCGGTCCTTGTCGAGCAGAAACTCCACTGTGCCAACATTGCAGTAGCGAATGGCTTTGACGGCCTCGACCGCCGTCCGGCCGATCTCGCGCCGCAGCCGTTCGTCGATGGCCGGGGACGGGGTTTCTTCGACGAGTTTCTGGTGGCGCCGCTGGATCGAGCAGTCACGCTCGCCGAGATGGACGACATGGCCGCGGTTGTCCGCGACGATCTGCACTTCGATATGCCGGGGTTCGAGAAAATACCGTTCGAGGTAGACGCCGTCATGGCCGAAGGTGGACTTGGCTTCCGCCTGCGCCGCCTGAAAGGCCCTGGTCAATTCTTCCGGCTTATTCACCACGCGCATGCCGCGTCCGCCGCCCCCAGCGGAGGCTTTGATGATCACGGGGAAGCCGATGATTTTGGCGGCCTCCTGTGCATCCTGTTCGCTCCGGAGTTCGCCTGGACTGCCGGGCGTGACCGGGAGGCCTTTCCTCGCCACGACTTCACGCGCTTTGGACTTGTCGCCCATCAGGGCGATGTGTTCGGACGTGGGGCCGATGAACTTGACGCCGATCGATTCGCAGACTTCGGCAAAGTGCGCGTTTTCGGAAAGAAATCCATAGCCGGGATGAATGGCGTCGGCGCCGGTCACTTCGGCGGCGCTGAGGACATTGGGAATGTTGCGATAGCTGAGGGCGGCTTCGGGCGGGCCGACGCAGACATGTTCGTCCGCCGCCCGTACGTGCAGACTGGCGGCATCGGCCTCGGAATGAATCGCCACGGTCTTGATGCCGAGCTCTTTACAGGCCCGGATGACCCGAAGGGCGATCTCTCCGCGATTGGCAACCAATACTTTTTTAAACACGAGATACTCCGATGCGCATCTTGCTGTGCGTCTACCTTATGCTGCCGCTGTCCGTCGCGCTCGTTCAGCTTTCGAGAAGGCCGTTGCCAGTGGGCATTCGCCGGTCGCAGATGGAATGGGCTTCATGAGGCTGGTGAGTCCAGGACGGGTCTCGTCACGAATCCCCATGACCTCTGCGGCTAGGGCGTGGCGCTGGGATCTATCAAGAAGAGTGGTTGTCCATACTCGACGGGCTTGGTGCTCTCCGCCAGAATTTTGGTGATGCGTCCGTCGGCCTCGGACTCAATTTCATTCATGAGCTTCATGGCTTCGACGATGCACAAGACCTGGCCCTTCTTCACATAGTCGCCTTCCTCCACATATGGGTCGGCGTCGGGCGAGGGCGACCGGTAGAAGGTGCCGACGATCGGTGATGTAATCGTCACCTGGCCGTCTGTTTCTGCCGAGGGGCGAGTTTGCGGCGCCGGCGCCGCGCCGGGCGCCGCCGATTGGTTGTGGACGGTTTCCACGGTGTGCGTCGTTGTGGCGCGCGCGGCCGGCTCATGCCGGATCCGGATGCGCATGCCGCTGCGCTCGATTTCCAATTCGGTCAGATGATTTCGCTTCAGAAGATCGGCCAGTTGCTGAATCTGCGCGGCCTGGTCAGGATTCAAGATCGTCTCGTCGGCTGCAGACGTTCGTGGCGCAAAGGCGCTCGGCAGCACAATGGTTTTCCCGGCAGTGCCGCCTTTTCCGGTCTTCTTACGTGATGAGCTCAACGCACGCGCTCCACAAATTCACGGGTTCTGGTATCGATACGAATGACTTCCCCGATTTCCAGGTAGAGGGGCACCTTGATCGTGGCGCCTGTTTCCACGGTGACCGGTTTGCTGCCGCCGGAGGCCGTATCGCCTCGCACACCCGGTTCGCCGTCCACGACCTTCAGTTCTATGAAATTCGGCAAGACGACGGTAATCGGCTTGTGCTCATAGATAAGGATCTTCGCGATCATGTTCTCTTTGAGCAGATCGGCATTGCTGCCCAACTGACTCTTCTCATACGTCGACTGCTCGTACGTGTCCGTATCCATGAAGGTATAGGAATCGTTCGTGGCATAGAGGAACTGCATGTCGCATTCTTCGATCTCGGGCGTGTCGAATTTTTCCCCGGAGCGGAAGGTTCGGTCGAGCACGTTGCCTGAAAGATAGCTTTTCAGCTTCGTCCGCACGAATGCTCCGCCCTTGCCGGGTTTGACGTGTTGAAATTCTACGATATAAAAGGGTTGTCCCTCTACCATTAACGGGCTGCCGTTCCGAAACTCTGCGGTCGAAATCACAACAACTCTCCTTGGTGCAACAAGTTCAACGGCGCAAGGCCGCGGGTTTTTTTCTCACGTCTGCTCGTCTGCGCGAGGGGGTGCGTCTGGCTCCCAGATGTGCGGCCAATGCTTCCAGCGCCAGCAGGTATCCGGTCGGGCCGAAACCGGCAATCTGTCCCAGGGCGACACCGGCGATGAAGGAGTGATGGCGAAACTCCTCCCGCTGATGAATGTTCGACAGATGGACTTCGACCGTCGGCAAGGCGACGGCGGCAATCGCATCACGTATCGCAATGCTGGTATGCGTATAGGCGGCCGGATTGATGATGATCCCGTCGAAATGTCCTCTGGCGTTTTGAATCCAGGTGACCAGTTCCCCTTCCATATTGGACTGCTTGGTCTGCACCGCAATCCCGAGTTCACCGCTCCGGCGGGTAATAGACTGATCGATGTCGGGTAACGACATCTGCCCATAAAGGGAGGGTTCCCTCGTCCCCAGGAGATTGAGATTGGGACCATGAAGCACCAGTAGCCGCACCATGTGTCTGTCGCGCGCCTCGGTTAGCAGTAGGCTGCAAATGGATAGGGATGCCAGCAGCGCGGCATTCTAACAGGCTGTCAGGGGTGGGTCAAACGCTGAAACGGACTAGCGTCGGCTCGCGTCGGCATGCCGTTTGGCCTGAATGGTGCCGAGCCAGGTTTCAAGGCGCGCGATAGCGGCGGCATGTTGAACGGCGGGAGGTGCAGGGACCGGGTCATGAAGGGGTTCACCAGTCGGCATGGTGGGCAACGCCACCTCCGACAGCGCGGACTGGGCAGCCGACACGGCGGGATTAGCCGCAGGAGGCTTGTCGGCGGTTGGTTCTGTGGCGTTGCGTTTCTTGTCGCGTTTCGCTGGCGGCGGATCGTTCGGCGCGCCAGTGACGTGTCGCTTGAATGCCAGCGCTTCTTCGTCGAAGGGGTTGGCGTTGAGGATGGCTGCGCAGGAACGGAGCGCCAGTTCAGCCTGTCCCTCCGTGTCGTAGAGCTTGGCGAGGATGCGGTGCGCGCGAAGATTGTCGGGGCGTTGCTTGACGACGTCTTCGAGAATGGCCTTCGCTTTTGCTGAGTGGCCCAGTTGATCGTAGACCCTGCCCAGCGCAGCCATGGCTGTTACGAACCCCGGATAGACCTTCAGGCCATCCTCGAGCACGGCTGCGGCTTCCTGCCACATGTCGGCTTTGATGTATTCGTCTGCGAGAGGAAGGAAGTCTTTGGAGCGGGGATCCTTGGCCACTGCCGTTGCCAAACGGTCGATCTCGGCGGCGATACTGGGGGCGATACGGTGCGGTGACGACACGTGTTACTCCTTCCGACGCGGTCGCGATGGTTGTGTCGACCGTCGCTGGCCGCTCTGCACTGTCAGCATGCGGTCCAGGATCCGGTCTGCGACATCGCGCTTGGACAGCAGCGGAAGCGCTTCGGGATCACCCTCGCGGGTTAGGAGCCAGACCCGGTTCGTGTCGGATCCGAAGCCCGACCCTGCCGCTGTCACGTCATTGGCGACCAAGAGATCAACGCCCTTAGCATGCAGTTTTTCCTTGGCGTGGGCAAGGAGATCCTCAGTTTCTGCGGCAAATCCGACGAGTAATTGGCTCGTGCGGCGTTCACTCAGTTCGCGAAGAATATCGTCGGTCGTTTCGAGTTCGAGATGAGTGACGGGCCCGCGCTGCTTCTTAATCTTGCTGGCCGAGGGGCGCGCGGGACGAAAGTCTGCGACGGCGGCGGCCATAATAACGGTATCGCTCCAGGCCAACCGGTGTGTGATCGCCTTTCGCATCTCCTCGGCCGTGACGACCGGACAATATTCAATTCCGGCGGGTGACGGCAGCGATGTCGGACCCGAGACCAGCACGACTTCCGCCCCACGGGTTCGGGCAGCCTCGGCCAAGGCGTATCCCATTTTCCCCGACGATCGGTTGGAGATAAACCGGACGGGATCGATGGCTTCCTGGGTTGGTCCGGCTGAAATGAGCACTTTACGGCCAGACCAATCTCGGCGCGGGTGAACGGTGGTGAGAACGGCTGCCAGGATTCGTTCCTCATCGGCCAACCGTCCCTGTCCCTGGCGGCCGGATGCCAGCGGACCATCCTCCGGTTCCACGATGATCGCTCCGCGTGCTCGCAAGGCGGCGACATGTTCCACGACGGTGGGATGTCGCCACATGTCGCCGTCCATGGCCGGCGCGAAGATTACCGGGCATTGAGTCGTGAGGAGCATGGTGGAGAGGAGATCGTTTGCGAGTCCGAGGGCGGCCTTGGCGAGGCAATTGGCCGTGGCCGGTGCAATCACGATGGCGTGCGCCTGCTCCGGCAGAGACAGGTGAAGCATCTCCTGGTGAGCTTCGAAGAGGTCCGTCGCCACATGGGCGCCGGACAACACCTCAAATGTCAGCGGGGTGACGAACCGGCAGGCGCCGGCCGTCATCACGACATTGACCGTGGCGGCTTCGCGCCGTAAAAGGCGCAGCAGACTCACCGCTTTATAGGCGGCAATACTCCCGGTGACGGCGAGCACAAGGCGGACACCGGGAAGTGAGGGGCCGGTGGTCTGCACGAAGGGGAACTACTCCTCGGCCTCCGGGGCGGCGACGGGCTTGGCGGTATCGTCGACGTAGACGCTGAGTTCTTTTTTGATCTCCTTGGCGTCTTCTCCGGTCATCATCGCCAGGCGTTCGGTCTCGCCTTCCTTCACGCGCTTGGATTCCTTGATCGCATCGCGGGCTTCCTTGCCGACCAGGAACTTCACCTTATGTCGCAACACCTCATCGAGCGCGATGCTGGTTTCTTTGGTGAACTTGGAGGACGCGGTCATGCGCGCGCCCTGGACCAATTGTTTGGCGCGCTGCGCCGCGACGATGACCAGGCGGTGGCGGGAATCGAATTCGCCGGCGGCATATTCCGGTAACAACGATAACATTTCACCCATGATGCAAGTGCTCCTTTGATGCGGGGGCGGAGGAGGAATTCCCCTGCTTGCCCTCTTTGTCGAGAATAAACTTTTCTTCCAGCCAGGTCATGTTCAGGCGTTTCGTTTTGATGCGTTCCGCCAGGAACACGCTTTCGAGTTCTTTCAGCGATTGTTTCAGATCATCATTCCGGACGATGTAGTAATACTCGCGATAGCTCCAGACCTCTTCCTTGGCCTTCTGCAGGCGCCGCTGAATTTCTTCCGGCGAGTCCCCGGCTCTGTTTTGGAGCCTGGTTCGCAAGGTATCAAATGTCGGCGGGAGAATGAAAATATAGACGCC
>JAXLZJ010000044.1:0-29651 GCA_046350995.1 Nitrospira sp.
TGGCTGGATTCCGTCGGTCAGGGGGAAGGCCTACAGGGCCCTCGTCAAAGTCGATTCAAGACAGGTACCGGCCAGTGCAGGACGGAGCATCACCAGCCCGGTCGGGTCGATGACGCCCAATGGGATCGATCCGAAACGAAGCAGGCAAGGCAGGGGGATTGACAGTCTGTGATCGGGCGACAGACGGGTTGATTGGGATGGGGAAGGTGAAATGAATGCGGCTGCAAAAAGGCTGGTTGGAGGCTGTTCGAGCGGCTCGGCTGTACAGAGACAGATGATCCAACGCGAAAGGATAGGGCCAATCCTCCGTCGGCTCAGCAGGGCTCTGATCGTACAAACTACATAATGGCGCATTCCGGCTGGGTGCGATTCGGCTCGCGGGTGAGATGCGTCCGCAGTGACTTCCGGCAGGGTAAGTTCCTCGACCGTCAGCCGGACCCGGCCCCGTTCGATTGCGACAACTTTTCCGATTACCTCCTCACGTCGAACCGGGTCCGCTGGCCCTACTCCGGCATCGCCTCGTATGGCTAGCATGTCAATATCGATCCCAATGACCCGATGGCAGACCAGCCCGCCTGGCCGACGATAGACCAGCAGGTCGCCGAGAGCGATGGGTTCCGCCGGTTCGATATCCAGGCGGTCACCAGGGCGAAGGGTCGGGTACATGCTCCAGGAGACGACCCGCGCGACGACGGCATGGCGCAGGGCCAGGTCTTGCACGGCTTCAGGCACGGTGGCGCCGGAAAAGCGCAGACCCGTAGGGGCGGTCAGTTTGACAATCATGTCCGGCCCTCCCGTGGTCCGGTCAGCAGTCGTACCACGATGTCTCGGACGAGTATGAGTCCGGAATGGCTCAAGCCCAAGAGGCGTCGGAGTCGGGTAAGGACTGGAGCCGTCGTCGCGCTGGCCCCGTACCGGTATTGGAGAAATGAATTCGTAGGAAAGAGGATCTGCCGGAGGCGTGTCCAGTAGGTTCCCGCGGGGCTGGTCGCCCATAGCAACACATGTCCGATCTCCGGAATCTGATGCTTCGTCACCAGGCGTCGAAGGAACCAGGAGGTGAGCCGCTCTCGACGGCTGGTCGGGGCAAGCGCAAAAAAGACCCACTCGGGAATCGGGAGTGTCGGTCGGCGACGATGGAGATACGTCAGGCCATGAACCACCGGCGTCGACAGGCAGCATCGTTGTACCGTATCCACGACGGCCTCCCAGTCCGGTGTTTCCCGCATCAGCAGCAACCGGAGATCTTGTTCCCACGCGGGGGTAAAGGAGCCCCGATGGACGACGCCGTAGGCGAGGAGGTAAATCAGCAGGTCGTCCGCTCCCAAGGTGGAGACGGTCTTCGGCGGAATCGTCAGCGTTCGAGCATGCTTCCAGAGCAGGGCCAAGCCTGGTTGGTCGAGATACCAGAGACTCGTCGTCAGGTCGAACAGGGTACCGGTCTCCGGCGAGGCATAGCAGGGGTTGCCGTCGATCTGTCTCGTGTAACCTGCACCAATTAACAAGGTGTCGATGCGGGAGAGGTCTTGTTCGTGGACGAGCAGGTCGATATCGGAGATTGGCCGTGTGCCCCGGACGCCATAATACCGTACCAAGACATCGAATCCTTTAAGGACCAGAAAGGGAATTCCCTCGCGATCAAAGAGGTCGGCCACAGCGTGAAACTGTTCGGTAGCGGCGGCATTGGCCGCGCTCACGCCGGCGTAGGCCTCAACGAGACCGTCGAGGGTCGAGGAGGGTGGCATGCATCGTCTCCACGGCGCGAGCCCAGGATTTGAAGTGCGGCAGACAGGGGCTCATCGTACCGGTTTCCAGCCAGGCGTCGCTCCGCCCCTGGCGGCAAAAGCGGCCAACCTCGCACGTCGGACATTCGTCTTGTTCATCCGGCCTGGCGAGGTCGACGGTCTGCTTTAATACCTCCCATCCTTCCTGGACCGTTCCACGACGGAGATCGTAGCCCGGGATCGGAAAGGCCGCGCAGAGATTCATCTGCCCATACGGGGTGACGGCGAATCGGCTTCGTCCGCAGGCGCAGGAGATGAACGGCTGGTCGGTCCCGCAGGTATCGTTGTCCGTCGGTTGTATGAATGTGGTCGACTGGCCCCGGTCGATCTCCGCTTTTATCGCCGGTTCAAGCCGGTAACGAAGCGGCGCCAGATTCCTGTCGGTACGGGGGTGGATGTCGAGACTATATTGGAATTTGAACCCGTGCGAGACCGCGAGCTCCCGGCAGGCATCGACCTCCTTCCAATTGATTGTGGTCAGCCGGCATGCGGACTGTGACCGGCACAGTGCGGGCCTGCAGGTCGAGGCCACAGGAACGATTCGAAGGAGCTTCTGCGCTCACGCCGGTCATCGCGTCGTACGTGCTCGCCGTGGCCCGGTAGATCGACAAAGACCTTCGCGGATCGCCTGGGTTTCGAGCGCGGCCGCGAATGCGTGGCGTCATGCGGGTGGCGTTGGTCAGCAGAGACACGAGCAGCCCCGGAGCGGCGCGCGTGACTGAGAATCAGCTCGATGTCCGGTCGAGGTGGACGGCCGCCTCCGCTTAGGCCATGGTCAGAACGCCAAGAGCGGCCATCTGGGTCAGGATCGAACGAACTTCCTCGGTCGTGAGTTCGTGCGGCAAGACGCGATGTGTCGGATTGTAGCAATGCACACAGCGGAGGTTACAGCCGTAGGTCAACTCGATGGTCGCGCTGTCGGGCCGGCGTGCCTGGTTCGCCCGAGCCGACAGCGATTGCAGATAGGCTTGACCGTCCAGGCGATTCATCGTGCGGCCAGGAGTGGGTTGGGGAGTGCATGGTCCGCGACGACATCGACGACATCCGCGGTATTCAAGAATGCCAGCTCATAACAGGGAACACGCTGCGTCAAGGCGACGAGACTATCCATGACGGCCTCCAGACAGGCCCGGTCCCAATGCGGCAGAAATGTCTGCTGGAGGAGGAACGAGACGGTTCGCGACGGAGTCAACGGTGTGAGTCGGTGGGTTTCCTGTCCATGACGGATGCAGCAGAGTTTCGAGAGAGACGCCGACTCGTTTGCCGCATGTTCTCCCGATCCGATCCAGGGGGTTCCGAACAGGCGAATGCCCTCGTCCGTGCGGCGGAGGACCACACGTTCGTCGCTCAACACCAGCGCGTTCCGCTCGGCGAACCGACCGGCCAAGGTCGATTTGCCGGCTCCCGATGCGCCGGTGAACGCGAAACCGCGGCCGCCGTAGACCAACCCAGAGGAATGCAGTAAGAGGCCGCCGTCCAGCGCGAGGCGCGAGAGCAGGCACACCTCGACGATGGGATTGAACAGATGCATGGGCGACCAGCCGACCTGGCCGTTCTGTAACTCCGGAAGGATCCAGGCATGAATCCGTCGGTAGTCCGTCGAGAGACACGCGCGGGCGCGCGAACAATCTGTCTTGGGGCTACGGCTGTCGAGCACGAAGCCGTCGGTCGAGTGGGACAACGTCCAGCGGCCGGTTCGAGTCGAAACAGATGCGGCATCGAACCTGCGGCAGGCAACCACCTCCACGTGTACAGCAATGTCGGCATTATCGGCCGATGTATCGAGGAAGGATTCGAAGGGGCGGATGGGCCAGACCAGGCAGGGTCCATGTGATTCGTGGATCGCGATGGTGGTAGCCGCCGATGGCGAGCGTAAAAGACGGGGCGGTTCATCACGACGCTGCGGGCCGCTGTCGTGACATACCGCTCCCATGGGTGACCGGGATGACCGAGCGCTTGCAGCCGACGGGACTGGCGTTCGGATAATTCCCGCAACCGGACGGCGCCCGGCATCCGGTCGTACCGCCGGCGGAGGCCGAAATCGTGGCTGTGCTGCAGGCGGTGAGAATGGCCTGATCGGGGTCGAGCGGGGAGCCGAAGAGCTGGGGCGGAACGGGCTTTTTTCTCGTTCAGAGGCGGTACCTCGTGTGGCGGTGGTTGAGGTTGTCGACCGGCGCAACGGGTGCGGCACGGTCTGCCGATGCATCGTGTGAGCGCGGAAGACGGCGATTTCCGCACCGTACGGGATCGGCCAGCTTCGGGATGGCCCGCTTCCCAGCGGGCCTGTGTCGGCTGTTTGTCGCAGAACTCGTGTACGGTGCAGGTTCGGCAGGGCGAGTCGCTCCGGTACGTCAGCCGTCGCGTGTGGCCGAAGACCGTCTCGATGGCGTCGCGCAGAGAAGCCTCGCCATGGAGGGAGACGCGGGTCTCGTATTGGAAAGGTGCAGGTACTTAGTTCGCCCCAGGCGTTGATGTGGATTGTGTCGGTCCCGCATGCGCGGAAGAGACGATCATCGGCCGGACCCGGCAACGCCGCGGAGGTTCCGCATCGATCCTCCTCGCACGGCTCGTCGGCTGATTCGATAACGCGCGAGGTGTCAGGGGCGATGCGATAGTGCAGCGACGAGCAATCACTCGTTCAATCGGGGAGAGAGCGAGGTCGTAGCCGAACGGTTGTCCGTACGATTCGCCGATGAAAGCTTTCAATCGGATCCAGTCGTCGGCGTTCCAATTCATCAGTTTGGTTTTGAGCGTAAAGGGCACCCCGCTTCCTTGCAGCAGATCAAGCCCGCGGCGAAAGGCGCGGTACGACCCAGGGACCTGGGTAAACCAGTCGAACTGCACCTCGTCGGCGGAGTGGCACGAGATGTCGATAGAAAACGGCGGCTGTGCCCGCAAGCGCTCGACGATGGCCGGGGTGAAGAGCGTCCCGTTCGTATACAACTGGAGCAGGAAGATCGGAAGTGGCTTCGTAGAGTTCGAAAAAGTCGGGCCGCAGCGAAGATGTCCTCGCCGGTCAGGTTCAGCCACACAATCCCGAAATCCTTCATGTCCACGAAGAGACGAGAGAGGACCCCGGCCAGCGTGAGCTCGCGGGGAAAATACGCCTTGTCGTTATACGGGTCGGTATAGCAATGACGGCAGCGGAGGTTGCACCGATACGTCACCTCCAGTTGTGCTTTGATAACGGCGCCGGTTGAGGCCGCCTGACGTGCACGCGCCGGCTGAACGCCCCATAGGAAACGGTGGGTAACAGACGAGTCTCAGGTGTATGGTGCCTCCGGTAGGAGGAGCGCGGCAGGGGGATGTTTTCCATGGGCATGGAAGGTGCGGTCGTAGAACCCTTCCCGGAAAGACCCTCGGCGCAAATCATACGACTGGTGCCGGTTGCCGGAGCATACGACAGGCCGCCGGGAAAGGCGTCGATGAAGCGCCGCGGTCTGGCTGGTACAGGGCGGCAGAAGGAACGGCGGGGTGACGCTGGCCCAGAGGGTCGGGTTCATCGATTGAGATCGTCGAGGGCATCCGGCGAGCGCGTAGCGGTCCCGCGCCGCCATCCAATTCGCCTGAGTTCTTCGCCGAGCCGAAGGACGCGCCGACGGAATGGGCATAGGTTTTTCACGGCGATCTCGTCTCGGTTCAGCGTCATGGCCGTCGTTTTGAGATCGAGGGGAATGTGACGATCGCGGAGCAGCCGAATGGCGTCCAGACAGCGGGCGTGAGACCCCGGCGCTTGCGTGACGTGTTCGAAGACGGGGGCAGAGGTGCCGCAGGCTGATTTCGATCCGATGCGGGGGGGCGACGCTACCGGCGATCGTGTCCGTAATCATGTCCCGCTCGTGAACGATGGCACCAGCAATCCGCGCGAGAGACGGCCCGGTCGTAAATCTGAAAAAAGTCCGGGCGTGGAAACGCCACCGCAGCAGAGCTCCAGCGCCCGCATCGAGCAACTCGTCGAGGATGTGAAGCAGTTCGTCCGTGCGAAGTTCCTGCCGCACCGAGTCCGGCGTATTGCGGCAGTCGGTGTAGCACATGACACAGCAGAGATTGCAGCGGCAGGTGATCTCCCACTGGCAGGCAAGGGGAAATCGGTCGGGGAGATGGCGGAGTTTAGCCTGTTGGAGCATGGGCGACCGACACCTCTTGGATGGCCCGGATCGAGAGCAGGTCTGTCAGCAGCACGTCGACGTCCTGATTCAATCGCTCAGGTGCGACGTCGTATTCGTCGAGGAAGGCCGTGCAAATGTCGCGCACCGTACTGGCGCCGTCGATGCGGCGCCACAGGGCCGCTCCGGTTTCGTTGAGCACGTAAATGCTGTTGGCATCTTTGAGAGAGCGTCGGACTGGAACGAGGATACATTCTCCGGCTACGTCACGCTGAACATAATCGGGATGTTTCGCGTAGACAGCGGTCGGATTCATGGGCGGGAGGATAACAAATCCTCTAGGGGGCTTCCAGAGGTATTTCGCCGCGTCCGAGCGGTTCAGGAGAGGACTGCGAACCCGTCCGTCCAGCGGATCCCCACCAGCCGGGCCCGGGTGCCGGCCAGTTCGTCCCGCAGCTCCTGTTCGGTCTGAAACACATGCATGAAGTGGCCGTTCGTACAGGTGTCGCCCGATTGATAGTCGGGGTTGGAACCGGGCAGACGCCGGAGCAGGCGTGCGACGGTCCGGATCGAGCGCGTGAGCGCCGTCTCAGGTTCGCGTGCGATCACAAAATTCAGAATCATCCGTCCGTCCTGTTTCAGACAGGTGTGGAGCGCGTCGATCCAGGTTTGGCGTCGTGCTCGTCCCGGCACGGCGCTGTACATGACGCCGGGGATGAGAATGGTTCCGACCGAGGCAGGACGGATCGGGATCGTCAGAAAGTCGGCCTGCACGAACGTGGGCGGATGAGGCAACGCGAGGCCGCGGCGCGTACCGATCATCAGACCGCGTCGAGCGAGATCGAGTCCGAGCACGCGATAGCCTCGGTCGGCGAGGATGAGCGATTCCCGGCCCAGTCCGGCGCCGAGCACCAGGATCGGCCCCGGCGCCGTCATATGCTCGGCCACAACCCGTTCCTCCCAGGCCTCCAGCGACCAGGAGTAGGTCTCCAGGGGGATCGTGGTGCCGGCTGCTTCGTAGCTGTGATCGTAGAACTGTCGCATCAACCGCGCCAGCTGTTCGGGAGGGAGCAGCGCGGGCAGTATGCCGGAGAGAAAGATATGAACGCGAGCGAGCCGGTCGGTCAGCGCGGCGACGAAGTTAGCGCAAGCGGCCACAAAGACGGCAAGCAGCCGCATCAGGATCCTTTCGGCGTCGAGAGCAGCGGCAGCAGACGGTCCGCGGCGTCGGATGCGCCGCTCATGTCCGGCATCGGCGTCGCGGGAATGGGCAACGCCACTGCGGCGCGGAGCGCCGGTTCCCATCTCGCGTCCTCGAAGTCTTGGCGCGACAATTCGATCCCCCGCCCGTAACGCCGGAGATATTCCACGATCGGCGTTTCGTCCGCAAAGTTGTGCCGGCGCACATAGACCACCGGAGTCTGTGCGGCAACCGCTTCGATCGTCGTCCCGTAACCGGGTTTCGTCATCACCACGTCGGCGGAGGACAGCAACGTGCTGAAGTGGTCAGGGATGTCGGCGAGCGCGTGACTGCGGCGGAACTGAGGATGGACGATGCCGCTGGTGACAAAATGAAATCCGGTCATCGTTTCCATCTGCTCGAAAGGGAGTCGGTCAAAGCCAATCCCGCCGAAGGCGATGAGGACCAGCCTGTCGCCGGGGGCGACTCCTATGCGGTCGCGAATCCGTTCTCGTGCCGGAGGCAGGGGCGATGCGATTGCCCCGATGGTCTCGGCTCGTCGAAATGCCGGCATCGGGAGGCCCGGCGTAATGCGGAGCAGCAGCGACGCCCGGCCATAGGCCCGTCGCATGTCGTCGAGCAGCGTTGTCTGCCAGGGATGGTTCGAGTCGACGTGTTCGCGCAGGATCTCGTCCCAACTCAGGCTGGCCAGCGCGACGGCGGGAACACCAGCCTGCGCCGCGGCGGCCATCGCCAGATAGGGGATGTTTCCCAGCACCAGGTCGGCGCCGGCCGCGCAGATGGCGGAGGCTTCGCCCTTCACGCGGGCATTCCAGGTGGCATGAAAGTTCCGGTGAGCGTGCCAGGTCGCGTCCCAATCCATCGTAAGCGGCCCATGTTGGAGGCAGCCGATATCCAATTGGGCGGGGTGCAAGTCCCAGGGGACTGTCAGCCGATCTTCGAAGAAGGCACGGGGAACATTCGTCCGAATGATGACGCGCAGATCGGGAAGATAGCGCCCCAGTTCGTTCAGGACCGGTGTGACCTGAGCGGCGTGTCCGTAACCATGAGCGGAGATAGCGGTCCAGAGCAGCGGCACGAGAAGTTCGCTCGCAGGAGCCGTTAAAAATTAGAGTAGTCGGATTCCAACGGTGCGATGTTGTACTCGAGTTCGAGGTCGAATTCTTCGATGAGCTGGTTATAGACCTTGGCGCCCATGTCGGAGCGGACTTCGTTCATGACGAGGTCGATCATCGGGGTTGCCCGCGGGCCGAACTGGGCGATGGCCGATTCGATCCGCTGTTTGGCGTCTTCCAGTTTCATCGGTCAAGCCTCCCGTTTATCGCAGACCCTGGAGGATCATCTGCATTTCCGGCACCAGGTCGCGGCCGCCGTTGGAGCGTCCGGACACCGCCGCGTCGATGCCGGCTTTCAAGACCGGCTTCGCGTCGTCGCCCCGACCGAGGCCGATGAGCGCGCGACCGAGGGCGAGGTGCGAAGCGACGTGGACGGGGTCAAGCTGGATGGCGACCTGTAAGTGCTCGACCGCCTCTTCCAGGCTGCCGCCTTCCTGGAGAATCTTATTGCCGAGGCCGTAGCGACCCAGAAATCCCTTCGGCTTCTTGGCGACCATTTGGCGGAATGCGTCGATGTTCATCGGGGCTCCTGTCCTGCGGGACGCATCATAGCACTAGCGCCCGGCAGGAGACCAGAGTGCGGAGACGGGAGCCTCTGTTGGAACGGAGGGAATCAGCGCGGGTCACCGGCTGGTGATGTGGAGATGGGAATCACGTCGAGTGTCGGGCGCCTAGATTTAATGGTGACGGTATGGATGGTTCGCTCAGTGAGCGGCGCGCTACTGGCCTGGTAGAAAGTCGTATCGGCGACGATTTGCCCAAGCAGGGCGGTCGTGCCGGCTTCGAGCACATGTCCCTTCAATTCCGCAATCATTTCGGGGGTTGCGCCGAACAAGTTGTACCGAACGGTGCCGGTGGAATCTGCTCGGTAGGTTTTCACCGTCCCGTCCCACCGTTCCAACTCGAGCGTGAATCGGGCGCCGTAGTCGTAGTTCAGGTCCAAGACCGGAGAGAGAAGAAACATCGATGCTCCAATGACGACACCCTTCCAGGCTGCTTCGCCGGGATGGGAATCGATCGTGTTTTCGACTGTCAGTCGCGCGATGACGGACTTGTCGCCGGCAGAGGTGGAGTCCTGTTCCGACAGGGCCAGGTGGGAGAACAAGTTGGTGTCGTGCAAGGATCCGAGGAATCGTCGCTCCAACTCCAGGGATGGATTCTGAGGCGATCCGTTCTGATACAGCTTCACCGGGCTGAGAATCAGAGGAACGCGCTCATCGGCGGTGATCGAAGTTGCTGGTCGGTTAGCGGCCGAATCGGTGGACGGGGTGATGTCGATCCAGTGACTGCAGCCCGTTCCGAGCAGGGCGAGGGTCATCACCAGCGCCGGGAATGTGCGGGGGTTCGAGTGTGCCATAACGCGGGTCCTTTCCTCAGAAGTAAAATGAAAATCCGCCGAACGGCAGGCTCGAGTTCAATCCCAAGTTGGGATAGCGCGTGCCGGCGTTCGAAATGTGATGAAATCGATATCCGATGTTCAGCGCCGTCTGGGACGTTAGAAAGTACGAGCAGCCGAATCCGGCGGTGAGCACGAAATTGAATTGAGACGACTCTTCCGGAATCTTTCCGGCGAGATCGGTCCAGAAGGGTCCGCCGGCGAACTCCGCGTACGGGCGGATGCGCTCGTGCGCGACGAAGGTGTATTTGATCTTCGGGGTGAAACCCATGCCGTGGGTCAGAAAGGGTTCTTGAAACTGGATATAGACGACCTCGGCGCCGAGGGAGACCTGTCCCCGATACCACCCGTCGCCGACCGGGTCGGTGACCGTCATCATCCATGAGGGCATGAAGGCCGGGCCGGACTGTTTGGTGGTGTGATCGACGGTCAGGCGATGGGGGAGCAGATAGCCGGCAGTCAGGCCGATTTCCTGGGTGCCGACCGTGATGCGGGGCGCGATGGATTCCTCCGCCTGCGTGGGGGCCGCAACGGCTATCGCCAGCACGAACCAGAATGCGCGCAAGAGCACGACGTCACCTTAGGGTGGAACATGAAAGTCATCGCTATGGTGTCGGTTGGTCGGTGATGAAACTTGATGCAACCGGCGTGACGCCCTCACAGTAGCAGAGGGGGTTGTGCTGTCCAGGAAGATGACGAAATGTCGCCGCCGTGAAATCGTGACGCGGCGTGCTACGGACGAGAATTCTGTTGACGGAGCTCCGCGAGCCGAGCCCGGTCTTGATCGAGCTCGGGCAATCGCTGATGCAGATCGAGTGAGACCACCCGCTCGAGGCATCGAAGCGCCGCGACCGGATTCTGCATTCGGACATAGAGCCCCGCCAGCAGCCGGAGCACGGCTGCTTCGCCGGCTGCCTGGCCGAGCTTAATGAAATGTTCCGATGCGTTGTTGAGACATTTTTCGGCCTGCGACAGGTGCCCCGCTTCCAGGAACGTCTTGCCGAGCTGGCTGTAGGTCAGGGCGAGTCCTTCCTCATTGCCGATGCGGCGATGGCTGTCGAGGGCATCCTGAAAATGGGCGGCAGCCCGGTCCCAGTGAGACTGCCGCGCTTCTTCCATGCCGAGATTGTGATAGAGAATGCCGAGGGCGCGGTCGTCGTTCAACGGCTTCAAGAGATCCAGCGCTTCCAGGTACTAGGGCCTGGCTTTCTCGGGCCGGCCTGCGCCGATGTGGAGATTGCCGAGGTTGACCAGCGTGTGGGCGATGGCCTGCCGATCCTGCTCCGTGCGCTGGATGTCCAGCACTTCGCGATAACAGGCTTCCGCTTTATCAAGATCGCCCGACAGGGCGCAGACGTTGCCGAGATTCCCCAGGGAAGCGGACAGCTCCCGTCGATGACCGGTTGCGCGATCGTCGGCGACGGCCTGCTCATAGGCCGCCTTGGCCTGCGTGAGTTGTCCGCGGTGGAGAAAAATCCTGGCGCGATGCTTATCGTCTTCGGACATGACGGTCTTGCGCGGGCGAGTCGGGGCTGCTAGGGTGCCAGCCGATGGCGAATACGAACTGCAAACGCTGCGGCCGAGAGTACATCTATCATTGCTGCGACGGGCCTATCTGCATGCCCTGCCCCCATTGCGGGTTCGACGAGTCCGATCCGGACCCTTCGGTCAGCCAGACGCCGCCGACTTCCTCCGAACGGCAGTGATCAATCGCCGCCTTTGGGCGTATCTTTCCTGAATTCAACCTGAATCTCGTCTTCCTCGTCCAAGCCTAACCCTGCCCGAAACGAGCCGAGGAGTTCGGACACGTAGACGAGATGCCGTTCGTCCTTGCCGTCAACCGTGGCGAGATACTGTTCCGACAGGCGCAGACCGGTTTCGAAGTGGCGCGCGATGGTCTCTTCCGTTACCTGCTGCCAGGTGATGTAGATGCAGAAGGCGTTGAACGCATGCGCCTGCGGATAGCGGGCTGCGAGCGCCAACAATCCCTCATATGCCTCGCACGCGGTCGAGCCGGCGTTCGACGAGAAGGTGGTTTCCAACTCGACGGCGGTGTCCCAGTCCGAACCGAGTTCGGCTTCCGCTTGCTGAAAGGCGTCTTGCGCGGCCAGCGCCGGGTCGAAGTGCATACTGTTCCCTTTCGAGACTCTGGCTCGCGAGTCAGGCTTGAGTCGGTCCTGAACCGTTGCTAGAGTGGCCACTGTAGCAGGCATGTGATCGCATCGACAAGTCGGGCCTATTCCACAGAGAGGTTCCTATGGCCGTTTCCTCCGTTATGCTCCCACTGGGCACTCAGGCGCCGGATTTCTCGTTGCGTGATGTGGTGAGTGGCCGGATCTGCTCGCTGGAGTCGTTTGCCGGCAAGAAGGGTTTGCTCGTGATGTTCATCTGCCGGCATTGTCCCTACGTCGTGCATGTGCAGGATGAGCTGGCGCGGATCGGGCGGGACTACGCTGATACGCCGCTGGGCATTGTGGCGATCAGCAGCAACGATCCGGATCAGTATCCCGACGATGCGCCGGAGCGGTTGAAAGAGCTGGCACAGCGGCTGGACTTCCGTTTCCCTTTTCTCTTCGACCAAACGCAATCGATTGCAAAGTCGTACAGCGCTGCCTGCACGCCGGACTTTTATCTGTTTGACGAACAGCGGCGGCTGGTCTATCGGGGCCAACTCGACGACAGCCGTCCCGGCAGTGGAAAGCCGGTGACGGGACACGATCTGCGCGCAGCGATCGACGCCGTACTGAGCGGCGCGGCTGTCAGTTCCGTCCAGAAGCCCAGTATCGGGTGCAGTATTAAGTGGAAGTCGGGAAGCGCGGCGGCTTCGTAGCACAACTGAGGTGTGTGTGGTGGTTGGTCTCATGGTTTCTCGTGGCGTGTGACGGGGGATCGGGTCGAATAATGGTGAATGAACCGATCGTGCATGTGCAGTCTCTGGGCGATTCGGCTGTGACGGTTGAACTGGGGGAGACGATCGATCCCGCGATCAACGCGCGAGTGATTGCGCTGGCGCAGGCGATCGCCAGGCAACGGTGGGACGGTGTGCTCGATGTCGTTCCGACCTACCGGTCCGTGACCGTGCATGTCGATCCGTTGGTCCTCGATATAGAGGTGTTCTCGGAACAGCTTCGGGGACTGGCGTTGTCGCTTCCGCATCAGATTGCAGCGAACGGACGGCTTCGCCGGATTCCTGTCCTGTACGGCGGCGAGTGGGGGCCCGATCTCGATGCGCTGGCGGACTACGCGCAGGTGTCTCCCCACGAGGTGATCCGGCTGCACAGTGCCCAGATCTATCGTGTGTATATGCTGGGATTCATCCCCGGTTTTCCCTATCTCGGGATCGTGCCGTTGCCGCTGGCGATGCCCCGGTTGGCGACGCCCCGTGTCCTGGTGCCGGCCGGGTCAGTCGGGATTGCCGGGGCGCAGACCGGCATCTATCCGACGGCGACTCCCGGCGGATGGCGGCTGATCGGTCGCACGCCGCTCTCGCTGTATCGTCCCCGGCATGCCGAACCGTTCCGGTTGCGCGCCGGCGACGCCGTGCGTTTTGAACCGATCGAGATCGAAGAGTTTGAGCGGCTGCGGGAGGGATCGAATGATTACGACGCTTGATCTGAACAGCGACATGGGGGAGCGGGAGTTGCAGGAAGGCCTGGGGCTCGATGCGGCGCTTATGCCGTTGCTGACTGCGGTCAATATCGCGTGCGGCGGACATGCCGGCTCACCGGAACTCATGCGCCGAACGGGCCGGCTGGCGGCCCAGCACGGTCTCGCGATCGGGGCTCATCCGGGGTTTCCCGATCGGGAGCAGTTCGGCCGTATCGAGCGGCGCATGGCGTCCGAGGATCTCGAAGCGCTCATCGTAGATCAGGTCGAGACGCTCATCGAAGCGTTGACCGAAGAAGGACTCACGCTCACCCACGTGAAACCGCACGGGGCACTCTACGGAATGGCCGCCCGGGAGCCGGATATCGCACAGATCGTGGTCAAAGCCGTGCAGGCCATCGACCGGCATCTGGTGCTCTATGCGTTGGCGGGCTCGGTTTTGGCGAATGCCGGGCAGGCGGCCGGCATGACGGTGATGCAGGAGGCGTTCGCCGATCGCGCCTATCGGGCCGATGGATCGTTGGTGTCGCGCGGTGAGAAAGGGGCGGTTCTCGATCGGCCTGATGCAGTGCGGCATCAGTTGCATCAACTCCTCGCAGGCAATGTCACGGCCATCGATGGGACGCTGGTGCCTGTGCAGGCCGACACCCTGTGCCTTCATTCCGACACGCCGCATGCGCTCGCCTTGGCCCGGATCGTCCGGCAGGAACTAACGGCTGCCGGAGTTGCCATCGCGGCGCCTCGTTCTCATCATGCGTGATCGGGCTCGACTGACTGTGCTCAATCCCGGTTGGCTTACCACTATTCAGGACCTCGGGCGCCATGGTCTGCAGGATTGCGGTATGCCGGTCGGCGGCGCGATGGACCGGCCGGCGCTCGTGCTGGCCAATCGTCTCGTCGGCAATCCGGATCAGGCGGCGGTGTTGGAATGTACGGTCAAGGGCCCGGAGTTGCGCTGCGACACGGATGTGGTGCTGGCTGTGACGGGAGCGGATCTGTCGGCGGCGATCGATGGGCACACAGTTCCACTCTGGACGAGCGTGGCAGCGATGGCCGGCAGTCGTATCACGTTCGGTGCGCGGCGCTCCGGGGCACGCAGCTATCTTGCCATTGCGGGCGGGTTCGAAGTGCCGGTTGTGTTGGGTAGTTGTTCGACGCATCTGCCCAGCGGAACCGGCGGATTTGACGGGCGGCGCCTTGGGGTTGGGGATCGGCTCGTCGGGGGAGAGGAGAGCAGTCCGGCACAGGCCACGGTGGGACGATCTGTGCCTGAGTCGGCGCGCGCGTTCTATCGCGAGTCTGGTCCGTTGCGCATCCTGCCCGGGCCGCAGTTGGACCGGTTCGTTCCTGGGGCGTTGGACGTTCTGACGAGCGGGTCCTATCGATTGACCGGACGGTCGGATCGGATGGGGTATCGGTTGGAGGGGGTTCCGCTCACGCATCGTCCCGGCCCGGAGTGGATATCCGATGGAACGGTGATGGGGGCCCTACAAATTGTACGCGACGGCCAGCCGATTCTCTTGATGGCGGATTGTCAGACCGCCGGCGGGTATCCCAAAGCGGCCGTCGTCATCACGGCGGATCTCCCTCGCGCAGCACAGTTGCTGCCAGGGGATTCCGTGTCGTTCCAATTGACGACGCTGAAGGAAGCTCAGGCTGTCTGGCGGGCACGATGGGACGGGTTCGATCGGGCGTTGCCGCCGGATCCTTCGATCCGGCGGCGGGTTTGATGCTCAATAGCCGCGTCCGGTGCTGCCGCCACGGCCCATCCGGTCGAGCGGGAGTGCTTCGTAACGGGTTTTGAGGTCCGGATGTTCGGCGAGGAAGCGCTTGACTGCCGCCTCATCCGCGAACACGTCCTTGCTGCGGGCGCGATAATCTTCGATCGTCAGTCCGTGCTTAGACAAGAGGGCGCTGAGTTTGGTGTTGATGTCCGCACCCATCGCTTTCATCTGGTCCGGCGAGGGGCGTTGACCTTCCTTGAATCGTTCGCCGCCCTGGAAATAATTCGTCATCATTTCGCCGATCTCGATCCGCGCTTTCACGAATTTCTCCACATCGGCCGGTTCCGCGGCGAAACTCAGTCCGCTGCCGAGTACGACACCGATCGCAAGGTGGAGAAAACGTTGTTTCCAACTTGTCACGGGCTATCCTTTCGATAAAGGGTGAATCAATCCGAAAACGTACGCGCGCATCATACCATGTCGCCCACCCGCAGATTGGACGGGTGAGTGCCTGGGCGCAATCAGCGGGAGGAATGTTGCGCCGCCTCTGCTACGGAGTCGGGATGGTGCCGTCAGGTTCCGGGATGCTCTGTAGGAAGACCGCCTGCTCCAGGGCGCGGAAGAATTTCTGATAGGGCGCCGGATCTTCGACGGCCTTGAGGTAGAACTGGGCACTGGCGCGCACGACGAGCTGCGTCTCGTTGCGTTTGCGGACGGTGGCCGTAAAGCGTACGAGGTTGTTCCGGTTGTGAAACGGTCCCCACGAGCGGTAGTTCCGGTTCAGGACGAGCAATGTGTCCGGCTGATAGAGCAGGTAACTCAAGTCGGTGCCGAACACCTGTTCGTTCTCGATATACTTTTTGCCGGAGACGAGTCCTAGGCTTTCATCAAGCACTTCGACTTTGAAGTTCAGGTCCTGCATGGTGGAGACGATGGCCGCCAGGAGGCGAACTGCGTCCTGCGTCTCGAAGACTCTGGACTGTGCGGCCCGCACTCTCACCTGGCTTTCATCCGAAAGCCAGATCTGCGTGCGGGCATCCCATTGGTTCTCATGGCGCAGTTCGTAGGGAGAGGGACAGCCCTGCAGCAGGACGAGGACCATGCCGAGCAGGTACGGCCGGAAGTGCTGCGGTATGACGGGCCGTGGAGCTCGGTCCATACCCACGTTAGATCTCCGTTACGGTCTGGTCACGAACAACGATCGTTCCAAGGTGGCGAAGAAGTTCTGGTAGACCTTGGGGTCCTCGATCGGTTTGTTGTTATAGATGGCGTTGGCGCGGATCATCATCCGTCCGTCGGCCTCCGGACGGACGGTGACGGTGACTCCGACGACGTCGTAGAAGTTCGGTTCCGCGAAGCGGGCGGCTGTGACGAGTCCCAAGGGTTCGTTGGCCCGTTCGATGATGAAGCCCAAATCTTGGAGCGCCGCGATCACACCGCGCATGGCGATCTGACGATCCTTTACATCGAACGTCCTGGTCTGGATGCTCCGGATCTTCATCTGCGCGTCGGTCGGTGCCAGCAGGTCTTGGCTCGGCTGAGGAGCGGCGCACCCCTGTAGCAACAGTAATCCCCCGATCGCCACGAAGCTTCCGATATGAACCATGGTCCTCATGCAGTCGTCCTCACAAAGTGAACCCCTCCAAGAAAACGGCCTTGGAGAGTTTGGTAAAGAAGGTCTGGTAGAGGGCGGGGTCTCGCAACATTTCCATGCGCTGTTCCCCGGGCAGGATCTGTTGCCGGCCCGACATGCCGTCCCCCTTCCACACAACCCGGTAGAAGATGATGCGCACTTCCTGCCGGGTAGCGTCGGGGGTGACGGGGTGTGTGACGAGGGCTGCGGCGATCTTCTGATGCAGATCGACCGGCAGCATGATCGGCGGTTCCTGAGCCAGCGCAAGCGGGGTGGTCAATAGCCATACGAGCAGGCGGGTGATGTCCTGGCCGTGCTCGCGAGCGCTCCGCTCCTTCGCGGCGCGCAGAAAGCCGACCTCGCGCACGCTCTCTTCGATTTGAAAGCCAAGGTCTTGCAGTACCGCCGCGGATGCCGAGAGCAGTTCCCGTTCGTCCTTGGTTTCGAACAGGCGGGTCTGCATCGCCCGGTGGGCGGCGCTTTCCGGCGTGAGTTGAAACAGCGTGTCCGGCCCCGCGTGCGCGGCGCAGCCGGCCAGTTGTCCCGCCAGCAGGAGGAGCCCCGCGACGTGCAGGGAACGGCGTCGTATAGCCGGTACGATCCGGTCAGAACTGGGTGGCGTTATAGGCAAAGTCGCGCACCTTTTTCTCTTCATCGTACTTGATGATGATGGTGAGCGTGCGTTGACGTTGTGAGCTGGAGCTGTCGCGGCTGCTGGCACCCAGAATGATGAGTCCCGCGAACGATGAACTGGAGGTGTCCACCCGGTCCGTCGATACCTTGTCGTAGATCCAGACTTCGCGCCGTTTCTCATCGGTGGTGACGATGTTCGGGCTCCCCAGGAGTTCGGCCACCTGCGAGGCGGGCATTCCCACCTTGATCTCTCCCTGGACCTTGCCGACCGTGAGTCGGTCTTCCTTGATCTCGGCCGTCCGGCCTCCGCATCCGACGAGTGCCACCATCAGAGTCATTGCGAGGATTGCGCCTGTCCCTCTCATTGGAAGTCTCCCTGGCGAAAGGTGAACGCTGTCTGCTCGGCAGTATCGCGATCAGTTATTGGTCAGCATACCTGTTCATGGAGGAGAAAGCACGCCCCCCACGTTTACATTCTCCGGGCGTCACCGGTAGACTGCCGGTGGACTTATGACTATCGATCCATCCTTGCCGTCATCCGGCTCCGAAGCTCTGTCCAACGATCCGGTCGATCAGGTCATTCGGTATCACCTTCGTACGAAACACCAATTCAATCGATACGCGCGGTCGTTGGGCTATCTCGACTGGGCAAACCAGCCGGATCCCTTCAGGCGATTTGCCGGATCGCCGTTGATTCCGTTGCCGCTCCTCATGCCAGAGGAGGAGCCGCTGTCGCCAGCATACAACACCCTCTATCGGCCGGGCTTCGTTCAGGCTCAGCCGGTCACAATGCGCACGCTCTCCCGGTTTTTCGAGTTCGCCCTGGCGCTATCAGCCTGGAAGAAGGCAGGAGAGTCGGAGTGGGCGCTTCGGAGCAATCCGTCGTCGGGGAATCTGCATCCGACCGAAGGCTATCTCGTCGTGCCTGCGCTCGAGGGGTTGGAGCTTGCGCCGGGGCTGTATCACTATGCTCCGAGGGAACATGGGCTGGAGTTTCGGGCGGCCTGGGGAGGGGACTTACTGGCCACACTCATGAAACCGTTTCCTGCCGGCTCGTTCCTTCTTGGTCTCTCGTCGGTCCATTGGCGCGAGGCCTGGAAGTACGGCGAACGGGCGTTTCGTTACTGCAATCACGATGTCGGCCATGTGATCGGTACGGCACGCGTGGCGGCGGCGACGTTGGGGTGGCGGATGCTGCTATTGGACGGGGTCGATCAGAACACGGTGGCGCGATTGCTCGGGACGAATCGTCAAGCCGACTTTTCCGATGTCGAGCCGGAACATCCGGATTGCATCGCGGTGATCTGGCCGGAAACGGATGAGGCCAGTCAGTCGTCACTCGGTGATCGTTCGAATGGCGGTATGGTGCCATCGTATCTCGATGCGGATGTGGTGACGGAGTTGGCCGGTTCCGGGTGGGTGGGAAAGGCCAACCGGTTGAGTCGCGAGCACGCGGTGCATTGGTCCGCGATCGACGAGGTGGCGGATGCGGCCTGGAAGCTTTCAGCTGAGGAGTCGAGGGTATCTGTTGCTTCTCCTGGCTCGCGCGATGGAACAGGAATGACGGATGGCGATGGTGTGCCTGCCGGTCAGATCATCCGCCAACGGCGCAGTGCAGTCTCATTCGACGGGAAAACATCGATCGCCTCGTCGACATTCTTTGGAATCATGCGGCGATTGCTCCCCCGGGCAGATCGTGCCTTGTTGGAGCGGCCAATGCCCTGGGATGCCTGGCCCTATGACCCGACGATCCATCTGATGATCTTTGTCCATCGCGTCGAAGGGTTGATGCCTGGGTTGTATATGCTGGTGCGGGATGTCCGGAAGTTGCCGCTCCTGCAACAGTCATTGAATCCTGAGCTGACGTGGACGAAGCCGGAGGGTTGTTCGGAGGAGCTTCCGCTCTATTGGCTTTTGGAAGGCGATGCGCGGCGCGCGGCGGCTCAGGTTAGTTGTCATCAGGATATTGCCGGCGACAGCGCGTTTTCTTTAGGCATGTTGGCTGAGTTCGATGGGCGCTTGCACCAAGCAGGGGCCTGGTTTTATCCTCGCCTCTTCTGGGAGGCAGGGTTGGTTGGGCAGGTCTTGTATTTGGAGGCCGAGGCTGCGGGTGTTCGAGGAACGGGAATCGGGTGTTTCTTCGACGATCCGGTTCATGAGATGGTGGGGGTGCAGGCATTGTCGTTCCAGTCGCTCTATCATTTTACGGTCGGCGGGCCGGTCGAAGACCGGCGGTTGATGACGTTGCCTGCCTATCATCATCTGAAGACGTAGCGGTTTGTAGTATCGTAATATCAATATCTTGAATGGAACTGTCTCATGTTTAAAATTAAGAAGAAAATCGAGAAGCCAAAGCTGCCGGTTCTGTATAACGTCATTGAAGATTACTCGGAGTTCGATGCCCCGGGAAATGTCACGGCCTGCGCGATGACCTTGCCGGAAGATGTGCCTGGTCATGCCAAAGTTCTCGCCGAGAGCTACGACGTCCCGCTTGATACGATGACGACGTTGCTGAAGGAGGGTGGCGTCTATGTCTATCCCCAAGAGGGCGGGGTGCTGACTCGTGGGCTGTTCGCTTGCGTGGTGGATCCCACGGGGGCGCAACCGAAGCGAACCTTCGTCCTTGATCTGATGCAGTTTGCCGAAATGGAGCAACTGGCGAGGGCGCGTTCGCTGGCGATGCCCGAGGCCGCTTATGAAGTCTTCTATCGGACGTTACCGGATGAGTTGAAGGATAAGTTGGGGAAGAAGAACTTGGGATTGGATTATCGCACGCTCGATCGGGCGGTGGCCAAGGGTGGCGATATCAAGTATATCGACTTCCGCAAGGATTGGTCGCCGCACTTCAAGCGACTTTGTATCATGCCGGATGGGCGACTCGTGGAAACGGGTGGACTGCAAGAATTTGCGCAATTACACGGGATCAGCGCTGCGCAGGCCAAGACGCTGGTCGAACAGGGCGGGACATTGGAAGTGAGCGGGGAAATTCTCGCGTGCCAGATCGTGAACGGGCAGCCGGCGGTGGCGAGGTTCAGCACGAAGAATTCCACGAAGGCGAAGGAGTTGGCTACGTCCAAAGGGCTTCACATCATGGATGCCCTGAGCGAGGTGGCGTACAACGATCCGGTGATGATGCGGGCGCTGGTGCGGAAAGAGTTGTCCGGAGGACGATAGCCCGTCGTCAACGGGAAGAATCGGCCAGCGTTGATACTTCCATGCAGATCTTCTCTCGGCACACCTCTGCGGTCTTCCTCGGTGCGATGATGCTCTGGGGTTGTACGGCGCCCAAACCCATTCTGTATCCCAATACGTACTTTCGGCAGGTAGGGGAGGCGGCGGCGGAGCGGGACATCGAAGAATGCTCCGCTCTGGCGAAGGATGCCGGTGCCACGCCGAGTCAGGGTAAGTCGGGGCAAGTGGCGGGAAGTACAACGGCCGGTGGTGCGATTGGGTCGGCGGCCGGGGCGGTCGGTGGCGCCGTCGTCGGGCACCCGGGTCGTGGGGCGATGGTCGGGGCGGCGAGTGGGGCAACGGGCGGATTCCTGCGCGGCCTCTTTCGCAAGTCGCAGCCCAGTTCGGCCTACAAGCAATTCGTGAATCGTTGCCTTCAGGATCGCGGGTATGAGCCGGTCGGGTGGGAATGAGAATCGGGAAGCAGCCACTCCATCAGCGGGAATGCGAAGACGGTGGAGGTCGTCCGAATGCCGAGTCCGGTGCCGGTCACGTTGCAGAGCAGATCGTAGATCGATGGATGCCGGTTATGGCAATAGACCTGAAACCCCTCAATGCACAGTGAGAGGAGGAGGCCTGTTCCCAGGATCGCCCATTGTCCGTTACGGGAGGCGGGATTGAGTCGTCGCGCCAACAAGAGCCCCAATGGCGTGAACAGCGCTACATTCGCCCCGATGTCGAAGTACAGTTTCGTGGAAGTCCATTGCCGGGCGGGGATGGTCCATTGGATGAAGTCCCAATGCGAGTGTCCGACAAAATTCTTCAATGGAAGCATGCCCGCGGCAAGAATGACGCCGATCCATGCCAGCAGGGCAGCATTCGTGCGCGACCACCACGCGGAATAGTGGCTTGATGAGTTCCCCTGGTTCATAGGCGGATTGTCGCCGCCCCTCCTGTATCCCGCCAAGAAACTTCTGAAACATCCGTCCAACATGCAGTCGTTTGCTCCGACGCGCACTGCGGCGGTTAGTGAGATGCCGGCGGAGCGGAGGGAACTGCAGTCGGTTTGTCAGGGCCGAGCGCGGCGGCTAGTGCTGACAAGAGGGTCGCTTTGTCGATTGGTTTGGTGAGAAATCCGATGGCGCCTTTGAGCCGTGCCTTCTCTTGAAGGCCCTGCTTGGTTTGTCCGGTGACGACGATGACCGGGATGTGACGAGTGAGTGCGTTGGTCTTGAGTCGGTCGAGGAGCATCCAGCCGTCGCCGCCTGGGAGCCCGATATCGACAAGAACCAGGGCGGGCTTCTCTCTCAGCGCTGTTCCGGTAGCTTGGAGGGTGTCTGCAGCCGAGAGGATGAAGTAGTGTTCTTCGGCGACGTACGCTTTGACCAGCAGGTGAAACTCAGGACTGTCGTCGACGACCAATATTGTAGTCCGTGCGCGCACTTCAGTATGCCGGTCGGTGCATGACCACCAGCGGTCCTTGGTCGAGGTCCTGAATCAGTTGCTGCAGGCGGGTCGTTTCGGATTCCGACAGCGAATCGAACTCCAACCCGAACCGGTTGCCGCGGACCCATCGGACCACGGCTCGTTCGACCTCGAGCGGCCAGGGGGAATCGGGGAGGGCGATCTTCAATCCGACCGTACTACGAGGCGGAATGGGCATGGTGGATTCAATACTGCAACCTCCGAGGGAGAGGTTGGTCACCGTGCCACGACCGGCCAACAGCTCGCCGGCGAAGGTGCTGCCGAAGTTCACATCGAATCGAGGGGTCTTCCGCTGATAGCCCATTTATGACAGCCTCCGACGACGATCGGTGCGACGTAGGGGCCAGCCACTCGTCCGAGTGTGGCCCCGTCTATCTGTATCGGTATCAGAATTCGAAGGCTTAAGTGTGTGGATAGCCTCCACCTCGCATGAGAGAGAGCGGGGGAGTGGAGGCTATTTCGCGGCGAGTTCTTCTTTGACGGCTTGGAGAAGCTTGGTGATATCGAAGGGCTTTTGGAAGGTTCGACGTGCCCCGAAGAGGTTGGCCACGTCGAGGAAATTGCGGTCGCCCTGGGCTCCGGTGATGGCGATGACTTTGGCGTCGACATATTCCCGGGTGAGTTGCAGTGTAGCCTCCAACCCATCCGTATCCGGCATGAGCAGATCCATGATGACGAGGTCGACCGGCTGCTTCTGGTATGCGGACAGACCTTCGCGCCCATCGGACGCTTCCAGGACCCGATAGCCGGACTTCTCCAGGACTTCCCGGAGCAGGTGGCGGATCGATTCTTCGTCGTCGATGACTAAGATGGTAGCCATGGTTATTCCCTAATCCTTGAATCAGATATTACTCGTCCTGCTCCGGTGTGTCCAGGGAGAAAATCGTTCTGTGACGCGTCGCGGACGGAGGCTACGTAGTTACCCCTGGCCGATTCGATTGCAAAGGTGACAGGATCGCCGGAACGAGTACGAATGGCATCGCGCGAGGAAAATCGTTGACCGACTCGCCGCAATTTGATAGAAACGCCACGACCTACTGCCGGTCATTCTGCAACGCACCTTCTTCGGGAGACGGTTTCTGGTGAATATGCAACCTGAATGGGCATGGACCCGGCGGACTCTCTTGCGCACTGCCGCCGCCGGCATGATGCTCGGCTTGGTGCAGGCGTGGCTACCGTTGCGCGCGGCAGCCAACCAATTGCCGCCTGGCGAGTTGACGTTCCTGAACGTCTGGACGGATGAACGTCTCACGGTCACATATCGAAATGGCGAGGGTGAGTACGACCTGGATGCGTTGGATGACGTCAATCACATTCTCCGCTGCCATGCGACCGGGGAAGTGTCGGCGATTGATGTGCGGGTGTTGGAACACGTCAATCTCGTGCAAAAGAAGTTAGGTGGCGACCGGGAGATTCACATTATCTCCGGCTATCGCTCCCCGGAATACAACGCCATGCTTGTCCGGTCCGGTCGTCGGGCGGCGAAGAACAGTCTGCACATGCAGGGGCAGGCCATCGATCTGCAGATTCCCGGGATTCATCCCAAGGTCATCCGCCAAGCGGCTTTGGAATTGGGGTTCGGCGGCGTGGGATACTACCCTCGGTCTAAGTTCGTCCATCTCGACTCCGGTCCGTTCCGCTCCTGGTAGCTACGCGACGGCGTCGGTCTTCTCTGCGGACGCGGCACAGACTCGTTTCTCCCCGGGACTTGTGGTAGGCTCCCGCGCACATTTCTTCGAATGGCCTGGATCGTCTCGCTGCACGTCTGCGTCGGTCTCCGCGAAATCTCCAGCCGATTGTTCACGAACGTCAAAATGAGGGGGTCATCATGATGTGTGCTGCGATGCGAGTGGCGCTGTGTGTCGGGATGCTCTGGATGGTCGGCGGATTCGGCGCGATGGTATCGGCTGAACCGGGAAAAGGACACGCCGGTCAAGTTGTTTCGAAGGGGAAACAGGTGTCGTTGGAATATACCCTCAAGTTGGACGATAAGAACGTGCTGGAATCCAACGTCGGCCGCGAGCCGATGACCTATACGCATGGCGCTGAGGAAATCGTGCCGGGATTGGAAAAGGCGCTTGAAGGAATGGCGGTCGGGGAGTCCAAGCGTGTGACGGTGAAACCCGCCGAGGGCTATGGCGAGGTGAATCCGAAGGAGTTTCAAGAAGTCAAAAAGAGCCAGATACCGGAGAAAGCCTGGAAAGTCGGAGCGGAGTTGGAAGCGAAGAGCGCTGACGGACAGTCGATGTTCCCCCGGGTATCTGAAGTAAGAAAGGACACGGTCGTCCTCGACTTCAACCATCCCCTGGCAGGCAAGACGCTCTATTTCGATGTGAAGATTCTCGATGTCAAGACGCCACTGAAGGCGAAGTAAATCCGCCCGTCGCATCCTGCTGCCGCTTGAGGAAGATCATCGAGAGCGGCGGCAGGGTCAGACTGAGTGAGCACGGTAGGCCATGGCAGGGACTATTTTCTGCCTGCACGCCGCCCGCATTCCCCGTATTGCTTCCCCCGTAAAGCGCTGCGTCGCTGTTCAAAATTTCCCGATACCATCCATCGCGCGGAACGCCGATGCGGTAGTGATGGCGGGGAACCGGCGTCATGTTGCCCACGCAGACGATCTGTTCGTCCGCACTCCATCCTTTTCGCAGAAAGGCGATGACGGAATTGTCGGCATCGTTGAAGTCGATCCACTGAAAGCCGGTCCAGTCGTCGTCGATGTCGTGCAGGGCCGCCTCAGTCCGATACAGACGATTGAGGTCCTGCAGGTACCGTTGGAGCCCGCCGTGCGGAGGTTGCTCGCACAGATGCCAATCCAGACTAGCGTCGTGATTCCATTCCCGCCATTGACCGAATTCACCACCCATAAAGAGCATCTTCTTTCCCGGGTGTCCGTACATGTAGCCGTACAAGGCCCGTAAGTTCGCGAATCGCTGCCACAGGTCGCCGGGCATTTTATCGAGCAAGGCGCGCTTACCGTGGACGACTTCGTCGTGGGACAGGACCAGGATGAAGTTTTCGGTGAACGCGTATAGCAAACCGAAGGTGAGCTGGTTCTGATGAAAGCGCCGGTGGATAGGATCACGGGAAAAATAGTCGAGCGTGTCGTGCATCCAACCCATGTTCCATTTGAAAGTGAAGCCGAGCCCGCCGGTATAGGTCGGGCGGGACACGCCAGGCCAGGAGGTCGATTCTTCCGCAATGGTGACGGCGCCGGGAAAGTCTCGATGGACGAGCACGTTTAATTCTTTGAGGAAAGTCACGGCGCCGAGATTCTCGTGGCCGCCGAACTGATTGGGGATCCATTCGCCGGTCTTCCGCCCGTAGTCGAGATAGAGCATCGAGGCGACCGCGTCGACCCGCAGCCCGTCGACGTGGTAGCGGTCGAGCCAGAACAGCGCGCTGTTGAGCAGAAAGTTCCGGACTTCCGGCCGGTCGTAATTGAAGATCCGGCTGTGCCAGTCGGGATGGTAGCCGAGGCGGGGATCGGCGTGATCGTACAGATGTGTGCCATCGAACTGGGACAGGCCGTGCGCGTCGTCCGGGAAATGCGCCGGTGCCCAATCCATGATGACGCCGATACCGGCCCGATGGGCGGCATCCACAAATGCCATGAATTCAGCGGGCGTTCCGTACCGGCTTGTGGCGGAAAAGTAGCCGGTGGCCTGATATCCCCAGGAGCCGTCGAACGGATGTTCGGTAATCGGCAACAGTTCGATGTGGGTGTAGCCCATCTTCACGACGTAGGGAATCAAGCGGGCAGCGAGTTCGGGGTAGGTGAGCCACCGATTCTGCTCTTCCGGGACGCGCATCCAGGATCCCAGATGCACCTCATAGACGGACATGGGCCGGTGCAGAGGATTCTGCCGCGCACGATCGGCCATCCACTCGTCGTCCTGCCAGGTGAATCCCGAGAAGTCCTGTACGACGGAGGCGGTGCGAGGGCGCAGTTCGCTGGCAAAGGCGTAGGGGTCGGCTTTCAACAGGACGGTATCCTGGTGTCTGGGCCGGAGCTCGAACTTATACAACATGCCGTGGGATAACCCGGGCAGGAAGAGCTCCCAGAGACCCGTCGCTCCCCGATTGGTCATGGGATGGCATCGTCCGTCCCAGCGGTTGAATTCTCCGACCACGCTCACACGCTCGGCATTCGGTGCCCAGACGACGAAATGAACGCCTGTGATGCCATCGACGGTTCGGATGTGCGATCCGAGGGTATCGTAGGCCCGATAGAACGTGCCTTCAGAAAATAGGTGGAGTTCGAAGTCGGTCAGCAGCGGCGCAAATGCATATGGATCCTGTTGCTCGGCGATACGCCCATCCGAGAAGTGGGTGCGGACCGTGTAGCGGAGGCCAGGTGTCGCGTGCGGGATGAGCGCTTGAAAGAAGCCGGCTTCATGAAGCCGGTCTGCTCTGATCGGCACGGGCTGGCCGGTTGGCACAATCTCGATGGTGGCTGCGTGAGGGGCCCAGATTCGGATACTCAGGCCCTGCGCGGTCGGATGAGGCCCGAGGAGCGCGCGCGGATTCCAGTGGATGCCGGACACGAGTCGGGCGATGTCGTCCGAAGCCGGTAGAGTCGATACGAGCATGGACCTATCCTAAATCGTCGAGGCACGGGAGGGAAGTGGAAAACGCGATCGTGGCCGTGTAGCCGATGGGAATGACGACTCTCGTTGCGTTGGGGTCGGAGTCCCACGATAATGGGATGTGCAAACCATGAGGAGCGGGCACTCAACCGAACGGAACCCTGATGACCCCTTTGACAGTCGCATTGGCCATTTTCGGGTGTGCGTATCTCGCCATCGTTACGGAACGGGTCCATAAAACGATCGTCGCGCTCTTCGGGGCGGCGCTGATGATCGGCTTGGGAGTCGTGTCACAGGAAGAGGCGTTTTATTCGCACGAACTCGGCGTGGATTATAACGTGGTCTTCCTGCTCATTGGAATGATGGTCATCGTGAACATCGTGCGGGAGACCGGACTGTTTGAAGTGATAGCCATTTGGGCGGCGAAGGTCGCACAGGCGCAGCCGTTTCGGTTGCTGGTCCTGTTGACCCTGTTGACGGCCGCTTTATCCGCGATGCTCGACAACGTGACGACCGTATTGCTTATGGCGCCGGTCACGCTTTCGATCGCAAAGCGGCTGGCGTTGAATCCGGTGTCCTTTCTCGTGACGGAGGCGCTGGCCTCCAACATCGGCGGCACCGCGACGTTGGTCGGCGATCCGCCGAATATCATGATCGCAAGCAAGGCCGAGTTCGGCTACCTGGATATGCTCTTCGTGCTGGGACCGATCGTCCTGGTGGTTTTGGCGGCGTTCGTCGCCATGCTGTGGCTGGTGTTCGGGCGGCATCTGTCAGTCTCGTCGCAATTGCAGGCGGCTGTTCTGAAGATGGATCCACGCGAGGCAGTCCGAGATCCCGTGCTGATGACGCGGAGCTTGTGGTTGCTTGGGCTCGTGAACGCCGCGTTTTGCTTCCACGGTCTGCTTCGTCTTGAGCCGGCGACAATCGCCCTTTTGGGCGCCAGCCTGTTCATGCTGATCGGTCATGCTCGGCAGAAACCGGAAGAGGCGGAAGAGTTGGCCTATCTCGCCGAAGTCGAGTGGAAGACGATCTTCTTTTTTATCGGGCTCTTTATCCTGGTGGGTGGACTGGTCAAAGTTGGTGTGATCCATGCGTTGGCCGAACAGGTGGTCCAAGCCACCAAAGGAAACGTCGTGGGTGCGTCGCTCGCGGTGCTGTGGGGGTCGGCGCTGCTCTCCGCCGTCATCGATAACATTCCCTATGTGGCGGCGATGAACCCCTTGATCGTCGATCTCGCCCGCTCGCTGCATCCGGAGATCACGAACTATACGACGCTCGTGCACCAGCCGGATATTCTTCCCCTCTGGTGGGCGCTGGCCTTGGGGGCCTGTTTGGGAGGGAATGGGACGATTATCGGCGCCAGTGCGAACGTCGTGATCGTCGATTTGGCCCGCAAAGCCGGCTATCCGATCACATTTTGGCAGTTTTTCAAACTCGGATTTCCCGTCTTGATCGGGTCGATGCTGCTGAGTAGCCTCTATATGTGGTTGCGATTCTTCTGAAAGCGTTCGGTGGGTTGCCGCAGCACTATCGTGATGGGTCGCGGGGAGGTGTGAGGACGATGCGGACTTTATAGATGGCCAGAGCCCCGTCCAGGAGAATAAACAACGCGATCATCATCAAGAGAATTCCGCCCGTAAACCATCCCCACGGAGCGAGCTTTAAAATCCGGTCCAACACTCCGGCGATTAGGCCGATAACTCCGCAGAGAAACCCAAGGCATGCAAGTACCCTTGCGATGAGAGTGCGGGTCGATCCTATTTCCATGGAACGGCCTCCTTACATGCGGGATGAGATTTGAGTGGGGATTCCATATGGCCGGGGATGTCACGCATCGGGGTATGGGATATGCCTGTGTAATAACTAGGAACTGGTGGCGGTAACTCGGAATGAACGGGTGTCCTGCGCTATGAGTCCGCTGCCCTGTCAATCGAGCGACGCCGCTGGTGGATGAAATGCGTTGCAGAATGGGCGATGTAGAATAGTCGAAGAGTGGGCAAAATGTCCACTCTAGCTATGACAAGATTGCGAATAGGGCATGGCTATCTCCCCGATGCTCAGCCTCCTGTGGATGCTGCACGTCCCCCCCTCTGAGGTTTTACACGGTCGTTAGGCTTGCCAGCGTTAATCCCATCACGATCGTCGTGATGTCGGACAGCAAATCGGCCTTGTCGCCTGAGGCAGCAGGTGACGTTCACGATGCCGTCATTTTTCGGGACGGTGGCGAGGAATTTGGTTCCTCAACCCTTCGCTTCCGGATGACACGACCGCCAGAGCGGGCGTGAGGAACGATGAACGGGGTTTGTTGAGCTGATTGAAACTGCCGAGCCTGGGTTCATGCAGGCGGTTTCCAGTATCGTAAGGTGGCGCGCCCGACAGGACTTGAACCTGTAACCCCCAGATCCGTAGTCTGGTGCTCTATCCATTGAGCTACGGGCGCACGGCAGCAGCGAATTCGCGGTGACCCGGACGCTGATTCCTTAGTCAGGAGTGAGCGGAGGGGTATGCGAGCCGGTTGAGCGGCAGGGTGTTTATACAGTTGTCGGGGAGGAAGGGTCAAGTGCGGCTGCCCGGAGTTTATCAGAACTCTCCGGGCAGCGCGGTGAGGCGTGGCTAGAAGATACTCTTGCTAACTTCCGCTGAGTGGAGGCTCTCGTTGCCGGCTGTATCCACTGCCGTAACAGAAAAGTAATACGTCGTTCCCTTCGTCAGGTTGGTGATTTGGTAGCTCGTGACCTTTCCAACCGCGATCGGAGCTCCGTAGGTACCCGGTTGGGTTCCCATATAGACTTTGTATTCTGCTAGGTCAGATTCCGTATTCGCTCCCCACGTCAAGGTTGCGGACGACGTAGTCGTCGTGGCCGATGCCACGGTCAACGAAACGGGAAGGGTTTTGCTGGTCGCGCCAGTGGCGGCCACGGTAATGGTGCCGGTGTACGTGCCTGCAGCCAGGCCGGTCAGATTCACGCTGGCCGTAACCGTGCCGGTGTTGGTGCCGCTCGCCGGCGTGAGCGTCAGCCATGCAGCGTTGTCGCTGGCGGTCCAGGCGAGTGTGCCTGCCCCCGCGTTGGAGACGGTGACTGTTTGATTGGCCGGATTGGCGCCGCCGGCTGTGCCGCTAAACGCGAGAGATGAGGTGCTCAGACCGATGATCGGAGCCTGCACGGTTGCAGTAGAGACGGTAAGGGCGACGGGAAGGGTTTTGCTG
>JAXLZJ010000045.1:0-25968 GCA_046350995.1 Nitrospira sp.
TGGTCAATCCCACACACATCTGAATGTAGCTTGTGATCGTTGCGGCCTTGGTATCCCATATAATAAGGAGCGTACGAGACTATGGCAGAAGTGGCCTGTGTGACATGCGGACAAACCGGCGAAGCGATTACGACTCCCCTGTTCCTCGGAAAACTCGAGGCAGAAGTCAAAGCCAAGGTTTGCACCACCTGCTGGAAAAAGTGGGAAGGGATGCGGGTCATGGTCATCAACGAGTATCAGGTCAACCTTGGGGATGAAAGCGGCCGGGAACTCGTTCGCAAGCAGATGAAAGCCTTTCTCAAGCTGGGTGAACAGGCAGATACGTCCAAGATCGCAGAGAATTACCGTCCGCCAAGTGCCTAGGCTGCATTGCGGTTGAACGGGTCGCATCTGCGCGCCGGCGCGACTCGCTCCGGCCACGAATCGCAAATTCCCTGTCTTGTCGCCGACTTCGTTGACATGCCTGTTTTGAAAATGTTACAGTCCTCCATTCTCTGCCCCGCTTCCTCACGTCATTGACTCGGACGCGGTGTTTGGATCTTCATGATTACGCAGATGCAGGTCAAGGGGTTGATGTTCGACCCCTACAACAACGCGTATATTGTCGTGCTCCGCGATGAAGATCAGACGGAGATGCTGCCGATTTGGGTCGGGAAATCGGAAGCGAGTGCGATCAGTCTCGCATTGGAGCACGTGGCGCCCCCGCGTCCTATGACGCACGACTTTATGAAAGCGTTCCTGGATGCGTATCAGGCCAAGGTGATCAGCGTCGTGATCACAGATTTGAACGAGCATACATATTTCGCCAAAGTGCACTTGATGTACGAAGACTCGGAATACGCGATCGATTCGCGGCCCAGCGACGCCATTGCATTGGCCATCCGGTCTGAGGCCCCGATTTTCGCGAGCGATGCCGTGATTCGCAAACAGAGCTCAGAAGAACTCGAACAGTGGCTGGAAAATCTGAAGCCGGACGATTTCGGAAAACTCGATTCATAAAGAGCCGCACGCCGAACGCATCATGATGTCAGAGTCTGCCGATCGAGAATTGATTCCTCTCACCGTCACCCGAGTGGTCGAGGATTCCAATACCGATACCAGAATCGTGGTGCTGACGCGGAGCGACGAGACGGACACCTTCATGGTGTGGGTCGGTGCGCCCGAAGGCGACTCCATCAAGCGGGCACTGGACGGCACGACGCCTCCCCGTCCGATGAGCCACGATTTGATCAAGAATTTCGGAGAACACTTTGGGATCAAGACGCAGCGCATCGTGCTGAGCGATGTGAAAGGCAGCACGTATTACGCGACCGTCTACCTGGAGAATAAGGGGGTCGAGCGAACCGTCGACGCCAGGCCCAGCGATGCGATCGCCTTGGCGCTTCGCACCCAAGCCCCCATCTATACGACCCCGGATGTGTGGAAACGGCGGAGCGGGCAACACCTAGATGCCTGGCTCGCGAAGCTCGATACGAAGAATATCGGCACACAAGAAGTCTAGGATGCACGGTTTGACTTATAGCGAGGAGTAGAAGACGACCATGACGACCTATCTCGAAAAACCAGCCGACGTGAAAGAACAGTGGCACCTCGTCAACGCCGAGGGGAAGACGCTGGGACGCCTGGCAGCGCGTGTTGCCGGCATCCTCCGGGGCAAACATCGCCCCACGTTCACGCCGAACGTCGACATGGGGGACCATGTCGTAATCATCAATGCGGAAAAGATCCAGCTGACCGGCAGCAAGATGGAAACGAAGCTCTACATCCATCACACCGGGTATCCGGGCGGAATGAAGACCGCGACGGCGGAACACTTGTTCCGCAAGGATCCGGCACAGCTGCTGGTCCGCGCGATTGAAGGGATGCTCCCCAAGAATCCGCTCGGCAACCATATGGCCAAGAAGCTCCGTGTCTATGTCGGGCCGACGCATCCGCATCAGGCTCAGCATCCGGAACCCATTTCTCTCTAGCGACATCGGTATAGAAGGAGGCGAATCGCATGGCAGTGGCAACACAGTACGCAACAGGACGGCGGAAATGTGCAGTCGCGCGGGCATGGGTCACCGGGACCGCCGGCGACATCACCGTGAACGAGCAGCCGCTGGAGAAAGTTTTCCCCAGACTGACGCTGCGGCAGATCATCCAGCTCCCCTTGGAGCTGGCCGGCGTGATGGGCAAGTATTCCATTCAAGCCACCGTCTACGGCGGCGGCCCCACAGGACAGGCCGGCGCGCTGCGTCATGCCATTGCGAGAGCGCTCGTCACCATGACGCCGACGTTCCGCAGTCCCTTGAAGAAAGAAGGTCTCCTCACGCGAGACTCCCGCGTCAAGGAGCGGAAGAAGTACGGCCAGAAGGGCGCCCGCAAGCGCTTCCAGTACTCCAAGCGCTAAGCCCTGGAGCTCGCATCCGGAAAGGGGAAGGCTCCAAGCCTTCCCCTTTTTTATGTCCGGCGACATCGCGGTCGCCGTGACGACCTCACGAGGGCCGAATCATGACCAAGAAAATTCGCGTTGCGATCGCAGGAGCGAGCGGCTACGCCGGAGCGGAACTTGTCCGACTGGCGACCGCACACCCCGCCTACGACGTCACAGCCGTGACGTCGGAAAAATCGGCGGGCCAAAAAGTCTCGGCCATCTTTCCCAGCCTGGCGGGCGTCGTGCCGCACACCTTCGAGGCACTGGCCCCAGAGGCCCTTGTCGATCGAGCCGATGCCATTTTTCTAGCCCTACCTCATACCAAGTCGCAGGATCCCGTAGCGCTCTGCCGAAAAGCGGGGAAGCTCGTCGTAGATCTCAGCGCTGACTACCGGCTTAAAGATGTGGCCGCCTATGAAAAGTGGTACCAGACCCCGCACGCGCACCCGGAGTTACTCCGCGACGCGGTGTACGGCCTGCCCGAACTGCACCGGAACAAGATCACACAGGCCAAGCTCGTCGCCTCTCCTGGCTGCTACCCGACTGCGGCGATTCTCCAACTGGCTCCGCTTTTCGCGCACGGCCTCGTTCAACCGGATACGATTGTTATCGACGCCAAGTCCGGCATTTCTGGCGCCGGGCGCAGCCCCGCGCTCCCCTATCATTTCCCGGAGGCGCACGAGTCGCTGGAGCCCTACAAGATCGGCCAGCACCGCCACATCCCTGAAATCGAGCAAGAACTTCTGGGACTCTGGTCTACGACCGGAGGCAAGACCGGCGGGGTCACGGTGGCCTTTACACCGCACCTGGTCCCGATGAACCGGGGCATTCTCAGCACGGCGTACTGCAAGCTCGCCAAACCGATGGGACTCGCCGAATTGAGAGGGCTCTATCGCGAATTTTACAAAGGAGAGCGGTTCGTGCGGTTGCACGAGGACTCCGTTCCGAATCCCCGCTATATCAAGGGATCGAACTATTGCGACATCGGCGTCTATGCCGATGTGAGGGCGGGATGGGTCGTGACGGTCGCCGCAGTCGACAATCTCGTCAAGGGCGCAGCAGGTCAGGCGATACAGGCGCTCAATCTGATGATGGGGATCGCCGAGGACACTGGACTGACCGCACCAGGTATCTACCCGTAATCTAGCGCTTACCACCTTTCAGGATGATATCACCATGGCTATGAAACGACCGATGACCGGCGTCACAGCGCCGCAAGGATTTCAGGCTGCCGGCATTCACTGCGGCATCAAGAAACCAGGCATTCTGGATCTCGCCCTCCTCGTGTCCGAGGTTAGCGGCCCTATTGCCGGCGTCTTCACCAAGAACCGGGTCGTCGCAGCGCCGGTGATCGTGGATCGGATGCACTTGAAGCGAGGACGCGCGCGGGCCGTCATCGTCAACAGTGGCAATGCGAACGCCTGTACGGGACAGCCCGGGCTGAAAGCCGCTGAGACAACCGCCGCATTGGTCGCGAAACGGCTGGGCGTACCCGCGCATGAGGTCTTCGTCGGCTCGACCGGTGTGATCGGACGGCGGCTCCCGATCGAACGGCTGACGGCGGGTCTCCCGAATCTGTTCGCCGGTCTTTCGCCCAGGGGCGGCGCTCAAGCGGCTCGTGCCATCATGACGACCGACCTGCGCCCAAAAGAATTTGCGGTGCGAGGACGGATCGGCGCCCGAGTCGTCACCATCGGCGGAATGGCCAAGGGCTCCGGCATGATTCACCCGGACATGGCAACCATGCTCGCTTACTTGACGACGGACGCCGCCATTACACGCGAGGCTCTTCAACAAGCCTTGCGGGCCGCCGTGGACCAGTCGTTCAATTGCATCACGGTCGACGGCGATACCAGTACCAATGACACCGTCCTCTGTCTGGCGAACGGACTTGCGGGTAATTCAACCATTACATCAGGTAGCAAATCCTACCGACTCTTTATATCGATGCTCACGGAAGTCTCGCAGCACTTGGCCCTCTCCATTTGCCGAGACGGAGAAGGAGTGACTAAGGTCGTGAAGATCGCCGTAACCGGCGCCGGCAGTACGGCCGCGGCGCGACGGATCGCCCAGACTATCGCCACCTCGAATCTGGTAAAAACCGCCTTGTTCGGAGAAGACGCCAACTGGGGACGCGTCATGGGCGCGCTCGGACGATCCGGCGTGGCGCTCGACCCCGCCAAGGTGTCCGTTTGGTTCGACAAGGTCTTGATGGTTCGCCGGGGCATGGGCGTCGGGTTGGCTGCAGAGAGGCGCATCGCAGATGTCTTCAAGCGCAAGGAATTCACGATTCACGTGGCGGTCGGATCAGGTTCCGGCCAGGCGCATATGTGGACGACCGACCTGTCCTACGACTACGTCCGCATCAATGCAAGCTATCGATCCTAAAAATGAAATCTCATCCGGCGTCTTGAAATGAGCGGTCGACTGTGATAGCGTGCCAAGGCTTTGGCGGTGCATAAGACAGCCCAGATTCGAGCGAAGTACTCGACTGGATCATTCACACAAAATCCACATCAGCGTGTGTAGACGCTGCTTGGCTTGAGGCAAGGGGGCTGGTCCCCCTCACCCGTTTCGGGTGTTCTGCAAGCCCTGAGGGGAGGTGAAGGCATGGGAGTTGTGGCAATCAAGGAATTATTGGAAGCAGGCGTCCACTTCGGGCACCAGACGAATCGCTGGAATCCGAAGATGAAGAAGTTCCTGTTCGGCGAACGGAACGGCATCTACATCATCGACCTGCAGCAGACCCTCACACGGATGGAGCAAGCCTATGCCTTCATCCGGGACACCGTCGCATCGGGCGAGTCCGTCCTCTTCGTCGGCACCAAGCGGCAGGCGGCTGAAATTCTCGAAGAAGAAGCGAAACGGGCCAACATGTTTTTCGTCAACCAGCGCTGGTTGGGCGGGATGCTCACGAACTTCCAAACCATCCGACGCAGCATCGACAAGATGAAAAAGATGGAAGCCACGCTCCAGAATCCGAGCGAGCATGGCCTGAAGAAAAAAGAAATCCTGTTGATGCAGAAGGATATCGCCAAGCTCCAGAAGTATCTCTCCGGCATCAAGAACATGCGCAGCTTGCCCGGCGCTGTCTTCATCCTCGATACGCGCATCGAAAAAATCGCGGTGCAGGAAGCGACCAGGTTGGACATCCCGGTGATCGCCATCATCGACAGCAACTGCGATCCCGACCATATCACCTACCCCATTCCGGGGAACGACGACGCGATCCGTTCGATCAAGCTGATCACGTCGAAGATCGCCGACGCCTGCATCGAAGGCGCGCACCTGAAAACGCAGCGGGACGAGGCCGACTTCCAGGCCGCGCCGGCCGGCGACAAACAGGCTGCCGCAAACCTGCAGCCCACAGCCGCGTCCTAACCGGATCGGCCGCGCGCACAACCATCGTATGATCATCATTTACCAGGGGTAAGGACAGAGGATCATGGCAGGATCAAGTCAGTTAGTGAAAGAGCTTCGTGAAAAGACCGGCGCCGGCATTCTGGATTGCCAGAAGGCCCTAGCCGAAAACGGTAACGACGTGGACAAGGCCGTCGACTACCTCCGGCAGAAAGGCCTCGCGGCCGCGGCGAAGAAAGCCGGCCGGGAAACAAATCAGGGCTTGATTCACGCCTACATTCATATGGGTGGCAAGATCGGCGTGCTGATCGAGGTCAACTGCGAAACCGACTTCGTCGCGCGCAACGAAGAATTCAAGGCCTTCGTGAACGACCTGGCGCTGCAGATCGCCGCAGCCAAGCCGTCGTACGTCAAACGGGAAGACATCCCCGCCGACCTGGTCGAGAAAGAAAAGACGATTTACGAGGGACAGGCCAAGGAAATGGGCAAGCCGCCCGCCGCCTGGCCCAAGATCGTCGAGGGCAAGCTGGAAAAGTTCTACCAGGAGAGCTGCCTGATGGAGCAGGCCTTTATCAAGGACCCTGCGGTCACGATCAAGGACCTCCTCTCGCAGAAGATCGCCAAGATCGGCGAGAACATGAACATCCGGCGCTTCACCCGCTATCAACTAGGCGAAGCATGAGCTCTGCGAAATACCGGCGCCTCCTTCTGAAAGTCAGCGGGGAGATGTTGGCTGGTGAGCAGGGCTATGGCATTCAGCCGTCCATCCTCGAGGGCCTCGCGCAGGAAATCGCCTCGGTTGTTGCCTTGGACGTTCAGGTTGCCGTCGTCATCGGCGGCGGCAACATTTTCCGCGGGTTGGCGGCCAGCGCCTCGGGGATGGAGCGCGCTTCGGCTGACTACATGGGAATGCTCGCGACCGTCATGAACGCGCTTGCGCTCCAGAACGCCCTGGAGCGAATCGGCATCATGACCCGCGTCCAGTCCGCCATCGAAATGCGGCAGCTCGCGGAGGGCTATATCCGCCGCCGCGCCATCCGCCACCTCGAGAAAAACCGGGTCGTCATTTTCGCAGGTGGAACCGGCAACCCCTACTTCTCAACCGACACCGCGGCCGCTTTGCGCGCCATGGAAATCGGCGCCCAGGTCATCCTGAAGGGCACCAAAGTGGACGGCATCTACGACGCCGACCCCGTGAAGAATCCGGACGCCAAGAAGTACAACGAGATTCCCTTCCTTTCCATCTTGAACCAGAACCTGAAGGTGATGGACTCGACGGCCATCAGCCTCTGCATGGACAACAAGCTGCCCTTGATCGTGTTCAACCTGAAGCAGCCGGGCAACTTCAAACGTGTGGCCCTCGGCGAGCCGATCGGGACGCTCGTAACGATCGGTTCGCGCTAGTTCATTTTACGGAGTCTTGCCATGTCGAACGCCGCCCCCGTACATCAAAAGCTCAAGGAAAAGATGGACCATTCGCTCGACCACCTGAAGCGGGATCTGGCCGGGCTACGGACGGGCCGCGCGTCGGTCGCGCTACTGGACGGGGTCCGGGTCGACTACTACGGCACCATGACGCCGCTGAAACAGGTGTCCAACATTTCGACGCCGGAAGCGCGGCTCATCACGATCCAACCCTGGGAGCCGAATCTCATCAAGGAAATCGAAAAGGCCATCGCCAATTCCGGCCTCGGTGTGACGCCCTCGAACGACGGCAAACTCATCCGCGTACCGCTCCCGCCCTTGACGGAGGAGCGTCGCAAAGAGCTCAGCAAGATCTGCAAGAAGCACGGCGAAGACACCAAGGTGCAGATCAGAGGCTTCCGCCGGGATGCCAACGAAGAGTTGAAGAAACTTCAGAAAGATGCGAAGCTCACCGAGGATGAACTCCGGAAAGCGGAGCAAGAAACGCAGAAGCTGACCGACGAACACGTCCAGAAGATCGACGACGTCATCAAGAAGAAGGAACAGGAAATTCTGGAGGTCTGATCCGGACCTCCGGGATCCGTCTCCATCGCGTGCCGACACTTTCCACTTTTTCTCCGACCTCCGCTACCGTCGACCTGACCGCCCTCGCCCATAACGTGACTGAGTTTCGCCGCCAGCTGTCGCCGGGGTGTAACATCATGGCGATCGTCAAAGCGAACGCCTACGGACACGGGGCTGTCGAAGTCTCGCGCGCGCTTCTGAAACAGGGCATCGCCCGCGTCGCCGTCGTGTCCGTCGACGAAGGCATCGCGCTGCGTTTGGCCGGCATCAACGCCCCGATCGTCCTGCTCGGCCCGCTGTTTCCCGAGCACATCGAGGACGTCTTCGCACACCAATTGACGCCGGTGATTAGCGACCGAAACTTGATCGAGCCGCTGGCCAAAGCCGCGGCAGGGCTTGCCGGCCCCTACCCGATTCACCTGAAAGTCGAAACCGGCATGAGCCGGCTGGGCCTGTCGGCCGACGACACGCTGGAATTGCTCACCGCCCGCCGGCTCCCGGCCAGCCTCCAACTCGAAGGGCTCATGACGCATCTTGCCGATGCCGACGGAGAGACTCGGGATCAGACCGATCGGCAACTGCGCCAGTTCAACCGCGTCCTTGACGGCCTGACCGCGCACGGAATACGCGTTCCGCTCATACACGCGGCGAACAGCGGCGCCGCCGTTCGCCGACCGGACGCCCAGTTCTCGCTGGTCCGTCCCGGCATCATGCTCTACGGCTATCACACGCTGCCGGCCTCCGTACCGGCGCCTGATTTGAAGCCGGTGCTCTCGCTACGAACTCACATCGCGCAGATCCGGACCGTCCCGGCTGGCGGCTCCGTCAGTTACAACGCCACGTTCGTGGCGAAGCGCCAGACCCGCGTCGCTATCTTGCCGGTCGGCTATGCCGATGGATTCAATCGTCGACTCTCCAATCGCGGAGAAGTTCTGGTCCAGGGACACCGCGCCCGCGTCATCGGGCTGGTGTGCATGGACATGGTGATGATTGACGTGACCGACATCCCCTCTGCCCTCGTCGGCGACGAGGTGGTGATCATCGGGCGACAGGGAACGGAAGAAATTACCGCGAACGACGTCGCGGCCTGGCTCGGCACCATCTCCTACGAAGTGCTCTGCGCTATCGGGCCGCGAGTCCCCCGCATCTATCAGGGAACCTAGTTCCTACAGGCGCTCGTCAGAACGTCATCCGCAGCGACAGCCCGCCAGTGTGATACGTCGTCCGATACAGGCCGTTCACCGCTGAAGCCAGCGCGCACCCGCACGTCACGGAACGTTGTTCATAGATCGACGCCTGGTAGGACAGATCGAGGGCGATGGCCTTCGCTTTGATCGGACCGGCGCCGAAATTCCCGCAACGGAGTCCAAGGAACGTCCCTCCCTCTTTGCATGCCAACCCGATCCCCACGGCGGGAATATGCACGTCGGCCACGGGAATCGCCGGGTCGAACGTGGCGTCGGGAACCTGGCTGGGTGAGTTGGTGTAGCCGGCTCGGATCGCCAGTTCCCACTCCGGCAGCGACTCCATCTTGAGCCATTTATATTCCGTGCCGACCATAACCGTGTAGGTGCTACGCCAGGTCTGCGGTTGCGGAATGACCGAGCCGCTCGTCAGATAGATATCCAGGTTACGGACGGACTTCCACCCGACATAATCCACATCGAGTTCCAATTTCCACTCCCGCTCGGCCGTCCGGACCGGCCAGATCGCGATCGCACCGGAATAGATCTGAGGAAGGACAAACGTCGTCGAGGCATCCGCGGTCTTGGTGCCGTTGGCCAGAATCGCGCCGGTCAGCGGCAATGCCACTTGATTCCGATAGACCAAGCCGATGTTCGCAATGGGCTTTCCGTCATTGTTTCGCAGAGCCGTATAGAGCAAGCTGACGTTGTAACCGACGGCTGTGCCCTTGCCGTAAAGCTCCGCTCTGGATCCGGCGGTCCCAAACACGGCAGGGAAACCCGGTGGGGTGACGAACTGCTTTTCGAAATGCCCTTCGCCAAAGAGACCGGAAAATGTATAGATATCCATCCCCAAGCCGAGCGAGAGGTCCGGCAATACCTGATAGGCTACAGTCGGCTTGATATCGATCAGGGGCATCGCCGAGAAGGTCGCCTTGAACCGCTGGGGTCCGTCGTCGCCGTATCGGCTGACCGATCCGAACGGCGATGTCAGACCGACTCCCGCCGTCCATCCCTTAAGGAATGAAGGTCCCAGATCGCCCAGGTTGGCAACGATGAAGACATGCGCCGGCGTCGGCCAGGCGAGACTGCCGTCTCGGGTTCCGGTCGCATTCGCGCCGCTCGTGGCGGTGAAGCTCGTCGTGCCGCCGGTTAGCAAGCCGCCGGCCATGATCTGCACACCGTGCAGTTGTGTCATTCCCGCGGGATTGTAATGCAGGGCGGACGGGTCGTCGGCTTGCGCCGCGAAGGCGTTGCCCTGACCGGAGGCCGCGGTACCCTGACCTTGAATCCTGGGAACCTGGGCTATGGCTACCGAGGACAGACACACGCCGGCCGTCAGGCAGCCGCCCATCAACACGGCGCGAAGCACGTTGGAACGAGACAAAGCCATCATCCGCACGATTCCCTCCTCAACTCAAAGAGCCGGCGGCGTATTCTCGTCCGGCTTATACCCGCTGTCGAACCACAGATCCATCACGGACTGAAGCGCACCGGCCTCGAAGGGCTTCAGCAAGTAGGCCTGCGCGCCCATTCCTATGGCTTGAACCGCCAGTTCCTGGGAACCAGACGCTGTAATCATGATAACCGGAGTGACGGCATCCCGTGAACGGATTTCTTTCAATACGTCGAGCCCGTCGGGCTGTCCGATGCCGATATCGAGAATGATGCCGGCATATCGAGAGGAGCGTGCGGCTCCGATCGCCTCCAACCCATCCCGGACAGCCTCGGGCAGATAGCCGGCCGCGTTCAAACGGTCGACGAGCCATTGACGGATGTCCGGATCGTCGTCCGCGACCAACACGCGGCCTCCGACACGGGGCTGCACGGGAGCCTGTGGCACCGACCGGATCGGCACCGTGAACGAGACCTCCGCTCCGCCCTCGGAGCAATTCTTCGCACGCACCGTCCCGCCCTGCAACTCGACCAGCGTCTTCACGATCGAGAGCCCCAGCCCTAATCCCTTCGGGCCGTTTCGCTGACCGTGCTGGACGCGAAAGAACGGATCGAAGACGTTGTCCAGATGCTCCTCGGGAATCCCGGGTCCCGTATCTCGCACCAGCACGCGGGCGACACGGAGTCCCGATACGTCGACCGCAACCGTGATCGTACCGTCCTCGGGCGTATACTTCACCGCATTCTGAATCAGATTCACGGTCACCTGGATCAGTCGATCGCGGTCCGCCCAGACCGTGACGTTTTCTCCAAACGGAGTACATCCCAATCGCTGCCGCTTCGCCGAGGCCAGCGGCCTCAATTGTTCGATCGCATCGGTAAGGCAGGCTTCCAGATCCACATCGACCGGATGGACTTCCAGCCGTCCCGCTTCGATCCGGGTCCGGTCGAGCAGGTCCTCGATCATGCGGATCAAACGGTCGGAGTTGTCCAGCATGCGCGTGAGATACCGCTGCTGCTTCTCGTTCAACGGACCGGTCAACCCGTCCAACAGGTTCTGCACAAACCCCTTGATGGACGTCAGCGGCGTGCGCAACTCGTGGGACACATGGGAGAGAAACTGTGTGCGCAGCCGATCGGCCTGTTCCAACGCCTCCGTCCGTTCCCGGATTTTCAGTTCCAACCCCGCGTTCCACTCCTCGATCTGCTGGTACGCCGAAGCATTGTCCAGGGCAATCGCGACCTGATTGGCCACCGTGGTCATCAAATCGAGGTCTTCCTGCGTCAAACTGTATTCCTGCGTGCGATCCACCGTCAGTGTGCCGAGGATGTGGTCTTTGGCTTTGAGCGGCACTACGATCATCGATCTCGTGCGGCTCAATTCCGCCAGCCGTTGATTCAACGGATGCAGGTCGTTCAGGACGGTCCGGAGGTCCTGGACCAGCAACGGCTCCCCTTGAAGCACCACCCTCCCCTCCGGACTGTTCCGATCCGTTACCGGCACTTCGCACGAGCGCATATACTCCAGCACTTCTTCGGACGCGCCGATGACGCGCACGTGCTCGATCACGCTGCGCAGCGGATCGAACATGGAGATCATGGCGCGATCGTAATGCAACTCTCTGGTCAGCATCTCCAGCACCAGCTGCAGCAGCGTCTCCCGATCGAAAGTCGAGCCGAACAGCAGGCCCGCTCGATGGAGCGTCGTCAGCTGCGCCACTTTGCGGCGCAATTCGACCCGCGTCTGCTCCTGGCCGAGATAGGCTTCGCGTAGTTCCTCGTGGCGCGTCTCCATCGTCACCATTTGTTCGCGGATCAGCCGTTCGCGTTGCCGGCTTTCTTTTCCCAGGCGGCGGTTCATCGCCCATCCGGCCACAAGTATCGGCAGCAAGCCGGCCAGAATGAGCTCGCCGACGGCGATGGAGGGCGCCAGCCAGACCAGCGACGCCGCAACGCTCACTCCGGCGAGCCCGCTCCACAGGAGCCAGACGGCCTGCCGCTTGGACCGCGATTCATCGCGCTGTTCCCAATGGTCCCAGGGCGCCTGCGATTGGGTCGGAGAGGAGGGCGGCACGGGCGGGATTGTCGCCTGCATCGCCGGGATCGATGGAACGGACGGCAACACGGCCGACCGGACTCGCTTCCAGCGGGCCGGCTTCTCGGTCTGCCACCGGACGATCCAACGGCACCACTCGTCGTCGTCGGACATGCAGGACAGATTCGTGATCGTGGCCGCCGGAAGTCCATGGACGCGAGCCGGCACCGCCGCAAAGATGCCCTGGGCGGACTGACAGAGGAGATACGTACAGCGCCGGCGGTATGGACCGAACTGGCGCAGGGTCCGATCGGCCAGGCGCATCGCCAGCGTGGCCGATCCGGTCTGCACCTCGATGACGCGGCATTCGATGGATCCCGGCGCGTACATGTTCCCGAAGTGCGGAAACATGCCGTACAACTGCTCGAGCGAGAACGGCCGCGCGAGCACCTGAATGATCGGCGACATTTTCTCCATGCCGGCGGAGAACGTGAACTGCGGGTCTCCGGCCAGCCGTTCACAAAACTCGTAGAGGTACGCGGCGAACTCGTAGGAGTAGCTGTTCCAGGGATTCTTGAGAAACTCCGGCGTGACGTGATGGACCGAATCTTTGATGCGCTGGTTCAACAGCGCGCAGAGCTCCTGGACCGCGGCGGTGCCGGCACCGTCGCCCCGCTGTCTGGAAAGCGTCCGTTCGAGTTCCAGGATCGTGGCCCGGATATTCATACCGCTAAGGTCCCGGACCGTGTGCCCCTGTTCGTCCAGGCCGAACGGGCGGAACTCCATCAACGCCCGCTCCAGAATCGTGCGATCTTTCGGCAACAGTTCGATTGTCGGGGAAACCGTGACGTGAAGGGAATCCAGAGTAGTGTCCGCCATAACGACGCTCCTGTCGACGCAGGGCGACCATTATTAGGTAGGGACACTAGTAATTACAAGAGCGAAGATGTGCGCGGGCACATCCGTAGATCGAGGCGGACGATGAGACCGGACCCGAGGGCGCCCCGGGTCCTCACCAGGCGAGCACGTTATTGTTTGATCTTCCGCTTCAACCGCTTTTCCACACTGGCGACTTTGCCGGCGAGCCGGCCCGTGTGGCCTTTGCGGTAATCGACCTTGATGCTGCAGGAAATCCGGCCGCAGTCCTTCTTCATCCGCTCGTAACATTTCTTGACGACGGCGAACACCTCGTCCCATTCGCCTTCGAGCACCGTGCCCATGGGATTGAGGCGATAGTCCACGCCGCTCTTGTCGATGATGTCCAGCGACCGGGCAACGTATTTTCCGACACTCTCGCCCTTGCCGAGCGGCGACATACTGAATTCGAGTAGCACCATGAGAGCGGACTCCTTTACGACGACTTGGCGGCCGCGGCGCCCTGCTGCGCCCGCTCATCCTGCCAGACTTTCGGATACTGTACTTTGCCGAGCAACCGAAACCCGTCCAACGCCTCGCGCAACAGCGTGCGACGCTTCTCGGCGTCCGGCTCGTTGGCCTTGGCCTGCTCGCGCAGTTTCCCGAGCCACTCGACGAACGCGGCGAACTCGCCGTCGAGAATACGTTCCAGATCCTCTTTCATGAACCCGGAAAGCGCCGGCGCAACCCCGCTGCTGCTGATACCGATGCGCACATGCCCCGCCGCCACCACCGCGGGCATTGTCACCGTCGACGCATCCGGCATGTCCACCGACCAGAGCAGGAATCCCTTCTCCCGCGCTTTGTTCAGGAGCATCCGCGCAAAGTCCCGATCGCCGCGGAGCGTATTCAAGACGAGAATCGCGTGTTCGAGGTCGGTCTCCCGGAAATGCCGTCCACGGTGAATCACCTTCGCGGAGGCGGCCAACTGTTTCAACGTATCGTGCAACGTCGGGCTGATCACCGTGACGCGGGCGCCGGATTCGAGCAAGCGCTGCGTTTTCTCGGCCGCTTCTTCGTCGCCGCCGATCACCAGCACCGAGAAACCCTTCACATCGAGGACGAGGGGAAAACCAGGATTGGGAGCCATAACGATGTTCCTCCATACCGAACGGGCTAAGACAGGCGCGTATCATACAATAGGGATTTCCTGGGCGTAAACCGTGCCCTCCCCTTTTCCGGCCAGCCCGTCTATAATGCCGCGTCCGTGAACAACCCGGGAGGACGCATGGCCGGCATGTCAGGGAAAGCAGTGGGAATGGCGGGAGGCATCATCGGATTGGCGGCCATGGCCGCCTGGCTGGGCCTGGCCCACAGCTGCGATCCGCCGGCCGGTGAAGGGGTCATCGCCGGACGGGTAACCATCGCGCCCACCCTCGCCGATCAGGTCAAGCCGACCGACGTCCTCTTCGTCATCGTCAAGCGCCCGCAGGGCCCGCCGCGCCCGATCGCCGCCAAGCGGATCGAGCACCCGACGTTCCCCGTGTCGTTCGAGATCACCAACGCCGACGTCATGGTCCAGGGCTCGGAACTGCGCGGGATGGTCGACGTAATCGCCCGACTGGATCGCGACGGTCAAGCCGGACCGGCCCAGCCCGGCGACATCGAAGGCCGCTACGCCAAGAACCCGACCCTGTCAGGGGGACGCGACCTCGAGATCGTTCTAGACTCCGTCCACTGAGCTGAGAGAGAACAGACTGGCAGGCTGTTCAAACGCGTTTTCAGCAAGGCCGCAGGCGAAGGAAAACCGGAGGCGTAGCCTCGGGGCTACGTTGAGGATTTTGCTGAGACGAGAACGTAGCTGAAAGCGTGTTTCAACAGCCTGCTAGGTTTCGGCGGGATCGGCGTCCAATTCCATATTCCAATAGAGATAGTCCCGCCAGCTTTCCGGCGTGTTGCGGATGCCGATGGTGATCGTGATCACCGGGCTCCAGCGCGGCTTCACCGGCTTCTTCTTCAACTTCATCCCGGCTTCGTCCGGCGTGCGGCCGCTCTTCTTGTTGTTGCAGCGCCAACAGGCGGTCACGATGTTCTCCCAGGTCTTCTTCCCGCCCTTTGCAATCGGGACCACGTGGTCGAACGTCAGTTCTTCCGTCCGGAATTTGTGATGGCAATACTGGCAGGTATAGCCGTCGCGCGTGAAGATGTTGATGCGGGAAAACTTGACCGCCCGGTGGCTGTCCTTCAGCTTCACCAGCTTCAGCAGCCGCATGACGGCGGGTAACTTGATCGAGAGGGAGATGCCGTGAATTTCGCGGTCGTAAACTTCGAGGACTTCGACTTTACCTTGCCAGAGGAGGGCAATGGCTTTTTGCCAGTGAACGACTCGCAGCGGTTCGTACGTCGAGTTGAGCAGGAGCGTCATTTCCATGCAACAACCTCATTTCCCAACCGTGACTCCTATCTGAGTCGACCCAGACGGAGAGGCCTATTTGGTATTGTCTATGCCATAAGCCCCAGGTGAAATCAAGCAAGCCCGTGACTGTGGCGGGTCTGGACGAGGCCGGTGAATTCTGGGAAACTGATGCCCATGAGTAACTTCGTGACTGTCCTCCCGCTCGCCGATCTCCCGCCCGGCTCCGGCCGCACCGTGGACGTGCAGGGCATTTGGATCGCGCTCTACAACGTCGACGGCACGCTCTACGCGATCGACAACACCTGCCCGCACGCGGGTGGCCCGCTCGGCGAAGGCAAGATGGCGGACGGCGTCGTGGAATGCCCCTGGCACGGATGGAAGTTCGACGTCCGGACGGGACAGCGCGTGAAGAACCCCAACTTCACCGTCGCCTGCTGCGAGGTGCGGGTCGTCGGCGGCCAGGTGCAGATCAAACTCCCGGCAGAGTTGACACCGGGGGCATAGGCGGTGCGCCCGGCAGCGGCGGTGCGGGCGTCTGCGGGCGTTCGGAATCCGGCTCCTTCGGCGTCACGCCGTCGGCGGGCAGCGAGGCGGCGTTCACCTTCTTCACCCCGAGGTGGGCGTGCCAGATGAACTCCCGCTCGAACCACTGGCCGGTCACGCTCTGATCACGCAGCTGCACGCGGATCTCGTAGAGGTCCCCTTCCACCTGCTTCACCCGCCACTCCCCGAGCCGCGCCCCTTCCCCGCGATCCTTTTTCTTCCGCACATGTTCGTTCATCGCCTGCAGGATCGTCGGCTGGTCGATCGCCCGGTGAGTCTGCACCAACGCCAGCGCTTCCGCGGCCCGTTTATCGGCCATCGGATTCAGAGCCGGCGGCTTGGTCCACATATAATAGAGTCCGCCCAACACCAGCACGGCCACTACCGCATAGTGCAGCGTACGGACGAGCGACGACGAGCGGGGCGCCGAATCGGCGGGGGATGATTCGTTAGTCATAGAAGGATAAAACCTGCCGTGGGTAACTCCGGGGAACCAACGCGAGACATGTGCCTGCATCTTAGGAAGCCCCCGGGTGGTTGTCAATGGAGGGATCGTGGGTGTCTCCAGGCTGTTCAAACAGGTTACCAGCAAGGCCGCAGCAAGCGAACGTCCGAGGAGGTACAACCAAGCGTCGCTTGAACCGCTCGCTTCGAACTTATGCGAGCGGATAGGCACTTTGCCTCCAGTAAATTCGATTGAGGACGGGAGCGAAGCGAGAACGCAGCTGGGGGCCTGTTCAACAGCCTAAGGGGCGGCTTGTTTGCTGAAAACCCAATGTGCTACAAGTAGCGCGGTCATCGTGAACAGGAATCACCGAGAGCGGCTGGCATGAAATTCTTTTTGTACGCGGACAATCTCAATCCGACCCAACTCAAGCGCCGGGCCCCGGAAGCCAAGTTCCTCTACCTCGCCACCCTCGCCGACCATACCGTCAAGTTCTGCCGGTGGTCGTCCCAGTGGCGGTGCGGACTGGCCAGCATCGCCCCCTCTCCCGGTGAAAAAGTCTGGGGCGGTGTCTTCGAGCTGACCGACGAAGACGTGAAGATTATGGACGAGTTCGAGAACGATGTGCCGCAGGGTGCCTACCGGCATCTGCAGGTCACGATCGTGAACGAAGCCGGCGACAAGGAATTGGTCACCACCTACGCCGCCAATCCCATCGGCAAATTCAAGCCGAAGGATCATTATCTGGACTGGGTCCTCAAGGGACTCAAGCAGTGGAAGCTGCCGGAGGATGTCATCGAACAGTGGCAAGCCTACCGACCGTCGTAAAGAGCCCCTCGCGGCTCTCGCTATTCACCACCTAATCTGAGGGAACCATGCCGAAACCCAAACACCATATCCTTGTGTGCACCAACTCCCGTCCTCCCGGCCATCCGAAGCCGTCCTGTGGCGGATCGGGCGCGGGCCAGCTGCTCATGGCCTTCAACATGGGCCTCATGCAGCGGGGCGTCATGCCGGGGCAAGTGCTCGTCAGCGCGACCGGCTGCCTCGGCCCCTGCGAGCAAGGCCCGACCGTCGTCGTCTACCCGGATGGAACCTGGTACTCGAAGGTGACGGAAGCCGACGTGGCCACGATCCTCGATGAACACATCGGCAAGGGCACGCCCGCGGCGAAGCTGAACCCCGACGCCGTCTGGAAATAGAAATGTCGATCAGCCGTCAGCTCTCAGCTACCAGCGTCCGGAAAAGCTGATGGCTGAGAGCTGATCGCTAACAGCTTGTTGTATTGATATGAGCAGCCCGACCGCCCACGAACACAAACACCACGCGCCGAAGAGCATCGGCTGCATGGTCATCACCTGCAGCGATACCCGCACGCCCGAAACCGACACGAGCGGCCAGCTCATTCAGAAACTCCTGAAGGAGAAGGGCCATAACATCGCGGCCTACCATCTCGTCAAGGATGAACCGGCGCAGATCAAGGGCCGGATCGCGGAAGCGATCGCGAACGACACCGTGCAGGCCATCATCATCAACGGTGGTACCGGGATTTCACGGCGGGATTCGACCTTCGAAGCGGTCGATGCGATGCTGGAAAAACGGCTGGACGGATTCGGCGAAGTCTTCCGCTTTCTGACCTATCAAGACATCGGCTCGCCGGCCATCATGAGCCGCGCCACCGCCGGCATCATCAAAGGCCGCGTCCTCTTCTCCACCCCCGGCTCAGAAAACGCCGTCCGCCTCGCGATGGAGAAACTTATCCTCCCCGAGCTGGGACATCTGGTCAAAGAACTTTCCAAGTAGTCTGTCTGGCCCTCATTCAGGACGCTCGAAACGGCCAGCCAACAAGGCCGCAGGGAAACGCGCGACTGAGAACGCAGTTGGGTGCCGTTTTCAGCGTCCGTCAGTCCTGCGCGATCTTGGGCTCAGAGTAGCTTAGCGCAGGACTGATCTGCGACTGCGCGTATTTGCGGTACGACAACATCACGTCCCGCACCGACACCACGCCGATAATCGCCCCGCCTTTGGTGACGGCCAGATGCCGCACACCGAGATCGCCCATCATCGCCTGGGCATCGTCCACCGGCTGAGTCGCTTCGATCGTGCAGAGCGGCGTCGTCATGATCTTATCGACCGTGAGTTTGCCGAGCGGCTTCGCGGTCGCCACGGCGCGGCGGACAATATCGGTGTCCGTCACGATGCCGACGAGCTGCGTCCCCTTTTTCACCAGCAACGAGCCGACCCGGGCGGCCCGCATCGTTTTAGCGGCGCTGACAATCGACGTCTTCGGCCCGACCGACTTCGGACGCTTCGTCATGATCTGCGCAACAGTGGACATGATGGACTCCTTTCGTCGCGAACGTGATCGATGAGAAGAACGCCGGCCGCGCCCCTGTCGTATTGATTCACACTAACACAGTTGGGAAGGGGCACTCAAAACCGTCCGAAGATGGCAGAAGAACCTGCTTCGAGTGAGCCGCATCGCATGGAAAGAAATAACGACAGAGCCCTGTCACACTTCAACACCCAAGGATGCTCAAAACGCTCATCCAGCAAGGCCGCAGGGAGCGCGGCGACTGAGGCGTACCCTCTGGGGTACGTCGCAAGGAGACGTGCGACTGAGAACGCAGCTGGGGAGCGTTTTCAGCATCCGTCACACTGTCAGCACAATCTTCCCGAAGAACTTGCGACTAAGCATCTGCTCCTGCGCCGCCTTCGCCTCTTTCAGCGGATACATCCGGTCGATCACCACCTTCAACCGCCCCTGCCCCATCAGCTCCGCCGCCTTCACCAGTTCCGCGCGCGTTCCCATATACGACCCCTTGATCGTATACTGCCGGGAATAGACGAAGCGAAGATCCAGCTTCACCTCCGCGCCGGTGGTCGCGCCACAGGTCACGAGCCGGCCGCCTTTGGCGAGCGACTGCAGGCAACTGTCCCAGACCTCCGGCCCGATGTGCTCGATCACCACATCCACGCCGCGGCCTTCCGTGAGCAGCTTCACCCGCTCCGCCACCTTCTCGCGCCCGTGGTGGATGACGGCGTCGGCGCCCAGCACCACCGCTTTGGGGATCTTCTCGTCGGAGCCAACCGTCGTGATCACGCGCGCACCCGCCAGCTTGGCCAACTGCACCGCCATCATCCCGACCCCGCTCCCCGCCCCCATGATCAAGACCGTCTCGCCATACTGAAGGCCGGCGTGGGCGAAGAGCATGTGGGACGCCGTCACCGACACGAGCGGAAACGCGGCCGCCTCTTCGAACGACAGATTGCCGGGGATCGGCAACACATTACGAAAGGGCACCTTCACATACTCGGCGTAGCCGCCGTGCATCATCGCGCCGATCAGACTGTACGACCGGCACAGGTTGTCGCGTCCGGAGAGGCAGGCCTCGCACTTCCAGCAACTGACGCCCGGCGAGACCAACACATTTTGCCCGACCGTCACCGTGTCGACCTGCGCCCCGACCTGCTCCACCACACCCGAAATATCCGAGCCGGACACATGCGGCAGCGGCATCGGATAGGCGGGATTCCCCTGCCGGATCCAGATGTCGAGATGGTTCAACGCGCAGGCCTTCACCTTGACGAGGACCTCATCCGGCCCAATCACCGGCGTCGGAAGATCCTCATACGACAACTTGTCCGGCCCGCCATGCTGACGAAAGAGTACCGCCTTCATTGCCTCACCTTCCTTCCTCCGCCCTCATCCTCACTCGTTGTCGCAAATCATTCACAAGCGCGGCGTGGTCAATCCTCGAATGCGCGCGTCGAACGGACACGAACAACTGACGGGCCGCCTCTCCTTCCTGAAATACGCCTCTTACAGCAGGGTGATCAAAACGTCATCTGACAAGGCCGCAGGGAGCGTGGCAATCGAGGCGTACCCTCTGGGGTACGTCGCAGGGCGACATGCGACTGAGAACGCCGTGAGATGACGTTTTCATCATCCTGCTAACAGGACAGCGTGCCTTCGACCACTAGCACACACTGCCCTCCCACCTTCACCGACTGAATCACGTCGTCGTCCGATTCGACCTGCACGAGAATCCGCGAAGGCCGCTCCATTTCGTAGCCCTGCTCCGTCACGATTTCCGTCGTGGGCCCGACCTCTACGATGCCGTTCTGCACGAGGTAGGCGCCCAGCGCGCCGCTCGCGCTGCCGGTCGCGGGATCTTCCGGAATGCCGATGGCCGGCGCAAACATCCGGGTGTGGACCGTGGCGGCCGGCTCCACCGTGACCGTCGTAAAAACCATGATCCCGTTGGCGCCGAACCGCCCGCAGAGATCGACGATCGCCGCCGGATCGGGCCGGATCGAGCGCACCGCCGTGAGCGTCCGCACCGGTACGATCATGACCGGCAAGCCGGTGGAGACCACCTCGACCGGCCATTTCGCATCGACGATCACGTGCTTGGCCAAGCCGAGCGCGCTCGCCACCTTGTAGAGATCGTCCGTCTCCTCGACCGGCCCGAGAAACTCCGGCTTCGGCTGGGACATCACGACCCGACCGATCCGGTCGCCCTCCGCGTGCAGTTCCACCGGGAAGAGGCCGATGTTGCACTCGTACATCAGCCGGGTGACGGGATCTTTCACCGGCAGCAGGTTTAGTTGCGCGAGGAGATAGAACGTGCCGACGACCGGATGGCCCGCGAAGGGCAGCTCCTGCGTCGGGGTAAAGATCCGGATGCGCACGACCGCCGCCGGATCGGTCGGGGGGAACACGAACACCGTCTCCGAGAGGTTCATCTCCCGGGCGATCTGCTGCAGTTCGTCGTCGGAAAGGCCGTCGGCTTCGGGAAAGACGGCGACGGGATTGCCGCCGAACGGCTGAGAGGTAAAGACGTCGGCTTGGTAGAACTTGAGCGAGCGGCGATCAGGCATGGAGCCTCCCCCTCTCACGCGTCATGCAGGCCGTGGAAGAGCCTCGTAGGCTTGCGTCATCGGATTGCGCACGTAATTCTCCACGTAATTCTGCAGTGAACCGTTGCGGTAGAGCTGCTCGTTGGCGAACCGCGTGTCCACCTTGTGCAGCACCTTCACCCGCACGCCGGTCTTCTGCGTGAACTGATCGAGCGTCACGCCGGTGATGTCGGTGTATGGACCGCGGCCCGACTGCATGATGCACTTGGGGACGTGGATGACCTTCTCGGTCGTGACTCGCCGCATAATGTCGTCGAAGGTCAGCAGCACGGTGCAATCCGAGTCGCCGCTCAGCATCGTGTTCGGCACGTAGAGGAACCGCGCCTTGTTCTTCCGGTAGGTCGAGAGAATCCTGTACACGCTCCAGGCCGTCACGAGCGTATCCTTCTTTTCGAGTTCAAGCGAATCGAACAGACTCACGATCCGCTTCCGGCTCAGGAAGGCCGTGATGGAGGCCTCCGTGTGGATGGTCTGGAGATTCGGCAAGGCCACATCGTAGATCCGCATCGCTTCGTCCGCCAGATGCGTTCGGCCCTGCCGCATCAGGCTCGCCGTCTCGTCCTTCAGCCCCCGCACCGGCGTGAGCGTGCCCATCCACAACACGCACTGCTGATTGATCTTGGAGATCGCCATCGCATCCTTCGACATCGTGTGGGCGTCGAAGGAATAGAAGTTCGCGGACGACACCGCCGGCCCGTCGAGCACCTTCATCAGATGGGTGATCGAAGGCGCGTGGGGCATGAGGCGCTTCCGGTACTCGCTGAGCGTGATGACCGACAGCTCGAAGTTGATTCGTCCGGGATATTGCGCGACCAACTGATGGATCTTCGGCACATGCACATAGCCGACGGTGAAGAACTGGATGTTCTTGTCCGTGTACTTCAGGAAGTCCTCGACCCACTCCATCGCCTTCGGATGGAGGAACAGGTCGGTCCATTCCATGTACTCGTTCCCGCCCAGACACCAGAACTGTTTCGGATCGGTCGGCTTCTTGCTGATGTAGTCGAGGATGTATTTCCAGTCTTCGTCGGAAGTCTTGGGCGGATCGAGCGTTTCGCGGTAGGAATGATCCAGCTCGTAGCAAAACTCGCATTTGACCGGACAGTCGCGCCCGAGGCTCAGCGGAATCTTCCCCGCATCCATCTCCAGACGCAGCACATCCCGGTAGTCTTTCTTGGTGAAAATGGGAGCGGCTTGAAGAACGGGCAGCGGAATCGCCATGGATTGACAGTCCTATAGGGAACTTGTCACAGTGCAGTCATGTCCGACGAAGAGATCCCCCAGGAAATTCTCCGCGCGCTGGAGGTGCTGGAGCTCCGGCTCCCCCTCACGTCCGAAGACCTCGAACGGGCGAAGCGGGTGCAACTCTATACCTGGAACCCCGCCCGCTACGCCAACCTCACCAACAACCCGTCGCAATATATGCAGGCCTACAAAAAGGCCGAAGAAATGACCAGGATGATCGAAGCCGCGTATGCGCTGCTCTGTGCGGTCTTAGTTCCCGACGAATCCTCGAGCGATCAATAACCCTCGCAAACAACATCCGGCAAATCACTGTATCCCCCCGGATGATCAAAACGTCATGTCACAAGGCCGCAGGAAGTGTGGCGACTGAGGCGTACCCTCTGGGGTACGTCGCAAGGAGCCATGCGACCGAGAACGCCGTGAGATGGCGTTTTCATCATCCGGTTACCCCGCGTCGTGGCTCGTGACGCGCACCATCCCTTCATGACCGTCCGACTGAGACACCGGCCAGGTTACGAGACCTGACACCCCTTCCGCCGCACCGACCGCCGCCGTCTGCTTCGCGTAAATCTGCGGCAGCCTGTTCGTCCCGTACTTGGAAATGTAGAGGAAGACGTGCTCGCGCGCGTTCACGCGCACGGCCCAGGGCTGAAAGTCGTTCTTATAGAACTCCTCGCAGAGCTGCATCGCGTCCAGACAGGAAATCCCCACCGGCTCGTTCAGGGTGTAGTAGTAGTCCAGCGGCAGATCGTACTCCTCCTGCTTATGGATCGTGATGCCGAACTTCTCCGGATTGCGCACCATCGGTGTGTGGCGGTAGGCCACGAAGTAGAACAGCTCCACCGAGTGAATCACCGGCTGGTTGTCGATGACGAACTGGCGCGTCTCGAGCGCCTCGTCCTTCGTCTCGCCGGGGAATCCGTAGAAGGCCATCACGTGGTTCCAGATCCCCGCCTTCGCCGCCTGGTGAAGATTGTTCTGGATCACGCTCTTCTTTGCGTGCTTGTCCATGAGATTCAGCACGCGCTCGTTGGCCGACTCCATGCCGTAATAGAGCGTGCAGCAGCCGGCCTTGGCGGCCAGATCCCAGATGGCCTGATCCTGGAGCGTCTCTTCGAAGCGGATGAGCGTCGTCCACTTGATGCCGACGTTCTGGTCCACCAGCATCTGCGACACCTTCTTGAACAGCGCGGGCGGATAGGACTCGTCGCTGAACAGGAAATGGCGGCAGTGGTACTTGTCCCGCAGCGCCTTCACCTGCTCGACGACCAGTTGCGCCGTCATGCCGCGATATTGATCGAAGTAGCCCTGGCCGTGATCGCAAAACGTGCAGCGACCCCAGTAGCAGCCGCGCGTGGCGAGGTACGGGATGATCCGCTCCGGCACGAAGTAGAGATCGAGCGGCAGCCCCTCGAAATCGGGCAGCGGCAGTGCCGTCGTCTTCTCCGTGTAGACGTCCTTGTTCTGCCGCACTCCGTTGGGCGTGCGATGCATGAGGTTCGGCACCGAGTCCATCGGCCGCTGGCCGTTCAACGCCTCGATGTACCAGAGCAGCGCGTGCTCGCCCTCGTAGAGAATCGCCGCGTCGAACACCTCCGTGAAAAACCGTTCGTGATGCGGCAACTCTTCCTGCAGCCGGGTGATGACGTTGCCGCCGACCACCACGTTCACGTGCGGGAAGGTCTCCTTGATCATCTTGCAGAAGGTCAGTCCGGCCAGGAGCTGCATCTGCGTCCCAATGGACACACCAACCACGTCCGGCTTCTCCTTGGCGACCGCCGGCAGCACGAGCTGGTTGCAGATGTCGCGGTACACGTTCACCTGCTCGTCGTCGAGGCACGCGAAGACTTCCTTCGACACGCCCGGCCGATAGCCCAGGTTGCTTTCCATCGGATAGAAGACGAGCGAGGCGGGATAATAGGCGGCGGAGATATACTGCATCACCTCGCGGAAACAGTTGAGGGCCTGTTCGAGCTGATCGGCGTTGTAGAACCGCTCGCCCCGGACGATCGCCTTCGCATCCTCGGCCCGCCCGGCCAGATCGAACACGTCCACCGCATAGGCCTGCTCCAGCACGGCCTTTTGATCCGCCTCCCGATCCGTCAGCGTGCCGGCCTTTTCCTTGTCTTGAAGGGGCTTGAGCTGCATGCCCAACCGGCCCTTCACCCAGATCAGGAACTCCATCCCGAAGAAGTGGTCGTACATCTCGATATTGATGTCGCGCTGAATGACCGTATGGCCCGCTTCGCGCAACACCGCCGTCAGCGACGGCAGCGCCAGATACGGCGCCGTCGGCACCCACTCGGGTGGGAACAAGAGCATGACTTTGCTCTTCTTCCGATCCTCTTTCTTGATCGGCGACAGTCCATCTATCTGTACGAGTCCACTTGCGCTCATAATCCCCCACCCGAGGCTTTCACTCTCAGGATGTTCAAAAAGGTCTACCAGCAAGGCCGCAACCGACGAAAGCACCGGAGGCGTACCCTCTGGGGTACGTTGAGGATGCTTTCGAGGCGAGAACGCCGCTGGGAGCCTTTTTCAACATCCTGCTTACATCTTCCCAGCCAACGTCGGCGTGACCCCGGCAATCTTCGCGGCTTGATATTGCAGATCCGGCAACTTCTCCAATCCGAACTTACAGATATAGAGGAAGATGTACTCGCGGATGTAGAGCCGCAGATCCCAGCCGGGATTGTGGTTCCGTTCGAACTGCACGAACACCCGCTCGGCTTCCTCGATGCTCATGCCGTTCTTCACGGTGTAGTAGTAGTCCAGCGCCAGGTCCCAGTCCGGGTTCTTGTAGGCCGTCACACCCCACTTCTCCGGATGCTTCGCCACCGGGTTGTGCCGCCCCAGATCGAAGGTGCCGAACCCCAGCGAGTGGACGTGCTGTTTGTTCTGCTCCAGGAACTGCACCGACTGCCAGGCCTCTTCCTTCGTCTCGCCGGGAAACCCGAAGAAGCCCATGCAGTGATTCCAGATGCCGGCCTCCGCGGTGCGCTTGAGATGCTCGGTCATGATCTCGGTCGTCGTGGCCTTGTCCATCAACTGGAGCACCCGCTCCACGCCCGACTCGTACCCGAAGTGGAGATAGCGGCAGCCCGACGCCTTCGCATCCTGCCAGACTTGATCTTCGAGCAGGCTCTTTTCGAACCGCATGTG
>JAXLZJ010000046.1:0-22464 GCA_046350995.1 Nitrospira sp.
CGATCTCGACGGGATCATGGTCCTCTACTCGGACGAGTACTACTATCACGGGCTCAACAAGGCGGCGATCCGAAAGGTCTGGGCGGATCTGTTCGAGCATTACAAGGAGCTGGAAAGTTTTCACACCTTCTCTGTCATTCGAACCGTCGGCGTCGGCAGCAAACGAACCGCAGAGATGACCTGCACGGGCGTGGTCTGGGGCACGGCGAAGGACACGAAACTCCGCACCCCCATCGATAGCTGGTATGAAGAAGTACACTTCCTGAAGAAGGAGAATGGCACCTGGCGCATCACCGGCAACGCGGGTGGGGAATCGCAACCGGTCCTTCCGTTCGGAACGGCCCCGCATCCCTTGTTCTAAACACACAAAACCCCGCCCGACTTTGGGCGGGGATCATTACGCTGCTCACAAAAATCTCCGCTTCTGTGTGGAGCCCTCAGCCTACCCACTGCCTGCCGGAGTGAATTCGAGCGGCCCAACCTCCGACCCTTGCCGACCGTCCCACCCTCTCCTTTCGTCGGACTCTCCTGAGAGCCATGCCTCCTACGGGCACCGCGATGAAAGGGTGTACTTCCGAACCCATTCCGCATCTGGCATAGACCAAAACCTCCGTTCGTACTGTCCGGCACAGAAGCGGCGCCTTCCGATTATCCTGGCCTCACCTCCCCTCCTGCTTTCTTGATAAGGCGGACTCGGCTGAAATCAAATGGTGAACAACTCCACAGGGACACCCGACTCGCTGCCCTGAAAGGCAACAGTTCAAGACCGTGGCGTGTACCGCACGGACAGAGGAGACACCCGAAACCGTTGAATTGCTGCGTTTCCTATTTTTTCTTCGCCTCCCTCTTTTCTTTGGCACTGTCGATGCTACTCCTCTCTATATCGATGGTGGGCATGCACTGAGTTGGGAACGCACTCTTAACCGAACATTCATCCATGCAGGAGGCGATCATGACGATGCTAACCCGATGGGAACCCTTCACCCGCTGGAATCCGATCAAAGAAATCGAGGAAATGGAAAAGCGCTTATCGACCTTGCTTGGTCGATCGGCCCCTGCGGCTGGCGGCGACAAGAAGGAAGCAATTACGGTCGCAGAATGGTCGCCCCTGGTCGACATTACCGAGGACGAGAAAGAATACACCATCAAGGCCGAATTGCCGGACGTGAAGAAGGAAGATATCAAGTTGAACGTGCATGACGACGTCCTGACGATCACCGGCGAGCGGAAGTATGAGAAAGAGGAGAAGAGCAAGAAGTACCACCGGGTGGAACGCGCCTATGGCAGTTTTATGCGAAGTTTCACGTTGCCGGAAGATGCCGATGGCAGCAAAGTCTCGGCGGAGTACAAAGACGGGCTCTTGAAGGTGCGTCTGCCGAAATCGGAAAAGGCGAAACCGAAAGCGATCGAAGTAAAAGTATCCTGATCGAAGAAAGGAGGCGGCCATGTTGCGCCATCCTCATTATCTGGAGATTCCCTGGGAGGTTCACTGGCAGGAGGAGCCGCACCGCAAACATCGTCACCTCTGGTGGCTGATTGCGGGACTGGTGCTGATGGCGCTCTTATTGATCGGCGTCCATGCGGCGGGCGGGATCTAACCGCCATCCGTAAGACGCGGCGGAAGACGTTGAAACAAAAGGAGTAGCGATGTTGTTTCGCGATCGGCGGCATGCGGGTATCTTGCTGGCCAACCAACTGCAGAGCTATCGGGGAGATCATCAGTCGATCTTGCTGGCGCTCCCGCGGGGCGGGGTGATCGTGGGGCATGAATTGAGCCTGGCGCTGCACTTGCCGCTCGACATCTTCATCACGCGTAAACTCTCGGCGCCCGAAGCGCCAGAGTTTGCCGTGGGCGCCGTCAGCGAAACGGGGTCGGTCTATCTGAACCAGGAGGCCGTCCGAGCCATGCAGCTCTCGCAAGACGACCTCGACGGGCTGTTGGCCGCTCAACGCCGTGAAATCGCCCGACGGCAGCTCCTCTATCGGCAGGGGCGTGGATTGCCCAATCTCCGACATAAGACGGTCATTGTCGTCGACGACGGGATCGCGACGGGTGCGACGTTCTTTGCGACAATCGATGCTCTCTCCGCCCTCTCGCCGTTACGGATTGTCGCGGCGATCCCGGTTGCGCCGCCATCGACGGCGGAGCGGGTCCGCGCACTGGTGGATGAATGCGTCATCCTGTCCACGCCGGAACCCTTTGCCGCCGTCGGGTGTTTCTACGATGATTTCGAGCAGGTGTCCGACGACGAAGTCGTCAAGACCCTGCATCTTGCGGAAGAAGCGCTCCGAAGCGCGCCACAGCCCAGAGGGGGACGCGCCGCCGTCCCCTCCACGAATGGAGTATAACCGATGACCACTACATCAACCGCCGGAGGCCACGGCGCCCGGCATGACCGTTTCGTTCAGGAGAATCGGAACGATTCCTACAAGCAGACCGGGAAACTGATCGAACCGACCGTCTGTTCCGGCTGCAACGCCGTCTTTCATAAAGGCCGCTGGAGCTGGGCCACACCGCCGGTCGGCGCCCATGAAACTCTTTGCCCGGCCTGCCATCGGGTAAAAGATAAGTACCCGAAGGGCATCCTCACGATCAAAGGCACTTTTGCGGATCAGCAATCCGAGCAAGTCATGGGTGTCATCAAGAACGCGGAAACGAAAGAGAACAAGGAGCACCCGCTGGCCCGCATCATGAGCATCGACCGGAAACCGGAAGGGCTCGTGGTCTCAACGACCGATTCGCATCTACCCAGGCAGATCGGCGAGGCACTGAAACACGCGTATCACGGCGAACTCGACCTCCACTACGGTAAGGACGAGGACCTCTTGCGCGTGACTTGGACGAAGTCTTGATGGCCGGGTATGTCCCCGGCAGCGGAGGAACAACGTGGCCATGAAGATCGTCGTGGGTGTCGACTGGTCGGACGAAGCGTTTGCCGCCGTCGAGCAAATCAGTCTGCTGTACAAGCCGGACGAAGTGGCGCTGGTGCACGGCGTCGATCTCGGACTGTTTCAATATCCTATCGTCGCCCAAGCCGCCAACCTGCAAGGCTACGACGAATTCCGCCGGGCGCTCCTCGAAGCCGGCCGTGAGGCGACGGCCCGGTGCCGGGCGATTTTGCCGGGAGACATTCCGTCCGTCAGGATGCTGTGCGAGATGCACCACCCGGCCTCGTTCATTCTCGACACCGCCACCGCCATGAACGCGGACCTGATCGTGACCGGCACGCACGACCGCAACCGCGTCGCCGAAGTGTTTACCGGCAGCATCTCCCATCACGTACTGTTGCATGCGACCCAACCGACACTCGTCGTGAAAGGCACAGCCCGTCCGGTGTCGCGCGTGTTACTGGCCGTTGAAGGTCACGATGATGCGGTGCGGCTCCAGCGGTGGCTCAACGCCCATCCCTTCAATCACCCGGTCGCGCTCACCGTGCTCTCGGTCGTGCCGGCGTTGAATCTGGTCGATCCGAACCTGGTCGTCGGATTTCAATCCTGGTCCGAGGACGCCAAACGCCATGCGGAGACGCTCGTGCGCAAGACGGCCGAGGCGCTGGCCGGCCCCCACTTCACCGTCACAACCGACATGCGCATGGGCGACCCGGTGACCGCCGTCTGTGAAGCGGCCGCGGGACATGATTTGATCGTTGTGGGCTCACACGGACGAAGCGGCGTCGACCGTTTTCTCCTCGGCAGCGTGTCACACGGCATCGTGCATCGTGCCGGGTGTCCGGTCTTGGTCATCCGCTCACAGGGCTGATTGGCATAAAGGAGTCGTTACCACATGAAAACTTTCGCGCTACTCTGCACCCTCAGCCTCGTCGTCTTCGGAGCCTCATGGGCGGCGGGACAGACCGCACGCGGCAATCCCAAAGCCGGCCAGACGGTCTATGAGCAGCAATGCATCCGGTGCCATGGGCCCAAGCTCGACGGGAACGGCCCCGACGGCCAGTATTTGATCGTGCGGCCCGCTAATTTACAGGCGCCGACCTCGCGGGCCAAGACCGATTGGGAATTGCTCGTGACGATTTCCAACGGCGTGTTGTTTTCACCGATGCACGGATTCCGAGGCAAGCTCACGGATCAGCAAATGCTCGATGTCCTCTCCTACATCCGGATCATGGCGCCGCCGGAGACCGTGAGCTAGCGCGGCGGACCGACCAGGAGCCATGGCGGTGTTCCCACGGCATTCACGGCCAGACGTTCCGGAAGCCGCCGGGTTGCATTCTTTCTTTGATCCCCGCGGCGTAGCGGTGGTCGGAGCTTCCCGTGAGCCGAACGGTATCGGCCACCGGATTGTGACGTCGCTGCTCGGCGCCGGTTTCACCCGAACCATCTATCCCGTCAATCCTCATGCGAGCGAGATCGCAGGACTGCCGGCTTTTCCGTCACTGTGCGCCATTCCAGGGATCGTCGACCTCGCCATCATCGCTCTCCCACCCCCGCTGGTCCCGCCGGCGATCGACGACTGTGGCGCCAAAGGCGTTCCCGCCGTCGTCTTGATCACCGCCGGATTCGCCGAGACCGGAACGGACGGTCACGCGCGGGAAGCGGCGCTGCTCGCGCAGATCCGCCGCCATGGAATCCGTTTGATCGGGCCGAATTGCTTCGGGCTCATGCATCTCGATCCCGCCGTGCGACTCAACGCCACTTACACCCCTATGACGCCTCCGGTCGGGCGCGTCGCACTGGCCTCGGAAAGCGGCGGTCTCGGACTGGCCGTCGTGACGGCGGCCCGCCGCTTGAATCTCGGCCTCTCCAGCTTCGTGAGCGTCGGCAATCATGCGGATGTGTCGGTCCTCGACCTACTCGAATACTGGGAGCAGGACCGGTCCACCGACGTTATCCTCCTCTATCTCGAAACGGTCGTGGACCCGCCGCGGTTTCGTCGGATCGCGGAACGGGTCGGACGGACCAAGCCGATCGTCGTCCTGAAGGCCGGCCGGACTTCCGCCGGTCGCTCCGCGGCCGGCTCGCACACGGCCGCGCTCGCGACCGACGACACAGCCGTAGACGCCCTCTTCGCACAATGCGGCGTCATCCGGGCGAACACATTGGACGATCTCCATACTCTCGCCACTGGACTGTCGGCTCAGCCGATTCCGCGCGGCCGCCGTATCGGTATTCTCACGAACTCGGGAGGTCCAGGCGTGCTCTGTGCCGATCGTTGCGCGGCGGAAGGGCTCGTCGTGCCCGAACTGTCCCGCTCCATCCAAACGCAGCTCGCCTCGTTCCTCCCGCCGACGGCGGCCCTGCGCAATCCCGTCGATCTGATCGGCTTTGCAACCGAGGAGCAACATGCCAGATCAGTGGAAACCATGTTGACGGCGGAGGAGATCGACGCCCTCATCATCGTCCATGTCTCGGTCAGACCGGACGACAATGATCCGGTCGCCGCCGGCATCCTCCGGGGACTCCGCGCGGCGCGTCAGAAGGCCGGCCGAACCAAACCGGTGTACATCAGCTGGATGGCGGAAGGCGATCGGGACCGGACCTTTACAGTCGATGGCGAAACCATCCCTACCTATCCCCACCCGGAAGATCCAGCCCGCATCATCGCCCGAAGCCTCGCTTACGAGGCCTGGCGCCGGCAACCGCCCGGACGGATCTCACCCGTGCCCGACGCGAACATCGATGCGGCCAAGACTCTGTGCACGAACGCGTTACGAGGCCGGGGACCCGGATGGTTGACGGCCGACGAAACCGCGACAATCCTCAGTGCCATGAAGTTGCCGCTGATTCCGTCACGGTTCGCGCGAACGGCGGAAAACGCCGTCATCCACGCACGAGCGATCGGATATCCCGTCACCGTCAAGCTCGCCTCGCACACGCTCATCCACAAGACCGAGGTGGGAGGGGTCCGGTTGAATCTGGTCGATGACGCAGCCGTCCGTGACGCCTTCGAGGCAATCAGAAGCCGGCTTGCGAAGGATCGCCGCGCGGACGCGATGGACGGAGTATTCGTGCAGCCGATGGTATCGGACGGCGTAGAGGTCATGGCGGGCATGACGAGGGATCTCTCGTTCGGCCCTCTCCTCGCCTTCGGCCTAGGCGGCATCTATGTCGACGTACTTCACGACACGCAGTTCCGCGTCACGCCGATCACCGACCGCGACGCGGCCGAGATGGTCAGAGGGATCAAAGGCTATCGCCTGCTGGAAGGCTATCGAGGGAAACCCGCAGCGGACGTGAAGGCCCTCGAAGAGATTCTATTGCGCCTATCTCAATTGGTGGAGTCCGTTCCGGAGATCGCGGAATTGGATCTGAACCCGATCATGGCACTGCCGGGAAAACAAGGTTGCCGGATTGTGGACGCGAGAATCAGAGTATCGACTTTCAAGACCTCTTCTCCCCGATGAAGAGCGACTACCTCTGTTTGGGGTTTTCCGAGAGAGCACTCACCGCAGCGTCTTCAGCCAGGCATGGATATCGGCCAACTGCTGTTCGGTGATCGCGCCTTTCAACGGCGGCATGACGTGCCGTCCTTCAGAGACAACTTTCCAGAAGGCCTGCTCATTGGCTAATACGGCATTTCCCGCCAGCTTGGGTCCGATGCCGCCGGTCGCGTTCTGGCCATGACACACCACGCAACTGGCTTCATAGAGTCCCTTGCCTCTCGCGTTGTCCCCGACCGGATGCGCCGAAACTCCAACCTCATTTGCGGCTTGCGCGATCGTCTGATCAGCCATCGATCCGACAACCCACAGCCCCACTGCCAGAATGACGCCGCTAAACACGCTCATCGACCGGTTCCTCGCTGTGTTTGTGTTCTGAGTTGCGCCAGAAAGGCCAACACATCGACCAGCTCCTGATCCGTCATCGTCTTGTCGGGAAACATTCCGGTCCCCGGATGCCCCTCACGAATCGCATGAGCCCGCTGCTGATCGGATTTCAATCTGAGGGTCTTTGCATTACGGAGATCGGGCGGCGGCGGATTGAGTCGCGCGATGAGCGCGGCGGTATCGGACTCCAATTTTGGAAGACGGTCGCGCTGACCATCCTGTCCGTGGCAGTAGTGACAGACTCCTTTGCCGTTGAACACCGCACGCCCCGCCTCGGCCTCGCCTCGAAAGGGCTGCGTGGATACGGCACCCGGCTCCGCGACAGCAGCCGACACTGGCAGCACAACGGCGCACAGGATCATCGCTCCGATCACGCGTCCGGCCCCCTGTCTCTTCATGGCACGCCTCGCTTCCTGGTGACTAGGAGTGGTGAGAGCCACAGCAGGTCTTGTAGCGCTCATCCGGTATCTGTTCCATACGCGCGAATACCTCCCGGCACTCCTCCGGCGTCGTGACCTGGTCGATGGACGGATACAAGATCCGCTCTTCCTTCATATTGTGCGACCCGAGCAGCTGCAATAATGCCTCCTCGTCTTGATCGCTGTCAGCATTTTCCGCCGCAACTTTGTCGTGGATCGCGTCCAGCCGGGCGCCGATCTGCCGATGCTCGGCCCGCATCACGAACGTCGGCCCGCCTTCCGACATGCCAGTCTTTTCCTCCCACAAAGGAAACAACAGATCCTCTTCCCACACGATATGGCGCTGGAGCCCTTCCTTAAAAGCCTTGAACGCGGCCTTCGCTTGGGGGAAATCTGTCCGCTTCAGCGCTTGAAACGTCTTGAACAACTCGTCCAACCGGTCATGGTCCTGCTCAAAGAATGTGCTGATCGTCTGTTGGTCGCGCATGATTTCGCTCCTTACTGGGGAACTCGCTCTTCGTCACTCATCGCTCGCCGGCATTCGAAACGGGCTTCACGAGGCACCTCGCACTTTGTACTCCAAGTGACAGGCCACGCAGGCTTTCAACACGTTGTTGAACTGCGGCAGGATCTGCTTCAGGTCCTTGCTCGGAATGATCCGGGCCAGCGACTCGGCCGCTTCGTGATGCGCCATTGCCAGATCGTGATAGGCCGGGGGGAACTGCTCCGGCTGCTGCCGTGCCATGGCCTGCCGATGCATAAAGAAACCGAGATGCGTTTCCGTCAATCCTTTGGCCAACTCATAGTCTTCTTCCACCAGGGCATTCACGATCGTTTGCAGGGTTTCCAGATGCTGCAGCATCACAGCCCGATGCTCCTTCCCTGCCTCCTGAACCAGTGGAATGGCCTGCCTCGTGTCCGGCGTGAGGTAGGGATTGGGCCGCTGCTCGCTCCGGTGCTGGTCCGCCCCGGCACAACCGGCCAGCAACAGCCCGATAAGAACTCCTGCATTCGCTCCATACAACGTTCGTGCGGTCGAAGGCCTCATACCGTTATTTCCCCTCTAGTGGTCAGGACGCCCCTTCCGTCTGTCTCACCCGTTCCCAATACGCATCCACCCGCTCCTGAATGTGCGCGATCGCGGCCGCTTGCCGCGTCGGCTCGAAGAGATGGCGGAAGCGGCTCTGGAGCTTCAAATATTCTTCGACCGGCGTCAACTGTGGCCGATAGGTGTGCACCACCTTTCCGTCGATCGCTTCCTTGAGTGGCCACAGCCCGCATTCCACCCCCAACCTCGCAACATCCGGCGTGTAGGCCGGATCGAAGCCCCACCCGGTGGGACAGGCGGCGAAGGCGAGGAACAACTTTGGTCCGCGGTAGGCCGCCGCGCGGACAAACTTCTCTTCGAGGTCGAGTGGATACCGCGGCGACACCGTCGCCAGGTACGGGGGCTTGTGCGCCCGCCAGATCTCGAAGATGTCCTTCTTCTCCTGGACTGTCCCGACGGGATGTTGGACGGCACAGGGCGAGGTGGTCGTGCGCGCGCCGTAGGGCGTGGCGGGACTCAGTTGCACGCCGGTGTTGCCATAGGCTTCGTTGTCGTAGCAGAAATAATAGAAATCGAGCCGCCTGGTGATCGCGCCGGAGGTCGAAGACAAGGCCATGTCATAGGTCGAGCCGTCGCCACCCAGCACCACGACCCGGACATCCTCCTCCTTCGGCAAGCGCCCCTTCGCGATCAACACATCCAACGCATCGCGGACCCCCTGCGCCCCGGCCGGAGCCGATCCCATCGTGGTGTACAGCCAGGAAGCGTCCAGCGGCGTGAAGGGAAACGCGGCGAGGTTGGTCATACAACCGGCCGCGTCCACATAGACGACATGGCTGCCCAAGACTTTAGCCGCGAGCCGCAACGACTCCAACCCGCCGCAACCGGCGCACAGCGGCGAGCCCGGAAAGACATGCTCTTCCCGGGGCAGCTGATGGAGGGTCTTAAAATGTTCCGGCTCCCACGTCATCGTGCGTCACCGACCGGTTTTCAGATCATGGGCCAGAAATTGAAGCTGCTCCACCTCGCGATGCTCCGCTTCCGTAAACAACAGGACCGGCCCGACACCGATCCCGCGCACGCCGGCCTCCGCCGTCTGTTCGAAGATCGCCTGGAGCTCGCCCGCCGACAGATTTTTTCCGCCCAATCCGCCGATAAACGAACAGAGCGCGCGCGGCCTGAGCGCATCGTGATAGAGGCAGGCGGCCACTTCCTGAAACAGAATGCCGCCCTGACCGGGTGACAAATTCTGATCCAATACCGCCACGGCCCGTCGTCCCCGCAACGCATCGCGGATCGCCTCCGCCGGCCAGGGCCTGATCATCCGCAGCCGCAGCAAGCCGACCCGCCGGCCCTCCGCTCTGGCGGCGTCAACCGCGGCCTTTCCCTTGCTAGCGAACGCATTCGTCATAACCAACACATCCTCGGCGTCATCCAGCTGATACCGCTCGATCAGATCGTATCGCCGGCCGAAGAGCCGCTCGAAGTCGACGGCCGCCTCTTCGTACACGCGCAGACCGTTCATCGCGGCCAGATGCAGTTGATGGCGGAAATAGCTGTAGGTGGCACCGCCGAAGACCGCAGTCCCTAGTGCATGAGGCACGGATGCCTTGAAACCCAGGTGGACCGGAGCGTAGGTGGGCAGGAAGCGGGCGACACGCTCTGCGTCGGGCAGTTCCACCGGCTCCCGGGTGAACGACAGATAAAACCCGTCGAGGTTCACGATCACGGGCAGACAGACGCGCTGATCCTCGGCAACGCGATACGCCAGCAGGATGGAATCGACGACTTCCTGGCAGGTTTCGGCATGCAACTGCAAGAAACCCGCATCGCGCGCCGCCAGCACGTCGTTGTGATCCGGCTCCAGCGTAATGGGCGACGCCAAGGCCCTCGAGACATTCACCAGCACAAACGGGACCCGCCACCCGGCCACGGTATACAGCACTTCGAACGCATGCAGCAGCCCCTGGCTCGACGTCGCGGTAAAGACGCGGGCACCGGTCGCCGCCGCCGCGCCGGCGGCGGTCACCATCGAATGTTCCGAGTCCAATGTCACGAAGCGGCCGTTGAGCGACCCGTCTCCGCACCACTTAGCCAGCGTCTCGACGATTTCCGTTTGCGGAGTGATGGGAAAGGCCGGCACATAATCGACGTCGGCCAGCCGCGCTCCCCATGCAGCCGCCAGGTTCCCCGTCATCATCTCGGCGGTCATCGAATCTCCTTCGCGCAGGACCTCACCCTTGCCCCTGTTTCACCGCTTCCGTTTCGCGCTCCACCGTCATCGCGTCGGTCGGACAGACCTCCACGCAGTCGAGACAACCCTTGCAGTGGGGATAGTACACAGCCGGTTTCCCGTCCGGTTTGATCGTGATCGCCCCTTCGGGGCAATTCGCGAAGCACAGCCAACAGCCGTTGCACAGGTCCGGGCGCAACACCGGTCGAAACGTCCGCCAGCCGCTCATCGAACGGAGAGCGGAGTTTCCCGCGACCGTAATGCCGGCAGTGCCTCTGGTCGGAGGATCGTAGGTTGGTTGGTGTAGGACCGCGGCCGTCACCGACTCCGACCGCTGCGCGCCGATCTCGATGTCGGGCAGTTGGTCGAAACACTGCGCCGCCACGCGCTGATTCTGTTCGATGGCGGTTCCGGATAATCCCAGCTCACTCAATTCCCTCGCAATCGCTTCCCGGACGGACTCTTTCCGCAACCCGATCAACCGTCCTGCGACCGCACCGAGCAAGGCACTGAGCGCACCCCGCTTGCCGAGCTCCTGAAGCGCCAGGCCGGTGAGGTCCATCGTCGTCACCCGGCCTGCGAGCGGGAACTGTGCCCCAAGTTCCTCGGGAGACACCGGCGCATTCACGAATAGGATCGTGTCGGCCCCCACCCCGTCCATCACGCGCGCCGCCGGGTCGCGCATCAGCGAGGCATCCGCGACCACGACGAGATCGGGACGCGCAACGAAACCCCGTTCCCGGATCGGTTCATGCCCCAATCGGGTAAATGCCGCGACCGGCGCGCCCCGCCGCTCGGCTCCATAGATCGGCGAATCCTGGGCCTGATAACCATCGAGAAACGCCGCTGTGCCGACGATCCGGCTCGCCGTCTTGGCACCTTGTCCGCCACGCCCATGGAAGCGAATGGATCGCACGCTCCCCCTCACTTACAGCACGTATCGAGCCGCTCCTTGACCGCCACCTTCCCCGCCGCGACCGCTTCTTCAACGTCGGCCCGGCGTTCACCCACAAACTCTTTGCCGCGCGCAATCATGTCGTCGAGCGCCGCGCGGGCCTCCTTCGCCTTCTCCAGGATCTCTTCCTCGGCCTTCCGGGCATAACGCCTCAGGTCGCGTCTTGTTTCTTCCCCGGACTGGGGAGCGAGCAACAGACCGGCGGCGACGCCCGCGACCGCACCGCCGAGAAACGCCAGTATCATCGCCTGCGACGAACATTGGGACTCGTATCGTTCCATGATCCAACCTCCGTGACGATAGGTGTCTGTTCGAAGATGAAAAGCCAGGTTCGTGCCATACCCGATCCGGCACGGATGAGTCGATCGCGTTGGTTTGCTGCGTGCTTAGAACAGGAAGTGTGACCGAGGAGAAAAATCCTGGGGCATTCCAGGGCTGAAGCGGCTATGCGTCTGATGCAAAAGGCAACAGTGTGGGAATAGTACGAACGAGAGACCGACTACGGCGTACGCTCTGAGCCCTCGCAACAGGAGCCGGATTCGGAATGCATGCGCCCCATGCCGCCGTGGGAGCCCCGACCGCCGTGCTGCCGCATCATGCCGTGCCCGTGCTCCCCGGCGAAGCTGCGTTCGTACTGAATGACGGACCAGATTTCTTCATCAGTTAGCTGATCTCCGAATCCGATCATCGCGGTCCCCGGCGACCCATGCTTGATAACCCAAAAGAGCTCCCCCTCGGTCCGGTGCCGCCAGAATCCATGATGCTGGAAGTTTCGGGGAGAGGGATCGAGCCCGACGGATGCAGGACCGTCCCCCGCCCCGCTTTTCCCGTGGCAATTGAAGCAGGTGCCCTTACCGTTGTAGAGCGCGCGGCCTTGTTCGACGATGTCCGCCGAATCCGGCAGGGGACTGGTGAGGGCGCGCGCTTCCGCCAGCCTGTCGGCCGGTACCCGCGGCTGCATCAGGTGGCGTTCCTGCCCCCACCCGGATTCGATCCCTCCGCAGATCATGCCGATCGCAATCAGCATGACCGTAGCAGCGCGCCGCCTCTTCATGAAGTGCGATCCTACCATTCCGATCAAAAGTCGAGTTCCACCATCTTGCGATGGAATCGCGTAATGATGTTGGGATCCGGCGTCAAACGAATCTGCGCGGCCTCTTTCCCTTTATACGGCAGAAGATTGAGCACATAGCGCAGACTCTCCAGTCGCGCCGCCTGTTTGTCGTTGGCTTTGACGATGATCCAAGGGCTGAAGGTCGTGTGCGTCTTGCTGAACATTTCCTCTTTGTACCGGGTATAGGAGTCCCACATTTCCTGGGCCTTCTCGTCGACCGGACTCAATTTCCATTGCTTCAATGGATTTTGTCGCCGGGCTTCGAATCGTTTCGCCTGCTCTTCCTTGGAAATGGAGAACCAGAACTTGATGATCGTGACGCCATCCTCGTAGAGCATATGTTCGAATTCCGTCACCTGCTGGAGAAACCGCTGGTGGTCCTTCTTTGAGCAAAACCCCATCACGGGCTCCACGACCGCGCGGTTGTACCAACTACGATCGAAGAACACGATCTCACCTTTATTCGGCAGCTGCCGAATGTAGCGTTGGAAGTACCACTGGCCTTTTTCCTCGTCCGTGGGTTTCGGCAACGCCACGACACGCATGGCGCGCGGATTCAGATGCTCGGTAAAGCGGCGGATCGTCCCGCCTTTTCCGGCTGCATCGCGGCCTTCGACCAGAATGGCGATGCGTTGCCCTTCCGCCTGTACCCAGCGCTGCAATCGGACGAGTTCGACCTGAAGCGCACGCAGTTCCTGTTCGTAGAGCAGCGTTTTCCGAATCTCTTCGAGATCGACTTCCTTACTCTTCAGGAGCGTCAGCAACCCCTTGCGGGTGTTGATCCGAGCCAGATCCTCTTCCGTCAATGCGTGCCCGGCGACCCCGATCGCGTACGCAACCTGTTCTCCGGCTGGCTTCGGCCGTTGACGATACCCGTCTCCCTGTCGTGGGACCGCGGTCGGAATGGTTTCCAACTCATCCGCCAGGAAACGCCCGTCCTTGTCCACGATGGCCTCGGTGTCCACCTCGTTGCGCCCATCCTTTTTCTTCGACTTGCCGCCCGGCTCGTTCTCTGCGCTCATTGCCCCCTCCGTTTCGTTCCGGACTAGAACACGACACTGCGATCCCGCTCGGCCACCGCCTTGATGTAATCCGGCATGCCCTTGATCGTGGCCCCCGCCACGAGGTCGCCCGACTGAATCTGACGCGCCACCGCGCAGGCACCGCAGACCCAGATAGGTATACTGGCCGATTGTACGGCTGCGAGCAAGTCTTTCAGCGGAGTCAGATTCACTCCTGTCACGTGATCTGCCGTGCCTTTTCGCCCGAGCGTCACGGCTTCGTTCCAAAGCCAGAGCACGACGTCGTGCCCCTGCTCCTTTGCCGCCTTCGCGGCCACGAAGGGCAGCGTTGCCATCGTGGGATCGTCCGTGCCCCGACTGCCGGAAATGATGAAACTGGCCATGAAGAACCTCCCCCTTGTGCGTCACTGGGATCTCGTCTCTCGCGAACGACGCTCCGAGAGAGACGAGATCCACGCGTTTCTACTTTGGCCCTTTGAACGTGGCCTTTAGATACGCCATCACGTCTGCCACTCCCTGTTGACCGATCGTCAGCCCCCAATACGGCATGTTGGCGGATTTACCCATGGCCGCGCCGCCGTGATTGATCATATTGTAGAGATACTCCGTCGGCACTTCGCTGAAGTTGATGTTGGCGTGGATCGCCGGCTTCGGCTCCAGCGTGGCTGCGGCCGGGCCGTCGCCCTTGCCGGTCGCGCCGTGGCACTGCATACAGTACTCCTTGTAAATGACCTTCCCGCGACCGACGCTGGCTTTGCCGAATTCAGGCGCAGTCCACGGCTCATAGTACTTGAAATCCGGCACGCCCTGTGTCGCCAGGAATCCGAGCACGGCGCGCAGTTGCGGTTCGGTGGCATCGGCAAGGAACTCGCCGCTGTGCGGGACAAAGTCCTGCGGATTCAATCCGAAGCGGAACAGCCAGTCCATGTTGTACCGCTGGCCGGACTTCTCCAGCGCGGCGCTCTGTTGTCCGCCGATGAGCTTCCCGTTCTCTTCGATCGTATGGCAACCGAGGCACGCATGAGCCTTGTAGGCCATGCCGCCGAAGGCCGCCTCAAACTTGGTGACCTTGGTGACATCGTAGGCGCCAACTTTGACCCGTGGGTCTTTGTTGTGCTTGTCGAAATAATCGGCGATGGCGTTCGCTTCCGCCTCCGTGACGACCGGATGCTTCATTGGACCCTCGCTGAGATCCCAACGGTACCCTTTGACATAGAGCGGCGCTTCCTTCCCCGTCAACCAGCGGATCAACCACGACCGCTGATACTTGCTGCCGGCCCAGATCAGATCCGGCGCGCGGAGATTAAAACGGGAATCGGCCTGGCCTTCCAGGCGGTGGCAGGACACGCAGGCCTGCTGAATCAACTCTTTGGCGCGAGGCTCATCCGCTCCGAAGAGCAGTTTCGGGGCTGACATCATCCCCACCAACGTCAGCACCGCTCCGCCAATGACGACCCCTTTCCGCAGATTCATGATCGCTCCTTTCCGCTGAGGTGAACTCGCCCGCTTCTATTTCGACAACAGCCAGGCATGGACATCGGCGATGTCCTGCTGGCTCAGCACGGCTCCCCAGGCCGGCATCGGTCCGCGCCCGTGGAGCACCGTTTCCCAGAACAGATCCTCGTGTTTCAAAATCGGATTCTTCGCGAGCCTGGGGCCGAACCCGCCGGACGCGCCGGTTCCGTGACAGGCCTGGCAATTGTGCTCGAAGATGCCCGCACCCCTGGTCGCCACGCCGACGAACGGACCGGCAGCCGCTGGTTCCTGCGTCAACGGTTCCGCTTTGCGCAGTTCACTGTCGAGGGGCGGCAACGAATCCGGCGCGCCCGGATGGTAGCGGGCCGACAGAAACCGGACGAGCAGCCCCGCCTCTTCCTCCGTGATCTCGGCGCCCCAATGCCGCATCTTCTCGACCGTCGCCTCCCATCGTTCTTTCGGCAACCTTTGCTGGGCGACGAGATCCGGCGTGTGACAGACGGAACACCGTGCGAGAATCAACGTCTCCGCCCGCGGCGCCAGAGCCGCCACCACATCGTCCTCTTGCGCCCTGGTCATGGCCGCACCCCCGGCCACCGCCAACACACACACCATGACCGCGATCGATCGCCCCTTCATGCGTTCACCGTGACTGTCACTCGGTCCCACCCGTTCCAGATGAATCCGCTGGGATTCCAGGGACTGGTCTGCGGTTGTACCTGTCCCTCTGCATCCGTCGCCCGACAATAGATCGTCGCCGTCCCGCCGCCCTGCGGTTTCCAGAGCACCTGCCACTGCCGCCAGGCATAGGGTTCATCCGGCCCGACAAGCCGCGCCGACTCCCACGTTTTTCCGTCATCGAACGATACTTCGACTTTGGCGACGGGCGCGTCGCCGCTCCATGCCACACCCTGAACGGTGACTGGTCCCCGCCCGACTCGTGTGCCGTCTTCGGGCGACGCAATGAGGGACTTCACCGGCATCGCTTCGACCGGCACCATCGACGTACCGGGCAGGCCGGAACTCGGCTGTACCTCCGTCACCGGTATGCGATAGGCCGTTTCCATGTAGTACCCGCGCGCTTCGTCCTGCCGCGCCACGATATCGGTCAGCCACTTGATGCAGGACTCGGCCATCCAGCCCGGCGTTACCACGCGCAACGGCGCTCCATGCAACAGCGGCAACGGGCGGCCGTTCATCTCGTAGGCCAGCAACGTATCCGGATGCAGCGCCTTCGTGATCGGAATGCTGCGGGTAAACAACGGCACCGTGCTGACGGCCGGACGATCGGCGCCCTGCAACTGCACATGCTTCGCCTGATCGCGCACGCCGGCCGCCGCCAAGACGTCACGCAATCGCACCCCGGTCCACTGCACGTTGCCCACCGCCCCCCGCTCCCATTGCACACCGGGAACCTTGGGACGGTGGTAGGCGCGTCCGTTGCCGCTACACTGCAGAACCGACGTCAGCCGCACCGCCTCCAGCCGCTTGAGGTCTTGCATCGAGAAGGACTGCGGACGTTCGACCATCCCGCTCACGGTCAGCTTCCATTGCGGCTCGGTCACCGCCTCTTGCGGCGGAGGCCCGAAATGGCTGCGCACGAACAGCCGGTGTGCCGGGGTGAGAAACGACGTGAACTCGCGGGCCGGCGTTTCGGCATCGTACGGCCTCGTGACCCGGACCGTCAGAGGACCCGTGTCCGGACTCGACTGCGCCCAGGCCGGTCGTGCCGCACGCCAGAACGCGACGCCGGCCAATGCCTGTCCCAGCCGCCGAAAGAGGCTGCGGCGGGAGAATGTCTCTGACTCGCTCATGTCGATCCCCCCGGAGCTGTATGCGGATTCAATTGAATCTCGACGCTCGGCGCGACCGTGAGCGACTGGTGCACGGTGCAGCCGTGCGCGACTTTGAGCAGCCGCTCTTTCAGGTCCGGCGAAAGGCGATGGGGAAGCCGGATTGCCAGCGCAATCTTTCCGACGCGATGCGGGCCCTCGGCCATCTCCCATTCCGCCTCCACCGCCAGCCCCTCTCGATCGATGTGATGACGGGCGCAAAACTGCCCGACGAAATACCCGACGCAACTGGCCACCGAGCCGACGAAGAGTTCGACCGGGCTCATGCCGGCATCCTGTCCGCCGTCTTCCGTCGGCTGGTCGGTGACAATCCGATGGCGGCCGCTGACGATGTCGTGCCGCATGCCGCCGTGAAAAGAGGCCGTGAGCTTCATGGTGCGCCTCCCGGTTTCGGCAATCGCATGGCGAGATAGAAACAGGCGAACGCAAGCGGCACGGCGATCCAGATTCCCGAGATCCCCAGGAGTCCATGGACAGTCACGGCTCCGAACCGCCCGATAGAAATGAGATGTTCTTCCATCTCGGGAAAGACGAACGCAAACACCAGCGCCCCGACGAGCCCACCCGCCACCGTAGCCCAGGCATCCGGCTTTCCTTCCGCAGCGGCGGCCAGCGCAGTCCCGGGACAGTAACCCGACACTGCAAACCCCACGCCGAAGATCCCGCCCGCCAACGCGATGCCCGGTAGATACAGATCCTTGATCTTCATATGCGCCCAGCCCGCGGCATCCAGCACATGCACACCGAGCAAGCCGACCCCGATCGCCGTAAGGATCACCTTGATGATGGTCAGATCCTTCAGACGCAATGCATTCGTGATCTTGGTATGGCTGGATGCGCCGGACAATTGCAGCACGGCGCCGAATGCCGCACCCAGGAGAAGCCCCAACAGCAACTTCATCGCGACGTCCTCTCCGGATACAGCCAGTGCGCCGTTACGATAGCCGTCGCGAACAACGAGAGGGAAAAGACGATCGAGCTTACGGCCAACTGCGAGATGCCGCTGATCATGTGTCCCGATGTACACCCCCCGCCGAAGCGCGCACCGAACAGTAAGATGAACCCGGCGATAAAGGACCAGGCCAATCTCACCCCCGGAGTATCGCCAAAACGTCGGCGCCATTCGAACGGTACCAGTCTGGTGCTGAATCGTCCCGTCACCAAGGCCGCTACGAGTGCTCCTATGGGAATGCCCGTTACGAACATGAATTCATAGGTCGCGAGCGTCCATTCCCCGGAGGTCTCAGCCAGATACGGCGTTTGCGCTACCACGTCCGGCAAGACGTGATGGAGTAGGACACCGTCGAATACCACGTACTGCGTGGAGACGCCGATCGGCTGCACCAATGCCACGGCGGCGATGAGCACGAAGCCGATACCGAGCCCTCCGGCCCACCAGGGCAGAATCGGAATCGCCGATTCGGTATGATCCGGCATGGCTTCGACATCCTCCGTCGTTCGTGAACCGTCGTTCAGTTCCCGCAAAACTTGCCCTCTTCGACGAGAGACGTTCTACGAGTACCGGTTCGCCGCCTGGGGTCAATACGGCGTATCCGCCGGTTTGCCGCCCTTCGGCCAGTCGTGCTCTTTGCCGGGGAAATCGGGACGCGGCTGGCTGTTCACATACGCGGCGACATCGAAGGCTTCATCATCGGACAAGGTCCAGCCCCAGCCTCGCGGCATGTTGGACTTGATGTATGAGGCGGCGACGCTCACCCGCGCCATCCCCGCCGCGATATTGTAGGAGTGCGGCCCCCAGAGCGGCGGCGCCGCCATCGTTCCCTGCCCGTCTGCCCCGTGACAGAAGACGCACTTGCCCGCGAAGAGTTTCTTCCCGTTGACCGGATCGGGTGTGCGGCTCGCCGTGATACGGGGGATCCCGCGCCAGGGAACGGGCGTCCCCTCCGGCACGTTCTGCGACAACCACTCGATGTAGGAAACGATTGCCTGCAGCTTCGAACTGTCGGGCGGCAAAGGCTTCCCGTTCATGCTCCGTTCGAAACACTCGTTGATGCGATCCGCCAGCGTCATCTTCCGATCGGCGCGCGCCCGATATTCCGGATACACCCGGCTGATCCCGACATAAGAGGCCGCGTTCGGGTTCAATCCGCCGTCGAGATGGCAATTCGTGCAGTTCAACCGATTGCCCACGTAGGGGCGGCCATATTCCTGGGTGTCCACAATGATCTTATAGCCCAGGCGAATCTGCTCCCCCCGCTGATCACCGGGAATCTCCTCGGGAGAGGGCGGTGCGAACAATGCCGCGACGCCGCCGTTCTGCGTCGATTCTGCGGCCGTCGCCACTTTCGGCGTCGGGGTGCACCCGAGACTCGCCCCCAGCGCTACTGCCATGCACACTGGCACCCATGCTCGTCCGCGCATGATCCCTCGCTATGCTTTCTTGCCCGGTGTGACCGGACAGGTATTGATCCCGAGTACCGTCCACAGCGGACAGAACCCGACGGCGCCGGTCACCAGAGCGGTCGCCCCGACCACGAGCGCCACCCCGGTGGCTACCGGAGGCAACCCCGCGAAGGCGCCGATGCCCAAAGCCACGATACCGACCACGATCCGTATGGGGCGTTCAATTCCTCCGACATTGCACGTCATCATGCACCTCCTGGTCAGATGAAGAACCGGTGTTCGATGTATTGGAGCCAGCCCGAGCGAAAGGGATTCGCCCCGGCGGAACAATCACTCTTCCCGAAAGGTTCGTACATAGGCCAGCACATCCCAAATTTCGTCATCGGACAGCGCTCCGCTCCACGCGCCCATCGCCGTATTGGGTTTCCCGTCATGGATTCGCTTGAAGAGACTGGCATCCAAGCGATTCTGAACCGAGGGTGCGGTCAAATCCGCCGGCTTCGGAGTCAGGGGAATTCCCCTCGTTCCTTTGCCGTCGATACCGTGACATCGGATACAGATGTTGACGTAAATTTCTCGTCCGGTCACGGCATCGCGCGCTTTGGCCGGCTTGTCGACGTCTTTCAACCCTCCGCCGCCTCCGCCAAACCCAACAGTCGCCAGACCGATGACCACACTCAACAAAACACCCCCTCCTCGCATACTTCCACCTCCACTTAGGAAATATTGCGAGCCATATGCCACTGACGCTCGCGCCTCAGAGGGAACGATTTCCTCCGACTACCAGTAGGTTAGGAGTCGGCTGGAGGGAAGAAGGTCCTCCCCCCGCATCCGGTGGCGAGAAACTCCCCAGGGGTCAGATAGCAGCGGTCCCAGGATGCCCCAATGTCGGCACTCTACTGAATGGTAGGAGACAGGGTGACGTGGGCCTTCATGGAGTTGGAGATCAGACAATTGGCTTCGGCCTTCTCGATCAATTCCTTGGCCTTCGCGCGATCCCCTCCCGCAGGCAGGGTGATAACCGGCTTGAGCGTCAATGCCGTAAACTGGAACTTGCCATCGACCAGTTCGAGCCGTCCTTCGGCGGCGCTTTCGTAGGAGCTAAATTGAAGTCCGGCCCGCTCGGCCACCGCGAGGAAGGTGGTCATGAGGCAGATATTCGCCGACGCAACGAATAAATCCTCCGGCGACCAGATTCCATCGTGTCCTTTGAACTCCGGCGGCGTCGCCACGTCCACATCCGGCTTCCCGGCGCAGGAGATCACTCCTTTGCGCTGCTCGGTCCATTTCACCGCAGTGTGATATAGGTACATCTTGGGCTTCGATTCCATTCCGTCTCCTTTCTTGTCTTCGCACCAACTACGGCTTGATATACGCCCACCCCTGTTCTTGTCGCTCCATCAGCCGGACCACCGCCGGCACCGTTTCGCCCACTTCGTCTACTAAGTCCGCACGCGTGAGGTGCTGCGACTTCATCGTATTGGAACAGGCCGTGTACAGAACACCGAACTCGGATCGAAGCTGCGTGAGTTCCGCGCCGAGTGATGTCTTTTTCGTCAGGAGGCTTAGTCCGGCGCCGTGGACGACCAGTTCGACCTGCAGGTGCTCGCGGCCGAGCTCCTGGTACAGATTCCGAATATTGTTCAAGGCGCCGCGCTGAACCTTCTCATCGCCCGAGTTCACATGAATGATCGCGCGGTGCGGTCGATCGGACTGAGTCGCATCAACCACCTGTTCAGCCCAGACGGGAGCCAGTCCCCCCATCCACGCGCACAGCCCGACCACGAATGCGCCACGCAATATCATGTTCCTTCTCCCCTCTCTACCTGGGCGTTTCCGGGACCGTCACCCGGTCTGCACCAGCCCCCGCACCCAATCCCCGACCGCGTGAGCCAGCGCCACGACGCACAGGGTGATCATCAAATGCTCACCGATGACCTTCCAGGGCGCGATGCCTTGCGTGCGTGCGACGAAAAAGCTGAGCACCGCGAGCAGGACCAGCCCCCACAGAATGCTGACAACGACCGCCGTATCGAGCGGGGCGACGAGCACCGGAACCACGAAGGTCAACGCGATCACGAACTTGGCGAGAAACGTGGCGATGGTCGCCTCCCAGATCTGTCTGGTTGGCCCGCTGTTCTTCGACTCTTCCGAGATATGAATCCCCAGTGCGTCCGACATCGCGTCGGCGATGGCAATCGTCACGATCCCCCCGATGACGACCGCCCGAGAATGGGTACCGGAATGAAGCCCGACCATGAGCCCGAGCGTCGTAATGACACCGGAGGTGAGCCCGAAGCTGAATCCGGTCTTCCAGGAGGTTTTCATTCGTTAGCGGGGGAACGTCAAGATATACGCCAGCACGTCCCGCATCGCGTCATCGGACAAGGTCGACTTCCACGCATCCATCGCCGTGTTCACGCGGCCCTCATGGATACTGCGGAGCAGACGGGAGTCCGGCTTCCTCAACACATCGCTCGACGTCAGGTCCGCGACCGGGGGATCGAACTGCGTGGCACCGTCTCCTTTGCCCTGCGCGCCATGGCAGGCCTGGCAATACTTCTCATACACCTTCTTACCCCGGTCGAGATTGGGTTCACCGGCGGGAATGGGACCGGCCGCCGTCAGCCACCATCCGACCGCCACCAAGATTCCGACCCACATGCGCTCTCGCATTCCTGCCTCCATCAGGTCTGTTCAAAACCTTACCGGTGACACTCCGGCGCATGTTTCACGCAGGCCTGCACCCATGCCGTCATATCCGCAAGCACCACCGCCATCGCCCGGTTCGCCGCAACCACGCCGCCATACGCGTCATCGGTGGACGCCGGTTCGACCGTCTCGAAGATCCTCGTGCCGAGAATCTTGTTGTCTTTCAGATCGATGAGCTGCCCGCGCACCGACAGACGCACTTGACTGGGTCGCCGGACAAACTCGTGCCGGATCGCCACGCCAGCGGTGTCGAGGCGATACTCGCCGCGAATGGTGCTGGGCAGCATCACCGTCGCGCGCCACAATCCTCCAGCAGCCAACGCGCGGCTCAACGACGCTGTAAAGAGCCGGGCGGGGCTGTCGGCCCACTGGCTCGCGGCGAAATATTCCAGTTCGTACGGTTTCGTGACATACACCATCCGCGGTGTCTCGAATCCCGGCTCTGCCTGGGCGGCGCTCACCAACAGGACCGGCCCCATCGGATCG
>JAXLZJ010000047.1:0-21974 GCA_046350995.1 Nitrospira sp.
ATCCTGGACGTATTGGCCAAGCATCGCTTTGAGCGTAAATCGCTCCTTGTCGCATTGGGAGGCGGCGTCATTGGGGATATTACCGGTTTTGCAGCTGCGATTTACCAGCGAGGAATTCCCTTCGTGCAGATTCCGACGACCTTGGTTGCGCAGGTCGACTCCAGTGTCGGTGGGAAAACCGGAGTCGATCATCGTCTAGGGAAAAATTTGATTGGGGCATTCCATCAGCCGGCGGCAGTGTGGATCGATCCTGATGTATTGCAGACTCTCCCCAGGAGAGAATGGATCGCCGGGTTAGCCGAAGTGATCAAGTACGGCATCATCGCCGATGCGGACTTTTTCGCCTACTTGGAAGATGCCATGCCGAAGCTACTCACATTGGATAGGCCTTCCGTCATGCATGCCATCAAGCGGTCGTGCGAGATCAAGGCGCAAGTCGTTGCCGAGGATGAGCAAGAATCGGATCGTCGGCGCATCTTGAATTACGGCCATACTATCGGCCACGCGCTGGAGTCGCTCGGTAACTATCGGACGTTGATTCACGGGGAAGCCGTCGGGGTGGGGCTTGTCCTCGAAGCGGATCTCGCACGATTCCAGGGATACTGCGATGCTGGCACCGTCGATCGTATTCGTGCGTTGGTCCGAGCGGCGGGGTTGTCGGATTGCCCGACGAGTCGGTCGGCCACGAAAGTTTGGGCTGCTATGCAGCATGACAAAAAGGTCTCCCAAGGGAAGGTGGTCGGTGTATGGCCGGAGTCGATCGGGCATGTGCGCATGGCGCCGCTTGACCGTCTCGCGTTTGTGCAATGGTTTAAAACGGTCCCCATCGCTCGTGCCGGACATAACCGGGGGCAACAGAGGAGCTAGACGCAGGTGTCGGCGACGTCTCGTGTCGATGGGAAAAAACTGTCGGCGGTGCAGCTGGAACAAGCCCTACGCGAGAAAACGCGCGAGGTCGATGTCCTGCATCGCATTAGCGACTCGATCAGCAATACGCTCGATCTTGAAGCCGTTCTGCGCCATATCGTTGACGTCGTCGTCGAGGTAACCAAGGCCGATGCCTGCTTGCTCTATCTGCTCTCCGATGGCCGGGATGAGCTGATCTTGCGCGCATCGAAAAATCCGCATCCCCGTCTTATCGGTCGCATTACGATCGGACTCGGTGAAGGCATCACCGGATGGGTGGCCCGGGAGCGGACTCGTGTGGTCATCCCAAGCAATGCGAGCGAAGATCATCGGTTCAAATTCTTCAATAATTTGCCCGAAGACCGCTATCAGGCCTTTGTGTCTGTCCCGATTCTGGTAAAGAAGGAAGTCATTGGGGTCATCAATGTGCAGCACAAACGGTCGCGCCGCTATCGCGATGATGAATTGGCGCTTCTGACCACCATCGCGAATCAAGTCGGCGGCGCCATCGAGAATGCCCGACTGTATGACCAGATGCGCCGCAAAGCGCTACAGTTGGAAACGCTGTCCCAGGTGTCGGAAACCGTGGCGTCCAACCGTATTACCGACGACGTGTTGCAACTGATCGTGACGATGACCGCGCAGATGCTCGGCTCGAAGATTTGCTCCATCATGCTACTCGACGATGCGACGGGGGAGTTGCGAATCGCGGCGACACAGAGTTTGAGTGAGCAATACCGGCGAAAACCGAACATCAAAGTCGGGCAAAGCATCAGCGGACGAGCCGTTCAGCAGCGGAGACCGATCATCGTTCCCGATGTGACAAAAGATCCGGATTACATGTATCCCGACATGGCATCCAGAGAAGGGTTGTGTTCGCTTCTCTCGGTGCCGATGATGATTCGGGAAAAAGTCGTCGGGGTCATCAATAGCTACACCTCCGTGCCGCATACGTTTACGTCTGAAGAAGTTCGGCTGATGCAGGCGATCGCCAATCAGGCGGCGATCTCCATCGAGCATACGACATTGCTGGAAAAGTCGTTTGAAATGCAGGAGGCGTTGGCGGTCCGGAAGCTCTTGGACCGAGCCAAGGGGTACCTGATGCGATCCAAGAAGCTTTCCGAAGAAGAGGCGTTCAAGCTGATTCAACGGCAAAGTATGGATTTGCGGAAATCCATGCGTGAGATCGCGGAAGCGATTCTTCTGGCGGGCGATATCGAGGAGCGTGCCGATCGTCGGAGCAGCTAGCCCGCTCTCGGTCACCGAGAACGATCCGGCGATGAGTTTGGGGGCTGTTTCTGTAACTGTTGCCGGATATCTTGCAGTTCTTTCCTGAGGTTCTCCATCTCACGGTCTTTCTGTCGCATCTGTTCTTGAAGCGTTCGGACCTCATCAGGTTTCCCCGATACCGGAGTCGTGGGCATGCCGGTGGCGGATGCCGGATTCGTTGCCGTAGGGGCTGGTAGAACCGCGGGCCCCGGTACGGCTGCCAGGTATTCGTAATCCAATACAAGTGTCTGGTCGGCGTCCCCACGGATCACATAGGAGGCCGGCCGTCTGGCGGCGGGCACGGCGAACGAGAGTGCATGGTCCGTGAGGCCTGTGCGGTCGGGAAGTCGTCGATTCGGCATGTTCACGGCATCGGGCCGATCCGGGCGGATATGAAGCCGCCTGATTTCGAGATGCAGTGAGCGACCGTGCACGAAGACGGCCCCGGCGCTTTCTTCGCGCGTGGCAACAGGAACGGCGGCTGCATTCGATCCCACTCCGGCTCCAACAACATCCCGATCGGGAAAAAGCACGTGGGTATGGAGGACGGTGAACCCGACTTGTTGATCAGGGGCTGCTTGCCGGAGTCCTTCGCTGAGGAGCGGGGCCAGAAACGCCGTTTCTGCCTCCGTGAAGGCTCTGACCGGTTGCGATTTCTGTGAGAGGAGTGTGCTGAGGGAGAGGTGCGTGTCTTCGACCAGTACGTTGTCGAGTGCGGTGCGGAGCGTCGAAGAGTCGAGTTTCGTCGGGTGAGCCGCCTGAAATGAGCGATCCGGAACCCGTTCGAGAAATACGGACCCGATGGCGGAATTGCCGATGGGTGCGTCAAATTCAGGCGTTCCCGCGCAAGCGGTCAGAAGACCGACCGCAAATACGAGGCCGATTGACCGTCGAGGAAGCAGTGAGTCCACGGGAGCCCTCCCTATCCGAGGGCGCAGTCTATCACAGCCGGGGACGTGGCACGACAACGTCTCCCCGCCACTGAGGAATGCGAGGCGGTAACAACGGGCTTGACAGAACCGGTTCAGCCCACGTATAAGGCACGTCCAACGTGCACAGTTGTGAGGGGAGACGATGAAGTCTTCCTTCGGCGCACGAACAAGATTTGCGAAGGACAAAGACGTCCTTCTGGTTCCACTGACGGAACCGGAGGGCGTCTTTTTTTTTGCTCGAGCGACGCCTCCGGTGCGGTTGGCACACGATCAGAGTGGTCTACCACAAGGAGGACATTTCAGATGACGTCGTTCAAGCATAAATGGGTCTATGGCGGAATACTGGCCGTGGCGCTCGTGGCCGGCCAGGGGATCGCCGTCGCGGAGGACAACAAAGAGGGCACGCCCAGTATCATCTGTGGGGGCTGCGTGACCGCCACACATACGTCGCAGGGGAAGGGCAGTATCACGCCGTACGGGCGGATCGAGCTGGACGGCATCTACAGCACACGAAACACCAACCCGCTGGATCCGGGCCAGTTCAACGGCTATGCCACCGCCGCGGGCAAGGGCGGCAATGCGTCGTCTACCTTGAACCCGCGTTACAGCGTGTTCGGGCTTCGGGGCGATCGCACGGACGGGACCCATAGCCTCTCAGGGGTCGTCGAAACCGATTTTTACAGCCAGACCGACAACGCGGGGAATCTCTCGCCGCGTCTCCGTCTGGCCTACGTGAAGTACTCTCCCAACAGCGAGAAGACCAGCGTCACGGCCGGTATGGACTGGACCCCGATTATGGGGCTGCATCCGAATCTGATCGACTTTTCGATCATGGGGTACAACGGGAATCTCTGGCAGCGTTTGCCCCAAATCACCGTGCGGCAACAGTTCAACGAGCAGTTCAACGGGCTGATTACCGTCATGCGGTTTGAGCGCGGCCTGTCCGCCTGTTGCGGGCAGACTCCGAACCGTATTCAGTCGACAGGCGCTGTCGCCTCTTCGCCGTTCAACGATCCGGTGCAGATGCCGTACATCGGCACCCGCATCGGGTACGCCGGCACGGGGAGCGCGCAGGGATTCATGGCCGCCTTGAACGCTGCATTTCGCCATTACCATGCCGCCCCCACGTCGCCTACCAGCATTCCCAGCAATCAGGACGTGAAGTCGTACTTGATCGGCGGCGAGCTCGTGATCCCCATCACGGCGCAGCTGAAGTTTTCGGGTGAATTGGCCTGGGGCCAGGCGCTCGGGGTCGAATTCTTCCGATTCGGCCAAGAGCGGAATCTCGGAACCGGCGCACCGATCCGAACCCTCGTCGGGTGGGGCGAATTCGACTATGCCTACAACCGCAATTACACCTTCATCGCGGGGTACGGATTCGATAATCCCCTGAACAGCGACCTGAGAGGTACGACGGCCGGTGCGGATACGCAATACAAGGTCAATCATCGCACCTACGTGACGGCCGTGCGCCACATCTGGGGTGATCTCTACGGATCGTTGGAGTGGAACCACTTGATGACGACGTGGAGCACGAACGAACGCTTCAGCGGCGACAACTTCATGATTTCCACGTGGTACAACTTCTAGCCCAGATACGGCAAAGGAGACTGATATGAATACGAAACCGATAGACATGACGACGAATCCGACAACGCCCTCGACCGAACAGCCGGGATCCGGCCCTTCACGCCGGGATTTTCTCCTCCAAAGTTCTCGCACCGTGGCGGGGTTGGGCGTGGCGGCGCTGCTGGGGAATCTCGGCAATTGGGCGCTGTCCTACGCAGCCGACAAGGAACCGATCAAAATCGGAGTGCTCCATTCGCTCAGCGGCACGATGGCGATCAGTGAGGTGTCGCTCCGGGATGTCGTGCTGATGGCGGTCGAAGAGATCAATGCCAAGGGCGGAGTGATGGGCAGGAAAATTCAGCCGGTGATTGTCGATCCGGCGTCGAACTGGGATCTCTTCGCTGAAAAGGCAAAGCAGTTGCTGTTGCAGGACAAGGTTGCGGTTGTGTTCGGCTGTTGGACGTCGGTCAGCCGGAAGTCTGTCCTGCCGGTGTTCGAGAAGAATAATGGGTTGCTGTTCTATCCCGTTCAATACGAAGGAGAAGAATGTTCGCGCAATGTGTTTTACACCGGTGCCGCGCCGAATCAGCAAGCGGTGCCGGCCGTGGAGTATCTCATGAGCAAGGAGGGCGGCGGGTACAAGAAATTCTATCTACTGGGGACGGACTACGTCTATCCGCGCACCACGAACAAAATCCTGCGCGCCATGCTGTTGGCGAAGAAGGTGCCGGAAGCCAACATCATGGAAGAGTACACCCCGTTCCACCATCAGGACTATCAGACCATCGTCGGCAAGATTAAGAAGTTTGCAGCCGGCGGGGGCGCGGCGGTCATCAGTACGATCAACGGCGACAGCAATGTGCCATTCTACAAAGAGTTCGCCAATCAGGGCCTGCGGGCCGAGGACGCTCCGATCATGGCCTTCAGCGTGGCGGAAGATGAGCTGCGCGGCATGGATACCACCGCGCTCGTCGGCCATTTGGCGGCATGGAATTACTACCAGAGCGTCGACACGCCGCAGAACAAGCAGTTCGTGGCGAATTTCAAGGCCTACTGCAAGAAGAACAACTTGCCGGACGGCGAGAAACGCGTCACCGACGACCCGATCGAAGCGGCCTACTTCGGCGTCCACATCTGGAAACAGGCCGTTGAGAAAGCCGGCTCGACCGAGGTCGACAAAGTGCGCAAGGCAGTCTACGGCAGCAAGTTCCTCGCGCCGGGCGGGGAAATCATGGTGGATGCGGCGAATCATCACACCTATCGGCCGGTGTTGATCGGCGAGATCCTGAAGGACGGACAATTCAAAGTGGTGTCGCGATCCAAAGGGCTCGTGAAACCAGAGCCGTGGAGCGAATATACCAACCCAGACAAGGGATGCGATTGGATTTCGCACCAAGGAACCTACTCGAAGAAAGGCTGAGAGGATCACGCGTTTCTCCGGCCACGCCGGCCTGGCCGCTCCGCTCCACGCCCCGCAAGGGGACCCGGAGCGACCAGGTGTCGGGTGGTTCGACGGAATGCGACCAGACGACATGAAGAGGCAACCGAGTCGTGTCATAGCCATGGCCGCGATCCTCGCGGGATGGCTGGTTGTGGTGGGGATAAACGCGTATGCGGAGGATGCCGGTCCATCTACGGACGTCGCCGTAGACACGGCGCACTCCGCCGGTCTCGACGCGATCAAGTCGGTTATCGGCCAACTGACCAGCGACGATCCGGTTGTCCAGCAGCAGGGCGTGCATGCTCTTGTCGATGCGGGAGATGCCGAGACACTGGCTCAACTCGATCGGGCGCTGGAAGACGCAGACCGGGCGACGCGTGTCGCGGTCAAGCCGGTCAAAGCGCTGCTCAAAAACAAGCTCGGCTTGGTGAGCGGCGACGATGCCGTTCGAAGGATAGCCGCCGGGGATTTGGGTCAATCCGGTCAGGCTGTCGCGGTGCCTTGGTTGGACGCGGCGGCGGCCAAGGAATCGCACTATTGGGTTCGGTATGCGATGGAGGAAGCCGCGGCGTTGATTCGCTTGAGCAGTGAGGACCTCGCAAGCCGGGTTTCCGCCGCCACGAAGCTGGGCGAGCTCAAAAGTCAGAACGGGTTGCCGGCATTGAAAGAGCTGGCCACGCAACTGTCCGGGGCGCAGGGTACACCAGAAGACATCGGGCCGCTGCAAACCGCCGTGGCGAGGGCGATCGAACGGATCGAACTTTGGAGTACGTGGGCGGGCGCCTTCGAAACGCTGTTCCGCGGACTCAGCCTCAGTTCCATCTTGTTGATCATGTCCCTCGGCCTCGCGATCGTGTTCGGGCTCATGGGTGTCATCAACATGGCGCACGGAGAATTGATGATGGTCGGCGCCTATGCGACCTATCTCACGCAGGAATTGTTCAAGGCCGCGCTGCCGCCCTCTGTCTTCGACGCCTATTTTCTGGCCGCGCTGCCGCTCTCGTTTCTGGTGGCGGGCCTTTTCGGGCTGCTCCTCGAAGCGACCGTGATCCGCTTTCTCTACGGACGTCCGCTTGAAACAATGCTGGCGACCTGGGGAGTGAGTTTGGTGCTCATTCAGGCGGCCCGGGTGACATTCGGCGACCTCACTGCGGTTACGGCGCCGGTCTGGCTGAGCGGCGGTGCGCAGGTGCTGGTCGGCGTCTATCTGCCGTACAACCGTCTCTTCATCATTGCGTTGTCCGTGCTGAGCGTCGTCGGCATTTACCTTGCGCTGTTCCGGTCGAGCCTCGGCCTGCGTGTGCGGGCCGTGACGCAGAATCGCAACATGAGCGCCTGTCTCGGCATCCCGACGAGAAAAGTCGACGCCTACACCTTCGCGTTCGGGTCGGGACTAGCGGGCATGGCGGGATGCGCGCTCACGCTCGTGGGGAACGTCGAACCGGGGCTGGGGCAAAACTATATCGTCGATTCCTTCATGGTGGTCGTGACCGGCGGCGTCGGCAAACTGGCCGGCACCATCGTGGCGGCGTTGGGCATCGGCAGTCTGAATAAATTCCTGGAACCCAGTTTCGGGGCCGTGTATGGGAAGGTCCTCATCCTGGTCCTGGTCATCTTGTTCCTGCAGCGGCGGCCGTCCGGGCTGTTCGCCATCAAAGGCCGCCACGCGGATTAAGGAGGATCGGGATTGTGTCCATGACCCCCAGTGATGCCCCCGTGGGTACTCAACGAGAAGGATTGTTGTTCTGGCTCACCGGCTTATTTTTGCTCGTCATCCTGCCCGCGTTGAATGTCTTGCCGTCGGAAGAGTCCTGGCTGCACGTGTCGGATTTCACATTGAACCGGTTCGGGAAATTCCTGGCCTTCGCCATCCTCGCGCTGGGGTTGGATCTCATTTGGGGCTACACCGGCATTTTGAGTCTGGGGCAGGGCGTGTTCTTCGGCATCGGTGCGTACTGCATCGGCATGCACTTGATGTTGAATATCGGCGCGGAGAGCGTCTACGGCAGCGCTTTGCCGGATTTCATGGTCTGGAATCAGGTGAAAGAATTGCCGCTGTTCTGGACCCCGTTCTACAGCTTTGCGGCTGCCGTCGTGCTGGCGATCCTCGCGCCGATCGCTTGTGCCTGGATCTTCGGCCTCCTGGCGTTCCGGAGCCGGATCAAGGGTGTCTACTTCGCGATCATCACGCAAGCTGTCGCGCTGTCGGCCTGGCTCGTGTTCAATCGCAACGAAACGAACCTGGGCGGCACCAACGGGCTGACGGACTTCAAACAGCTGCTGGGGTTCCGCTTGAGCGATCCCGGGACACAACGGGCTTTGTACGTTGTGACGGTGTTTGCGCTGGGCGGCGCCTATTTGCTCTGCCGCTGGATCATCCAATCGCGGACCGGCAAAGTCCTGATCGCCGTGCGGGACAGCGAACAGCGGGTGCTGTTCTCCGGCTACTCGCCGACGAACTACAAGCTCTTCGTCTTCGTCGTTTCGGCCGGACTCGCGGGGCTGGCCGGGCTGCTGTACGTCCCCCAAGTCGGCATTATCACGCCCGCTCAGATCGGTGTCCTGCCGTCGCTGGAAATGGTCATCTGGGTTGCGGTCGGGGGGCGCGGAACGCTGGTCGGCGCGATCATCGGGGCCGTCGGCGTCAACTTCGGCCGGAGCGTGCTGACGAACTATTTCCCTGAATTCTGGCCGTTCTTTCTGGGCGGGTTGTTCATCGCCGTCGTGCTTCTCTTCCCCGATGGGTTGGTCGGTCTCGCCCGGCGACTCGACCTCGACGCCCTGCGCCGGCTCAGCAAATCGAGCAAAACGGTGACAGCGCCGGAGGGAACGCAATTGTGAGCGACAAAGGATCGATCATCTATCTGGAAGGCGTTGTCGTCGATTACGACGGGTTCAAGGCGCTCAATAACCTGAACTTCATCGTCAATTATAACGAGTTGCGGGTCGTGATCGGCCCCAACGGGGCGGGCAAGACCACGCTGCTCGACGTCATCTGCGGTAAAACCAAACCGGCCGAAGGCCGAGTCATTTTCGGGAAAGACATCGATCTTATCGGAAAGCGGGAAGACGAAATCACCAAGCTCGGCATCGGCCGAAAGTTCCAGGCCCCGTCGATCTACGGCAACCTGACGGTGTGGGAAAACTTGGATCTGTCGTTGAAGCGGGAGAGCAAAGGGGTCTTCGCCACGCTGATGAGCCGCTCGACGACAGCGGAACGAGAGCGGATCGAGCGCACGCTGGAGACGATCGGACTGCAAGACCATCCGCACCGGCGGGCCGGCTTGCTCTCGCATGGTCAGAAACAATGGCTCGAAATCGGCATGGTGATCCTGCAGGACCCGACCTTGCTCTTGGTGGACGAGCCCGTGGCCGGCATGACGGACAAGGAAACGGAACAGACCGGCGTGTTGCTGCAAACGTTGGCGGAGCACCATGCCGTGATCGTGATCGAGCACGACATGGAATTCGTTCGGCAGATCGCCCGCACGGTCACGGTGTTGCACGAAGGCACCGTGATCTGCGAAGGCACCGTCGACGTCGTGCAGGCCAACGATCGGGTTCGAGAAATATATTTGGGACGCCAGAAAGTGGCGCACTGATCATGCTTCAACTTCGCAACATCAACGCCTATTACGGCGAGAGCCACATCCTTCGCGACGTGTCGTTCGAGATCGAGGCGGGGCAAGTGGCCTGTCTGATGGGACGCAATGGCGTGGGGAAGACGACCACGCTCAAAGTGTTGATGGGACTCCTGCCCACGCGCTCGGGGCAGGTCCTGCTGGACGGCGCCGATGTGACACGGGAATCGACGGATCGACGCGCTCGGAAAGGATTGGCCTATGTGCCGCAAGGACGGGAGATTATTCCCCACCTCTCCGTGCGGGAAAATCTGCAGCTCGGCTTCTGGGCCCGGCCCGAGTTTTCCTCGGCGGCGGTAGAACAGGCCGCATTCGAAGAGGTGTATCGGCTGTTTCCGAAGCTTACGCAGATTCTGGACCGACCCGGTGGCGTCTTGAGCGGCGGCGAACAGCAGCAATTGGCGATCGGCCGGGCGATTCTATCCAATCCCAAAGTACTCCTGCTGGATGAACCGACGGAAGGTATTCAGCCTTCGGTCGTCGATCAAATCGAAGACGTGATTATCGGATTTAAAAACTCCCGCCGCTTCGCTATCCTCCTGGTGGAACAAGGCCTCCATTTCGCGGCGCGGCTGGCGGACGCCTACGTTATCATGGCCAAAGGAGCGGTCGTGGCAACAGGTAAGACGAGCGAACTGAGCGCCGAGGAAGTGAAACGGCATCTGGTGGTGTAAGGGGGCGGGTAGGAGTCGGAGAGAGGGAATTATGCATCTGACACCGCGTGAGCAGGAAAAATTGCTGATCTATGTTGCAGCCAACCTGGCGAAGGAGCGGAAGGCGCGTGGGCTCAAGCTGAATCATCCCGAGGCCATGGCCTATCTCACGGCGGCGATTCTGGAGGGAATCCGTGAGGGCCGCTCCGTGTCGGACTTAATGAGTTACGGCGCGACCTTGCTCAAGAAGGCGGACGTGATGTCCGGTGTCTCGGAGATGATTCCCGAGTTGCAGGTCGAAGGCACGTTTCCGGACGGAACGAAGCTGGTGACCGTTCATGAACCGATCCGATAGGCGGTGACGTATGAAGAAGGGCAAGGTTCAGGCGAAAGCCAAGGCGAAGGTGCGAAAGTCTCGCCGCGCGGCTCAAGCAGCCAAGCCAGTGAAGCGGGGGGCGCAGGAGCCGATTCCCGTTATTCCCGGTGAGGTGCTGCTCGGGCAAGGGGATATCGTGGCTTTCCAAGGTCGGCAGACGGTTGAGGTGACGGTGGCGAATACCGGCGACCGGCCGATCCAAGTCGGCTCACATTGCCACTTCTTCGAAGCCAACCGCGCCCTCAGATTCGATCGGGAGAAGGCCTACGGCTACCGGCTGCAAGTGCCGGCCGGGACGGCGGTGCGTTTTGAACCGGGCGAAGAAAAGCGAGTGACGCTCGTCGCCATCGGCGGGAATCGCGTGGCGTATGGGATCAATGGACTCACGCATGGGCGTCTGGATGATCCGGCGGTGAAGCAACAGGCGCTGGCTAATGCCAGAGAGCTGGGGTTCATCGGGAAGGGGGTGGGATTGTGAAGCTCACCCGACGCCAATACAACGATCTCTATGGTCCGACGGTGGGTGATCGTGTCCGGCTCGCCGATACGGATTTGCTGATCGAAATTACCCGTGACCTGACCGTGCCGGGCGAAGAGGCCAAGTTCGGCGGCGGCAAAGTCATCCGTGACGGCATGGGCCAATCCCCTTCGGCCACCCGCGCGAAGGGCGCGCTTGATCTCGTCATCACCAATGCCATCATTGTCGATTGGTGGGGGATCGTTAAAGCCGACATCGGCATCCGTGACGGCCGTATCGTGGGCATCGGCAAGGCGGGCAATCCCGATCTCATGGACGGTGTGACGAAAGGCATGGAGGTTGGCGCCGGGACGGAGGTGTTGTCCGCCGAAGGGAAGATCATCACGGCAGGCGGCATCGATACGCACATCCACTTCATTTGTCCCCAAATCATCACGGAGGCGCTGGCGAACGGGTTGACGACCTTGATCGGCGGCGGGACCGGGCCCGCAACGGGGACGAACGCCACGACCTGCACGCCCGGCCCCTGGAACATTCACCGCATGCTGGAAGCGGCGGATGGATTTCCCATCAACCTGGGATTTCTCGGTAAGGGTAATGCGTCGCTGCCGGACGGGTTGCGTGAACAGATCGAAGCCGGGGCAATCGGCCTCAAGCTGCATGAAGATTGGGGGACGACGCCTGCGGCCATTTCAACCTGTCTCGATGTCGCGGAAGAGTACGACGTGCAGGTCGCCATTCATACCGACACGTTGAACGAGGCCGGATTCGTCGAGGACACGATCAAGGCGTTCAAAGGGCGCACGATCCATTCCTTCCATACCGAAGGCGCCGGTGGCGGCCATGCTCCGGACATCATCAAAGTGTGCGGTGAGGCGAATGTGTTGCCGTCGTCGACCAATCCGACGATGCCCTTCACCGTCAATACGATGGACGAGCATCTCGACATGCTGATGGTCTGCCATCATTTGAATCCGCGCGTGCCGGAGGATATCGCCTTCGCCGAGTCGCGGATTCGCCGCGAAACCATTGCGGCGGAGGACATCCTGCACGACATGGGCGCGATCAGCATCATGTCGTCCGATTCGCAGGCGATGGGGCGGGTCGGTGAAGTCATCATTCGCACCTGGCAGACGGCGCACAAGATGAAGGTGCAGCGCGGGCACTTGGCGCAGACGGCGGCGGAGAAGCTTTCCGGGGCGAACGACAATTTCCGCGTGCGGCGTTACGTCGCGAAATACACCATCAATCCCGCCATCGCCCATGGCATCGCGCATGAGGTCGGCTCCGTCGAAATCGGCAAGTTGGCGGATCTGGTCCTCTGGAAGCCCGCCTTCTTCGGGGTAAAACCCGAGATCGTCTTAAAGGGAGGCTTTCCTATGTCGGCTGCGATGGGCGACCCGAATGCGTCGATCCCGACGCCGCAGCCAGTACTGACCAGGCCCATGTTCGGGAGCTTCGGCCGCGCGCCGTTTTCGACGAGCCTGACGTTCCTATCCGGTGCGGCCTTCGCCGCCGATGTTCAGAAGCAGCTTGGGTTGCAGAAGCGCGTGGCTGCCGTGAAGAAATGTCGCGGTATCGGCAAACGGGATTTGAAGTTGAACGATGCGTTGCCGCGTATCGACGTAGATCCGGAGACCTACGTCGTGAAAGCGGATGGGCAAGTTCTGAAATGTGATCCGCTGGCAGTGTTACCGATGGCGCAGCGGTACTTCCTCTTTTGACGATACCCATGAACACGCGATCGCTGCTGACCGGTCTTCGTTTCGTCGACAGCTTTTTCCCGTCCGGGGGCTATGCCTTTTCATCTGGATTGGAAGCGGCGGTACAGGGTGGATTGGTCAACAATGCGGAGGACCTTTCCGGCTTCGTCCTCGAGTCGTTGAAGTACGGCATGGGGGGACGGGAGGCGGTGGCGGTGGGATGGGCGCACGATGCATTCGTTTCCGGCAACCTGGAACGGGCATTCGAAGCCGACCATGAACTGGATGCCATGAAGCTTGGGCGCGAGGGGCGAATGGCCAGTCGCCAGATGGGGAGGCAGGTGATCCGCTTGGCCGTGGAGCAGAGTCCGCGGTCGCCCGTGCTCGACGATTTTCTTGCCGCACTGGAGGCAAGCCGGACGCCGGGCCATCTCGCGGTCTCGCTGGGACTCACGTTGGGCGCGGCGGGCTGGTCGAAGGACGATGCGGTCGCGGCATTGCTCTATCAGGCGGCGACCGGCTATGTCGCGGCGGCCATGAAGCTGTTGCCGATCGGCCAGCGCGAAGGGCAGCGATTGCTGGACAGTTGGTTCGATGTGATCGAGCACATCGCCCGGCAGGCGGGCCGGGAGCGGGCGCTGCGGTCATGGTCTCCGCTTCAGGATATTTACGCCATGCGGCACAGCCGGTTGGAGTCGCGGCTGTTTCGATCATGAGCGGGAAGAGGACACGCGATGCATCGTCCTGACGAACATGTGTGCGGGAGTGGACGGGTAACGGCGGCGCGGGAACGGCAGATTCCCGTCATCGGGGTCGGCGGGCCGGTAGGGTCGGGGAAGACGGCGCTCGTCGAAGCGTTGTGCCTGGCGCTACGCGATCGCTACAGTCTGGCCGTGGTGACCAACGATATTTTTACCAAGGAAGACGCGGAGTTCCTGACGCGCCGGGGCGCGCTGCCTCAAGATCGCATTCTCGGCGTCGAAACCGGCGGCTGTCCGCACACCGCCATTCGCGAAGATGCTTCACACAACCAGGAAGCGTTGGACGATCTCCTACGGCGGCATCCCGACGTCGAACTCATGTTCGTGGAAAGCGGCGGGGACAACCTTGCCGCGACCTTCAGTCCCGAGCTGGCCGATAAAGTCATCTACGTCATCGATGTGGCGGCGGGCGACAAGATTCCCCGCAAGGGCGGGCCCGGCATCACGCGGTCGGATTTGCTGGTGATCAATAAGATCGATCTTGCACCGCTGGTCGGCGCCGATCTCGGCGTGATGGATCGGGACAGCCGCAAGATGCGGGGCGACCGGCCGTTCCTGTTTACGAATCTCAAAACCCGGCAGGGATTGGAACAGGTCGTTGCGTGGGTCGAGCAGTTCATTCCCCGGCACGTCCATCCGCAGTGAGGCCGTGATTCATGCATCCGACCGCGTCGCCTTCCTCCGTCATTGATACCGTCGGCCGCCGCGGCGCCCTGCGGTATGAGTTCGCCGCTCAGGCCAGACGCACCGTCCTGGCGCAGTCGTCCTGCTCCAGCCCCTGGCATTATTTCCCTCCGTCTTCTCTCGATGACAGCGGATGCCTCTATACGTGGCTGGTCAATCCTTCCGGCGGGCTGGTCGGCGGCGATCAGGTGACGGTCGACGCGCGATTGCAGCCCGGCGCCCATGTCGTGATGACGAGTCCATCGGCCAACCGCGTCTATCGGAGTCTCGGTGAACCGGCTGTGCAGGATGTCCGTGTGACGGTCGGGGCCGGCTCGATTCTGGAGTGGCTGCCGGAGTTGACCATCCCCTTTGCCGGATCGCGTTTCCGGCAATCAATCCATGTAGATCTGGCACCCGGCGCGACGGTCGTCTTATGGGATGCCATGGCCTCAGGTCGGATCGCCATGAAGGAGCGGTGGCGGTTTACGGACTACGACAATGAGATCGTGATTCGGACGGCGGCGGGTCCGGGGATCATCGAGCGATATGCCGTCATCCCGGAGTCGGTCGGGGCGGTGATCATGGACTGGGACTATGTCGGTTCGCTGTTCGTGGTGGGAGAGAGACTCGAAAAGGGAAGGCTCGACGAGTTGGCTGCCGTGCTTCACGGGTTGTGCGAGGCACAGCCGGGGGAATTATTGGGCGGTGTTTCGGAGCCGCCGGTAACCGGCCTCGTCGTGAAAGTCGTCGCGCGCTCGGCCCCGGCGTTGACGGCGCTGCTCGAGTCCGCCTGGCGGGAGATCCGCGTTGTCCTGTGGGGGCTGCCCGCGCCGATGCTGCGGCGGTATTAAGGCCGGTCTACTTGGGCGAGGATGGTTTAATCGGGGCCGTTTGGCCGCCGATCTGCTTCTTCAGTGCTTCGAGTTCTGCCTTCAACGCTTCCAATTCCTGCGCCTGCTTCTCGACGACGGCCTTCATGGAGGGTGTATCGTTGGCCGGCATACTAGCAGATGTCGGCGCGCTGGCTGGTACCGGCAAAACCGGCGCTGGCAGTCCGGTGAGTGCTGCGATCGACACGGCGACGCGCGGCTGATTCGGTTCGATTTCCATCCACGTCTGCGGCCCGCTGACGTGTCTTTGGGCGGTCACCGGCGAAAACGAGAGCGCGTAAATCCCCACCTGCTCGTCACGCGTGTCGGCGGGCGAGTGGTAGTGGTTGAGCGTGACGTAGAGGGTGTCCTCGTTCACGTACAGCGTCCCGTCGGTCGTGTCGGCGAGCGGGCCGACGCGGAATTTCACGCGTTGATCGGGCTGAGCATGTTTCAGCGCCGTCGACAGGGCTGGAGCCAGAAAGGCGACTTCTTGCGCGGAGAATACCGGCGTCGGCTTGATACCGAGAGGATTGGCCGGCTCGTCCGCCGTTGTGATGCCGACGCGCAGACCGCTGAGAGTCTTGGCTGCCAATTCGGGGGACAACTCAAAGGGATGGTTGGCCTTGAACGACTTTACCGGGCCGCCGTAGCGCATCGTTGTGCCGCGGTCGAAGAGATGCTGAAGATACACCGCACCCAAGGGACTGTCGGTGACCAGCGTCTGGTCGGAAATGGAACCACACGCGGTGGCCAGGAAGAGACCGGTGCCCAGCAGTACTCCGGCAAGAAGTCGTGACGAAGATCGGATACTCGTCATGGAAGCCCCTTTCGTGGCACCAGTGTAACACAGGACTATGGCCAAATCTTTCGTAGGGTCCCTCCGGATAGGGGAACTTTCCATTGACAGACGGGGCGGGGCGTTGCTATAAATCGCCCCGACATTTTGGGAGACAACGAGGTCTCCTGCGCAGTGGTTGCACTAGGCGGACAATGACGTCCTCCGGCGTTTTCCCCAGGGTTGTGGTGGGAAAGGCCAGAGGGCGTTTTTTTTTGGCTGGCTGGTGAAAATGGCCCCCAACTTCGTTCTCGGCTCGCAAAAATCCTCGACGTACCCCCGAGGGTACGCCTGTGGTTTTTGCATCGCCTGCGGCCTTGTTGGATGACCATTTTGACCAGCCTGGAATAACCGATGCGCATTCTTCGAATCGCCATGGCCCAGATGAATCCGACGGTGGGGGATATCGTCGGTAATACCCGTGCGATCGCGCGCTGGATCAAAGAGGCGCGTAAGGCGAAGGCCGATGTCGTGGCGTTTCCGGAACTCGCGGTGACGGGCTATCCGCCTGAAGATCTTCTGCTGAAACCCCGCTTTGTCGCGGACAACCTGCGGGCACTGGACGAGATCGTGAAAGAGTGCCGGGGCCTACTTGCCGTGGTCGGTTATGTCGGGCAGGGACAGGCGAGCGGCAAACGGGCGCGTCCGCCGGTGGTGCCGGCCGGGCAGCATGAATTGTCGAACGCAGCGGCGGTGTTGAGCGAGCGAGGAGTCGTGGCGAGCTATAGCAAGTGGCTCCTGCCGAACTACGGCGTCTTCGACGAGAGCCGCTATTTCCATCCGGGACGGACGTTGCCGTTGATCGCGCTTCGCGGTGCCACGGTCGGCGTGAACATCTGCGAAGACATCTGGTTCCCGGACGGCCCGACGCGCCATCAGGCCGCGGCCGGCGCCGACGTCATCATCAACATCAACGCATCCCCGTTTCACATCGGCAAGAGCCGGATTCGTGAACAGATGCTGGCCACTCGTGCCCGTGAAAACGGCGTAATCGTCACCTACACCAACACGGTCGGCGGCCAAGACGAACTGGTGTTCGACGGCAACAGCCTCGTGGTGGATCACACCGGCGCGGTGATCGCACGCGGCCAAGCGTTTCAGGAAGATTTTCTGCTGGCCGACTTGAACATCGACGCGGTCTCGCGGCATCGGATGGCGCCGCGGCGAAGCAAAGCCGCCAGCGGCAGATTGGCGGGCCTGGTGGAACGGATCGCAGTCAGGGTTCCGGCCGCTCCGGCCCGCGCGCGGGTGGTCCCGTCGCTGGAGCCACTGCGGGACGAACTGGAGGAAGTCTACGACGCCCTCGTCATCGGGGTACGGGACTACGTCCGTAAGAATGGGTTCAACAAAGTCGTCATTGGCTTGAGCGGCGGGATCGATTCAGCGCTCACGGCGGTGATCGCGGTCGATGCACTCGGGGCCGACAATGTGCTCGGCCTGTTCATGCCATCGCCCTATACGGCGCAGGAAAGCGGCGACGATGTCGCGGAACTCACCCGCCGAATCGGCATGGCCTACGAAACAATTTCCATCACGCCGACCTTCGATGCGTATCGGCAATCGCTGGCCGCGTCGTTTGCCGGGCGGCCCATCGACACCACGGAAGAAAATCTTCAGGCGCGTATCCGGGGCAATTTGCTGATGGCGTTCTCGAACAAGTTTGGCCACCTCGTGCTCACGACCGGCAACAAGAGCGAAATGAGCGTCGGGTATGCCACGTTGTACGGCGATATGGCCGGCGGCTTCGCCGTCATCAAGGACGTCCCGAAGACGATGGTCTATGCCCTCTCTGAACTGCGGAATGGGCAGGGAGTGACGGCGGTGATTCCGAAGCGCATCATCGACCGGGCGCCGACCGCGGAGTTGCGCCCCAACCAGAAAGACGAAGACAGTTTGCCGCCGTATGCGGTCCTCGATCCGATTTTGAAAGCCTATGTCGAGGAGGACCGGTCGCCGGAGGAAATCGTAGCCATGGGGTTCGATCGGGCGGTGGTAACGAAGGTGATTGGGCTGGTCGATCGGAGCGAGTACAAGCGAAGGCAGGCGCCGATCGGCATCAAGATTACCCATCGTGCGTTCGGCAAAGATCGCCGGATGCCGATCACGAACGGGTATCGATAGTGCCGATTCAGTAAACGGCCGGGTTGCGAATCGGCGGAGGGGGTCCGGTGGAGACCGGGCAGGCCGGGGGCGGGCAGTTCCCGGGTAGAGGCACTCATATTCATTCACAGGAGGAGCAGTACATGCGGAGAGGACGATGGACAGTGGCAGCGGCGGTGGCGGCCCTCGCATTGGGGGTCCTGGCGGGTCAACCGGTACGGGCCGGTATGACGGACGATCTCATGGACACGACGAAGCATCCGGTGTCCGTGACGATGGCGATGCAGGCGGACAGCTTCTTTGGATTCAATCCGGCCATCTATGGAACCTATGGGTTGACCAAGGACGTTGCCTTGGCATTCAGCACGACCTATTGGACGAACATCAGCGGACAGGGTGTGCACGACGCGAATCCCTGGCTGGAGTTGGACCTTGGCTTGAATTTTACGTTCTTTGACAAGCGGCTGAGCGTGACGCCGATGTTAGGTACGGTGCACGGCAGCTTGCTGTCGTCCCGCGGCGGCTCGTTCCCGAAGGGCGGCGGTAGCCGGAACGAACGTACGACGGCCTTCGATGGCTGGGTGCCAAACATCATCGTGAATTATCTGGACGATCGTTTCGAGGGCGAATTCTATATGGGTTATTACAAAGCTGGCCGGAGTGAAGGCGGAAGCCCGGGCACGGGAACCGGCTGTACGTCCGATTTTCCGGATTGTCAGACGGGGCGCCGGGGTACCTGGGACTTCCTGCATTGGTGGGCGAACGCCGGCTATCGGTTCAACAGCATGTTCTCTGCCGGTGTGCACTACGAGCATCTCTTGAGCACACGGGATAACAGCGCTCCTGGCGCCCAGCAGGACTACTATCGCTGGTTCGGTCCGTACGTAGAAATGAAACTGGCAGGCGGCATGGCCTTCCGTTTCACGGTGGGTCATGACTTTGCCGACAACGAGGACTTCTATAAGTTGAAGTTCACGAAGACGTTCTAGTTTCCGTCCAGGATCGAGGCGGGAGGATGTACGCATCCTCCCGCCTCTTCCAAAATTTTGGGGCGCGTTTGAGCTGGGGCGCAGGGTTAGTAAGGGTGTGAACACGGTTGTGCAGGTGGAAGTGACGAAGTCGAGAATCGGTGAGGCAGTCAGGGTGACGACGATGTCGGTGTTGCTGGCCATTCCGGCTCTTGGGTGGGGAGAACCGATGGTGCTCTCCTCAACAGGTGTGGCTATTGCGCAGAGCGATTCTGTGTCTGGCACACACCAATCCGCGGCGACTCCCTCATCGGATACGCCGCCCTGGTTTCTGCAGCGGTTGTTCAACGCCTATGTCGAGGAGTTCAGTCCGACGCCGGCCGGCACCTCGGCGGGGCCGGAGCCGGCGCGGCGGGCACTGCCCGCGCCCTGGGACTCGCCGCCGTATCCGAGTTCCGAGTATCAAGGCTCGCCACTGCTCGGCGTACCGGTGGGGACCAAAGAGTATCCCCTGATGAAGGCGCTGGGTGGTACCTCGCTCGGTGAGGTCATGCGGGAGCACCGGATCAAAACCTACGGGTGGGTCAACGGGTCGTACAATTGGAGCAACGCCAGCAACTCCAATCAACCCACGTCCTACTGGATTGTTCCCAAATCGGTGATCCTAGAGCAGGCTGTCCTCCGGTTTGAGCGGGAGGTGGATACCGTCCAAACCGACCACGTCGACTGGGGGTTCCGGTTCACGAATCTGTACGGCAGCAACTACCGCTATATGACGGCCGGCGGTTGGTTCAGCAATCAATTACTGCGCGGGAACCAACGATATGGCTACGACAATACAGAAACCTACGGTGAGCTGTATGTGCCATGGATAGCTCAAGGCATGACGTTACGGGTCGGGCGTTGGGTGGCCACGCCTGATATTGAGGTGCAGTTCGCGCCGGATAATTATCTGGCTACGCACTCGCTGCAGTTCACCTTCGATACCTATACGCAGACCGGCGCGTTGGCGACGGTTATGTTGGATAAGCAATGGACCATTCAGGGCGCCGTCCATTCTGGGACGGACATGGCCCCCTGGTACAAGGGCGCGACTCCCACCGGGATGGTGGGGGTACGGTGGGTCTCCCTGGATAACAACGATGCGGCCTATGTTGTGCTGAACAACGTGAATACCGCCAAGTTTCGCCGGTTCGACGTCGATGGACAGCCGGCCGGTCACGACAATTTCAACTACGTCGTCGGCACCTGGCAGCATCGCTTCACGCAGGCGGTCCATTCGAAACTCGCAGCCATCTACATGTGGCAGCGCGATGCGGTGATGGGCGGGACGCCGATCATCGGGCCGATGCAATCGTTCGGAGGCGGTGGCAGCAAAGGCGCTGATTTGCCCGGGATGTCCTATACCTACGGCATTCTCAACTACACGATGGTGCAGGTGGCGCCGCGGGATTTCGTGACGGTCCGCAACGAGTGGTGGCGGGACGAGCGGGGCATGCGGTCCGGGATCGCAGGGCATTACTCGACCCATGCGATCGGGCTGACCCATCAGTTCAACGATATCGTGATGATTCGGCCTGAGGCGGGATTCTATCGGTGCTATACGCGGCCGGCCTTCGATCAGGCCACCGAAAAGAATCTCTATATGGTCGGCGCCGACATGATCTTCAGATTTTAGTGAATGGCCGGTGTATTCCACGGGCGGAGCGCGGTCAGTCGGGTGACGGATGGCTCAGTCAGGTGAGCGGGTCGTCGCGGAGGGCGGAGTGGTTCCGCGCCTGCGTCGGTTCCGGGGACTTGGGCGTTTCGGAGTGAAGGAGGGGAGATCGTGATCAACCATGTACGGGGAGCGGGCTTGCTGTGGGTCGGGCTGGGGGTGCTGTGCGCATCGCTGGTCGGAGTTCCCGACGCGAGTGCGCAAGCGGCGGCGCTGAAAGTCGATACGGGCGATACGGCGTGGGTCCTGATGTCGTCGGCGCTGGTGTTGCTCATGCTGGTGCCGGGGCTGGCGCTGTTTTACGGCGGGCTGGTGCGGACCAAGAACGTGCTGGGTACGATCATGCAGAGCTTCATGATTCTGAGCATCGTCAGCCTCCTGTGGATTCTGTTCGGGTATAGTCTGGCGTTCGGACCCGATAAAGGCGGTGTGATCGGCGGGTTGGATTGGATCGGCCTCAGCGGTGTCGGCGCCGAGCCGCATCCGGTGTACGGGCCAACCGTGCCGCATTCCGCCTTCATGCTCTTTCAGTTGATGTTCGCCGCCATTACGCCGGCGCTGATCGCCGGGGCGTTCGCGGAGCGAAAGCGATTCAGCGCCATGGTCTTGTTTGCCGCGCTCTGGTCGATCGTTGTCTATGTGCCGCTCGCCCATTGGATTTGGGGCGGGGGCTGGCTGGCCAAGCTGGGCGCCCTGGACTTTGCCGGCGGGGCGGTCGTCCATATCAGTTCGGGCGCTTCGGCCCTGATCTGCGCGATCGTCCTGGGGAAGCGGCGCGGGTACGGGACGGACTATATGGCGCCCCACAATCTGCCGATGACCCTGCTCGGCACCGGGTTGCTGTGGTTCGGCTGGTTCGGATTCAACGGCGGCAGTGCTCTTGGGGCCAATGGATTGGCCGTCTCGGCGATCCTGGCCACCCATACGGCGGCCTGCATGGGGGCGGTGGCATGGTGCGTCGTGGAATGGGTCCATCGCGGGAAGCCGACGGTGTTGGGCGTGGCCAGCGGCGCGGTGGCGGGCTTGGCGACCGTGACGCCGGCGTCCGGCTACATCACCCCGTTCCCCGCGCTCCTGATCGGCGGGA
>JAXLZJ010000048.1:0-20592 GCA_046350995.1 Nitrospira sp.
TTAGCCACTGCGGACCGCAAGACCTTTTCAACCACGCGAGCCGCATGCCGTGTCGTATGCTTCAGCATTGCCAAGGCCGCAGGAACCTGCTGGCCTCGAATCATATCGACGACCGGCTTGGCCTTCCGTGGAGCCACGCGGACAAATCTCAGAATCGCTCGTGCTTCAGTCATATCTCAATCCTTTACCAGACCGTTCGGCCGTCGCCTACTTCAGCGCCACCGCTTTTTCAGACTTCGCCTGCCCGTGCCCCTTGAAGAACCGCGTGGGTGCGAATTCGCCGAGCTTGTGGCCGACCATGTTTTCGGTCACGAATACCGGGATGAACTTTTTACCGTTATGAACGGCCAACGTGTGACCGATCATGTCCGGAACGACGGTGGACCGACGAGACCAAGTCTTGATGATCTTCCGATCTTTGGTCTGATTCATCTGCTCGACCTTCTTCAGCAAATGATCGTCGATAAACGCGCCCTTGCTAATTGATCTAGGCATTGCGCACTCCTGACTTGCGTCGAGCGATGATGTACTTGTCGGTCGACTTGTTCTTTCTGGTCTTGTAACCCTTCGTCGGCAAACCCCACGGAGATACAGGATGCGGGTTTCCCTGCCCTGATTTTCCCTCACCACCACCGTGCGGATGGTCGACCGGGTTCATGACGACACCACGGACATGCGGCCGCTTCCCCTTCCAACGCGAGCGCCCGGCTTTTCCGACGCTGACATTTTCATGATCCACGTTGCCCACCTGTCCGACCGTCGCCATACAGGTCGAGAGCACTTTCCGCATTTCTCCAGACTTCAGACGAATCTGAACATAGTCGCCATCGCGACCCATGACTTGGGCGAAGCCGCCCGCGCTACGGATCAACTGCCCACCCTTGCCCGCCTTCAGTTCGACATTGTGAATGGTCGTACCGAGCGGCATATTGGACAGCGGTAACGCGTTGCCCGGGCGCACTTCCGCATCGGCTCCAGACTGAACCTGATCGTTCACATTCAGTCCGACGGGCGCGAGGATATAGCGCTTCTCGCCATCTTTGTAGCTCAACAAGGCAATGCGCGCAGACCGATTCGGATCATATTCAATCGCGACGACACGAGCAGGAATACCGATCTTGTCACGGCGAAAATCGATCTGGCGATAGAGGCGCTTGTGCCCCCCCCCACGAAAACGAACAGTAATCCGACCGTCCGTGTTTCGCCCGCCTGTCCGTTGATTAATCGACGTCAACGACTTTTCAGGCCTCTTCTTAGCCAAGTCCTCTGTTGTCACAGCGGACATACCACGCCGCCCTGCGGACGTCGGTTTATACGATTTCAATCCCATGCTCAGCCCTACCTTCCCTCACCCGTTACGCGCTCTCGTACAATTCGAGCTTTTCTCCAGGCTTCAGCGTGACGAACGCCTTCTTCCAATCGGAGCGCTTTCCTGAAAACCGCCCGAGCCGCTTGACCTTTCCCTGCACGTTCAAGACGTTGACCCGAGCAACCTTGACCTTAAGCAGAGTCTCGACGGCTTGCTTGATCTGAAGCCGGTTGGCATCAGGATGCACCATGAATCCAACCGTATTCGTCGTTTCACGAAGGCCGGTGATCTTTTCCGTCAACAGCGGCTGCACCAGCACCGCGTGCATATTGAGCTTCATGACCACACCTCTTTCACACGCGGCACTTCTCGCTCAGGAATCACAACAATCCCAGCACGCACCACATCGTAGACATTCAACCGGTCGGCACTCACGACCTTCAGCGTATCCATATTCTGCGCCGCCTGAATCACAGCCGTAGCGGTATCCGCAGCTACGAGAAGGGCGTAGTCGTTCACACCTAACTGATTGAGCGCCTTGGCCAACAACTTGGTCTTAGGTTGCTCGAGAGCCAGATCCGACAGGACGATCAGCTTTCCTTCGGCCAATTTGCCGGAAAGCGCGCTCTGCAAGGCAGCCCGGTACTTTTTCTTCGGCATCGTATAGGAATAGCTGCGCGGCTTCGGACCGAACACCGTCCCACCATGACGCCACACCGGCGACCGAAGAGAGCCGGCGCGCGCCCGTCCCGTATGCTTTTGTTTCCAGGGCTTCTTACCAGAGCCACTCACTTCACCTCGGCGGAGAGTAGAGGCCGTCCCCTGCCGTTCGCAGGCCCGCTGCATGATGACAGCCTCGTGCACCAAGGCCACGCGGGGCTCACACCCGAAGACTTCCTGCGGCAACTCGACCGTGCCGACCTTCTGTTTCTTCAAATCAACGACATCGACCGTGGGCATGTCCTAACCCTTCTTCGACTTTCTCACGACAATAAGGCCGTTCGCCGCACCCGGAATCGAGCCGCGCACGAACAACAAATTCTCTTCCGGTCTCGACTCGATCACCTTCAACCGCTGCGCGGTGACCCGTTCGGCACCCATATGACCAGGGAGGGTCTTCCCCTTCCAGACTCGAGACGGGAATGAACTGGCGCCGATCGAGCCAGGCGCACGATGGAACATTGAACCGTGCGATTCAGGACCACCGGCATAATGATGCCGCCGGACAACGCCCTGGAATCCCTTTCCTTTGGAGACACCGATCACATCAACCCAATCACCCTTCTTGAACATCTCCACAGTCACGGACTGTCCGACCGTCACATCACCGACCTTTTTAAACTCGCGCAACACACGCGTAGCCGGCGCTTGCTGTTTCTTCAAATGCCCCAGCTCCGCCTTGGACAACTTACGTTCCTTGACTTCGCCGAAAGCGAGCTGAACCGCTTCGTAGCCATCCCGCTCTTTAGTCTTCACAGTGACGACCCGGCACGGGCCCGCTTCAATCACCGTCACCGGAGTCAAACGACTCTCATCAAAAACTTGAGTCATTCCCAGCTTTTTTCCGAGCAACCCGTTTGTCATCGCATCAGTCCTTCAGTCGAGCCCGAGATCACAATTTAATTTCGACGTCTACGCCGGCCGCGAGATTCAACTTCATCAGCGAATCCATCGTCTCCGGCGTCGGCTCCATGATATCCAGCAACCGCTTGTGCGTGCGCATCTCGAACTGTTCACGCGACTTCTTATCGCAATGCGTCGAACGCTGGACGGTGAACTTCTCAATCTTGGTCGGGAGCGGAATCGGTCCGACGACCTTGGCTCCACTTCGCCGAACGGTCTCGACAATCTCCGTGACCGATTGATCGAGCACGCGATAGTCAAACCCGCGCAACCGGATTCTGATTCTTTGATCGACCTTCACGCTCTACTCCCTGCCTGTCGGCTAATAAATTCGTTAGGCTAAAATCTCCGTGACGACGCCGGAGCCGACGGTCTTGCCGCCTTCGCGCACGGCGAAGCGCAGGCCCTGATCCATCGCGATCGGGCTAATCAATTCCGCCGTCACGCTCACGTTGTCGCCCGGCATGACCATTTCCACGCCCGGATTCAACTGCACGATCCCCGTCACGTCCGTCGTCCGGAAGTAGAACTGCGGCCGATACCCGTTGAAGAACGGCGTGTGCCGCCCGCCTTCTTCCTTCGTCAACACATAGATCTCCGCCTTGAACTTCGTGTGCGGCGTGATGCTCTTCTGCTTCGCCAGCACCATCCCGCGCTCCACGTCTTCTTTCTTCGTCCCGCGCAGCAACACGCCGATGTTGTCGCCCGCCTGTCCCTCATCCAACACCTTGCGGAACATTTCCACGCCCGTCACCACTGTGGTCTGCGTCGGCCGCAATCCCACGATTTCGATTTCGTCCCCCACCTTCACGATGCCCCGCTCGCACCGCCCCGTCACCACCGTCCCCCGGCCGCTGATCGTAAACACGTCTTCGATCGGCATCAGGAACGGCTTATCGATCGGCCGCTGCGGCGTCGGAATGTAGGTATCCACCGCCTCGAGCAACTTCAGGATCGACGGCACCCCCAATGGGCCCTGATCCCCTTCCATCGCCTTCAAGGCACTGCCCTGGATGATCGGCGTCTTGTCACCCGGGAACCCGTACTTCGACAGCAATTCCCGCACTTCCAGTTCCACCAACTCCAACAATTCCTTGTCGTCGACCTTGTCCGCCTTGTTCAAGAACACCACGATGTAGGGCACGCCCACCTGGCGCGCCAACAGAATGTGCTCCCGCGTCTGCGGCATCGGCCCATCGGCCGCGCTCACCACCAGAATGGCCCCATCCATCTGCGCGGCCCCGGTGATCATGTTCTTCACATAATCGGCGTGGCCCGGGCAGTCGACGTGCGCGTAGTGCCGGTTGTCCGTCTCGTACTCCACGTGGCTGATGGCGATCGTCATGATCTTCGTCGCATCGCGGCGCCCCTGGCTCTCGCTCGCCTTCGCCACTTCGTCGTAGCTCACGAACTTCGCCATGCCCCGATCCGCACAAATCTTTGTCAACGCCGCCGTCAACGTCGTCTTCCCATGGTCCACGTGCCCGATCGTCCCGATATTCACGTGGGGCTTTCGCCGCTCAAATTTCGCCTTCGCCATACATAACTCCTTTGCTTAAGCCCCTGAAGTAGTCTCCCGTCACGCCGACTGCTTCAACGTGGCGGCATCGTTCACGCTCTTTATTATGGAGCCCACGACGCGGATCGAACGCGTGACCTCGTCCTTACCAAGGACGTGCTCTACCAACTGAGCTACGTGGGCCCAATCTCTCGCCATTCGCCACCGGCCATCCGTCGTAACGCACACCTTCGATCCTTGCGCCCGACGAATCACCGTTCACGAGTGGCGCTTCACGTCTTCGTGGAGCGGGCGATGGGATTTGAACCCACGACAGCCAGCTTGGAAGGCTGGAACTCTACCACTGAGCTACGCCCGCCCTCTCTCACGCTCCGCCGCCATCAATCGCACCCTGCCGCCTGCTATACTTCGCGCTATGAGTCCCGACACGACACGCCTGTGCTGGTGGGCAGGCAAGGATTCGAACCTTGGAAGACATAAGCCAGCAGATTTACAGTCTGCCCCCTTTGGCCACTTGGGTACCTGCCCACTCCCATCACCGACTCACGGCCCACTGAATTCGGCGCAAATTCAGCAGACTTTCCATTCACAATCCAAACACGAAAAAGCAGAGTAAGCCTGTCCGCAGACAACCCCCTCCCCACATCGCTGAAGGGAATGAGCTGATCTCGCGAACCAGGCTGGTTTAGGAAACGCTCGATTCTATTGACGAAGTCCTGTCATGTCAAGAGGAGAAATGGCCCTTTTTCATTTTTTTCACGATTACGACAGCCCCTCGGGACAGACGGATGCGCGGGAAAATTTTTTCAGCTGACGGAGGCCGGTAACAGCCGATTCCGTGAATTTTTCCGGCAAACCAAGGACTTGATACATCAACCGCTGAATCTCCTCGACGGAGATCTGCGACCCCCCTCCCAAGAACCGCTTCTGAGCGACTCGTCGCTCATCCGGATCTTGAGGAACATAGTACCCGCGAAGCTCACCGAGCTCGCCGGCCCGGCGTAACCGCGTCCCCCACTCCTCCATCAGAGAAACCGATCCCACCATAGACCGGCCCCTCTTCTTTTCGACCTCCAACTGGTTCCAGACCCCCCACCCGATAAAGACCGCCCAGGTTTCATTGAGGGCCTCCCAGGCTTCGGAATCGGACAAGTACCGCATTTCCGTCTCCTGACTGCGCTGAACCACCGGAGTGATGCTCACTTCCCGATATCGACAGACTTGCATCGCCCGGGCAAAGCGAAGCAGGTCGGGAACCCGAGAGCCTCCCTGACCGACAGCCCGCCCGTCTTCAGACTCAAGATAGTCCATGTAGGCATGGAACAGCTCGTGGTACAGAAGTTCCAGCTCTTTATGGGTCATCGTGGCAAGAGGACGCAGGTCACGTCCCGCCGCGTGAAACGAGAGCGTCCGATTCAATACCATCCGGTGTTCTCCCGGATGATACTCGGCGGCGTAGGTCCGTAGGTCGTCGAACTCGAACCGAACAAAGTCGGATGGCATGGCCTTGAGAAAGTCCGTGGGAAGGCGGAGCTTGGCGGCTCCGGCGATCATCTGCTCCCACATCCGTCCGCCCCCCGCTTGGGACGGTTCTCCGGCCCATCCTGCACCGGACAGAAACCCCGCGCCGGCGAGGACCACCCCTATAATGGTGATCACGGTCTTCCAATGTCGTGACATAACAGGCAGGACATCCGACGTGTTGAGAGTCTAATAAGGATCGCGATACCGGTCCCAATCGCCCCGCCCGCCCTCTTCGACTAGCGCGAGCGTCTCGAAGAGATCCGGGGACACATGATCGAGAAACCGTGATGGCTTCGACAAGAGCATCCCGCTGGTCTTGTCATAGACATTGATCGGATACGTCAGGAACAAATGGCGCTTCGCCCGCGTGACGGACACGTAGAACAGCCGCCGTTCCTCTTCCAGTTCATCGTCCGTGACGAACGAATAGACCGACGGGAATTTTCCATCCACCACCCAGATGACGAACACGGCCTGCCATTCCAACCCCTTGGCCGAGTGAATCGTCGACAACACCAGCCGCTCATCGTCGCGGTCCGGCGCTTCCACGTCGACGGCGCTGCCGTCCGGTGGTTCCAACGCGAGGTCGGCCAGAAACGCATCGAGTTCAGGATACCCCTCCGCAATCGTATGGAGATGATCGAGATCCCGCGTCCGCTTCGGATAGTCGTCGTAGTGCTCCTTCAAGATCGGCAGGTAATACTCATAAATGTGGTTGACCTGCTCGGCCGGTGAGGGAGTCTCAAGGCCGGATAAACTTTCGAGCGTATTCGCCAGATTCTTGAGCCCCTGGCCGGACCGGCCGGTCACCCCGCGCAACACCTCGAACGGCTGTCCGCCCTGCATGATCGCCGACAGAAGATCGTGCGCCTTCTTCGGCCCGACCCCCTCGACGAGCATCAACACCCGGTTCCAGCTCACCGTGTCGAGCGGGTTGGCCACCACGCGCACATGCGCGAGCAAATCCTTGACGTGCGCCGTCTCGATGAATTTCACGCCGCCGCGCTTGATGAACGGCAGCCCCTTGCGCGACAGCTCGATCTCCAAATCGAAGGAATGGAAACTCGACCGGAAGAGCACCGCCACCTCGCTCAGCGGCACGCCTTCCTCGCGCAGTTCGAGAATTTTTTGCGCGATGAACCGCGACTGCGCATTCTCGCCGGCCGCCTCCACCAGCGAGGGCAGCGGCCCGTCGATCTTCCGCGTGAAGAGACGTTTCGTGTACTTCTCCGCCGCCTCGTCGATAATGCAATTCGCCAGATTCAGGATCGGCTGCGTGCTGCGATAGTTCTCCTCCAGCTTGTAGATCTGCGTGCCGGGGAACAGCGCCGGAAAATCCATGATGTTCTTGAACGTCGCGCCCCGAAACGCATAGATCGACTGCGAATCGTCTCCGACCACCATCACATTGTTGTGCGTGGCGGCCAGCTTGCGGACGACCTCGGCCTGCAACCGGTTCGTATCCTGATATTCGTCCACGAGGATGTAGCGGAACTGCCGGGAAATCGTCGCGCGCGCCTGTTCGTCCATCAGGAGCAACTGACGCAGCATCACCAGCAGATCGTCGTAGTCCAGCAACTGCTTCTGCCGTTTCGCGGCCTGATAGGCCTTCTGCAACCGGGTCAAGTCTTCAATATGGTCGGCGAAGTGGCCGAACTCGTCGAGAATGATCTCTTCCAGCGAGCGCAGCGTATTCTCGCTCTTGCTGATCATCTCCATGATCGTCCCCTTGCGGGGAAAGCGCTTGTCCTTCTCGTTCAGGCCCAATTGCGAGCGGCACAACGCAATCAGATCTTCCGCATCGCCGCGATCGAGAATCGTGAAGCCCGGCTCGACGCCGACGGACCGCCCATAGCGCCGCAAGAGGAGATTCGCCACCGAATGGAACGTGCCTCCGCACACCCGCTCGCTGCGCGACCCGATCAGTTCACCGGCCCGCTGCACCATCTCCTGCGCCGACTTGCGCGTAAACGTGAGGAGCAGAATGTTCGAAGGATCGACGCCCGAATCGATCAGATAGGCCACGCGATAGACCAGCGTGCGCGTCTTGCCGCTGCCCGCGCCGGCGATCACCAGCGAGGGGCCTTCTCCCGCCGTCACCGCCGCGAGTTGCTGCGGATTCAACGCCGCGGCATAGTCGATCGACAGTGTACGCGGCGTCGCTTCGTCGTCGGACCGTTTCAGGATGTAGGTTTTGACGTCTCGTTCCATGTGAGTTCCAAACACTGACTGCGCATCATACCCGATCGGCGGGTTGCACGGTACCGGTCTCCTCAGGCCACGGTCTTGCGGCCCGGCCTGGTCAGCCCCAGCTTCTTCATGCGGCTGCGGAGCGTGCTCGGATTCATCCCCAGTTGCGCCGCGGCGCCCTGCGCGCCGTAGATGCGCCACTGCACATTCTCCAAGACACGGAGAATATGCCGGCGTTCCATGTCCACGAGATTCGCGGTCGACTCCGGCGCCGGCGCGTCACCGGCCAGCGCCTGCGGATCCACGGTAACCATCGCCTTGCGGGAAAGGATGACGGCCCGCTCGATCACATTTTGCAGTTCGCGCACGTTGCCCGGCCAGGGATAACGGAGCAACCGGTCCATCGAATCGGGGCTGAGTTCCAAGTCCGGCCGCTTCAGCCGCGCCCGGTACCCTTCCAGGAAATGCCGCACGAGGAACGGAATATCCTCCACCCGCTCGCGCAACGGAGGCAGCAGGATCGGGAACACGTGCAGCCGGTAATAGAGATCCGCCCGGAACCGCCCTTCGTTCACGAGGGCCATCAGGTCCGCGTTCGTCGCGGCGATGATGCGGACGTCCACCGGCACGGGCCGGCTGCTGCCCACACGATCCACCAGTCCGTCTTCCAACACGCGCAGCAGTTTCGCCTGCGCGTCGAGGGGCATCTCGCCGATCTCGTCGAGAAACAGCGTGCCGTCATGCGCCAGTTCGAACCGACCGGGCCGCCGCTGATCGGCGCCGGTGAACGCGCCGCGCTCGTGGCCGAACAGTTCGCTCTCGACGAGGCCCATCGGCAAGGCCGCGCAGTTGACCCGAATGAACGGCTTCTCCCGGCGCGGACTCATGTCGTGGATCGCCCGCGCCATCAGCTCTTTGCCGGTTCCCGTCTCGCCGGAGATCAGCACCGTGGCCGCCGTCGGGCCCACCGCCTGCGCCTGCGTCAGAGCCGCACGAAACGACGTGCTGACCCCGATCATGGCGCCGAAGTCGTGGGTGGACCGGAGCTCCTCCACCAGATATTCGTTCTCACGGGCGAGCTGCTGCCGCAACCGATCGATCTGTTCGTAGGCCCGCACGTGATCGATCGCATAGGCGATCTGCGTCGCGACCAATTGCAGAAATTCGAGGTCCGAAGGGTCGGGATCGCCGTGCTGCACACTGCCGATATTCAGCGTCCCGATGCAGGAGTCGCCGACGAGCAGCGGCGAGTTGATCATGCGGCCCAAACCCTCCCGCACGTAGTAGTGGTCTTCGAGAAACATCTGTTCCCGCTGCAGATCGGGACGCACATGCGCGGTTCGGTGCTCGTACACCCACCCGACGGCACTTCCCGTCTTCGGGATCACGGCGTCCCGCTGAAGCTGCCGCGTCGGCACATTGGTTTCCACCGCGTAGAACTCAAACGCATCCCGGTCCGGATTGAACAAGGTGATGCCCGCCCGTTCCACCGGCAACACCTTCCCGATCTGTTCCGTGATCGCGCGCCACAGACTGTCGGTATCGCGCTGGGAATTCAGAACGTTGGTCACCGCCAGGAGCGCCCGATAACTGCCTTCGACATCACGCATCGACGAAACTCGGCCTCATCTCAACTCGCACTGAGAGGTCCCTCGCGGCCCCCCGACGCCCGGCCCGATCTGCGAGAATACGTCAGTCGTTCTCCCGCGCGCAAGATGGCGCCCGGCGCCAATCCTGGCGCCCAAAACAACAGGGGGCGGAGCCCCCGAAGGAACTCCGCCCCCCACTGAAGCGTTCTACCTAGCTGAGGCTTACAGCCAGGTCACGCGCTCGGCCGGCCGAATGTAGATCGGCTCTTCGACCTGAATCCGCGCCACTTCCTTGCCCGACTTGTTGAAGCCCAGCACGGTATCGTTGTACATCTCGAACCGCTTCCCGTGGATCTGGGTTTCGAACACTTTCGGCCCCGGAATGACGTCGTACCGGAAAGACGATCTGCTGGCTGGCTCTCCAGAGCTGGAGGACCGCCAACAGTTCGCAGCTCGGCACGAAGATACTTCTCGATGGCGTTGTCCACGCCGGAGCCGAACATCTGCCGGGCATACCCTCTCGGGCTGTGCCGCGGCGGAATGTAGTAATACAGGTGGGCTCGGTGCCCCACTGCGGATACAGCGGCAAGGCCACCTGCTCCACGCGGATCGCGTAGTACGAAATTGCCGGTCTTCCGCCCACAGGCCGTCTTCGCCGATGCGCACCAGGCTCTGCATGCGGATCTCCTCTTTGCCCACGCACGCCGCCATACAGCGCGTTTCCATCGGCTCGCCGCCCGTCCAGGGTCCTTCCCCTCGATACGCGGATAACACGCAATGCACTTCTCCGACACCCGGGTCGTGCCCCATTACATCGGCTTCTTGAACGGGCACTGCTCCACGCACTTCTTGTACCCGCGGCGCAGTTCTGGTCGATCAACACGATGCCGTCTTCCGGCCGCTTGTAGATCGCCTTGCGCGGGCAGGCCGCCAAGCAGCCCGGATACGTGCAGTGGTTGCAAATGCGCTGCAGGTGAAGAAGAACGTTTCATGCTCCGGCGAGCTGCCCGTCATCTTCCACGGTTCGTCCCGAGAACCCGGTCTTGTCGATGCCTTCCACAGGCGCGCATCGAGGTCGCCATGTCTTCGTAGATGTTCACGAACCGCCATTCCTGGTCCGTCGGAATGTACCCGATCGCCGCCTGGCCCACCTTGGCCCCCCGCGTCGAAAATGGTCATCCCTTCGAACACCCCGTACGGCGCATGGTGCTTGCGGCCCACCCGCACGTTCCACACCTGCCCGCCCGGGTTCACCTGCTCGATCAATTGCGTGATCTTCACGTCGTAGAACTGCGGGTACCCGCCGTACGGCTTCGTCTCCACGTTGTTCCACCACATGTACTCCTGGCCCTTCGAGAACAGCCAGGTCGACTTGTCCGCCATCGAACACGTCTGACACGCCAAACACCGATTGATGTTGAACACAAAGGCAAACTGCCACTTCCGGATTGCCGCTCCTCGTACGGATACAGCATCTTCCGTCCCAGTTGCCAGTTATACACTTCTGGCATTGTGAATCCTCCTTCTCATGATCTTATGGTTAAGTCGCAACACATGATCGATACAACGCGCAATTCCGAGTCCACCCATGAAGCCGCGCCGGTGACCGGATCGAGTACAGGACCCGGATGGCCCGGCCTCCACGGTGTCCTCTACACCTTGATCTTGATGTGCTCGCCTTTGAGCCACTTGATCATGAACTCGTTTTCCTGTCCGGGCGTGAAGCCGGTCCGGACCAGTTCCCACGGCCCCCAGGCGCCGATGCCGCCGTCTTCCGCCTTGGTGATGCGGATCAAGCATTCCTTCGGCACCGTGTTGATCGCGTGGTGGTCCACCTGATGGCCGCCCCAGACTTCCAGGCAATCGCGTGTTTGCCCGGCAACGAGTCCGTCTGGTGCATCGGCATCAACCAGTTCCGGGTAAAGGACTGCTGCGCCCCATACCGGAAGTTGGACTGATAGCCGGTGTCCACCGCGATGGCGCGTCCGATGGCCGTGTCTCGTGGCCCTTCACCGACTTCGGCGTGGCCACGTACGGCGCGTCTTGGACATCGTCGTGGTACGGATAGGAGGGATTGTACTTCGCCCGAATCATCAACCGCGCCACCTTGTAGTAGGGGTCACTCGGCTTCCAGCCGCGGTACGGCCGGTCCGCAGGTTGCCGTCCATGCACGTAGTCGCCGTCGTTGATGCCGCGGTCCTTCGCCGCCTGCGGGTTGATGTGCAACTGGTGCTCGCCGACGCCCGGCGTCCGCTTGTCCATGCGGTACGGATCGCCGAAGTTCGACTCGTAAATCTGCACCCAGTCGTTCACCGACCACTGGCTGTGCACCCGGTGCCGGGTCTTGGGCGTCACGCAGTAGAACTGGTAGCCCTTCTCACAACAGCGGGTTCGAATGCCGCTGATTTCATCCCGACAACTTGATGTTGCGGACCGTCTTGTCGTCGTGGTGTTGCGCCGTGATCGGAATGCCGTAGTCATCCGGACGGACATAGGGGTTCGTCGTGAAGATGGCGTTCGGCAGATACGGCGTGGCTTCCGGGCCCTCGCGGTGCGAGATGAAGTTCTCGCCGTACTCGATGACTTCCGGTTCGATCCGGTAGTTCTCATACCGGCCGCTGCGCGTCCGCATAGGCTTCGACTCGTTGGTCTCTTCCCAGAACGGATACCGCGGATAGGTCCGCACCATGACCATCCAGCCCTTCTCCGACTTCAGCATCACGTCCGCTGAATAGCCGTAGAAGGTCGAGGACGCATCGAGCATGCGCTGCGCATAGACGTCGACGCGGTTGGCGTACACCATCGCGAGAAGTAGTCCTTCATTTGCTTGTCGCCCGTCATCTCCGACAACTTCGCCGCCACGCCCGCGAACGTATCCAAATCGTTCCGCGTGTCGTACAACGGCCGGATGCCGCCCTTCCAAATCTGCACCCACGGATTCGACACCGTCACCGTCATTTCCGGATAGGTGAACTCCATCCATGAGTTGCACGCAAAGGCGATATCGTTGTGGTTGACGTCGACGTCCTCTCGATGTCCTGCGTGATCAGGGTCTCGATGTTCGGATCCACGTTGCGCACCATGTCGTAGTGGTGCTTGGCGTTGTTGAGCACGTTCACGTTGACCACCCACCGGAACTTACTCGGGGTCGGCATGTGGGTCTTGCCGGTGAACACCTTGCGTCCATACTTGGGCGTATTGACGATCAAGCCGTGGTTCCAGTAGCCGACTTCTTCGCCGTAGTAGTACGACTTGGTCTTGATTTCCTTGCCGTGGGCGTTCGGATCCGTCGTGATGTTGAACGGATCTTCGCCGGTATGCACAGCCAAGCCCGCGCCCGACCACGGGGTCGCGGTCCACGTCCCGCCTTGTAGTTGCCGGCCCAGGTATGCTGCCCGGTGCCGAACTTCCCGACGTTGCCGTGATGATCAGCACCATCGCGGCCGCGTCCGGTCGAGGTCATGTGGAAGTAGTGCGTCACACCTTCACCGTTGTGGATCGAGGCCGGCTTGATCGTGCCGGAATCCCGCGCCCACCGCACGATGAGGTCCTTCGGCGTCCGGCAGATCTGATGCGTCGTATCCAGGTCGTAGTCCTGGAAGTGCATAGTACATCTGCACACCGGCATCGTGTCGATCTCGCGGCCGTTGAGCAACTTCACCCGATAGGTGCCGTTGAGCGCCGCATCGATGCCGCTGTTGGTGTAGTGCCAGCCCACCTGCTCACGATGCAGGGCACCGCCGCCTTCTTGTTGAGATCCCAGACCATCATGCCGCCCAGCCGTTCGATCTGCTCCGGCTTCAGCGACTGCATCCGGCCCGGTAGCTCTTCGAGAAGTCCGGGAACTGATAGTTCGGCACCACGTCCCGCGGATCCAGGTACTGCAGCGTATCCGTCCGCACCAGGATCGGGGCATCCGTGAACTGCTTCAAAGTCCATGTCGTGCATGTTCTCATCGACAATGATCTTCATGGCCCCGATGAACAACGCCCCGTCCGACTCCGGCCGCAACGGCATCCAGTAGTCGGCGCGATAGGCCGTCGGGTTGTATTCGGGCGTGATGACCACCACGCGGGCGCCCCGCTCGATACCTCAACTTCCAGTGCGCTTCCGGCATCTTGTTCTCGACGAAGTTCTTGCCCCAGCTGGTGTTCAGCTTGGAGAAGCGCATGTCGAGAGGTCGATGTCCGAGCCCTGCGCCCCGACCACCACGGATGCGCCGGGTTCTGGTCGCCGTGCCAGGTGTAGTTCGACCAATACCGGCCGCCCTGCGCCTGTTCCGGGTTGACCTTGCGGATCCAGGCGTCAAGAGGGCGTTGATCACGCCGTTCATGCGGGTGTTGCCCATCTTGCCCAGGATGCCAAGGCACCGGCATGCCCGCGCGGTGCTTGAAGCAGCGCGTCCCCGCGCCCTTCATCATTTCGATCATTCCGGCGCATACCCCTGCTCGCGCAGCCGGCGCGCGCCCGCTTCGCCGCTATACCGCGTGGCGATGATGATGTACGCCTTCGCCGCATAGGTGAACGCCGTATCCCACGACACGCGCAGCATGTCGTCCAGGAAACGGCTGTCGAACTTATACTTGCGCTTCGTTTCGGGCGTCAGCTCCGGCGAGCCGTCGTCCATCCTGCTTCCAGCCCTTCACGGCATCAGCTCGGACCCTTCGCCCGTGAGTCCGTACACTGGCGCGGTGGAAGGTGAACCCTTCAAGCACATGCGCGGGTTGTGCGCGAACGTCCCGCGGTTGCCGTAGAGGTCTTCGTACGTTTGGTGGTCATAGTTCTGCTCCGTCCGCATGACGACGCCGTTCCGGACGAAAGCCCGGACGCGGCAGGCGTGCGTGTCGTTCGGCGAACAGCACCACGTAAACGAGGAATCGTACCGGTACTGATCGTGATAGACGCGCTCCCACGACCGGTCCGGATAATCGCCCAACGGGTTCCCGACTTCGATGACCGGCTGGAGCGCGGTCAACGCCAGGACTTTATCCGCCACGGCCACGGCCGCGACGGTCCCCGCTGAGATCTTCAAGAATTGCCGACGTGACAAAAACATGATGATGGATCTCCTCCTTGCCAACATGAATAAAATGGACGAGGGTCCGTTGCTTTGCCGGTTCTGATGTCATGACCTCCTTTCGTGATGGTCCACCGCCGGGTGCTTGACGCCCGGCAAATGGGAACGCGGCGGCCATCATATGCGCAAGTCCTATGCCGATAGGCTGTCCATGGAACAGCTTAGAGAAACAAAGAAATCATTGGATTTCTCTTATGTTGTCGAGAGAAGAGCGGGGGAGAGAAATATGGCCGTATCGCGATATATCACGATGTCGCGATGAGAGTCGCGATATATCGCGACCTCACTCCGCCATGCATAGGGATCGAAATGAAATTCTAGCGGAAAGGCGCGGTCAGCGCGGGCCGGCGGGAATCTGAGCCGCTCGATAAAGCAGCGCCCCCACCGATACCATGACGACCATACCAGGCCAGCCGCCCAGCGGCGGGACCGTGAAGAGACCGAACGGATCGACGCTGAGTCCCGGCCACAGGGCCGCAAGGGCGATCGGCAGCGCGAGGACGATCCCCATCAGCGCCTCTCCCGTGATCAAGCCGGCCGCAAAGAGCAGCCCGCGCCGCGACGGTTCATCGCCCGCCCCCGTCGCCTTCCGCGCGACGTCGGCGAGGAGGCCGCCGATGCAAATCGCCGCCGAGAGTTTCAACGGCAGGTAGATGCCCAGCGCCACCGCGAGCACGGGCAGCCGGAACTCGCTGCCGCGCCGCTCTAACCGCCGATCGATCAGGATGATGCCGCTCCCGATCAGTGCGCCCAGCCCCACCAGCGGCCAGGGCAATCCGGCGCCGAAAACACTCTTCGTGAGACTCGCCATCAGCGTCGCCTGCGGCGCGCTCAACGGATGGGGATGAACCGCGGTCGGCTCACCGATCCCGTATTTCGCCTGGAGCAGCGACAACACCGGCACCAGCACCACCGCACCGGTCAAAACGCCGACGACCTGCATGATCTGCTGTTTCCAGGGCGTCGCCCCGACGAGATGTCCGGTCTTGAGATCTTGCAGGTTATCGCCGCCCATCGCCGCGGCGCAGCACACCACCGCGCCGATCACCAGCGCCGCCGCAGGCCCGGCCGGATGGCCGGCGCCCATGAAGAGCACGAGCAGCAGCGCGGCGAGCATGATCGTCGCGATCGTCACCCCCGACACGGGGTTGCTGGAACTGCCGACCAAACCGGCCATGTAGGCCGCGACCGAAGAAAAGAGAAACGCCGCGCAGACCATGACCAGCGCCATGACCAACCCGATCGAAGCGCTGCCGGACACCGTGGCATAGATCCAGGCCATCGGCACGAGCGAGAGTCCCAGCGGCACGAGGATCCACGGCAACGACGCATCCCGCTCCGTCCGCTCGACCGTCACCGGAGCCCTGGCCTGCCTCCGATGGTAGCTCGCGCGCAACGTCTGCAGACTGTGCCAGACCGGCTCCCGCAACTTCGTCAGAGTCCAGAGCCCGCCGGTCAGCATCGCGCCGATCCCGACATAGCGGATCTGCCCGCTCCACAGCGCCATCGCCGCCGCCAACCCCGTCTTATCCGGCGGCAGCCCGTACACCACGCCGTACAGCGGCATCAGGATCACCCAGCCGATCAGGCCGCCGGCACAGACCACCAGCGACGTCGGCAAACCGATAATGTAGCCCACCGCCAGCAGCGCGGGCGACAGATTGACGCCCGCATAGAGCACCGTGCGGCCGACGTTCGCGGCGCCTTCCAGCGATTCCGACCAGAGCCGCAACCCGCTCTCGCCGAACTTCACCGCCCCGCCGAGCAACGCCGCCGCGAGGAGCGCGCGAAGATCCTGCGCCGCGTCAATTCGACCGGACGAGTGCCGGTCCCCCGCCGCAACCTTCAACACCTCCGCCGTCGCCACTCCTTCCGGAAACCGCAACCGGGCCGTGACGATCAGCGCCCGCCGCAATGGAATCGTAAAGAGCACGCCGAGGAGGCCGCCGACCGTGGCGATCAACACCGTCTGCCAATAGTCGAACTCGGACCAGTAGCCGACCAGCACCAGCGCCGGAATCGTAAAGATCACCCCCGCCGCCAGCGCCTCGCCGGACGACGCAGCCGTCTGCACGATGTTGTTTTCGAGAATGTTGGATTGGCGGAACAGTCGGAGAATTGCCATCGATGCGACGGCGGCCGGAATCGAGGCCGACACCGTCATCCCGGCGAACAGACCGAGATAGGCATTGGCCGCGGCCAGCACCGCAGCCAGCACGACCGAGAGCACGACAGCCTTGACGGTGATCTCTGGCAACGTCACCGAGGCGGGAACGACGGGATGGTCTGCCTTCATCGACTCGCTGCGCTTCCCTCGGGCCGCTCACATCCGGCCCGCCTCACTCATCGAGACTCGGGCGCAGCAGGTACGGTCCGTACACCAGCGCAAAGAGGAGATAGGCCCCGCTCCAGGCCACGGCCGACAAACCCAGCCAGAGATGCGTCAGGCTCGTGGGACTCTCCGGCGAAGGCACCAGCACGCGCAGCCACGCGCCGACATTCACCAGCAGATAGATGACCACCGTCACGGCCCCCGCCCGCCGCGCCCGTCCCGTGTGGCCGAGACTCGCCCGCGTCATCACCGCGAGCGTCATCGCCCCCACCGCCCCGGTCGTGAGCACGTGCAGCGCGCTCGCCTGCGTGAGGCCGACGCCGAGCAGCGCGCCGCCCAACGCCAGCATCGCGAGGGCCAGCCACCCATAGCCCAGGTGCAGGATGAGCACCAGCGGTTCTTGCCACGCCAGCCATCCATACCACCGACCGAGCCGGAGCAGATGGACGAGCCCCGCCGCGACGAACAACCCTCCGGCGATCGGCGACCCGGGCCAGACGATCCAGCTCAATGAGGCCGACGCAAGAAGGGCGAGCGCCGCCAGGTCGAATCGCGCAAAAGATGCGGGCACCGGAGCCGCCGGGCGTTGCGCCAGCAGTTCTCTCGTGAAATTGGGAACGAGCCGACCGCCGATCACCGCGATCAAGAGGAGCAGCACCGCGAGCACCAGCCGCTCCGCCGTCGCCGTGGACGCACCCGAGAGGGCCAGGCTGTGAAAGAGTCCGTTCGCGACGGCGTAGAGACTGATCAGCACGGCGATCGGCGCCTGCCCCCACGTGCCGGCCAGCGCGAGTTCGCGCCATAAGTACGACGCAAGCGCGACGAGGTACGCACCGTCCAGCACCGCCGCCGCCAGCGGCGTGGGCCAGGGCCACGCCAGCACCAGCCGGCCGGTCAGCCAGAGGAGCCAGAGCGCGAGCAACGGCATCCCGCGGAGCGGCGCCCGCTCCGTCCAGTTCGGCACCGCCGTCAGCAGAAATCCCGACATCACCGCCGGAAGAAAACCGAAGAGCATCTCGTGCACGTGCCAGTCGCGCGCGGGATAGAGAAACCCCGCGCCGCTCGCGTTCGCGTAGAGCCATACCCAGGCGGGAACCGCCAGCCCGGCGAAGAGGGCCGCCGCGAGGAAGAAGGGACGAAACCCGTACGAGAGGAATGGCGGACCGTCGTAGCGTGGAAAGGTCGGCTCGTCGTCGTCCGGATCGGCGGCAGCCGGGACGGCGGGGGTCACAGGAATTGGCCTGAGGTGTTCTGCCATGGACACACAACCGGCCGGCAGCCGGCGATCGATCACTCCGGAGCGATTTCGTAGATCAGCGTCACCATCGCCTCGACCTTGAGTTCGCCCGACGACACCGGCACGTCGGCGGCTACTCCTTCCATCGCCGCCATCGCGCGGCCCATGTAGGGCGCGGGCCGGACCACGTGGCCGCCCTCGCTCACGGTGAGCACCCGCACGAGCGTCACCTTCAAGGCCTGGCTCAGCGCCGCCGCCTTTTCGCGGGCCTTCGCCGCCGCGCTCTGGAGCGCGCTCAACCGCTTCGGCTGCTCATCGCGCAACGCCCATTGAAGACCCTGGAAATGATTCGCGCCGGCGGCCAGCGACTCCTCGATCACCGCCGCCACCTTCTCCAGTTCGCGCACTTCCACCGAGAGCTGATTGCTTACCGTGTAGCCGATGATCTCCGGCGCCGAAGGCGGCAGGTCGGCCGTCCGCTTGCTCGGGGGCCGATACTGGGGCGTCACGTTGAACGAGGTCGTTTGAATCCGCTCCTTGTCGATCTTCAGGTCGCGCAGCCGGTCCATCACGCGCTGCATCGCCGCGCCGTTCTGCCGCTGCGCCTCCGCCAACGACTTGCCCGCCGTCTCCACACCGAACGACACGAAGGCCGTATCGGGCGAGGCCGCCACCGTGCCGCTCGCCGAGACCGTCATCGTCGCCGGCTCCCGCTTTCCCGGTTCATGGGCTCCGCTCAAAGACGGCGCCAGCGCCAGCGCGAGCACCAGGATCATCGTTCGCATCGGACACCTCCCTTCGCTCGGGACCCACTCCGCTATTCAGCCGTCGCCTCATCGCCGGCCCCGTCGGCCAACGCCGCATGCGCCCGCGCAATCGCTCGCACCAACGCCGTCCGTTCCTTCCGCTGCTCCTTCGACACCGGCACCGCGTCCACGAACCGCTCCGCCGCGTCCGTCAGCGCCGCCAAGGTTTGCGCCAGACCGACCCCCGCAGAGGCCTTTGTACGAGCTGCCGCCCGCGCCAACGCCAGTCGCCGTCTCGGCCCCACATACATCTGCGGCGCCGCCGGATTATCTTTTTCCAACTCAGGCCGTCGAAACACTCCCATGATCCCTCCCGTGAATCGAACCATCATCCTGTCGAAGCACACTCTACTCGATCCGGCGGGAGAATGACATCGGGGGAGGCACGGCGTCGCACCTCGCGCGCGTTGTAGGGTTGTCTCCCCTCGCCTACAGACAGATCCGACTGAGCGCCGGCTGCGGGAACGACGTACCGGCGCGAGAGTGTGGAGCTTTTCTCATTTCACCGAAGGGCACGCTTGTTGCGGCTTGTCATCGCAGCATCATTCATCCTCTTCATCTCGTCGTGTCCGGAAGGAGGTCGCACTCATGTGGGAATCCAAAAAGCAGAAAGCCGCCCAGCCCGACAGTGAGCACTTCACCGTGCTGGGAAAAGACGTCACGTTTCAGGGCATCGTCCATTTCGAAGGGACCGTGCAGCTCGACGGACGGTTCGAGGGCGAGATTCACACAAAGGGCGTGCTGATGGCCGGCGAACATGCCGTGATCCGCGGCCTCGTCTCCGTCGGCACCCTCATCAGCAGCGGCACGATTCACGGCGCCATCACCGCCTCGGAGAAAGTCCGGCTCCTCAAGACCGCCGTGCAGATCGGCGACGTGCAGGCTCCCTCGCTCTCCATCGAAGAAGGCGCCTACTTCAAAGGCCGCATCGACATGGGCCCCCGCCCCTCCGTCGAGGGCTCGGCGGAGACGATCATCGCCTTGCCGGAGCGGGCCGCCTCAGAAATGAACGGGACCGTACCGCTGACGGAAGCAGCCGCCGCGCGCACGCAGCTGGACTACGACCAGGTTCAAGATGAACTGATCCATCGCTCCGTCACGCGGTGAGAGAGGAGAGGGATCTGAGTCGGCGCGACGCCGGGCCGCACTGGAACGAGCCCCTGGCCGCTTGGAAGCACGGACACTCCCGCGACAAACAACACCTTGAGACGGCCTATATCAAATATAGTATTAGGAAGCACAGCGCATCCAGGTAGTGGTCATGGACGTGACGGCGCACGATTATCGGAAGCAATGATGAAAACGAAAGACGTCCGTCCGGCAAAAGCACGGGTTGCGGTATCGGTAGGCGAATCCGTTCGGATCGTCCGTGAACTGCAAGGGCTC
>JAXLZJ010000049.1:0-19750 GCA_046350995.1 Nitrospira sp.
GGCCGTGGTGAGCCGAATGAACTCGCCCCGCGTCAACGTCTCGGCACGGACCCCGACGGGAAGCGCCAACCGTTCAAGCACGGCACTCACCAGACGATGGTCGTACCCTTCGTCTCTGAGCGAATTCACCAGGGTCTTCCGCCGGTGTGCAAAGGCCGCCTTGACCAGCGTCGCGAAGCGCGATTCCTCTTCCCGGCTCAGTTCCCGCTGATGTTTCGTCCGCAGTAAGACCACCGCCGACCCGACATCGGGTCGGGGACGGAAACATTCGGCGGACACACGAAACGCTTTGGTGATGTCCGCGGCATACTGCGCCATCACCGAGAGCACCCCGTAGTCTGATGTCCCAGGCTTAGCCACCAGACGGTCGGCCACCTCGTTCTGCAGCATCAGCACCAGACGCGGGAAGCGATCGCGCTGATCGAGCAATGTGAACAGCAGGGGCGTGGAGATGTAGTAGGGCAGGTTGGCCACGACAATGGTGCCAACCGGCAGCGACTCCAATGGATACGTCAATGCGTCGGCAAGGATCAAATCGAGATTGGGGTAATCACGCTGTCGTTCGGCTAGGTAGGCATGCAGCCGCGGATCGACTTCGACGGCGGTCACTCGACCGGCGGCTTTGCACAGCAGATCGGTGAGCGCGCCGCGCCCCGGACCGATCTCCAGCACGTGGTCGCTCGTCCCCACTTCGGCCAACGCGACGATCTTCCGGACGATGTTGGGATCGATGAGAAAATTCTGTCCGAGTCGTTTGACGGCGGTGGGAGGATCGAGCGGACCCACAAGTCACCGGCCTGGCGGAGGCGGGGGAGCCTGCGCCAACTGTTTGGCAAGCGCGACCAGCGGCGTTCGGTAGGACTCGATCAGGTCTGTGAATTCCTCCACCAGATCGTTCGTGAAGGACGGTCCCGGCTGCAGCACGGCGAACTTCCGGATCATCTGGGCGCCCAGCGCGTCGGTCAACACCGCCACCGTGCGCGCCTTCCACTTGGTCACCCGTTCCGTCCCGGCGACGGTGTTGAGATCCGCCAACGTCTGTTTGGCCAAGGCATCCAGCTCATTGATCTGCTGCTGCACCAGAGCCAGCCCGCGGTGTTCAGGCTGTGTCATCGTCCCCTCCCCGCTGCAGCGACCGGACGCGCGGCCCGGCGCTTGGCCGCAATCATCGCAGCCAGCTTGACGGCTTCGATCAGGCTCCCGGGATCCGCGATGCCCTTGCCGACGATGTCGAAGGCCGTCCCATGGTCCACCGACGTGCGGATGATCGGCAACCCGACCGTAAGATTCACGCAGGTGCCGAAGGCGACCAGCTTCAGGGGAATCAGCCCTTGATCGTGATAGAGCGCGACGATGCCGTCGTATTGCCCTTTCGCCGCTTTTCCGAACAAGGTGTCGGCCGGCATCGGATCGCTCGCGAGAATGCCTCGCGCTTGAGCGGCGCGGGCCGCCGGCAGAATGATGCGGGCTTCCTCGTTGCCGAACAGGCCGTGCTCGCCGGCGTGCGGATTCAAGGCCGCCACACCGATGCGGGGCTGCTTGATCCCGTACAGTTCCGTCAGCGCCCGATGCGCCAGACGAATCCCCTTCTCGATCTTCGCCTTCGTGAGCAACCTCGGAAGATCTTTGATGGCGACGTGCGTCGTGACGAACATGATGCGGAGCGGTCCGCCCACGATCATCATGCCCGAATCGGGCGTCTTGGTCAGATCGGCCAGCAGTTCGGTATGGCCGGGATAATGACAGCCCGCCATGTTGATGGCTTCTTTATTGATCGGCGCCGTCACGATGCCGTCGATGCACCCGATCTCCGCCAGATGGACCGCCTTCTTGATGAAGGCCACCGAAGCCGCGCCGGTGGTCTTAGCCGCCACGCCGGGCGTGAACTTCGGAAGCGGCCGCGCGAGTGGATCGAGCACCGCGACCGTATCACCCTTCGTCGAAACCGGCTTCGAACCGTCGGCCGGAGCGATCGTCAACTTCAATCGTAGCGATCTGACGGTCTGCGTCATGACGGCCCGAGAGCCGATCACAAGCGGGAAACACACCCCGCGGAGTTCACGGCCCGCCAGGGCTTTTGCAATCACTTCCGGTCCGATGCCGGCGGGATCGCCCATGGTGATCCCGAGCAGCGGCCGTTCATCCAATCCCATCGTCTTGTGCCTCATGTTCGTTGCCTGTCACCCACCCACGTATAAATACACCGTGTACCCTATATAAAGGACGGCACCCGCTCCCAGCAACCACGGTTGCCATCGGCCCCGCACAAGGATCTGTAATAGGCACAGTGCCGCCCCGACGACGGCCAACACCATCGCCACCAACGCGGAGGGGGCCAACGCCCATTCCGTACCGATCAGGCCGACCGAAACCGGGAAAGTCCCCTGAAACACCATCGCGCCAGTCACGTTGCCAACCGCCAGCCGATCCTTCTTCCGGTAGAGCCAGAGGAAACTGTTGGACATCTCCGGCAACTCCGTCGCGAGCGGCGCGATGAGCAGCGCCAACACGAGTGGGGAAATCGCCAGCGCCGTGGCCATCGTCTCCGCCGCCGTCACGAAGAGATGAGCGCCGAGAATCAACCCCCCGAGCCCTACTGCCGCCTGCAGGCTGATCATGCCGTACGAGGGGATAGCCGCCTGCTTGGCAAAGACCAACGGTTCGAGGCCGCCCTCGCCGCCCTCTTCGTCTTCGGCGCCAAACTTGATCTTCATATAATAAATGTAGAGCGCGACCAGGCCTACGGCCGCCGCCACATGGACGGAATGAGACGGGATAAAGACACACGCCAAGGCCACCGCGTAGCTGACGCAAAAGAACGTCAGATCGGTCCGAACTTCCCCGTAGTTCAAATGAAACTGGGCCGTGCGCTTCCCCGCCCGCGCATAGAGCACGAGTAGGAGCGCGAGGATCGGCAGCACCAACGTGTTGAGCATGAACGGGGCGCCGAGAATCGCGCCCAACCCCACCTCGGCTTCCTGCCGGCTGGCACCGAAGAAGATCGCGATCACGGGAATCGAGGTCTCAGGCAGGGTCGTGCCGATCGCGGCAAAGATGCTGCCGACCGCCCCTTCGGAGATGCCGAGCCGTTTGCCGAGCCATTCGATGGCGTTGGTAAAGAGGCCGCACCCGCCGAGTGTCACCCCGATCGACACGAGAAAGAGCAGCACGTAGAAAAAAATCGTCACGACCGGGCCCGGCCTTTGCGCGAGGTGAGACGAGCGTAGGCTTGCTTCGCCTCGTCCAGCACATCTTTGAGCGGACGCCCGGTCCGCACCGCGATCTTTTTGCAGTCGACGTATTCCGGCGCGGCTTTTTCCCAGCCGGCGCCGATTGCAGCGACTTTCATGCGGACCGTGCCGCCTGGAACGGAAACGGGGACAAATCGCCGCGGCAACACCTGCCGGGACACTTCCTGAATCCGCACACCCAACGCCGTCGTTTCCTGGAACAGAATCTCCAGCAACGCGTCGACGTGCTCGCGGGACGCGAGACAACTCACCACGACGCCGGGCCGGCTGCGCTTCATGATCACCGGCGTCAAGGCGACATCCAGGGCGCCGACAGCGAACAGTCGATCCATGACATGCTCGTAGGCCTGCGGCGTCAGATCGTCGAGATTGGTTTCGATCTGCACGACCCGGTCGGCGTCGTATCCGCCGGCGGGCTCGTCCTCGGCAAGAAACACCCGCAAGACATTCGGCCACCCTTCGGGATCGACGTCGCCCGCCCCGCATCCGATCCGGCTGACGGCGAGAGCCGGCATGGGTCCGAACGACGACGCCAGGGTGCGCACCAGCGCGACGCCTGTCGGAGTCGCCAATTCACGCCTCGGGCCGTCGGAGTAAATGGGAATGCCCCTCGCCAGGGCCGTCACGGCCGGACCGGGCACCGGCAACACGCCGTGCGAGGTCTTGATCGTTCCCGCCCCCACGTTGATCGGCGACGCCGTCACGTGCGTGACGCCCAGGAGATGGCACCCCAACACACCCCCGACCACGTCGACAAACGAATCGATGACGCCGACTTCATGAAAATGCACATCCTGCTTGGCCACGCGATGCGCCAATCCTTCGGCTTCGGCCAGCCGGTCGAACACGTCTCGGCTCCGCTGTTTCACGATGGCCGGCAGTGAACTGGACGCCACCACCCGCTGAATGCGCGCGAGCGTGAGCGGCCGCTCGAAACCGCGCTTGATCGCGACAGTCACTTTGGTCGCATGGAACGCGCCGCGATGAACCTGGCGCTGCTCCAACCGATAGCCATCTACCTTGAGACGCGTTAGTTCGGCCGCGAGTTGCGCGAGCGGGAGCCCAGCATCAACCAAGGCCCCGAGCACCATGTCGCCGCTGATACCGGAAAAACAATCGAAATGGAGATGCCGCCCCACTGAAGCTCCTTACGCCCGCCGCCTGCGGGCCGCTCATCTTACCCAAGCGGCGCGCACACAGCAATCGCTTCGCTGAATGATTGACAGCCTGTGGGGGCTATGTTATCCCCGCTACATGCTTCATACATACTTCGCACCTCAGGCATCCTGGTCCTTCCGCCGGCTCGCCGCTGTGCTGCTTGTCGGATGCGCGGTCGGGCTCCTCGCGTGGTCCTCAGACGGTCTGGCGAAATCCAAACCGCCGCGCGCACCCCGCCCCGAACCAGAATTGAAGATTGCGGAACTGTCCATCACGCCGACTCCCTACCAACCCGGCACCGGACCGCTGGATTTTTCCGTGACCGTGCAGCTGCCGAAAGAATTGAACGGCGCGACGGTCTTGGAAGTGAGTTCGCTCATCAGCTCTCCGTCGAAAACCTCGCTCAAGTTTCTCTCCCACCGGCAAGACCTCCAGCCTCATCAAGTCGGCGCCGGGGAAGCCAGGCCCTCCGTCGTCATCCATCTGACATGGGACGGCCAGGATCACCGGAAACAGCCGGCTGTGCCAGGAACCTACGCGTACGAAGTCCGCACGAAACTGCTGGCGAACGGCGAGAAGGGGCTGCGGACGATGATGGTGTCGTGGCCCAAACGCGGAGAGATGACGGTCAAGTAGCGTCCGAGGGACGCGGCACGGCCCCCACCGTATTGATACGATGCGCCAGACAACCGGCGCCGAATCCGTTGTCGATATTCATCACCGCCACACCGGCGGCGCAGGAATTCAGCATGGTCAGCAGCGCGGCCAAGCCGCCGAAGCTCGCCCCATAACCCCGGCTCGTCGGCACCGCCACGACCGGGCAATCGACCAGCCCCCCCACAACGCTGGGCAACACGCCGTCCATGCCCGCCACAACGACGGCGACCCGCGCCTCGAAGAGCCGGTCCTTCCGTCCAAGCAAGCGGTGCAACCCCGCGACACCGACGTCGTAGAGCGTCTCCACCCGACTGCCCATGACCTCGGCCGTCACCCGCGCTTCTTCCGCCACGGGGACGTCGGCCGTGCCGGCCGTCAAGATCAACACATGCCCCACGCGGCGCGGCCGAGCTGCCTCGACCGACACGATGCGCGCGTCTTCGTGATAGCGGGCGCGGCGGTCGAGTTTCATGATGGCCTTGGCTACCGCCGGTTCGGCGCGCGTGGCCAAAAACGGGCCGCCCTTCTTCAACAGCGCCCGTGCGATGGCCACGACCTGCGTCGCCGTCTTGCCTTCGCACAACACCACTTCCGGGAACCCCTGGCGAATCGAACGATGATGATCGAGAGACGCGAAACCCAGATCCTCGAACGGAAGCGTGCGGAGCCGCTGCACCGCCTGGGGAATCGACACGCGTCTGTTACGCACGTCGTTCAGCAGCTGTTCGATGCCCTCGGGACTCATGGATGCCCTTTCTCCGCCTTCGCATCCCGCTCCATTAGATCGCTCACCGCCTTCCGGCAGGACTTTCCTTCGAAGAGGACCGCGTTGATTTCCTGTGTGATAGGCATGTCGACTTGATGCCGCTGCGCAAGTCCCAGCGCCGCCCGCGCCGTACGGACGCCTTCGGCCACCGCCTGCATACCGCTCAAGATCGATTCCAACCGCTCGCCACGCCCCAACCGGACTCCCACGGTGTGGTTGCGGCTGAGCGATCCTGTACAGGTCAGCACCAGATCGCCAACGCCGGACAGACCGTAGAACGTCCGCGGGTCCGCCCCCATCGCGACGCCGAGCCGGACGATCTCAGCCAGCCCGCGCGTAATCAACGCCGCGCGCGCGTTGTGCCCGAGTTCCAACCCGTCGACCACGCCGGCCGCCAGCGCCATCACATTTTTCAAAGCACCGCCCAATTGGACGCCGATCATATCGTTGTCAGCATAGACGCGGAACGCCGGGGTCATCATCGCCGCTTGGAATCGGGCCACCAACTCGGGATCGCGGCCGGCAAGACAGACCGCCGTCGGCTTTCCGGCACTGAGTTCGCTCGCGAAGCTCGGTCCCGAAAGCGCCAGTATGGACGATTCCATGAATTCAGGCAGGACCTCATCCATCACCTGGGTCATGAGTTTCGAGCTGTCCTCTTCGACGCCCTTGGTCGCGCTGATGAAGGGAATCGGACGGGACAAACACGGCGCCAGACTCCTAAGCACCTGGCGTGTCACATGGGAGGGCACTACGAACAACAGTCCATCCCGCTGTTCGACCGCCTCCGTCAACGAGACCGTCGCGGTCAGGGACCGGGGCAATCCGACGCCGGGAAGAAAGACCCGATTTTCGTGGGCGCTGTTGATCGAATCCACGACCTCGCGCTCATAGGCCCACAGGCGGACATCTAGCCCTGTTTCCGCCAGATGCTTCGCGAGCGCGGTACCCCAGGCACCGGCACCGATTACTCCAAATGTCCGAACTGGTTGCATGCGGGAAGATTCCTGACGAAGACGATCACGGTTGTCGAATGTGTTTCAGAAGCGGCGCGGATTATAGGAAGCCCCCTGGAAGGAGTCAACGAACGGAACGGCACCGCGCAGATTGTCAAGTTAGGCAGATCACGGCTCGCCAGATCGCGAAATGGCATACGCCTTGCTCCTTAGCCATGCCAAATTTCGCATTAACGCTTCGTGCGCACCCGGTTGAGTCATAGGATACATCATCGAACAGAATGAGCGGGAGGGGCCGATGACAAGAGGATCAACGAGCACACGCACATGGGGTGGAGCCGCGTTCGCGGGGCTCTTGGCCTTTCTTATCGCAGCTCCCGCCGCGTATCCGGAAGCCTACATCGGCGGACAAATCGGTTTCACTGCGGCTGGGAAGAGCCTTTCCAACGTCGAATTGACCGAGTTTTCTCCAGTTGGAACGATGTCAGACCGCGCTCTGGCAACTTCCCCTATCTTCGGAATCAAGGCCGGCTACTACTTCCCGAGAGCCCGCTGGTTCGGAATAGAAACAGAGTTGTACCAGACCACCCCGCACATCAAGCAACAATCGACGACGATCACGATTCCGTCCGGTGCCGTCCTCAAAGACTTCGGCCCAGTCGCCGGAGGAACATCGACCGGCATCCTGTCGGGCGATCAGTTTCGCGTCCGGACATGGGTCCCCGTCAACTTCATGTTTCGGTATCACAAAACCAGACTGCAGCCCTACTTCGGATTCGGCCCGGGGGTCTTCATGGCGCGCGTCAAAACGACCGCCGCCGGCTTCGAGGGCACTCAAAGCTCAACCCAGCTTGGATTGAACGTCAAACTCGGGGCAGAATATTTCATCACTCGAAACCTCAGTGCCGCTATCGAGGGACGATACAATCGGGCCACTTTTGACTTCGACCCCAACGGCAACGGCGGGTTCGGATTCAGAGCCGATTATGAGATGATCTTCGCCGCGGTAGGCTTGAACTACCACTTCTGAACATCTCACCGCACTATCTTCAGGAAAATAGTGCGGCCCTTCCTTCTCTTCGGCACAGACGGACGGAAGTTGCCTCGCCTCTTCCAGCAGTAAATCCATCCGGCCATTTACGCCGTACATCTGTTCGCCGTACTATATGCCATGCAGACTTGTCCGGCTTGTCAACGATCGCTCCCGGAAATCCATCGCTTCTGCACGCAGTGCGGCCGACGACTCGACAGTGCGACGCCGGTTCCGCCGCCTTCCTCGTCGACCAGCCCTGAACAATTGAATCTGAACGTCCTCTACGGGATGGTCGGTATCCTGCTTGTCGCCGGGCTGTTTCCACCCTGGGAAACCCCGCCGAGCCAACCGCCTGAATTTCTCGGGCTGCATTTCATTCTGTCCCCGCCGACGTCCGACGCCGTCGTCAGTCGCATGCTCCTCACCATCGAACTGGTGACGATCACCATCGCCAGCCTGTATCTCTCATTCTTGTTGCGGAAGCGGTGAGCGCAGCGGGGAAATCAGTCGAGCGCGAGAGTCAGGCACTTCGCCGAGCCGCCTGACTTCATGAATTCGTCGAGTGCGAGCGGATGCGTCCGATAACCTCGTTCGTGCAAGATCGCTTCCGTCCGGCCGCAGCCGGCCGGCAGAACGACGTCTTTTCCAACACAGACCGCATTGCACGCAAACTTGAGCGCGTCGGATTCGGGCACGGCCAGACGACCCCGCTCCGCCACCCGATCGAGGATCGCCTCCTGTCCGTCCGCGTCAAACGCGGGCGGGAAATACAGCAATTCCCCGCCGGAGAGAGGACAAAGACAGGTATCGAGGTGGTAGAAGCGGCTGTCGACCAATTCGAGAGGAATGATCTCCCGCGAGAAGACCTCGCTCAGGACGGGGAAGACGCGGATGTCCGACCGCTGCCGGTACCCGCCGAACCAGTAGTCCGGGAACCCGAGCAAATCACCCGCGCCTTCGAAATACAACTGGGAATCGAGCGGGACGACGTCATACCCCGCTGTGCGAAACCACTGTTCGAAATGCGCTTCCTCCCGCCGGCGTTCGGGATACCGGAAGCGACTGATCACCGCCCGACGTCCGATTATGACTCCGGCGTTGGCGGTAAAGACGAGATCCGGCAGGCCTGGTGCCGGATCCAGTCGCTCCAGCACGACGCCGATCGTCCCTTCAAGCACCTCCATGAGCCGATGCCATTGCGCGATCGCCCGCTGATGGTCGACGCCGTTCGCGCGCCGCATCCAGGGATTGATTTCATACTCGATGTCGAAATAGTCCGGAGGGCACACCAAGAGCCGGCTCATGAGGACCTCCCGAGCTGCCGGGCCAGTTCGTTCAGAAACGACGCCGCATCCATAACCAAGCCCACCGCCTGAAAACTTCCGCGATCCGCCAGCTTGGTCGGCACGGACGCGTTGATGTCGACACAGACCGTCGGCACGGCCGCGGGCAGCAGATTCCCCGTGGCCACGGCGTGCAACGTCGACGCGACCAGCAACGCGAGGCCGACTCCCGGCACCGCCGCCCGCATCGCCGCCTGGGCCTGCATGGAATCCGTGATCACCCCGGGCAGCGGACCGTCGTCCCTGATCGTGCCCGCCATGACAACCGTGACGCCGTGCCGGACACAGGCCGCCATGATCCCCCGCGTGATCACCCCCGATTCGACCGACGCCCGGATGCTGCCGATCGCGCGCAGTCGATTGATCGTCCAGAGGTGATGCGCATGCCCATGCGGCACCGCGTGGCCCTTGGCCAGCGCATAACCGAGCGACGTGCCGTAGAGATCCGCCTCCATATCGTGGGCGGCCAGGGCATTCCCGCAGAACAACACGTGAACGAATCCCTCTTCGATCAACCAGGTCAGCGCGTCGCGCCCACCGGCGTGGATGATCGCTGGTCCGCCCGCCAAAAGGATTTTCGAGGGCTCCTCTCCCCGACGATGCCGCTCACGCAGGCTCCGCATCCGTTGTGCGACATCGGCGATGAGGTGGGCATGCGGCCGCTCGGCGGAGACCGTGGAGGCCATGAAACTGAAGGCATCCCGTTCTTTAGGACGCGACAGCGGCGTCACTCGTACCCCGGCTTGCCCTGTGACGATCAGATCGCCCCGACGAACATTCGCCATCGGCACGGTATCGGCGGTAGTCCGTTCCAGATCGAGCACGACGCCCACGTCCATCTCGATCCCCTCGACCGGGATCCACGCGCCGTTCACCCGGACTTCGGTGGGCAGATGGGTGGTGGTGTAAAACCCTTCTGGGAACACGCCGTCAGCAGGGGCAGGGAGGCAGACACAATCGATCTCACGCTCCACGACCGCCCCCTGCGGTTGCAGCGCGCGCAGAATTTCGCGCAGCAGGTCCGGCGTCGGCGCCCGCACCACAATCCGCGCTTCCGATCTGTCGTCGCGGGTCCGGCCGATCTCGACCCGCTCCAGATCGAACGTCCCCCCCATCAAGAGAATCGTATCCAGGACTTTGGCCAGAATCGGCGTGTCGATGATGTGGCCGTGGAGTCGAATCGTTTCCTGAGCACCGGTCATGGGAAGATCCTCCGGCGTCCTGAGTAGATTCTACCACCGGCACAGAATCAAAGACGCGGCAGGGCTGTTGAAAGCGTGGGCGGAGCGGTTCAGAGCGGTTGGGCCTGTTTCATGACTTCCCGCAGGACGCTGGTCGCGTAGGAGCCTGGAGGCAGGGCGAATCCCAGGGTCAGCACTGAGCCGTCGAGAGACCATTCCATCTCGGCGAGCGGAACGCGGAAGGCCCGCCGCTCGCCGCGAAACCCACAGGCTTTGGCCGCCGCAACCAACGCGTCCCGCGTGGTTCCCGCTTCGGCCACCACCGTTTCTTCGATCCGGCCCGGCTCGCCTTCGGCCCAGGACACCCGCGACCCGAAGAGAATGCCGGTGGGACTGATCTCGAACCGGTCCGCGCGAGGTTGTTCTTTTTCCGCATCCTCGACGAGGAAACAGGCGCCGTTCTCCGTCTTCATCGCCCAATCGCCGACGAATACCCGATCGATCCGGTCGATCCGTCTGGCCAGCATACGGTTGAAGAGATGCGACTGATAGGCGTTGAGATACCACATCCGTTTCGACCGGCTCATGCGATCGCGGCGGGACGCGTCGGTGAGCAGCGCCGCGCCGGTTTCGTAATTGACCCCGCCCTTACCCTGTCGTTGCGGGCCGAAGTAATTCGGCACGCCTCGGCGCCGGAGCATATCGAGGATTGCCGGCACCGTGTCGACGGCATGGGGCGCTACGTCCCGCACGACCAACCGAAACCGGTTGCCCGCATGGTGGCCGGTCCGCAGCCGATTGCGATGACGACCGAGGAGCTCCACGTTCAACAGCTGCTCGTCGATCGTCAGGCGCGCCATCCGGTCCGCGTCCACGCCCTGCACGGACACCATCTGGCTCGTGACGGCGCGTGCGTCCTTCAAGCCGGCCACGCCAATGGCCTGCGCCTTCACCCCCAGTATCGACGAGAGTCGCTTGACCAGATCGGGCGTGGACAGGCCCCGCTTCGTGATGCGCAGATACAGGTGCTCGCCCTCTCCGCACGGCAGATAGAGCGGCCGTTCGTCGACCTGAAAATCCTCCGGAGTCGCGCGGATGCGTCCGCCGACGCCCGACAACTCAGCCGTCAAATAAGGATCGTGATCCTGAGTCATCTCGAGCCGCCCGATCGTCGCATCATGAAAAGAATCTCCGTCTTTCTTCGAACCGCCATCGTCGCATGGTATAGTCGCCCATGCACGACACCGAAGTGGGCTTCGCCAGCGATCATACCCGAAATCGGTTCCGACTGCTGCCGGTCGTGGCAGCCGGCATCGCGTTGCTCGGAAGTCTGAATTCGGTCGGCGCCGAGTCCGAGCGCCCCGGAAAGTCGTCCGACGTGTTCGCCGCCGTCACCCGCCACATTCAACGGCAGATCGAGTCCGACAAAGCGGCGTTCGCCCGGGCAAGCGATTGCACCAACTGGTTCTACGAGCAGGAAAAGAAGAAGCCGGCCCCGGCGCCCGTGCAACCGATTCGATTCGGACCGGCCCTGCAGGTCCTCACCCGAGAGGACTGCCTGCGCGCCTATCCCGGCGGGCTCGAGGCGGTCCGACAGGATTTCCACCGGACGCAATCGTCGCTCTCGCTGAGCCTGACCTTCTATGAGTTCATCCTGGTCGGCGACCGTAACGACGACCACCGGTACAACCGCGACGAACTGCGCGACCTCTTCCAGGCGCTCGGACTTTCCTATGAGCCGGCCCGTCCGTCCGTCGCGCTGGGCGGTTCGCTGACGGAACGTTTCGACGAATGGTACCGGACTCGCAACATGGAAGGCCTGATGGCGGGAATGGGGCAACTCTACGAACAGGGCTACCGAGTCACACCCGCCGACCGGGCGGATATCGATCGAGCCACCAAATGAATCGTCCGCACTCCTGGCCCGATCGCATCCGATCCACCGTCGGCGCGATGCTCAGCGAACCGTTATACCGGTTCTTCAGCACATTCCCCGCCTGCGAAATTGGACTCTCCGCTCACACCGTGACCCGCCACCGGTTCGCCCATCGGGTCCTGGCGGGACATCGGGCCGTCCATCTGAGCGACCTCCACTTGGATCGCTATCATCCCCGGCACGACCGCATCGCTGCCACAATCGAGGACCTCGCTCCGGACTGGATTTTCGTGACCGGCGATCTGCTGAACGTGCCGGAGGGCGTGCCCCATCTCTTTCAGTTCTTATCCAGGCTCCGCACCGTCGCCCCGGTGTACGTCACGCTGGGCAATCACGACCACTACAGCGGCGTGCCGGTGCCGACGTTCCGGAAGTGGGCGGAGCAACACCAGATCACCTTGCTGGTTAATGAATCCGCCGTGCTCCCGGCGACCGGCGGCGAGCTCACCCTGGTCGGGGTGGACGATCCGTCGCTCCACCGCGCCGATCTGCGCTGCCTCCCCGCGCGCAGCCGGCACCAGTTCACCTTGCTGCTCGCCCACGCGCCCAACATTCTCGACCAACTCGAACCGCACCATCAGGTCGATCTCGTCCTCTGCGGGCATAGCCACGGCGGGCAGTGGCGCATTCCAGGCATCCCGACCTTCTGGCTGCCACCCGGCTGCAACGGCCGGATCGCCGGACATCATATGGAGCGGGGCACGCGCCTGTACGTGAATCGCGGGCTTGGGTGGTCGTTCATCCCGCTGCGTTGGAACTGCCAACCGGAAGTGGCGCTGATCGAGTGGACCGAAGAGTCGGCCGCGCCCGCCGTCATGGCGGCGTAAGCCGTTCGAGCGCCTCTTTCGCACGACTGCGCACCGTCTGATCCCAATCTTCTTTCATGGCATGTTCGAGCTTCTGCCGGGCCTCGGGCGCACGCAACCGCCCCAATCCCAGCGCCGCGCAGGATCGGACATACCAATGGTCGTCCTCCATCGCCGCCAGGAGAAGCGGTACGACCGAGCGGTCCTGCAACACGCCGAGATGGCTCGCCGCCATGCCCCGGATGCGGTGCTGCTTGTCGCCCAACGCACGGCGGAGCGTCGTCACCCACAAATCTTTGAGGGCCGGGACGGCCGGTTCGATCCCTTCCACCCGATAGTCGTTGGCCTCCACGAGAGCGAAGCCGAGTTCGAGCTGCTTCTCGCGGACCGTTTCCCGTTGGAACGCCGCCAACAGCCGGTCGCGGTCCCGCCGTCGCTGCGCCCGGCGCTTGAGCTTCTTCACCACGACCAGGATCAGGGCCAGCGCGGCAAACACCGCCGCCGCGATGGGCACCGCCTGATCGACGATATACTCCTGGGTGTCCAGCGACAGCCGTTTCCACACCCAGACGGCCGTGATGATCAGTCCGACGAGGATGACGATGGCGGTGAGATTGGCCTGCCCCTGTTCGGCGCGTCGCTGCATGGGAGGAGGATCATACGAGCCGGCCCTTTGCGGCGTCAATGAAGCGCTCGGTGGCGGGATCTCCTTGACCGGATGCGACCTGCAGACTATGCTCCGCGTATGGAACTGCCGGATCTGAAAGACGATCCCTATCTCAAGCTGGTACGTCCGTTAGTCGAAGCCTATCAGGCCTTCTGGCTGGCCGATAACCGGCACATCCGCTCGCTCAAACTGACGCCCTCGCAGTTCGACGTAATCGCGACGTTGGGCGACACCGACGGAATGACTTGCGCGGAACTCTCGGCGAAAACCCTCGTGACGAAGGGCACGCTGACCGGGGTCCTCGATCGGCTCGTAGCCAAGGGATTGATCCTCCGCGAGCAGGTGGACAGTGATCGGCGGCGAATCAAGATTCAACTGACCGAGAAGGGCAACGCGGTCTTCAGAAAAGTCTACGCCGCACACATCGCCTTCCTGAAGCCGTTTTTCGAACGGGCCCTCTCGCAGAAAGAAGTCGACCAGGCGCGCACGCTCCTATTGCGCCTGCGCGACAGTTTCTCACAGGACCGGACCTAGCTCATGAAGCTCACTGTACTGGGGTCCGGCACCAATATGCATCCGACGCGGGCGGCCGCCGGCTACCTGGTGAAGACCGACCGGTCCATTCTCCTGGACTTCGGCCCTCGCACCCTGTCGAATCTCTTAAAGACCGGCGTGGACCGCCACCGCATCACCCACATTCTGTTCTCCCATTTTCACGCCGATCACTTTTCCGACTTCATCACATTCTTCTTCGACGCTCTGATCTATACGAAGCACGGAGGCGGTGAGCGGCCCGATCTGACGCTCATCGGCCCGCGCGGCGCCATGCGGGTCATCCGCGGCATCATGGCCACCTTCCCGAGCTTTGCCGATCCGCCGTTCGGCGTCCATATCAAGGAAGTGACCGCCCGACCGTTTCGCATCGGCGACACCCTCGTGACACCGAAGCCGGTCGTCCATGTGCCCGATCTGAATTCCGTCGGGTACCGGCTGGAATACAAGAAGAAGACGGTCGTCTATTCCGGCGACGCTCAATACTGCGAGAGTCTGGTCCGTCTCTGTCGTGAAGCCGACGTGGCCGTGCTCGACTGTTCCTTCCCCGCCAACAAACCAGGCCCGGTCCACATGCACGCGGGCGAGTGTGGACAAGTCGCGCAGGAAGCCGGCGTGGACCGCCTGGTCCTGTCGCATTTCTATCCGATCGCGGAACGCTACGATGTGAAAGCCCAAGCGGCGGACCGCTTCAACGGACGCGTGTTCAAGGGGAAAGATCTGTTGACGATCGTCGCGTGAGCGAAGGGAGGGTTACAACCCTTCTTCTTTGGGCTCGCCGCCCAGGATGTCGATGAAGGAGGACAACCGGGCGGTCTTCACCGGCTCGTCCTGTTTGGCGTAGATCGCCAGCAGATTCTTAACCATGCGGGAGAGAATGGCGCGGACCGGACTCTTCTGTAGATATTTCTCGTCGAACCCGTAGCCCGCCTCGGTCAGAAAGCGCGCACAGTTCTTTTCCGTCAGCAACGCCCCGCCGTTGAAGCAGTCGATGAAGATCTTGTAACGCTCCGATTCATACTTCACGAGGAAGTGACCGGGCATCCCGATACCCTGCAGCGGCAACCTGAGACGCTTGCCGACGAGCAAGTACACGACCGAGAGACTGATGGGAATGCCCACCCGCCGGTCGATCACGCGGTTCAGATAACTGTTCTCGACCTCGTAGTAGTCCTTGGTATTGCCCTTGAACCCCTGCTCGGTGAAGAGGTAGCGGTTCAGCGCGTTCACCGTTTCCTCGCCCGACGACCGGGGTCCGATACGGTCCCGCACTTCCTGCGCCATCTCGTCGAGTTGCCGCCGGTAGAGCGTCACGTCCAGCGTCGGATAGGCGTAGCGGGCGATCAGGAACGCTCCCTGCTCAAGGTCCATGGCCTCATCCGGGCCCGCCGCCATCAGGCGCAGCTCATCCTCGAGCTTCCCGCCGCGGATCTCTTCGAGAATCCCCGCAATGCGATCGGCCATTTCCGGCTGTTCGATTTCGGCTTCCTGCAGGAGGGGCACGGCGGAGGGACCGATGTCGATCAGTTTGTCGCTGATCGTTTCGACGATCCGATCGTCGTCGTCGGACAACAGGCGGATCAGCGCGCGAATTTGGCTTTCAGGAACCACCATATGATCGATCACTTCCCTTCAATCACTGCCGGCCGGCCGTTCGCCATCCCGCTAACCCATCGCGCGGCGGAACGCCTTCGCCCCGCCGTACAAACAGAGCGCGTCGAAGGCAATCATCACCACGATCACCATCCCGACGTGCGGCAATGCATCGCTCCACCCGGTGAGAATCAACGGACGTACGGCATCGATCGCCCAGGTCATCGGATTGAACTGAGCCAGGAAACTCATCCAGCCCGGCATCGCCGCGAGCGGCACGAGCGCCGAACTGAGGAAAATCATCGGCAGCGACAGAAACCCGAGCACGGAGAAGAAGTCGCCGTGGCTCTTGACCGAAAAGGCCATCGCCATCGAAATCGCCGTCAAGCCGACGCCGAAGAGCATCCCGATCACAAGGATCATGGCCACGCCCAGCAGACCGGTCGCCGGTTGCACGCCGAACAGAAACGCCACGCCGAGCATGACGAGCACTTGCAAGCTGGTGATCGTCGTCACGAAGATGAACCGGCTCAGAATGACGGACGAGCGCCGGATGGGGGTGGACATCAGCCGTTCGAGAAACCCATTCTCTTTGTCGAAGAGCAGATCCACGCCGCCCGCCAGACCGTTGTTGAGCACCGTCATAACGACGACGCCCGCGGCCAGGAAGCTGATGTAATTCGGCGCCTGCGTCACCTGCGCATCCGCCACGCGCTGAAAGAGATTACCGAAGAAGATGAGCCAGAACAGCATCGGCTGGACCAGCGTGAAGAGCATGCTGAATTTCTCCCGGCTCAACCGCCGAACCCACCGCATCGTCAGAGCGCTGATTTCCTGCCAATATTCCGCCACGGAGACTCCTTAGACCGCCTCGCTCTCAGGGAGCGCTTCTGTAATCGCCCGGCCCGTATGCGCGATGAACACATCGTCGAGCCGCGGCCGGTTGTATTGAATGAATTCGATCGTGCAGTTCAGCCGGTTCGCCGTCTCCAGGATGACCGGCAGCGCCTTCTCCGGCGACTCCACCCGGATGTCGAGGCCCTTGGCGGTCGCCCGCACCGACTTGATCGCGGGCTGGCCTTTCAGCGCCGTCTCCAGCGTGGCGATGGCCCCGTCGTTCTTGAGCGTGACCGACACGATATCGCCCCCCAGCCCGACCTTCAGCTCGGCGGGCGAGCCGATCGTCTTGACCTTGCCTCCGTCGATGATGGCCAGCCGGTCGCACAACTGATCGGCTTCGTCCAGATAGTTGGTCGTCATCACGATGGTCATGCCGCGCCCCTTCAGCATGCGCACGTAGTCCCAGATCCGCAGCCGGCTCTGCACGTCCAAGCCCAACGTCGGCTCGTCTAGGAAGAGAATCTTGGGATCGGGCAGGAGCCCGCAGGCGATGTCGAGCTTGCGCTTCATGCCGCCCGAATAGGTCTTGGCCGGGCGATCCGCGTGGGCTTCGAGTTCGACGAGCTTCAGCAGTTCGGCAATGCGCTGGTTCGCCACATCTTTGGGCAGATGATAGAGCGCCCCGAGCAGTTCGAGATGTTCGCGGCCGGTGAGAAACCGGTCGATCGCCCGCTCCTGCGGCACGTACCCGATCAACCCGCGCACAGCATCCGCGTCGCGTACGATGTCGCGCCCCAGAATCGTCGCGGTCCCGGACGACGGGGCGAGCAGCGTGATCAGCGTGCGCAGCGTCGTGCTTTTCCCGGCCCCATTCGGACCGAGCAGGCCGAAGATTTCACCCTGATAGACTTGAAACGAAATGTCCGCGACGGCCTGATGGCTGCCGTAGGACTTTGAGAAGTGCGACACATCGATAGCGACCGCCCGATCCATTATCCCCAGCCCTTCGCGCCGTGTTGATCGTGCACCATGAACTGGATGAGGTCGCTCAGTCGGCGCGCCCGCTGGTGGAGACCGTCAGCCTCGAGGAGAAATTGCTTTTCCAGCGGCGTGCAATCCAGATAGGTCGACAAGGTATTGACCAGAACTTCGTCGCTGACGTCGTGGCGGAACAGTCCTTCCCACGTCGCCGCGTCTTCCCGCGCCCGCAGATATCGCTCCAGCACGTTCATCAAGGCCTGGCGGACCTCCGGCGCCAGCGAGGGCTCCGCTTCCGCCGCCTTCACGACGAGTCTGGCTTCGCGATAGGGCTTCTCGTAAAACTCTTCCTGAATCTCGTACCGCTCGAGTCCCTGGAGCAGGATGTTCGACCGTCCGTCCGCCAGCGGCTGCACACTGACCAGCCGGCCGATGCACCCGATCGGATAGATCGGCGGATTGCCGTAGTAGTCGGTCTCCCACCCGTCCTTCAGCAGCGCCATGGCGATGCACTGCCCGCCGGTCGCCGCATCCGCCACCATCGTCCGATACCGCGGCTCGAAAATATGGAGTGGCAAATAGGTTCGGGGGAAGAAGACGACGTTGGGTAATGCGAACACCGGCATCCGTTCCGGAATGGCGAAGGGTGCGAACTTCTCGTAAGGGTCTGTATGGGAGGTGTCTCGCTCGCGATCGAATTGCATAGCTCACGATAGCCGAGAGTTGTGAAAGTTGTCAACGCCGACTCCGGCCCGCTCCGCGGCAGACGAAAGCGAGAAAACATCGATCAATACAGGCGATTTGTGCATGCCCGTCCGCCTGGTATAAGCTGTACGACGACGAATTGCCACCGGGAGTCGCAGATCGTGTTGCATCGCCCTCACCTCACATCGTCCATGTGGTGTTCGCTCGGTTTGGCGTGCCTGACCGCGCTTTTGTGGGCCACGATCGGCTGGGCGGCACCCGCAACCGACGACGCTCCTCCCGCCGAGTTTCGCTCCGCACAACCAGGCTATCGCTACGCATTTCCCCGGGACCACGGCTCGCACGACGAATTCCGCACCGAGTGGTGGTACTACACCGGGCATCTCGACACGGCGGAGGGCCGCCGGTTCGGCTACGAACTGACCTTCTTCCGCCGCGCCGTAGAGCCGGATCAGATCCGCACGCGGCCGTCCCGCTGGACGATCGATCAACTCTACCTGGCTCACTTCGCCGTCACCGACGTCAGCGGCCTGCGATTCCTCTTTCACGACCGTGTCAGCCGCGCCGGCATCGGAAAGGCCGGGGCCGACCACGACCGTCTGCACGTCTGGCTCGACCGCTGGCGCGCCGAGATGCCGGCTGACACGGACCGGCACACGCTTGAGGCCCAGGCCGCTGGCTTGGCGCTCTCTCTGACACTCACACCGACCAAGCCGCTCGTCGTGCACGGCGAACAGAGAATCAGCAAAAAAGGCGCGGCGGCCGGCCAGGCCTCCCACTACTACTCGCTCACGAACCTCGCCACCTCCGGCACACTCACCGTCGGAACCCAGACCTTTTCCGTTATCGGCGCCAGTTGGATGGATCATGAATTCGGCTCGGCGGATCTGAGCTCGGACCTCATCGGCTGGGACTGGTTCAGCATCCAACTGACCGACAATCGCGAGCTGATGATCTACCGGCTGCGCCGGGCCGACGGGACCTCCGACCCCGCCTCCAGCGGCACGCTCATTCTGCCGGACGGCCGCACGCACCATCTCTCAACCTCCGAGATCAGCCTGACACCGCTTACGACCTGGACCAGCCCGACCAGCAAGGCCACCTACCCACAGCAATGGCGCGTCGCAATTCCGTCGCTCGATCTGTCGCTAGACCTGACGCCCGTATTGGCCGATCAGGAACTACGCACCAGCCGCAGCACGCAGGTGACCTATTGGGAAGGCGCAGTCGACGTGACAGGAAAAGAACGAGGGCAGCCCATCAAAGGCCGAGGCTATATCGAAATGACGGGCTACGCGGAGCGGATCAAGCAGAAGCTGTGAGGATTA
>JAXLZJ010000050.1:0-19322 GCA_046350995.1 Nitrospira sp.
CGAAAACCATCTACGACGTCCTGCGCGCTTGTGTTCCCGCCGGGACGGTGTCCGGCGCGCCGAAGATTCGGGCGATGGAGATTATCGAGGAATTGGAGCCGACCCGACGTGGGCCGTATGCCGGCGCCGTCGGTTATTTCAGCTTCTCCGGCAACATGGACATGTGCATCAATATCCGCACCGTCGTCGTCAATCGCCGCCGGGCCTTCATTCAGGCCGGAGCCGGCATCGTCGCCGACTCGAATCCCGAGCACGAATACGAAGAGACCTGCAACAAGGCCCGGGCGATGATGAAGGCGATCGAGCTGGCCGAGCAGGGGTTGGACTAGCGCCATGCTGTTGATGATCGACAACTACGACTCATTCACCTACAACCTGGTCCAATATCTGGGTGAGTTGGGGGAAGACGTCCGTGTATACCGGAACGACAAGATCACGCTGGAGCAGATCGCCGAGTTGCGGCCGGCCAGGATCGTGATTTCTCCTGGTCCCTGCACGCCCAACGAAGCGGGGGTGTCCGTCGAAACAATTCGCCGCTTTGCCGGAAAAGTTCCAATTCTCGGCGTCTGCCTGGGCCACCAATCCCTGGGAGTCGCCTTCGGCGGCGAAGTGATCCGAGCGCAGCGGTTGATGCATGGGAAAACGTCGATGATTACGCACGACGGTAAGACGATCTTTCATGGATTACCGAACCCCTTCGAAGCGACGCGTTACCATTCGCTGCTGGTGAATCCCCTCAATCTGCCGGACTGTTTGGAAATATCGGCGAAGACGGCCGAGGGAGAAATCATGGGGCTCCGTCACAAGTCCCTCGCGGTCGAAGGGGTGCAATTTCACCCCGAATCCATCCTGACGAAATCCGGCAAAGACCTCCTCCGAAACTTCCTGAAACTCTAGTCCGCCGGGCGGCACGACGGTCATGATCAAAGACGCACTGGTTAAACTGGCGGACCGCACGGACCTTTCCGAAAAGGAAGCGGAAGAAGTCATGGCTGAGATCATGGATGGCGCGGCCACGCCTGCCCAGATCGCCGCCTACCTGATGGGGTTGCGCCTCAAGGGGGAAACGGTCGACGAGATCGCCGGGTCGGCCCGGGCCATGCGCGCGCGCGCGACGAAGATTCGGGTGGGCAGCCCCATCGTCGTGGATACCTGCGGAACGGGCGGAGACGGCGGTCACACCTTCAATATTTCGACGACGGCGGCATTCGTGGTGGCCGGAACCGGCCTGACGGTCGCCAAACATGGGAACCGCTCGATTTCTTCCAGGTCCGGCAGCGCCGATGTGTTGGCGGCGCTCGGAGTCAAGATCGATCTGTCTCCCGATCGGGTCGCGGATTGTGTGAACGAAGTCGGCATCGGCTTTCTCTTTGCGCCGTTGTTTCACGGCGCGATGAAACATTGCGCCGGCCCGCGCCAGGAAATGGGAATCCGGACCTTGCTCAACGTGCTCGGCCCGCTCACGAACCCCGCCGGGGCGACGCATCAGGTGCTCGGCGTCTACGATATCCGGCTGACCGAAATTCTGGCGAAAGTGTTGCTACAACTTGGTTCGCAACATTGTTTTGTGATTCATGGCATGGACGGACTGGACGAACTCACGCTCTGTGAGCGAACCAAGGTCTCCGAAGGCAAAGGCGGGGTGATCTCCAATTATTTCGTGTCGCCGGAAGAATTCGATCTGCCGCGTGTGCATCGCAAAGAGATCGCGGGCGGAACTCCGGAGGACAATGCCCGAATCACCCGCGACATTCTCCAGGGGATGAAGGGGACGAAACGCGACATCGTCTGTCTGAACGCGGCCGCGGCGATCGTCGCCGGGCAAAAGGCTAAAACGTTGAAAGAGGGATTCCGCCTGGCACAGCAGGCCCTGGATTCCGGCGCGGCGGCCGACAAACTGGACAGGCTGATCGCCTATTCGAAACGGGCGTCGTAACGCATGATTCTCAACCGTATCATTGAACACAAAAAGGCGGAGATCCGGCACAAACAGAGCCGGGGGTATTTGGCCGATCTCAAGGGAGCCATTCGCGACGCGGCTCCTCCGCTGGGGTTTGCGGTGACGCTTGATGCCACCCGCACGGCGCAGAGTCCCGCGTTGATCGCCGAGGTGAAGAAGGCGTCTCCCAGTCTCGGGTTGCTGCGGCCCGAATTTGCCGAACGGTTCGACTATCTCGGCATCGCCCAGGCGTATCATCGGCATGGAGCGTCCGCCTTGTCCGTGCTGACGGACAAAGATTTCTTCCAGGGCGATCTGACCTACTTGGCTGAAATCAAAAAATCCGTCTCGATGCCGGCGTTGAACAAAGAGTTCATGGTCGACGACATTCAATTCTACGAGGCGCGCGCACACGGCGCGGATGCAGTACTACTGATTGTGGCCGCCTTGGAGAAACGCCAGCTGATCGACTTCCATGCACTTGCCTCGGAATTGAAGATGGACACGCTCTTCGAAACGCACGATGAACGCGAGCTGGACACCGTACTCGAATGGATTCCCGATGCGCGGCTGATCGGCATCAACAACCGGGACTTGAAGACCTTTTCCACCGATCTGGCCGTGACCTTTCGGCTGGCCAAGAGGATTCCGTCCGACAAGCTCATCGTGAGCGAGAGCGGGATTCACAAACGGGGCGACGTGCAGCGATTGGTTGATGCGGGGATTCACGCCATGTTGGTCGGAGAGTCGCTGATCAAGTCCGAAAGTATCGAAAAGAAAATCGCGGATCTTCGGGGAGATGTTACGGGTGCCGCTTGAATGTGAGGAGGACTTCGGCATGAAACTCTGTACAGTCACTACGGCGGTTGGCCTGATCATCCTGACTGGGTGCGCGTCTTATGACCGGGCCATGACATCCTGGGACGGATGGATCGGAACGAGTAAGGATAGTCGGGTGAAGGATTTGGGGATTCCGACCCGCTGTCATGTCTTCAAGGCCGGTGGAGAAGCCTGTGAGTGGCCGATCCGGTGGACGCCGGAGTCTGCCGGAACTTTGACGCTGCAATTCGACGCAAAGAGTCAGGTGTGCGAATGGACGTATCGCGATCCCTACGGCGATCGCCGTAGTCAGAGCCAGTGTTCGTAGAAAGTCATTGCGTGTGAAAATCAAGATTTGTGGGATCACCAATGAAGCCGATGCGCAGGTCGCCGTCGAAGCCGGGGCCGACGCGCTTGGGTTCATCCTGTACCGGAAGAGCCCGCGTTTCGTCGACACGTCTGTGGTCAAGCGCATCGTGGCGGGTCTGCCGCCGTTCGTGTCGGCTGTCGGCGTGTTCGTCAATGAAGAAGCGAGCGTCGTCCGATCAGCGATGGACGAATGCGGACTGAGTCTTGCTCAACTGCATGGTGACGAATCGGCGGCGTACTGTCAGAATCTCGGGCGGCCGGCGATGAAAGCGCTACGATTGAAAGATCGCGGGACGTTCTTGGCATTGGCCGAATTTCAAGGGCGGGCGGGGATTCGGGCGTTCGTCATCGATGCGTTTTCAGAGCAGGCCTACGGTGGAACCGGTCAGACCGTCGATTGGAGTCTCGCCGCCGAGGCGGCGCGGTCGGCCCGCGTACTGTTGGCTGGAGGACTCACCCCGGAAAACGTCGGCGAAGCGGCTCGCCAGGTCCGTCCTTACGGCGTGGATGTCAGCAGCGGGGTGGAATTCCGTCCCGGACAGAAAGACCATGCTAAAGTGCGGGCATTTATCCAGGCCGCCAGGCTTGTCTCGGTTTGAAGCCGCCGTTTATACTCCGGCATTCGTCGAAAGGAATGGCACCCGTGATGAAGAAAGTTCCCGACAGTCGCGGACGATTCGGTCCCTACGGCGGACGCTATGTGCCGGAAACCCTCATGCCGGCCCTGCTAGAACTCGAACAGGAATATGCCACGGCCCGAAAAGACCCGCGGTTTAAGCGGGAACTCGCCTACTATTTGAAGCAATATGTCGGACGCCCGACGTCGCTCTATTTCGCGGAACGCTTGAGCAAGAAGCTCGGCGGGGCGAAGGTGTACCTCAAGCGCGAAGACCTCTGTCACACCGGCGCACATAAGATCAATAACGCGATCGGCCAGGTGCTTCTGGCGATCCGGATGAAGAAACCGCGCATCATCGCCGAAACCGGCGCGGGCCAGCACGGCGTCGCGACGGCGACTGCGGCCGCCATGTTTGGACTCGAATGCGAAATCTACATGGGCACCGAAGATATGCAGCGCCAGGCGTTGAACGTCTTTCGCATGCGGCTGCTCGGCGCTAAAGTGACGGGCGTCGATGCCGGCAGCCGTACCTTGAAGGACGCGATCAGCGAAGCGATGCGCGACTGGACGACCAATGTCCGGACGACCCACTATATCCTTGGCTCGGTCCTGGGCGCCCATCCCTATCCGATGATGATCCGCGATTTCCAGGCGATCATCGGACAGGAAGCACGGAAGCAAATTCTCGCGGCGGAAGGCAAGTTGCCGGATTATCTCGTCGCCTGTGTCGGCGGCGGGAGCAATTCGATCGGTCTCTTCCACGCGTTCCTGAACGACAAGAACGTCAAAATGATCGGCGTCGAAGCCGGCGGAACCGGCATCGAGAGCGGGAAACATGCGGCGCGCTTTTCAGGCGGCAAGCCGGGCGTCCTGCAAGGGACCATGACCTATTTGCTTCAAGATGACGATGGTCAGATCAATTTGACGCATTCCGTATCGGCCGGACTGGACTACGCCGCCGTAGGACCGGAACACGCGCTGTATCACGATTTGAAGCGGGTAGAGTATACCTATGCGACCGACGATGAGGCGCTGGCCGCTTTCGATCTGTTGGCGACGGAGGAGGGGATTGTACCCGCCTTGGAAAGCTCCCATGCGATCGCCCATGTCGTAAAGCTCGCGCCGAAGTTGAAGAAGTCCAACATCGTCATCGCGAATCTGTCCGGACGTGGCGATAAAGACGTGCAGCAGGTGGCAAGAATGCGGGGAGTGACGCTATGATCGGGCGAATCGAGGCTGCGTTCGCGCGACTGAAGCACACGAATGAGAAGGCGCTGATCGCGTATCTGATGGCAGGCGACCCATCGCTCGGGGAGACCGAGCAGCTAGTGTTGGCTATCGAGCGGGCAGGGGCCGACATCGTTGAATTGGGCGTGCCGTTTTCCGATCCGATCGCCGACGGTCCGGTGATTCAAGCGGCGGCTGAGCGCGGGATTCGCAGCGGAACCTCGCTCAGAAAAATTCTGCCTATGGTCAAATCACTGAGGGCCAAGTCCCAGATTCCCATTGTGCTCATGGTGTATTACAACTCCATGTACGCGATGGGGTTGGAGACGTTCTGCCGAGAAGCGGCTGCCGCTGGCGTCGACGGACTCATTGTCCCCGATATGCCTCCCGATGAAGCGGGTCCGCTGAAGGCCCCGGCCGCGTCCGCCGGGTTGCGATTGATTTTCTTGCTCGCGCCGACCAGCACGGCCGAACGCCGCACTTATGTGGCGAAGGAGTGCCAGGGGTTCCTGTACTATGTGTCCTTGACGGGGATCACCGGCGCCAAGATTCAGAATATGGACGAGGTCGGGAAGAATGTGCAGAAGATCAAGAAAGTCACCGGCACGCCTGTTGCCGTGGGGTTCGGTGTTTCAACCCCGGAGGATGCGGCCCGCGTGTCCGCGATGGCCGACGGCGTGATCGTCGGCAGCGCGATCGTGAAGCAGATCGCGGCGCATCAACAAGGGGCCGATATGCCGTCCAAAGTCGGCGCTTTCGTCGGGTCGCTCAAGGCGGCGATGAAACAGTCCACAGCGACCGCTCCCCGGTAGTTCCCGCCAAGTATGATGAAGACAAACGGCCGGCGTGTGTAACGGATCGTCGGCGGATGGATCGGTCTATCGTTTGGTTGAATTGACCGCCGGCGGCATGTACTTGATCATTTCGTCGGTGAGTTCGGCGGCGACATCCTTCAAGTTCGGCTTGAAGAACATATAGCTACTGGCCTTTTCGTGACGGGCTTTCCAGATGGTGGCACCGGTGGTGGCGTCGATCAACCGCATGCTGAGTCCGACCCGCCCGACGTTGTCGCCTTCCTTGCGAGAATATTCCCACGCATTGATCCGAATCACGAGAAACGATTCGACGTTGAGCGCCTTGCCGAGCTTGATGGCCGAGTCCTTGTCCGATTGGCCGGTCATTTCAAGGCGGGAGAAATAGAACACGAGGGAGTCGAAGGCGTCTCTCGATCCCTGAAAAATGTCGGTGACCTGTTCGGCCGGCACTACCCGCTCGATGCGCCCTGCCTTGCTTAAAGAACCGGCCAAGACTTCTTGAATGTCTTCCCGAGCGCTGTCGTACTGGCTGGCCATGGGTGGCAGCACTGCAATGGATTGAGGACGGAAGACCTTCGCGCCCGGCCCTTCCCACATTTCCTGCAGCCCGCTGCAGCCGACCAGCGAGAGGCTCAGGAGACTTCCGAGAAGGACTGTTCGAGTGAACATCGTGAAGGTCATGGATCTCAGTATACCATTAGAACGTCAAAGAGAGAGAGCCTGAGGCTAAGACGCCGCGCTCACGAAAATCATATCCTCCGCCGAAATCCATCCGAAACGCAAAGATGCGTAGGCCGAACCCTGCAGTCGGTGTGATGATCGCGGCGGCATCCTGCACATTCTTATACGCGCCGATTCGGAGAGACAGAAACTCGTTCAAGATCGTCTGTTCCGCTCCCACGCTGAGGACCTGGCTCTTCACTCCGGGCACGAATGTTTTGTTCGAGGTGGCGTCCATGTCGGCCGTCAAGGTCAGCGACGAATAGGGGTTGACGGCCACGCCGCCGCGAATTTGGGGAACCAGTTTCATCTTGGTGCCATCCGGAGCGTCGAATTCCGGCTGATTGATGTCTTTGGCGACGACGCCGAAGCGCAGCCAGGAGGCCGGCCGGTAAATCGCGCCGGCATCAACACCAAACGCGGTGGTCAGCTTGGCCTTACCGAAATTATCCGAGAGGGTCATGTCTTGTCCGTTAATCGTCGCAGTGCCGACGTAGGAGGCTCCCTGGATGGCTTTGGCCGTGATGCCGACGGCAAAGGTCTTGTCTGCAAACGCATAGGCGTATGAAAAGGCGACCTGGCGGGCCTCGAGGCCACGGAGGGCCCTTTGTCCGTCGACGGTGATGGGCGAGCCCGGGGTCACGGTCACCGGCCGCGACATGAATCCGCCTGCCGTCGCCACATCCGAGACATTGAAACCGAACGCATGATCGCCGAAGTGTCCTTTGAAATAGAGACCTGCCGTTCCGTTGGCATACAGCGACGCTCCCGGTCGGTTCAAACGATTCGCCAATTCTTGAGCCCGAGCCGCGTTGGCCGTGACGAGCCGAGGCCAAGGTCTTCGATGTCTTTCATCGCTTTTACGACGCCGACCTGTCGCAGCCCTGCGCTACGAGACCGCATCCGAACATCCACTGTCTGGGTCAAGGCCAGGCCAGGCCGGGTTCAATAAAAGCAAGGGCATCGAAAAATAAGGCGACTCGGCCCCGCCTCCATTCCACGTCCCCGGGGTCCGACGACCGTGAATTCCACCGCAAGTGCCTGACGGGAAGCATCAGCAGGAGGGCCAGGAGACCGGTATGAAGACGTAAAGGTGTCATGATCGAGCACTCCCGAAACGATCGATAGAATAATAGATATTCAACGATGACCGCAGTCTAGGGATCTCACCCGGACTCGTCAAGAGTTAGACGATCATGCCGTCCTGCATGTAAACGATGCGGCCGGACTGGGCGGAGAGCTTGTCGTTGCGGGTAACGATGACGAAGGTGGTACCACGGGAGCGATTGAGCTCTCTGAGGAGGGAGAAGAGCGAACGCCGGCATGGGTGTCGAGGTTGCCGGTGGGGCCTTCATCCGCGAGAACGAGGTCAGGCTTTTGGAGGAGGGCGGCGCGCGACGGCGACCCGTTCGCCACCGGACAATTCCCCTCGGCTTATGATGGAGCCGCTGACCCAGTCCGATTCCTGAGAGGAGCGTCGCCTCCTCCTCCACTTCCTCCATCGTTGGATGAGCGCCGGCATGCAGGCATTCTCCAGTGCCGTAAATTCCGGCAGGAGGTGACGGAAATACGAACCCGATCCGCCGATTCCCTGAACTCCGGCCTGTTGCGCCTCGGTCAGTTGAAACAAATCCTGGTCATCGAAGTACACGGTGCCTCTTCCGTCGGCGTATCCAACATCCCCATGATGGCGCACGGTGCTCTTGCTCGCCCTGAGGCTCCGACCACCGCGACCATCTGTCCACGTGGAATCTCGGAGATTGATGCCTCGGCACCGCCAGTTCACGCGCCCCCATCGTAAAGGCCTTGTGCAGATTCGCGATGCGAATCAGCGGCTGACCGTTGCCAGACGGCGGTGAGGGTACGGATGCGGTCATTCGTATTCCGCTGCGGACCGGTTCGCTTCCGCTGCTTGGAGCGATGGGTAGACGGTGGCGGCGAAACTGATGAGATGGCGGATCCGGCGACCAGCAGGACGTCGAGTGCCTGGACATGGACCGGAAATCCTCGAGAATGCACAGACCGCCTGACCTGGAAGTCCAGCAAAGGCCTGATCAACCAGAGGAACGCATAGCCGAGGGGAATGCCGATTGCCGTGCCGCTGAAGCCGATGATCAGCCCGTTCAACATGAAGATACGGCGGATGCTCTTCCGTGTTGCCCCCATGGCTTTTAGATCGGTACCCCTTCTGCTTCCGTAACGATCATCATCGTGAGGGTGCTCACGATGTTGAAGGACGCCACGATGGTAATCAGCACCAGCAGGAGAGGCAACATCATCGTCTTTTCGAGTTTGAGTAAGGAGAAGCGTTGCGATTCATCTGCATCCAAGTCCGTGCGCCGTAGACGAAGCCGAGCGAATCGCTGTGGGCGATCTCGCGACGACGTGTCCGCCCCCCACCCTCGATCCCGCTGACGGTTTCGCCCATGTTGAAAAACTTTTGGCCTCTGCAAGGTCAATGTAGGCGAGGGAGGAGTCGTATTCTGTACATGCCTGAGCGGAAGAGCGACCACGGCGAACGTGCGGATTTTCGGCACCATGCCCATCGCGCTGATCGGACCGACCGGCGAGACGACGTTAACGGTGTCGCCGACGAAGGCGCCCAGCCGCATCGCCAGCTCTTTCCCCGAGAATGATGCCGGGTTTTTCCGTCTCGACCGGCGGGCCTGTGGGATCGTCAGTCAGCGGTTGCTTGATCTTAACCGGTTTGCTGAGATCCGACAGTTCCCCCGTTCCGAGATTCTTGGCGAGTTCGGTGACGTTCCCTTCAGGGTCGATGCCGCGGATCACGATGCCCTGGACGCCGTTGGGCGTCGTCAGCAGCACCCAGCACGAAGGAGTCGCCGCGACCACGTCCGGGACTTCTTCAATTTTCTTGTCGTCGGGTCGTAATCGGCCATACCATCTTCATTCGGTCCTGGACGATGATGTGGGCGGTCGTACCGAGGATGGCCCGAATGTCTTCCTTGAACCCCGTCATGATCCTGACGGTGCCGATGAGCGCCGCCACACCGAGCGTAATCCCGGCGATCGAGACGAAGGTGTTGAGCGAGATGGTCCGGTTCCGTCGTTTGGCACGCAAATACCGGAGGCCGACGAAAATCTCGTAGGGTGTCCCCATCGTCGATTACTTCTCCTGCCGCAATTGAGGAAAGAGGACGACGTCCCGGATCGATGCTTGATCGTGGACAGCATGATCAGCCGATCGATACCGATGCCTTCACCGGATGTGGTGGCATGCCGTATTCCAGTGCCTGCAGGAAGTCCTCGTCGACCAGATAATTCTTCGTCGCCCGCTTCGCTGCGCCGCCTGGCCTTCGAACCGTTCGCGTTGGTCGAGCGGGTCGTTCAACTCGGAAATGCGTTGGCGATCTCGCGGCCGGCGATGTAGAGCTCGAACCGGTCGGTGAGCGAGGGGTCCATCCTTGCGCCGGGCGAGCGGGGAAATCTCGATCGGGTAGTCGGTGATGAACGTCGGCCGGAATCAGATCTGGCTCGACGGTTTCTTCGAAGATCTCGTTGAAGAGCGTCGCCTTCGGATCGACCTGGATGCCGAGCGACTTCGCGGCCGCGGCGGCCTTGTCGCGATCCTTCAGGACCGACGCGTCAAGCTTGTTCACTTCAAGATCGACTGGTGATACGACCAGCGCCGCCAGGGCGGTGTGAGCGTGATCTCTCCCGGTTCTTGTACTGATCACGGTTTTCCCGAGGATCTGTTGGGCTAACGTCGAGATCATGTCTTCGGTCAGATGGAGACTAAGTCGTGATAGTCGGCGTAGGAGACATAGAACTCCAGCATCGTGAATTCGGGATTGTGGATTGTCGAAATGCCTTCGTTTCGAAGTTCTGGTTGATTTCGAACACGCGCGGGAATCCGCCGACGATCAACCGCTTGAGATACAGTTCAGGGCGCGATGCGCAGATAGAGGTCCACGCCCAGCGCGTTGTGGTGGGTGACGAAGGTTTGTCGCGGCGCCGCCGGGAATCGGGTGCATCATCGGTGTTTCCACTTCAAGGAACCCGCGTTCGATGAGAGGACCGGATGCCGGCGATGATACGGCTACGCGCGGCGAAGATGCCGTGGACTTCCGGATTGGCGATCAGGTCCACGTAACGTTGCCGGTACCGCGTCTCGACGTCGGTGAGGCCGTGCCACTTCTCCGGCAGTGGCCGTAGGGCCTTGCTGAGGAAGGTGAGCTCTCGCGGACTTCGACGGTGAACTCATTGGTCTTGGTGCGGAAGAGCGTGCCGGTAACTGGATCCAATCGCCGAGGTCGAGCTGCTCGGTCACCCTATAGGCCTGTTCGGTGAGCAGGTCTTTCTTGAGGTACACCTGGAGCTTGTCCGACCACCTTGCAGGACGGCGAACCCGGCTTTGCCGAACCGCCGGAGCGCCACGACGCGGCCGGCGAAGGTGACGCGGATCTGTTCCTGTCGAGGACTTTGGATTTTTCGCCGTGCAGTTTGATCACGTCTTTGACCTCGAATCGCCCCCCATGGTTACCGCCGCGCGCAGTTCATCCGCCTTTTTGATCCGTTGTTGTCGCTGTTCGTTCAGTTCATCCATGGGCCGCCTTTATCGCTCCCTACCCTCATCGGCTTCGGCGTTGGTCGGCGCCAGTAACGCGCCCGTCATTTTTCCGTAGGCCTCGATAAATCCGTCGAGGTCGCCGTCCATCACGGCTATTCACTTGGCTCGTTTCGTAGCCGGTTCGGTGGTCTTTGACCATCTGGTAGGGCTGGAATACATAGGACCGGATCTGGCTGCCCCAGGCGATGTCTTTTCCTCGACGATCGCGTTGAACTCGGCCTCCTTCTTCTTCTGTTCCACTTCGTAGAGGCGCGCCTTGAGGATCTTCATGGCTCCCATGCGGTTCTGCAACTGCGACCGTTCGTTCTCCAGCATGGCACGACGATGCCCGTCGGCAGGTGCGTGGAGAGCGGGATCGCCGTCTCCACCTTGTTCACGTTCTGTCCGCCGCGCCGCCGGCCCGGAACGTATCGATGCGGAGATCTTTATCCTCGATCACCACGTCGATGTCGTCGTTCAATTCCGGATAGACGAAGACGGACGCGAACGAAGTATGGCGGCGTTTGTTGGCGTCGAACGGGAGATGCGGACCAGATGGACGCCGCTTCCGCCTTCAAATAGCCATAGGCGTAAGGACCGGTGACGGAGATGGTCACCACTTGATGCCGGCTTCGTCGCCGTGCAACAGATCCAAGGTTTCGACTTTGAATTTCTTGTTTCCGCCCAGCGGACATACATGCGGAGCAGCATCTGGGCCCAGTCTTGCGACTCGGTTCCGCCTGCACCGGGGTGAATGGCGACGAGAGCGTTGTTCGTATCCAGTTCGCCGGAAAGCAGCATCTCGACCCGAATCGCCGCCAGTTTCGGCTCGAACTGGTTCAGTCCGGCGGTCAGTTCCCGTTCGAGCGATTCATCACGGGATTCTTCGGCCAGTTCCAGGAGGGCCTGCAGATCGTCGATCTTGGCTTCCACCTCGCGCCACTGGGTCAGCTCCCGTTCCAGCGTACTTTTGCTGACGGACGCGGTGGACCGGGTGTCGTTCCAAAAGGTGGGTTCCCCCATCTTGGCTTCGAGTTCTTCGAGGTCGGAGGTCATGCGAGCCGGTCAAAGATGCCCTCGTAGTTCCGAGGCTCGCCGACGCTGCGCCGCACGCGACTCGACCCTATCCTTTCGACTGACGAGCGATTACGCCGGGGTGATGGCGGTGCCCGGTTCCGGTTCCTTCGGACGGACCAGATTGAGCAGCCACAACAGCGCGCAGATTACCATTGCGCCGTAGGCAAACACATCCCCATACCGCCAGAAGGCGCGCGGCTGCCGAAGACGGGAATGGTGGCTTCCACGGCTTCTTCGGTGAAGATCGGGGTCGATTGCAGAATGTGCCCGAACGGATCGATCGCCCCGGTGATCCCTGTGTTCGCCGAGCGGCAAATGCCAAATGGTTCTCGACCGACCGGAAGACAACCATGGCGAAATGCTCGTGCCGGAGCTGACGAAGCTCCGAACCATCCGTCGTTGGTGATGGTGACCAGAAACTCGGCTCCATTGGCCGCGAACTGCCGGACGAGATCGGGAAAATGACTTTCGTAACAGATGGCCACGCCGAACGTGATGGGGCGGGCTGACGCAGGGGTGCCGGACTGGGGATTTCTGGCATGAGCGACAGAACCGTGCCGCCGGGGCCGGCTTCAAAGTCGCCGATGCCTTCCTCGACCAGCTTATCCAGAAAGAACAGCAGACGACTTCAGCGGGATGTATTCTCCGAACGGCACCAAGAACGGTGTTTGTCGTAGCGGTCGAGCAGCGTCCCGTCGGCCGCCAGCAGGTAGGCGCTGTTCAACAGATACGGCCGCCGGTCGGGATAGAACCGCAGCGCGGGACTTCCGAAGAGGAGCGGCGCCTTTGGCGCGATCGGCCCAGGCCATCAATTGCAGTTGATATTCCTTTTCCTGTTCGAAAAGGAAGGGCGTGGCCGCTTCGGGCCAAATCACCAGATCGACATCGGTCCCGAACCATCAGTCGATCGAACCGTTGCATGGTTTTGTCGCGGAATGTCGGGTCCCACTTCACTGCTTGGTCGACACGGCTGGACCAGCCCCACTCCGCACGGACGTTTTCGCGGCCGCTTATTATGGCCGGATCGAGGAGCGCCGCGCCGTAGATCCAGGTGAGTCCCATCAGAAGGGATGTAATCAGCGCCAGTTCCCAGGGCAGCTCTTCGACGGACCCCTCGAGCGAACGGCATGAGCCACAACAGAATTTCCGCGCCTGCGGATTGACGTGGAGGATGATGAGGAAGGACACGCCGTACACGCCGAGGTGGTCGGCGACCTGGATCACTTCGAGGTTCCGATATTGGGAATAGCCCAATAAACACCAGGGCAGGCCGGACAGGAAATACGTCCGAGTGAGTTCGAGGCAACAGCACCCACGAGGGGAGAAAATTCCGTAACGTGGTAAAAATTCACGCAACCAGACGACGCTCCAACTATAGATTCCGACATAGACGCCGAGATAGGCGGTGAGCAACAGCAGAATGGCATAACTGATCGGCAGAGGCACTTTCCGTAGGTCGTCATGGCCGTCACGACCCAGGCCATGATCCCGGTGAATCCAAACGTGCCTCCAGTCAGGCATCCAATCCAGAAGGCGCGGCGTTTCGTCGCAGTATCAAGGGCCAGATGGAGGGGAATCATGGCGATCCAGGCGAGCAGACCCAGATCGAATCTTTGGAAAGCAGAGCGGGAGCAGCAAGCCACTCGTGCAGGCGAGGAGCAGCTGGCGAGCACGAGGTCGGTCCATCGTCGGGTACCATAACCAAAGCGTTCCTGAGTTGCAAGGCAACAGGCACCGCTCCGGCAATGCGCCTCAATCGCGCCGGTGGGGGCGGGTTGTCATGCTGGCGGCGGCGTGCCTCATGTTTTCCGTGACTCTCGCGCAGGCGGACGAAGAGTTGCCGCTCCAGGACCGCATCTCGCAAAAATTCATTCGCGGTCTGGCCAACGTGTCCACCGGCTGGATTGAAGTCCCTCGGCAGATCTATGCAGTCGGGACGAACGAGGGGTGGGTGACGGCGGCGTTACGCGGTCCGTTCGACGGCATCGGGATGTTCTTTGCGCGGACGGTTGCGGGGGTCGTGGAGGTCGCGACGTTTCCCGTGCCGGTCCCGACATACAAACCGATCGTGACACCGGTATATCCGTGGGAGTCCGATGAAGGGGGCGAGTAGCCCGGCCGTATGGAGTAACCAGCTTCGGTATGGATGAGGGGACAGAGCGGCGGCGGATCCGGATCATTCCCGCGACAACAAGCGAGTCCGAGAGACCCGACGAGTCGACGGTGTGGATGGGTGGAGAAGCGTCTGTCAATACGCAGGCGGGACGCTATGTCCGAAATCGTGAGCGGAGCGCCGCCGGCGTCGCTTGGACCGTGTTGGGGTTGACCTTTATCGGCGGCATCGCATTGGGTGCCGCCACCGCATGGTTTGGGCGAAGCCGCCGGCGGTAAACCGTCCTCGACGGCATATCATTTTTTCTGCTCAGGTACTTGATGGACCCACCGGTCCGGCGCGTCGGCGGTGGACTGATAGGCTTGCCCGAATCCCAGAACCAGGTGGGCGTCTTCCAACCGTAACTCCCAGAGCGAAAAATCGCCGAACCCGAACAGCATGGCCGAGGTAGGAAAACGCTTGAGGTACCGATCTTTGACGGCCGCGTAATTCGAATCCGTTCCCGCCAACTCCTTCGCCGTGCCTTGAAGATTCATTCTACGCAACGCCAGAGGGTTTTTTTCAGGCCGGTCCGGTTCGGACAGAAAAAGCGAGACCTCCGCACATTGCAGCAAGTGTTGGGTATGAAGAGCCAGCCGGCTGAGGTGAAGGTAGGCGCGTGTCCAGTCATCACTGAAGACGTAGGGGACGTGGGAGCCGAAGGGTTTGCCGTTCCGCATTGTGAGGAGCACGGCGGTTCTGGCGTCTTGGGCGAGCTTCGTCCATGCGGCACGGACGTCTTGGTCTGCCATCGATTCCATCACGGAGATCGGCCTCACTGGAACGTACAACTCATGCTATCAAGAATATCGGTGTCCCTGGTCGGTCCTTTAACCGGCGCGGGCGGTGCGGCCCCATCCGCTCGGGCCACGAGCGAACTATACCCCTTCGCATATAAATGCGGCAGACCTGCATAGGCTGATTCGGTAGGGCCATTTTTCCACAACAGCTCTGTGGAGCTGTGTATAACCCACGACATTTGGACCTATTGACTTTTGTGGGCCGGTTTCCGTGTTTTATTCAGTATTATCAGAAATCAGCCCGACAACGGATTGTGGAAAAGAATTCGATTCATTCGTCAAGCCGCAAAATATTGTGGTATGCCTCGCCTGGGCACAATGCACAAAAAATAGGCAATCTGCTCGCCTGACTGTGCTCATCGGCTGTTTCACCGCGCTCGTAGGGTCCTTACACAGAGTTATCCACAGAAGTTGGGGAGGACGAAAGACAGGTCCGCGACGGACGCCTACATCTGAAGAAATAACCAAGATATGAAGGCGATAGGTCGGAAGTTTTCAGTACGACAACCGGAGACCCCGTTTAAAAAAAATATTTCTGGGCTCCATGTGCCGTGACGTGAATCACATTGGGGGTGAGTGCAGACTTGACTCGGCAGATGTGGGAGCCTAGGGTAGCGGAGTGGGGGGAGTTAACGCCCCGAGGGAATATGGTTCATCAGGGGATCAAGCGTGAGGATGGTGTGCAGGCCCAGCTCGTACTGGGAAGCCTAAAGTTCTCCCACGATCTCCGCCGTACCTAATCGTCCTCGGTTAGGTGCGTGCTCCCTCCACCCTAACAGCGTCGGCGCAGATCACCTCTCTGATCTATCCCACTTCACAGCGGGTCGTCTTCCGTTGGAGGGTTTTCTCTCGCCCTCGATCTGTGTACAATGCCGCGCACTTTTCGACCCGTGTCTCTGAGAGGACCAATGGCAAAATCTCGATCAAGCGAAAAGACAGTACCGGCTTCTAGCATGACCACCGCCGAAACCGCCGATCGGAAGAAGCCCGCTGCAAAGCCGGTCCAACAGGTAACGGCGGTCGAGATGGGCGCCAGGCAGCGGGAAATCTCCGTCTCCGAGTTTTTCACGAAGAACCGCCATCTATTGGGTTTCGACAACCCCCGCAAAGCGCTCCTGACCTGCGTAAAGGAAGCGGTGGACAATGCGCTCGACGCGTGCGAGGAAGCCGGGATCTTGCCGGACGTGACGGTCGCCCTCGAAGTGGTTTCGGACGGCGCACCGATCGCGCCGAGTCAGGCGAGCAAGTTCCGGATCACGGTGACCGACAACGGTCCGGGGATCGTGCGCCAGCATATCCCGCGAATTTTCGCCAAGCTTCTCTACGGATCAAAGTTTCACCGTATGCGTATGAGCCGCGGCCAGCAGGGGATCGGCATCTCAGCCGCCGGCATGTATGGTCAGCTCACGACTGGGAAACCGGTCCGGATCATTTCGAAGACGGGGCCGAAAGCCGCCGCCCATTTCTTCGAAGTACAGATCGATACCAAGAAGAACGAGCCGCTTGTACACGAGAGCAAGCAGATCGAGTGGCCCCAGCCGCAGGGAACCCAGGTGGCGCTGGAGGTCGAGGGCAAGTACCAGAAAGGCCGGGCCTCGGTCGACGAATGGTTGGAGCAGACGTCCATCGCCAACCCCCACGTACGCCTGATCTATCTGACGCCGGAAGGGGAGCGGAAGGAATATCCGCGGACCTATCACGAACTGCCGCCGTCCCCGCGCGAGATCAAGCCGCATCCCTACGGCATCGAATTCGGTATGTTGCTCAAGATGCTGCAGGACACGAAGAGTCATTCGCTGTCCGGCTTTCTGTCGAGCGACTTCTGCCGCGTGTCGCTGCAATTGGCGGAGGAGATGTGCAAAACGGCGAAGGTGTCGCCGAACATGAAGCCCCGCGACTTGAAGGGACCGGCGGCTGAAACGCTCTACCGGACCGTGCAAGCCACGAAAATCATGGCCCCGCCGACGAACTGCATCTCCCCCATCGGGGAGAGAGCGATTCTGTCGGGGCTCTACAAACAGATCAAAGGTGAATTCTATACCGCCGTGAGCCGGCCGCCGGCCGTGTATCGGGGGAATCCCTTCATCATCGAAGCAGGGCTGGCCTACGGGCATCGGCCGGAAGATCAGGCGAGGCCGCAACAGCCGGCCGGACCGAAGGCGGAGGGGGAAGAGGACGAGGGCGACTCGGAGCTCGCACGGGTCATCCGGTACGCCAACCGGGTCCCCTTGCTCTATCAACAGTCGGCCTGTTCGACATTCAAAGCGGTGCTCAGCACTACCTGGAAGCACTACGGTATCTCGCAGTCGCGCGGTGCGTTGCCGGCCGGGCCGATGGTGATCTTCGTCCATATGGCCTCGGTGTGGGTGCCCTTCACCAGCGAATCAAAAGAAGCGATCGCGGATTACGACGAAATTCAAAAAGAAATCACGTTGGCGTTGCGCGAATGCGGCCGGCGCCTCGGCCTCTTCTTGCGGCGCCGGGAGCGGGCGGCCAGCGAGTATCGGCGGCGGAACATTTTCGAACTGTACATCGAAGAAGTCGTCGAGGCCTGCGCCCGGTTGAAGGGCGGCAAGTTGCCGAAGGAGAAGCTCAAGCAGCAGTTACAGAAGATCGCCACCTCCCGTACCGGCGGGCAGAAAACCGACGAAGCGCTCGGGAAGACCGGTTCGGGACCGGAAGGGTTGCCTCATTCCATCATCGTGACGGCCGAAGGAGTGGAGGGAGAGGCGGAACTGGCGGCGCAGATCGAGTCGAATACGGCCGCTGCCGAGTCTGCCGACGGGAAGTCCTCCGCCGGCTCATCCGATGGGGGCACGGGAACAGGGAAGAGGGGCAAAGGCAAGGCCGCACAAATGGCCCTGTATGGAGACAAGGCCCGAAGCGGCTCGGCGAAACCGGCGCGCGGGTCGAAACCGGCCGCGCGCGGAAAGAAGTAGGCCATGGCGACGAAACAGAAAAAGACGACGACGGTGGAGAAGAAACTGATCGGCCTTGCCGACATCGTGGTCACGGCGGCGGACCGGTCCAAAGATCCCACGTTCTCGATTCCGATTCGCGCCCTGTCGAACGTGGCCTTCAACGAGCGCAAGGGACTCATCGAGATGGGCGGTAAGAAGCAGGCGCGCTCGTTCTTCAATGTCGGCATGGCCAAGAAATTCATGCAGACGGTGCTCGTCGCCGATGCGTTGGCGGAATTGCAGCGCGCCGATCTGACGACGTCGTTGCGCGAAATTTACTACCGGACCAAACACACGATCAAAGATTCGCACGAGAACACGTTCGATACCCAGGACGAGTCCGATCCCGTCATCGAGGATCTGGAAGTCTCGCTCGCGGCGTTGCGGGAAGAATTGCACGTGCGCGCCGAGAACAGTGGGAGCATCGTCGGCCCGGTGGTCTTCGGCGACGACGGCGATCGGGTGGACTGCTCGAAGCTGGGCAAGGGCGGGTACTCCGTGCCGTCGATCGTCGAACCGGAATATCTGGAGATCCGCCGCTGTACGGCCGACTTCGTGCTGCTCGTCGAAAAAGGCACGCAGTGGAACCGCCTGTCGGAGGACAAGTTCTGGCGCCGCTACAACTGCATCCTGCTGACGGGCAACGGGCAGCCTCCGCGGGGCGTCCGTCGGCTCGCGCGCCGGTTGCATGAAGAACACCGACTGCCGGTCTACGTGCTCGTCGATAACGATCCCTGGGGGTATTACATTTACTCCGTCATCAAGCAGGGGTCGATCAACCTCGCGTTCGAAAGCCAGCGGATGGCCATTCCGAAAGCCAAATTCATGGGGCTGTCCAGCGCCGACCCCGAACGGTACGGACTCCCGCGCAATGTCGGCATCAAGCTGAACGAGAAGGACATCGCCCGGGCGAAGGAGCTGATGAACTACCAGTGGTTCCAGAAGCCGTCCTGGCAGGCGGAAATCAAACGTATGCTCTCGAGCGGCCTGAAGTACGAACTGGACGCTCTTGCCAACAAGGATTTCCAGTACCTGACGAACAAGTATCTGCCGAGGAAGCTCAAAGAGAAAGACTGGCTCGATTAGACGCGCCTCCGGTCCGCCGATGCCGTTCGCATCCGCACCCGATTCCGCCCGCGGTGGCTCGATTTCCTGCAACGTATGAAAACACTTCCTTCCTGGACGGTTCCGCTGCGTGACTGGCAGCGCCGTGCGTGCGAAGCGGCTCTGAACCACGGGTCCGCCGACTTCCTGG
>JAXLZJ010000051.1:0-18854 GCA_046350995.1 Nitrospira sp.
ATCGATACCACGTTCGTATAGCCCATCTGCTGCAACGCGTCGGCCGCCAACACGGACCGAAATCCCCCGCCGCAATACAGCACGATCGGCGCCGCTTTCTCGGGGATGACGGTCTCGATGTCCCGCTCGATGATGCCCTTGCCGAGATGCCGCGCGCCTTGCGCGTGATCCTTGGCAAACTCGTGATCTTCACGCACATCGACCAAATGAAACGACTCGTTCCGAGCCATGCGGCCCAGCACATCCGCGACCGTACATTCTTTCACACGGGCCCGGACACGCTCCACGAGCTGCAGAAACCCCGGGTTATGATTCATCCTGCCTCCTCTGAATCGAACAACGCCATTTGTCCTCTCTGAGAACGACGAAACGTATCGGGAATCGCCTCATCCATTCCCTCGTCGAAACCGGCTCGACGTGTTGCCAACTCGAACAACTGCTCGATCGTCCGCCAATAGATCCCGCTTCCCTGTTGCCGGGCGAAGAACGCCGACTCGGACAGTTGTCCGCCGCGTACTTCACGAATCCGGTTGGTGATCTTTTCGACACGATCCGGGAACGCCTCACGAATCCGATCCAGAAACACCGTCTCCACACTGCCAGACAGGCGTAACAAAGAACAGGTCGCCGCCTGTGCACCTGCCTTGCGGGCCCGTTTGAGCAGGGCCGGAAGATCGCCGTCGTTGAGTCCGGGGATGATGGGGGCAACCGAAATACCCGTCGCGATCCCCGCTTGGGACAGCCGCTCGAGAACTTCGAATCGCTTATCGACGGAGGGTGCATGCGGCTCCATCGCCCGCGCCGTTGTCTCATCGGCAAACGGAATACTCAGGTACACTCGGACCCACGCCTTCCGATGCAACTCGGTCAACACATCCAGATCGCGCAGCACCAAGGCACCTTTGGTAATCACCCCGACGGGATTTCGGAACTCAGCGCACACCTCCAGACAGGCGCGCGTCAAACCGTAGGAGGCTTCGAGCGGCTGATAGCAATCAGTGTTGCCGGAAAACACAACGAGCTCCCCCTCCCACGACGGCCGCTCGAACGCACGACGCAACAAGCTCGGCGCCGCTTCCTTCACCATCAACTTACTCTCGAAATCCGTCCCGGCACCGAAGCCCCAATATTCGTGGGAGGGGCGGGCATAGCAATAGGCGCAGGCGTGAAAACACCCCCGATACGGGTTCACGCTCCAGCGAAAGGGCAGATCGGGACTCTCATTGCGGCTGAGGATCTCCCGCGTGGCATCTTCGTAGACAGTGAGGGCCACCGCCGGCGCGGGAATCAAGAGTTCCCGATGAGCCGACTCGAAGGGATTGGGTGGATTGGCCACGGCGCGCATGCGGCTATCGTGTCCGTTGCCTCCGGCAATGTCAACGGCCATGGTCCACGCGAGGCCGTCACGCCGAAACACAGCGGATTCGTTGACTCTCCTCCGACCAGGTGCTAGATTCCACGCACTTTTGGAGGGCGCTCCGTGTACGATCTCCGCCAGTTGCGAGACAATCTGGATTCGATTCGCGAACGTCTCGGTCGACGCGGCGCCGACGTGCCCTGGGACGCCATGAAGAAACTCGTGGAGGAGCGCCGCAGCCTGACGACCCAAGTCGAGCAACTCCGACACGAGCTCAAGAAAGGGTCCGACGAGATCGCCCGCCTGAAGCGGGAAAAGCAGCCCGCCGACGAGGCCATGGCGACGATGAAACAGCTCGGCGAGCGCATCCGCGACATTGAGGGCAGTTTGCGCGCCGCCGAAGACTCGCTAGCCGACCTGAATTTGCGAATTCCGAACGTGCCCCACGAATCGGTGCCACCCGGACAAGACGCGGGGGACAATGTCGAGATCCGCCGGTGGGGAACCCACCCCTCGTTCGACTTTCCCGCCAAGCCGCATTGGGAAATCGGAGAAGCCCTCGGCATCCTCGACTTCGATCGTGCGGCGAAACTCGCCGGAGCCCGTTTTTCCGTGATGACCGGCGCGGGAGCCAGATTGGAACGGGCGCTCATCAATTACATGTTGGATCGGCACACGGCGCACCACGGCTACCGAGAGGTGCTGCCCCCGCTCATGGTCAATCGCACGACTATGACAGGCACCGGCCAACTTCCAAAATTTGAAGAGGACTTGTTTCGGCTCAAAGACGAAGACTATTTCTTGATCCCTACGGCGGAAGTGCCGGTCACAAACCTGCATCGGGACGAAGTACTGGATGAAGAGGCTCTGCCGCTTCGCTACGCCGCCTTTACTCCCTGCTTCAGACGGGAAGCGGGCTCCTATGGGAAGGACACCCGGGGATTGATTCGCCTACATCAATTCAACAAGGTGGAGCTTGTCGCGTTCAGCAAACCTGATCAGTCTCACGCCGAACTTGAACGGCTGACCGGGCATGCGGAGAATATCCTTCAAGGATTAGGCTTGCCCTACCGTGTCATGGCTCTCTGTACCAGCGACATGGGATTTTCTTCGACCAAGACCTACGATATTGAAGTCTGGCTTCCGTCCCAACAGCAGTACCGTGAAATTTCCTCCTGCAGTAACTTCGACGCCTTCCAGGCGAGACGGGCCAATATCAGGTTTCGGCCGAAGGGCGGCAAGAAAGACGCGAAAACCGACTTTGTTCATACTCTCAATGGCTCAGGACTCGCCGTGGGCCGGACACTGGTGGCCATTTTGGAAAACTATCAGCAGTCGGACGGAACCGTTCTAGTCCCCCCCGCCCTCCAAGCCTATATGGGTGGACTTGACTGCATCAAAAAATAGCGCCACATAATCTCCGCAACGGCCAACGGAGGGGTGACGGAGTGGCCGAACGTGCCAGTCTTGAAAACTGGAGATGGGGTAACCCATCCGCGAGTTCAAATCTCGCCCCCTCCGCCACATCCAGACCAACTATTCCCTGCTCACATCGCCAACAAAACGTAACCTTTCACACCACATATAAATCGTAATATATTGATACTATTTAAAAATTACAATTTTCACACCTTACACATCCGAGCAGATAGACAAGATTTTCCTCCCTCTTTAGGCTAATCCGTTCCTACCTCTACGGTATTTTCAGCCCCCATCAAATTCCCTATCCTGACGCCCATCAGCACCCGGAGTCAGCCTCAGACAACCAGGCAAACCGGCAGGGAGCAAGGAGGGACCCATGCAAAAGCAAGTCGGCAAAGTCGGCGCGATTCGCAGAGAAATCCGCGGTAAAGCTTGCCACTCCTGCGGAGGGCACACCTATCAAATCGTGCTCCGCTCTACTCTGACACCGGACGAATCCCAGTTGTTCGCGCGCTGCACGCATTGCCAGAGCCCGCGAGGCATCGACAAAGACTTCGGCAAGATCTTGTGGATGTAATCCCACGCCAATCTTTGGACGAGAAAGAGGTTTCACTATGCCCCTGACACGATGGCTTCGCTACAGACAACGCCGTGCACAGACTAAGAAAGCGTTGCAGATGCTCGCTCTAAGCGGTGTGATCCGCCCCAGCACCATCGAACTTCGCTACACCTCCTCCCCGTTCAAAGGCGTCGCTCCAACCGAAGGGCGCGCCCATTCAACCACCATCTCACCTCTGCTCAAGCGATCGAAATACCGCCCGCAGTCCCGGGCCAGCGAAAAACACGAGGCCGCGTAAACCGCGCCCCTGTGATTCGACCTTTCACTTGTACCGCTCAGGCCGGCTGGGGTAATATCAGCCCGCTCGTTGGCGGATGCATCCCCCTGACGAACCTGCCCATCACGGACAGACACCCAATGCAATTGCGCGTGGAGAGGTGGCCGAGTGGCCGAAGGCAACGGTTTGCTAAACCGTCGTAGGGACAAAATCTCTACCGAGGGTTCAAATCCCTCCCTCTCCGCCATTTTATCCTGTCGGCCTGATCACTGACGCCCGCCTCACCTGCCCCGCCTGCGGGGGCAGTTTTCAGTTGTGCGAAACCACCTCCTATCGTATGGTTAGTGTCGCTCTAGTCGATGACGCCACTCTCAAGAAAGGACTACTCATGCGCCTCATTGTCAGCTTCGCAGTCAGTATCACTCTCTTGGCAACGATCCCAGCATTCGCCGCCTCAGGAGACCCAACCAACGACGACCAAAAAACCCTGTATGCACTGGGACTCGCCATCAGCCAATCACTCGGAACATTTTCACTGAGCGAGTCGGAGCTGGAATTCGTCAAGACCGGCATTACCGATGGGGTGTTGAAACGCACGGCGAAAGTCGATCTGCAGACGTTCGGCCCGAAGATTCAACAACTGCAGCAGGCGAGAGCGTCGGCCGTGGCCGAGGGTGAAAAAAAAGCCGGAGCAGCGTACCTGACGAAGGCCGCTGGTGAGAAAGGCGCCATAAAAACCGAATCCGGCATCGTGATTACTCCGATCAAGCCCGGCACCGGCGCCACGCCGAAAGCGACCGACACCGTGAAGGTCCACTATCACGGGACGTTGATCGACGGCACCGTGTTCGACAGTTCGGTCAAACGCGGAGAACCGGCCACGTTCCCGCTCAACCAGGTCATCAAGTGCTGGACCGAAGGAGTCCAACAGATCAAGATGGGAGGCAAGAGCCGCCTCGTGTGCCCCTCGAACCTGGCCTACGGCGACCGTGGCTCGCCCCCCATTATCAAGCCGGGGTCAACGCTGATCTTCGAAGTTGAGTTATTGGAAATCGTCGCCGCGAAATAAACGTCGGCCCGTGACGACCACAAGAGGGAGTGAGGTAACCACCTCACTCCCTCTTCTTCTCTCTATGCCCAAACGCCACCAAATGGCTTGACCCCATCCTGGCTTCTGAGGTATCGTCCTGCACCTTCCGAAGCGAGCTTCTCCCACGTGCCGAGGTAGCTCAGTTGGTAGAGCACAGCCCTGAAAAGGCTGGTGTCGACAGTTCGATTCTGTCCCTCGGCACCACAGGCAGTTACAACCCGCATATCGAGAGCCCGCCGTCAGCTGTTTTGCCTGAGACTACTGATCCAGAGGAAGTCCGGCGAAGTGATACGCCGCAATGGCGACCGACGCCGCGACATTGAGCGATTCAACCCGATTGGTCAGAGGAATAGAAAACCGGCAGGTTGCCGCCGAAACGGTTGTCGGATCGAGGCCCTGACTCTCGTTCCCCACGGCAATGATGGATCGGGGTGCTCGACCTTTCACTGCGGTCAACTCGACGGAGTCAACCGCCGACACCACGGCGGCATAGATCGAACAGCCGGCCTCGGACAAATTCGAGAGTGCGACCCCCTGGAACACGGGCATAGCCAGAATCGCTCCCGCCGTGCCCCTTACAACCTTGGGGTGATAGCAATCGATCGAGTCCTTACTCAACCAGACCCCGTTCAGACCGAGCCCTGCGGCGGTGCGGATGATCGTCCCCACATTCGCCGGATCCTGCAGCCGTTCGCCGTACACGCCCAAGAGTTGCGGGCGGCCCAAGCCATCGGCCTGAGCCCACGTTGGCATGTGAACGACCACGAGAATGCCTTGCGGGGCTTCAACGTCGGACAGCTTCGCGAAGAGGTCGTCTGAACAGGAGTACTGAACGACGTCCAGGAGAGCTCGATCGGCACGACCCGCCGTTCCCTCCTGTCGAAGATAAGCGGGCGACACCACGACGCTACGAATTTGATTGGGGTACGAGCGAATGAGATCCCCGCACGCGCGCATGCCTTCGACCACGAACGCGGCCTCCGACGCTCTGAGGCGTCTATCGCGCGAGAGCTGGCGGATGAATGAGGCATACGCACGAGGGAGAGGTCGAAGAGGAGCCGCCATGGGCTAACTCCTCTTCCCGATCAAGGGAAACCCTGAGAGAACACTGACCAGAATACTACCGTCGCTTCCGCTCTGCAGCCGCTTCCGCGGCGCGAATCCGTTGCGCTCTGGCCTTGGCTCGTTTCAACTTCGTGAGCTTGCCCCTCGTCCGGTCCTGCTCGGTCTGCAACTGTTCCAGCTGGGACTTCAGATGAGCCTTTTCCTGTTTATGGAGATCAGCGCACTCCGCCTTTGACAGGTGCGTCCAGTCGCCGGAATCACGCGCCCGCTTAATCCGTGCCTCAAGCGACTCGCGGAGTTGGCGAGCCCGCATCGTCATCAGTGACTTCAGCGCCTGTTGACGACGCTGAACCTCTTCTTCTTCAGCCATGATGCCCCGAATATCTGTCCCCAACATGATCCCGCCCTCCTTGCAAACTGGATTGCGAACGACCACATTGTACCTGATTTCATCCCTCACCTGCCACCTGCCGAAACATGACATAACTAATTGATTTAAAATATAAATGCAGAAACTAGACACGATTGAGACCGACGAGGAAGTCTAGTATGATCCACCCATGCCGATCGGCTCGCTCATACAAGCCTGGAGACTTTCCCGTAATCAATCCATCGACGTGCTGTGCAAGACCGCCGGACTTGCAGCGAGCCAATTGGAGGAAATCGAAACAGACCAGGTCGACCCGTCAGCGACAACCATCGAATCGCTCGCCACGGCGCTCGGCATTCCCCCATCGTGGCTTTTTGAATCGCCTCAATCGTTCGCCCGCCTGTTTGAAGATGGCGACGAACAAGAACCGCTCCCCCGCCAGGGCGACCCGGTCACGGAACGGATCCTTACCGGCTCTCGTATGGATCGTTCGTTGTATGTGATGTTGACGGCGTTGATGCAGGCGGGAGACCCCAAACTACTGCGCGCGGCGGAAATGAGCTTACGCAGTCTGGTGAAACAGTCTCGTCAGGCCACCGTGCCCTGGCAACAACGGCCATCCGGACACTTCGAGCCCCCCAGCGACTGACTGCTCACGCGACCTCAGCGGATCACGCTGCGATCAGAGCACCTGCAGAATGAGGCATTTCAGATAGCGCGTCTCCGGCATACTGGCTAAAATCGGGTGATCTCCGCTCTGTCCGCGCTGCTCGATTAACCGGACATCCCGTTTAGCATCGCGGGCGGCCAGCCTCACCGCATCCCAAAATTGTCCTTCGGAAATGTGGTGAGAACAGGAACTGGTGACCAGGAAGCCTTCGGGTTTGGTCAACCGGATCCCGAAGAGATTCACATCTTTATACCCGCCCAACGCTTTGGGCACCGCCTGTTGACTACGCGCGAAGGCCGGTGGGTCCAACATCACCACATCGTACCGCGCACCCGCCTTCACCAGCATCCGCAATTCGGTAAATGCGTCGCAGGCGCGATAGCGACATTTTTCCTCCACCCCGTTCAGCCGGGCATGGGCCTGCGCCAACGCGAGCGTCTCTTCGCTCACATCCAGCCCCTCGACGGACGTCGCCCCGGCCAAGGCCGCATGGATACCGAAGGCGCCTGTATGGCAAAAGACTTCCAACACCGCCGCCCCTGCCGTATACCGCGCCGCCGCCAATCGATTCTTCCGCTGATCGCAGAACCAGCCGGTTTTCTGCCCTCGCTCGACATCGACGGTAAACTTCGCTCGCCCTTCCGCAATCTCAACCTTCGTGGCGCCACCGCCGATGAGAAAGCCTCGCTCCAACGGCAGTCCTTCCAATGTCCGACTTTTGGCATCGTTCCGGAGGTACACCGCCGACGCACCAGTCTCCTGCACCAGCCATTCTCCCAACAACGCCTTTCGTCGATCCATGCCGAACGCGAGCGTCTGCATGACCAGGGTCTGGTCATACCGGTCGACGATCAGCCCCGGCAGCCGATCTCCCTCACCGTGTATCAATCGATAGGCCGTAGCATTGGTCACAACCCGCTGTCTCAATCGTGCGGCCTGGCGAATGCGTTCACGCCAAAACGATTCGTCGATGGGCGTCTCGTCGAAGGTCAACAGACGCACCCGGATTTTCGAGTGAGGATTGTAAAGCCCCCGCCCGTAGAATCGTCCGTTCGGAGTGACGACATCGACGATATCACCGGCGGCCGGCTGCCCGTCCACCTTGCCGATATGCCCCGCATAGATCCAGAGTGAGGCGGATCCGTCCCCCCCACGTGGCTGAAGCAATGTGATCCGAGCCGTTGAACTCTCCACAGATGAATGCATGTGTCTCTTATCAGGTGCGGCCCCCCCAAAGGTCAAGGGGATTCCCTCGGCAATATCCAAGACAAGCTCAGGACGAAACGCCCTGCTTGACCCTGCCGAGGCAGTGTGGTTTCCTGCAGACAGGTTCTCTCATCCGACTATTCATTTCGGAGCGCGACCATGCCTTCGATCCCCACGATCGGTTCCGCGGTACTCGACCGCCTCCACCGCCTGGGCGTCCGCCACATTTTCGGAATCCCTGGCGACTATGTCTTGTCGCTGTACCAGTTGATCGAAGCCTCGCCTATCAGACACATTGGGACGACCCGGGAGGATTGCGCGGGATTCGCCGCCGATGCCTACGCCCGGATCAACGGCATCGGGGCCGCCTGTGTCACCTACTGCGTCGGCGGGCTCAACACCGTCAACGCCGTCGCCTGCGCCTATGCGGAGCGCTCGCCGGTCGTTCTCCTCACCGGCTCACCCGGGCTGTCCGAACGGACCAGGACGCCCTACATGCATCACATGGTTCGCGATTTCTCGACCCAACGCGAAGTCTTCGAACGCATGACCGTCGCCGCCGTGGCGCTCGACGACCCGCTCACCGCCGAACGTGAGATGGATCGCGCCTTCGCGGCGCTGCTGCGCTACCGTCGTCCTATCTATCTCGAGATTCCGCGAGACATGGTGCATACCCCGCTCCCACAGAGCGGAAAGCCTATCTGCATCGAAGATGAACCCAGCGACCCGGCCGCCCTGGCCGAGGCGATCGGCGAAGTCCGCACCATGCTGGCAGGCGCGAAGCACCCGGCCATCCTCGTCGGAGCCGAAGTCGGTCGATTCGGGCTCCACGACGACCTGGCCCGCCTCGTCGAACGGCTCAACATTCCCATCGCCTCGACGCTCCTGGGAAAATCCGTCATTCGCGAAGACCATCCGCTCTATGTCGGCGTCTACGGCGGCCTGATCGGGCGCGACGACGTCCAACGATTCATCAACGAATCCGATTGCCTGCTGATTCTGGGCTCGATTCTCTCGGACGTGGAAGACGTGGACGCGCGGTCACCGCTGATGACCGAGGGGCGCACGATACACGCCACCGCCGATCGCGTCGCGATCAAACATCACCGGTATGAAGCCATCCGGTTTCAGGATTTTGTCCATGGGCTGGGAGAAGCCGCATTACCGACGTTTTCCACCCGGACGCTGCCGACGCCGGTCGCGCAGCAGGCGCCGGCACCGCCGAAAGACGGGCCGATCACGCTCAACGGCCTGTTCCGCCACCTTGACTCGACTCTCGACGAACAAACGCTGATCATCGCCGACGTCGGCGAGTCGCTGTTCGCCGCGGCCGATCTCCGCGTGCATCGGCGTTTCGAGTTCTTGTCTCCGGCGTACTATACCTCCATGGGCTTCGCCGTCCCCGCGGCGCTCGGCGCCTCCTGCGCCGACCCAACACTTCGGCCCATCGTCCTGGTCGGCGACGGCGCGTTTCAAATGACCGGCACGGAACTCTCCACCTGCGTGCGCTACGGCCAAGCCCCGATCGTGATCGTGCTGAACAATCGCGGCTACTCCACCGAACGGGAAATTCTCGAGGGGCCGTTCAACGACATCCACGAATGGCGCTACGAACGCGTCTGTGACTTGATCGGCGGCGGCATCGGCTCCCGGGTGGCCACGCAGCGGGAATTCGAAGAACGTCTGGCGGCCGCGCGGGCGGATCGCGCGCACGTCCATCTCCTCAACGTTCTTTTGGATCCTGCCGACCGATCACCGGGCATGGTCAGGCTTGCGCGGCGCCTCGGCAAGAAGCTCTCGACCGACAAACCCTAATTGGCTTGGTGTCTTTGGCCGATCATTCCCAAAACACGTTCCGCGAAGAGTGCCGATAACGCGGCTTTCCCCTTTGCTTGCGACTTGCACCCACGCCGCTTGGAGAGGATACTTTGTAAGTTGACCATCATGAACGAGTCGATACGACAGTGGGGCATCACCTTCGGGGTCGCTGGACTCATCCTCGGACTGTTGCTCATCGATCTGCAAACCCCGCTCGGTGTCGCCAACCATATTTTGTACCTCGGCCCCGTTTTGTTGTCCCTGCTCTCGCCGATCCAGTGGCTTCCATTCGCCGTCGCCGGACTCGTCTCCCTCCTCATCGTTGCGGGGGGCATTCTGAGTGAGAACCCACATGAGGTCCCCCTTTGGGTTCCCATTTCTAATCGGGCGTTCAGCATCTGGGCGATGTGGATGCCTGTCTGGTATTTCGACCAGCGCCGCAAACACGAGCAGCAACTCCAGCGGATGAACACGGAGTTGGATTCCCGCGTCAAGGAACGCACCCGCCAGCTCGCCACCGTCAACGAAGCACTGGTGGCCGAAATCACCGAACGCATGCGCACCGAACAGTCGCTCGATTTCAGCCGGCGAGAGTTGAAACGCCTCGCCTCGGAGCTGATTCGAGTCCAAGAGGACGAGCGCCGCCGAATCTCCCGGGATCTCCACGACGACATCAACCAGCGGCTAGCCCTCCTGGCCATCGCGATCGAAGACGTCGAACGGCAAATGCCTCGATTGTCCGAAGACCTGACGCATACCGTACACGCGATCGCGGAACGAATCACCGAACTCTCCGAAGATGTGCGCCATCTTGCCTACCACTATCATCCATCGATCTTGGACGACCTGGGGCTCTCCATCGCGATGCGGCGGCTGATCGAAGACGTCACCGCCCGCAACAATCTGCACGCCCACATCACCTGTGAAGACCTTCCGACGACGATCTCGCCGGAGATCGCCACCTGCTTATATCGCGTCGCGCAGGAAAGCCTGGGCAACGTCGTCCGCCATGCCAAAGCCTCGCGCATCGATGTCTCGCTGGAACGATCGCGCATGGGACTTACCCTCACCCTAGCCGACAACGGCGTCGGGTTCGCGTCGGATCACCATCGCCCCAACGCCGGCGGCCTCGGATTGCTGAGCATGAAAGAACGCGTCGCGCTGGTCGGCGGCACCCTGACGATTGATTCCTCGGTCGGTGCCGGTACGACTGTGCAGGCCAGTGTCCCCTTGAGGGAGGACGTATGACCAGACCTCGAATCTTGTTAGCCGACGACCATACGCTGGTCCTGGACGGCTACCGGAAGATCTTGGAAGGGAGCTGCGACATCCTGGGAGCCGCGGAAGACGGGCGGTCGCTGGTGAAACTGGCGCACCAACTACAGCCCGATATCGTCACGCTCGACATCTCGATGCCCCATCTCAACGGGATCGATACCGCCCGCAAGCTCCACAAGGAACTTCCGACGGTCAAGCTCATTTTCGTGACCATGCACGCGGATCAGGCCTATGTGGCCGAAGCCTTCAAAGCCGGCGCCTCCGGCTACCTTCTCAAACGGTCGGCGGGCACCGAACTTGTGCAGGCCGTGCAAGCCGTCATGAGCGGACACACCTACGTCACGCCGCTGATCGCCAAAGGCCTGGTGCGATCGGCAGTCACAGGACGCACCTCCGCGGCGAAACTCGCGGATACCCTGACCCCCCGCCAGCGGGAAGTCCTCCAATTGGTCGCCGAGGGCAACACGGTCAAAGAAATCGCGACGGCGCTTGAGATCTCCCCCAAAACAGTCGAATTTCATAAGACCCAGCTGATGGAGCAACTCGATCTCCACACCACCGCGGATCTCACTCGCTACGCGATCGCCCACGGGTTGATCGAGTCCTAACCGCACCCGATACACACCTCCCCAGGGATCTCTTGGCGTCAGCCAGGGGATTTCCCCAGGTTATTCCAGGGACCCCTCCAGTACGCGCCGGCGCCGGCCTGATCTACACTCCTGCCTAGATGACGCCCCGGACCTGCTCAGTCGCCCCGCGCGCTCTCCTCTTGGAGGTGTCCCATGAAACGGACCCGCATCCTACTCGCCGACGATCACCCTCAAATCCGTGAACTGCTTCGGATCATCTTGGAACCGGAATACCACGTCGTCGGCGCCGCATGCGACGGCGAGAGTCTGCTGCAATACGCGCAAAGCCTGCAGCCGGACATCGTCATTACCGACATCACGATGCCGAAGCTCGACGGACTGCAGGCCGCTCGGCAACTGAAAGATCTCTGCCCCCAGACAAAAGTCATCGTCCTTTCGTCTCACTCCGCGCCGTCCTATATCGCCGCGGCATTCGCCGCCGGGGTATCGGGTTATCTCGTCAAAGGAGAAACCAGCGACTTGATGGGCGCGCTACGGTCGATCATCGGCAGTCTGCAGCCGACGACGACCGTGCCCTACGTGCCGCCCCTGCGCGAACCGCGCGTACACACCGGAGGACGGCATGCACGGTAACGATTGGAGACATCTCCGGCTCAATGAGCCGGGGTGACGGAGCGAATATGGCAACCAGTGCGATTCATTGCGGATTTTGTCGCCGCATCGTCGGCGAACGTACCGAGACCGTCCCTCCGGAATCCGAGCAAACCCATCTCCTGCTCTCCCGAAGCCGGTCTCCGATCGATGCCCCTTGGGCGGAGGAGGTCTTCTGTCATGAGTGCGATCAATTCTACCGGCAACTCCTCACCTTCGGACGGGGAGAATCGCCCGCCGTCGATACGCCGCAGCCGAGCCGCACGACATGACAGTCAGAACATGATGATTCATTCTCATCCGCCGTTGTGCACGCGCTGCCAAGGGCCGACCGTTTCGGAAGTCTTCGTAGACTACGGATCCGGCGGCGGCCATTTGTCGTTCGCTGGCCGGCGTTGTCTGGCCTGCGGCGACATCACCGACTCGCTGATTCTGTCACATCGCCTGAGCCGTCCGGAACCGCTCCTGCATCATGCACGGCCGCCTAAGGGCCGCACCGTGGCAACCCAACGTATCGATTCGAGGCGGCTGTATCCATTGATTCGGGAGTGCCCCCAATGAGACCGGCGGTCCTTGTCCCCTCGCGCGCGACGACCGAACCGTCGACACAACCCAGCATTTTGGTCATCGACCACGACGACGACGTGCGACTGGCCGTCTGCACCCAGCTCGCGCACTGGGGATTTGACGTAGTGGGAGAAGACAACGGCGTGTCCGGTCTGGCCCGCCTGGCCCAAAACAAGACGGGCGGAACTTTCGCCGGCATGCTGCTGGAAATGGACATGCCGGTCCTCGGCGGGATGGCCGTCCTGCAGGAGATGAAAGACCGCCACCCATCGATTCCGATCATCGTGATGGCGGGCGTACCGCACATCGACAAACTGCGGGCCGCCGTCAGGCTCTGGGCACATGAATACCTGGTCAAACCATTCGATGCGGAACTGTTGAAGTTGAAATGTACCGCGGTCTTCGCCGGGCAGACCCGACGGAACTATTTGTGACGAACCAGTGGATCCAGCGCAGTCAGATCGGTGGACGACTGACGGCCGCCAGCAGATCTCGTGGCGTCGCCCCCCTCGCGGTGCCCTCCTGTACGAGATTGGTCGGCGGGATAGGTCGTCCATTGATCTGGCTCTGGAACCGTTCACGAGGTCGGCATGATGAGTAATACCTCCCTTCCTCCCTGCCCCCGCTGTCAGGGACTGCGGGTGGCGACACAATTCGGCACGGGAGAGTGGTGGGCGTTTGAAGGCTGGCAGTGCCTGAACTGCGGAGACGTCACCGATCCGGTCATTCTCACGAACCGAGAACAGCGGACGGAAGGGACACGCGTGTCGATGGCCGCCAAGGGCATGCGCACCCCCGGTGGAGCCGTCTCGAGCGGCCGTGTGCACCGCCTCACGTGATCCCTTCTGGACCCGATTCGGCTGCGCGCCGGGAGACGTGGGTTGCGGCGTCGACGCCGCATAACCGGACACACCAGGAGTCCGATGCCAGGCAGCACCATCCCGCGGATCCTCATCATCGATGACGATCCACGGATCCGCCAATTGCTGCGCGCAGCGTTGGAGGATGCCGGATATCACGTCCTTGAAGCGGACGAGGGTGGACACGGGTTGGCCGTGGCAGCTCAGGAGGATTGTGCGGTGGCGATCGTGGATCTCTTTATGCCCGGCAAAGAAGGACTGGAAACGATTTTGGCGGCCCGACGAACTCTGCCTGCGTTGAAGTTGATCGCCATCAGCGGCGGAAGCGCGGACGGCAACATGTTGGCGGTGGCGGAATCCTTCGGCGCGCACCGCACGATCGACAAACCGTTCGAATTGACACACCTTCTGAATCTTGTCGCTGAATTGTTGCCGCTCCCCTGATCGTCATCGCCCACTCATCGTTTGCACCAACCACCCCAGCACAAAGGAACCACCGACTCATGACATCTCGACTGCCACGCATGACCCACTGGACCGGCTTAATTTTCGGCCTCGCTCTTATTGCCGGCTGCGCGCACACCGGCTCAGTTCCGACACGAACCCACGCCATTACCATTCTGGACACCGTCAGTCCCCAACGGCTCTATGTCCAGGTCGGTGAAGAAGTCCGGTGGAAAAATCTGCGCAATCACCCGGTGCACATCAGTCTGCTCACCCCGCTGGCCAGCGACGGAGTCTCCTGCGCCACAGGATTCTCGCACTGGGGCGTGCTCAATGACACCGCGACGATCCAGCCCAACGCCTATGCGAGTCTGTGTTTCGTCAAAGCCGGATCGGTCCAATACAACGTGTGGTTGAACCCCGACGATCCGCTCCGCAGTATGACACCGACCGCGAACATCATCATATCGGCCAACCCCTCCTAACCGCAGGCTCGTCATGCACGTTGTTTTCAAATTCTTGGCGCCGAGCAAGAGACGGCCACTCGGCGCACTGGTTCTACTCGCCACGCTCTGCGGACCGGACGGGCTTGCGCACGCGCAAGAGCCGCCGACACCCATGTACGGCCTGAACACGATTCTCGACCTGGTCCTGGCGAAAAATCCGGCGGTCGTCTCGGCGGAAGGCCTGATCGACCAACAGCGCGGGAATCAAACCGCCGCCGGCGCCTATCCGAACCCGACGATCACCGGCAACCTGGGCTACGGTGAAATACGGGATACCGGCCGGGCGAACATCCGTGAGTCGCTCGACCGCGAATCATTGACCGAATACAACCTGACCATCGGCCAGCCGTTGGAATGGCCCGCCATGCGTACCGCCCGTCAGAAAGTCGCCGATGCCAGCTTGGCGACAGCGCACGCCGGCATGCAGGAAACTAGGCTCCAGCTCGTTACACACGTGAAAGTGGCCTTCTACGATTTGCTGCTCGCGCAGCACGACGCCGCCCTCGCGCGCCACAACCTGGACATCGTCGAAGGCGTCGCCCGCATCGTCAGGGCACGGGTCAAGTCCGGCGAAGGGCCGCAGTTCGAAGCCATCAAGGCCGAGGTCGAAGTCTTGAAAGCCAAACAGCAGCTGGCGCGCGCGGACAACGCCGTACGCGTCAATCGCGTCGTCGTCAATACGCTCACCGGAGGCGCGCTGGAATCCCAGTATGTCGTTCAGGGAGAGTTTGCGGGATTGACCAAGGACCTCCAGGTCGAAGCCTTGATAGCGCGCATGGCCATCCAACATCCCACGATCCAACGCCTGCTCAACGCCGTCGAACAATCGGATTGGAAAGTTGAGTTCGAGCGCCAATCCCGCATGCCCGCGATCACATTCAACGGCAGCTACTGGCGAGAGATCGGACGGGAAGCCGTGCAAGGCGGCCTGTCGGTGCCGGTGCCGCTATGGTATCGGAAGCAGGGTGAGATCGCGGCCTCGCTGGGCGCTAAGCGCCGAGAAGAAGCGGAATTGCTCCGCACGCAGCAGGAACTCGCCCGAGCCATCCACCAGCATTATCAGGATGCCCGGACTACGGCCGAGCTCATCGCGGTGTTCGACCGAGGACTCTTGAAGCAAGCGCAGGAAGCCTTGCGGCTCGCCCAGTTCAGTTTTCAACAGGGCGCATCGAGTCTGTTGGACGTCTTCGACGCGCAACGGGTGCAACGCCAGATTCAAATGGATTATGCCCAGGCGCGATATGACCTGGCCGTGTCGATCGCGCGGCTGGAACGTGCAGTCGGAGGAGCCTTGTGACCGCCGCTCGTCGTCCTCGCCCGGCCTTCACCTGCACACGAACGGGTCGGACCGGCGTTATCCCGGCCATCCTCTTCGTCGGATGGGTTGTTGCAGCATCAGGCTGTGATTCCAAACCAAGCAACGCCGTCACCGGCCCGCCCTCAGTTCCTCAGACCGCTCCGGGCGTCGTACGGCTGCTGGCGGAAGAAACCTCACGCGTTGGGCTGATCGTCCAACCCGTCACGCGGAGTGAGTTCCGCACCTACCGAGAGTTTCCGGCCATCGTACGGCCGAACGAACGGGCTATGGCCGACATCACCACCTTGGTCCGCGGCCGTGTCGTCGACGTCTACGCGGACCTGGGCCAACAGGTCGAGGCCAATGCGCTGTTGGCGATTCTCTATAGCAGCGACCTGGGCTTGGCCCAATCCGCCTATCTGAAGGCCAGGGCCAAACTCCACGTCGCCGAACAGGCGTATGCCCGAGCCACGTTCTTGTTGCAGGAGCAGGTCATCGGCGAAGCGGAGGCCCAACGCCGCCACGCGGAATTGCTCAGCATGCAGGCCGAGGCCCACGAGGCGCACAACCACCTCACACTGCTCGGCATGACCGAGCAGGAATTCCGCCGTTTGGACAAGACCCGGGAGATTCGATCCCACGTGCCGATCGTCGCGCCGTTCGCCGGGCGCATCATCGGCCGCAACCTCACACGCGGCGAAGTCGTCGAGACGACGGAAAAGCTGTTCGTCGTCGCAGACCTCTCCGAAGTCTGGGTACGGGCCAACATACCGGAGAAAGACATCCCCTTCGTCCATTCGGTGCAGGCGTCCGGCGGAACACAGGCGGAAGTGCGCATCAATGCCTATCCCCGGGAAATCTTCAAGGGCACGATCACGTACGTGGGAGACGTCCTGGATCCCGCCACGCGCACGATGCACCTGCGGCTGGAACTGGCCAATCCCGAAGGCCGGCTGAAGCCGGAGATGTTCGCGACGATTCGGCTGCACTCCGAACCCCAACCGGACCGGCTGACGATCCCCGACACCGCGCTCCAGCGGGACCAAGACCGGACCTTCGTCTTCGTCCAGCGGGCGGCCAATGAGTTCGAGGTGCGCGACGTGCAGACCGGAGAATCCAACGGCACGCTTACCACGATTCTCGGCGGCCTGACCGAAGGGGACTCGATCGTCACCCAAGGGGCCTTCGTACTCAAATCCGAACTCCTGAAAAAGCAAGCCTGATGATCGACCGCCTGCTCGAGGTCTCCCTCCGTCAACGCCTGCTCGTCGTGATCCTGGCGCTCCTCATCGCCGCGGGCGGAGTCTATGCCTTCGTGACCATTCCCATCGACGCGTTTCCCGACGTCACCAGCGTCCTGGTCCAAGTCGTCACGAAAGCGCCGGGGCTGTCTCCGGCGGAAGTCGAGCGGCTGGTCACCTACCCGATCGAGCTGCAACTGACCGGCGTCCCGGCGCTGACGGAATTACGCTCGCTCACCAAAGTCGGCCTGTCCCTCGTCACCATCGTGTTCGACGATTCGATGGACATCAACCTCGCACGCCAGCTCGTGCTGGAACGGCTGATCGACGTCAAGGAACTGCTTCCCCCCGGGGCGGAACCGATGCTGGTCCCCAACAGCACGGGCCTGGGCGAGGTCTTTCAATATTATCTCGACGGCCCCCCGGCGCCCGACGACGCGGCCCGGCATCAGGCGCTGATCGATCAACGGACGATCCAGGACTGGATTATTCGTCCGCTCTTGAAGAGCACGCCTGAAGTCATCGACGTGAATTCGATGGGCGGCTACGTCAAACAGTACCAGGTGCTCGTCGAGCCGGCCATGTTGCGCAAGTACGACCTGACGCTTCGCGACGTGTTCGATGCCATCGCTCGGAACAACGCGAACGCCAGCGGCAACATCCTGGAAAAACACGCCGAAAAATACATCGTGCGCGGCGTCGGTCTCATCCGCACGCTGGAGGACATCGAGCGGATCGTGGTGAAGGAGGTCGGCGGCACGCCGGTCTTCATCAGCGACGTCGCCCAGGTGCTGATCGACCATGCCGTTCGCCACGGGGCCACGGTGCTGAACGGCGAACGGGAAGTGGTGACCGGAATCGTGCTGATGCTGCGGGGCGGCAACGCCCGCGACGTCGTGGACGGCATCAAAGCACGCATCGCCGACATTCATCGCCAGCACCTGCTGCCGGACGGATTGCGGATCGTCCCGTTTTACGACCGGATTGAGCTGATTACCGCCGCGCTCCACACCGTCTACAAATCGCTGGCCGAAGGAGTCGTGCTGGTCATTGTGGTGCTGGTGCTCTTCCTCGGGAATATCCGCAGCGCCTTGATCGTCGTCGGGACCTTGCTGCTCACCCCGCTGGCGACCTTTATCGTGATGGGACAGGTCGGGCTGACGGCCAACCTCATGTCGCTCGGAGGACTGACGATCGCCATCGGCATGATCGTCGACGGCTCCGTCGTCATCGTCGAGAACGTGTATCGCCATCTGGCCGCCCATTCACGCACCGCTCGGCCTCGCCTGGCGGTCATCACCGGCGCCGTGAAAGAAGTCGCCCAACCGGTCGTCTTCGGCATCGCGATCATCGTGGTGGTATTCCTTCCGCTCCTGTCGCTCCACGGCATGGAAGGCAAGATGTTCAAGCCGCTCGCCTATACGATCATGCTCGCCCTGCTGCTGTCGCTCGTCTTCTCGCTCACCCTGTCTCCGGTCCTTTGTTCGCTCCTGCTCAGACGCGGGCATGACGAGGATCCGTGGATCGTCCGCTGGGCCACTCGGCTCTATGCCCCGCTGCTCCGCTGGGCGCTGGGCCACAAACTG
>JAXLZJ010000052.1:0-17722 GCA_046350995.1 Nitrospira sp.
CGGTCGGCATCGGCTTTGCTGAGTAGGAAGGCAGGGGGTCTTCGATGGGAATTGTCATGGCGGCCGCACCGTTTTCTTACATCCTCGTTCCGGTGGATTTCTCTCCCTGCTCTGAGGAGGCGTTTCACGTGGCCTGCGATCTTGCTCGACTCTGCGAGGCGAAGATGTTGGTTCTCCACGTGATCGATACGAGTGCGCTTGCTGCGTTCAACCGACTGGGGTTGCTGGCAGTGCCATCGGATCGCACCGCGCAACGGCGGCGGCTACGGCACCACGCGCGGCTCAATGTGCGTCGTCTCCTCGACTCGGATGCGGCCCGAGGCGTTTCCATAAGGCGCCAGGTGATCGAAGGCGCACCGTTCGTCGAGATTGCCAAGGTGGCTCGCGTCGAGAAAGTCGATCTTGTGGTGATGGGAAGTTATGGGGGACGCTCGGGGAGCGTCGATAAGATCTTTTTTGGAAGCACGGCGGAGAAGGTCGTGCGGACGGCGGGCTGTCCGGTGCTGACGGTTCCTCTGCCGGTCAAGCGCGGTGGCGGCGATGCAAGGACGGGTAAGGAGGAGGCATGATGATGACGCAGGGACGACGGGCATGGGGCTGGGCCATGGTGCTGGGGGCGACCTGGGCGCTCTGGGGCGGGGTGGATTTCCCGCTGTGGTCGCAGTCGGAACAGGTCGTCGAAGTGACCATCAAGGATTTCAAGTTTGTCACGAAGCAGGGGCCGCTACGGCTCGGTCTGCCGACGGTGATCAAGGTGAGAAATGAGGATGCCGAGCGGCACGATTTCGGCTCGACCATGTTCGAGGGGATTCCGACGCAGATTGAGAAGGACGGGGTTATCGTCTACGGGCGCGGGCTCGGCGGTGTCTATCTCGATGCGAAGCGAGACGCGGCGTTGCGGTTCATGATGACCCGGCCCGGGCGCCATGAGTTCCGATGCTCGATTCATCCCAATATGAATGGGGAATTGCTGTTGTTGAGCGTGGAGGCGGTGTGAGCGACGTTATGGACAGGCCCAGGATTTTGTTGGCGACGGATTTTTCCAAGTATGCCGCCCGGGCTGAGGATTATGCCTGCTGTCTGGCGGCGACATGGCACGCCACTTTGACCGTGCTCACGGTGCTCGAGTTTCCGCCGGGGATGAATCCCGAGTATCCGGTGAACCGGGTCTATCTCGGCGAATTGATGAAGGCCGGGTCGAAGCAACTGGTGGATCTCAAGGCCCGCGCCGCCGCGAGAGGGATCTCCGTGCATACGCGCATCGCGACGGGGATTCCAAGCGAAGAGCTGCTGGCGGTCGTCCAGGCGGAGGATTCGGATCTGGTCGTCGTCGGGACGAAAGGTAAGTCCGGTCTCGCGCACGTTCTGTTGGGCAGTACTGCGGAGCGCATCATTCGGACTGCGCCCTGTCCGGTCTTGGCGGTGCGCACCGACGTCGATCAGGCTGTCTCCGTCGAGACGGCGCCTTGCGCGGGAGTCGGCCTGAACCGGATTCTCGTGCCAGTCGATTTTTCGGACTGTTCGCTCGAAGCCGTCGAGTATGCGGCCCTCATGGCCCAGCGGCATCAGGCAACGGTGTCGCTGGTGCACGTGCTGGAGCCGGTTTTCTACGGACTTGATTTCACCCTGCTGCATACCGGCAAGCGGGAGGAACTCCGTGAGCGGTTGACGGTGCGAATGACAGACCTGACCAAGGCGCTCGCGGCGGCGAACATCAAGGCCGATTCGCAGATTCGAGGTGGAGTGCCGGCGGACTCGATACTCGACAGCGCGCGGACGATGCCGGCCGATCTGATCGTGATGGGCACTCATGGTCGGCGGGGGCTCTCGCACCTGTTGTGCGGGAGTGTCGCGGAATCGGTGATCCGGCAATCCCGCTGTCCGGTGCTGACTGTCCGTAGTCCCAAGTATGCGCCGGGGCATCGCCGGATCGTCACCGAAGCCCCGACCGAATCCACTTCTTCATCAGGAGGGTGAGTCATGGCAACCATGATCCGAAAGCGCAGCAGCACACCGGGGCGTCCGTCTCGGCCGTCCGCCCCCATCGAGCTACCAGACGGGATGTGGGAGCGCATCTCGAAGAAAGCCTACGAACTATGGGAGTCCCGCGGCCGGCGCGAGGGCCACGATTTGGAAGACTGGTTGGACGCGGAAGCCATCGTCATGGAAGAGATTCATGAAGCTCGCGAATGAAGCGGCCTCGGGGGTCTGGGCACCGGCTCCCGAAGGTTTGGATGGCCTGATCGCACGGCTGGAGGTGTTGTCGCTGGGGCCGCTGTTTGCCACGCAGCGGGATCTGGCCCTGCGCCAGGCGCTCAGCCCTTATGTCGAAGGCGAGGCTGCGGGGTTGCTCCAGCCGTTTGCCCACGAAGTCGAGCTCGCCGCGCTGATCGTCTATGCCGACTTCTATCCGCAGGACGGGCAACTCACCTTGATCGAGCAGCTACGAGACGTCGTCACGGAACACATTCCGGAATCCGAACGCGTCTGGATGGATCCGTTGAAACACTCCTATATGGATGTGGTCGAGGTGATGGCGCTGGATCGTGCGCCCGAGACAATGACCTGCCGCTCGCTCGGCGATCGCCGGGTCTATGAGGTACGAGGCGGAGAGTTTTGTCGGTCGCTTGAGGCGGGCCAGGTGCTGCTGACGCGGCTGGTCCAGCTGCCGGGCAATCCGGAGACCAACGAAGTGGTGATCGGCGGGGCGGCGCTCGTGCTCTCTGGAGTAGAGGGGCGGGCCTTGTACGAGGCGACGGGCGAGTATCGCCGTCAGATGGAAATCAGCGCCGGATCGTTCGAACTGGGCGATTGGCACGAGTTCGCCAAACGGTTCGGCCACGTGTTGCTCTGGCTCTACGCGCAAATGCGGCAGAGCGCGTTGTTGAAGGTCGTGGCGACCATCCGGTATCGGGTGGCCGATGGTCAGCCGCACCTGTACGCACTGGCGCTGTATGAGCACCATGAGTTCCGCTACCTCCGGGACACGTTGGCGACGTTGGAGGGATTTGAGCCGGCGCCGTCCCCGGCCGGTTCCCAGATCCACGGCGACCGGTGGATCATGAAAGCCACCGCCGGGGGCGAGCCGGACCGGATCGTGGTGCGGCTCAGTCTGACGCCGACGCAACTGTGGGTGCAGACCGATTCGCGCGAGCGGCTGGATGCCGTCAAACATCAACTGGCGGCGACGTTCGGATTCTCGCTCCATTTCCGGGGTGAAGCCACGACACCGGCCCCGCACCTGCTCACCTTCGACGAGTTGAATGCGGAGGGACCGTTACGCGTGGTCGTGACCGCAGACCAGGATGCGGCGGTTTTGAAGGACTTCCTCGACATCGCCTATCTGGAGTGGACCGACCGGGATGCGCCGATTCTCGGGGGGAAGACGCCGCGGCATGCCGCCACGAGTCCGGCCGGGCGCGAGCAAGTCGGGCGACTGATCGATGAGATGGAACGGCATGATCCCGGATGGGCCCGCATCGGCCGACCGGCATTTGACTATAACGTCTTGCGCGGGCATGTTGGCCTCGATGAGGTATCCCGTGAGCACCTTTCCGCCGAGCGGGCTCCATGAATTGCTGACTCGTCTGCGCCCCGTCCCCGGGGAGCGACCCAATCTACTTCGTGTCCTGCACGCCGTCGAGGACACGTGCGGCACCATCGATCCCCGCGCGATCCCGGCGATCGCCCATTCCCAGGGTGTGACGGAGGCCGACGTGGCCGGTGTGCTGTCGTATTATCCGTCTCTCCGGACCGGCGCGCCCGCGCGTCACCGGGTGGAGGTCTGCCTGGGAGAAAGCTGTCTCGCCAATCACTGCGATCGAGTGGTGCGGGAGCTTCGGTTCCGGTTGGGAGTGAGTCTCGGCGAGACGACGCCCGACGGACGGTTCTCGCTGGATGCGGTGTCGTGCGTCGGCAATTGCGCCGTGTCGCCCAGTGTGCGGATCGATGGCATGCTCTATGGTCGTGTGACCCCCGACGACGTTCCCGCCTTGTTGGATCGCCACCCATGAACCGCGTCAGGCTGTATCTCTCCAACGATACCTCTGCCCGCGCCGCCGGTGTTGATCGGCTGGTCGAGGCCTGGCGCGATCGGCCGGATGTCGAACTCGTGCGCACGTCGTCGCGGGGCGCATTCTTCCTCGAACCGATGGTCGAGCGCGAGGGTTCCGACGGACGAGTGGCATGGACGCGCGTGTCTCCCAATGATCTGCCGAAGATCCTTGCCGGATCAGGCGGCGTTCCCCTGTCCTCGATTCCGTTCCTGGCGAAACAACGCCGCTATACGTTTGCCACTTTTGGCGTGACAGAGCCGCTGTCGTTAGCCGCCTACGAAGCGTACGACGGTTTCGAAGGTCTCCGTGCAGCGCGGCAACTTAGCCCGGCCGGCATCATCGAGGAGCTGAAGACGTCGCGTCTGCGTGGGCGGGGCGGGGCGGCGTTCCCTGTGTGGAGGAAGTGGGACGCGGCGGCCGCGATGCCGGCAGGGCCGAAGTACGTCGTCGCCAACGCGGACGAAGGCGATGCGGGGACCTACTGCGACCGGATGGTGATGGAAGGCGATCCGTTCCGGCTGCTCGAAGGCATGGCCATCTGTGCGCGGGCCATTGGGGCGCAGTCGGGGTATGTGTACTGTCGGCAAGAATATCCGGCGGCGGCATCGTCCGTGCGCGCCGCGATCAACCTGGCCAGGGAGGCCGGTTGGCTTGAGGTCAACGGGATGCCATTCGGCGTCGAGGTCGTGACGGGGGCCGGGTCGTATGTGTGCGGCGAAGAGACGGCGTTGCTTGAATCCATCGAAGGACGGCGCGGGGTCGTGCGCGCGCGGCCGCCGCACCCGGCGCAGTCCGGGCTCTACGGACGGCCCACGATCGTGAGCAATGTGCTGACGTTTGCGACGGTTCCCAATATTGTGGCGAAAGGCGGAGCCTGGCATGCGTCGATGGGGACGGAAGGTTCGCGCGGGACGATCCCGCTGCAACTCGGCGGTCGAGTCAGGCAACCGGGGCTGGTCGAAGTGCCGTTCGGTCTCACGTTACGGCAGGTTCTCGAGGAGTTCGGAGGCGGAATGGCAGAGGGGGCGCGATTGAAGACCGTACAAGTCGGCGGCCCCCTCGGCAGCCTCTTCTCCGAATCGCAATTGGACATTCCCATCTGTTTCGATGCCTTCGCGAAAGCCGACGCGATTCTCGGGCACGGGGGCATCGTGGTCTTCGATCAAGAAACCGACGTCGTGGGGTTGGCCCGGCATCTGATGGCCTTCGTCGCGGCGGAGTCGTGCGGCAAGTGCGTGCCCTGCCGGATCGGCTCGGTGCGGGCGCGCGAGATTCTGGAGTCGTTGCAGGACGGCCGGGCGACGGCTGCAGATCTGGCATTGCTGAGCGATCTCGGTGACACGATGAAAGCCACCAGCCTCTGCGGGTTGGGTGCCCGGGCTTCCTATCCAGTTCTGTCGGCGATGGAACAATTTCCGGTGGAGTTCAAGAGCCGGGTGCGGTCATGAGCGATCTTGTCACGATCACGATCGACGGCTGGCCGGTCACGGTGCGTGAAGGTGAAACGGTTTTTGCGGCGGCGAAGCGAGCCGGTATACCGATTCCGGGACTCTGTTCCTCCGACCACCTGCGGCCGTTCGGGTCCTGCCGGCTCTGCGTGTGCGAAATCGATGGGCAGAAGGGCACGCCGGCGTCCTGCACGACGCCGGTCCAGGGGGGGATGGTCGTCAGGACACACACCGAGCGTCTGACCCATCTCCGGCGCAATCTCACTGAACTGTTGTTGTCCGAACAGCCTTCCGGCGGCCCGGTTCCCGATGCGCTCGACAGCCTGGCTCGGTCGGTCGGGCTGGAGCGAGTGCGCTATCGTCACCCGGCCGGTCGCGAGTCGGTCCAGGACGGTTCGAATCCATTTTTCCGGTTCGACAACACCCGGTGCATTTCCTGCGCGCGTTGCGTGCGCGCCTGCGATGAAATCCAGGGGACGAGGGCCCTCACGATGGTCGGGCGCGGGTTCAGTGCGCGGCCAATGGCTGGCGCCAGCCGGTATGGCGATCCGTCCGCCGGGTTTGTCGAGTCGAATTGTGTCTCATGCGGTGCCTGCGTGAAGGAATGTCCGACCGGCGCGCTGGAGGAGAAGACGCTGTTGTGCTCTGGCTCGCCGACCGCCACCGTCCGCACGACCTGTGCGTACTGCGGCGTGGGCTGCGCCTTCGATGCCGGTGTGCGGGACGGGCGGGTCGTGACGATGCAGCCGTCCGACGACGGGCCGTCGAATCACGGCCATGCCTGCATGAAGGGGCGGTTCGGCTGGACCTACATCTATGCTGAGGACCGGCTGACGACCCCGTTGCTTCGTGAGGGAACAGAATGGCGGAAACTCACCTGGCCGGCGGCGCTCGACCGGATTGCACAGGAGTTCTCGCGCATCAAGTCGGCGTACGGGTCGGATGCTCTGGCCTGCGTGTCGTCCAGCCGGGGGACGAACGAAGAGAATTACCTGTTCGGCAAGTTCATCCGTTGCGTGATGGGCACCAATCATATCGATAACTGTGCGCGCGTCTGTCACAGCGCGACGGTGACGGGTATGATGGAGACGCTCGGCGCGTCGGCGGCGACGAATTCGATCGAGGACCTTGATCATGCACACCTGATCATGATTGTAGGGGCGAATCCCACCGAGTCGCATCCTGTCGTCGGTGCCCGGATCAAATCTGCGGCTCGGCGAGGTGTGCCGCTCATCGTCATCGATCCGCGCCGCATCGAACTCGCGCGGCAGGCGACGCTGCATCTTCAGCTCAAGCCGGGGACCAACGTGGCGCTGCTCAATGCCATGGGGCATGTCATCGCGGCCGAGAGATTGTTGGACCGCCGGTTCATCGATGCCCGGGCTGACGGATTGGATGATTGGCTCAAGGCCGTGGAGTCTTGTACGCCGGAATGGGCGGAGCAGATTACGGGGGTCTCGGCCGGGCTCATCCGCGCTGCGGCGCGACTGTATGCCGGAAGCAGCGCCTCTCTCTGCGTGCACGGTCTGGGGATGACGGAGCATCGGTGGGGCAGTCACGGCGTGATGGCGTTGGTGGACCTCGCATTGGCCACCGGCCATATCGGCAGGCCAGGCACCGGCATCAATCCGCTGCGCGGACAGAACAACGTACAGGGAGCTTCGGATGTCGGCTGTCTGCCGACGTTCTTCGCCGGCTATCAGGCGCTGGACGATCCCGCACTTGGCACGTTGCACCGGGAGGTCACGGGCCGGCCCTTGCCCACCAAACGCGGAATGAAGACGCCCGACATGTGGGACGCCGCGCTCGAGAGCCGCCTGAAGGCGTTGTGGATCATCGGCTACGACGTGGCGCAGACGGATCCGAATCTGAAGAAGGTCCGTGACGCCCTGCGGCGAATCGACTTCCTGGTGGTGCAGGATCTGTTCATGAGCGAAACGGCGAAGTTCGCGCATCTCGTGCTGCCGGGCGCCTCGTTCCTCGAAAAAGATGGAACCTTCACGAATCTGGAGCGGCGCATTCAGCGGATTCGGAAAGCCGTCGATCCGCCCGACGGCGTCTTGCCGGATTGGCAGGTCGTCTGCGAAGTGGCGACGCGCATGGGCTATCCGATGGCCTATCGCCATCCCTCCGAGATCATGGATGAGATCGCGCGGCTCACGCCGATGTTCGCCGGGGTGTCGTATGACCGGCTCGATACTCCGTCCGGTCTCCAGTGGCCCGTGCCGTCGATCGGACACGAGGGCACGGCGCTCATGCATCGTGAGCGGTTTCCGAAGGGGAAAGCCCGGTTCGTGGGCGTGGATTATCTCCCGCCCGGCGAGTCGCCGACGGCGGAGTATCCCTTCACGCTGATCACGGGCCGCATTCTTCAGCATTACAATTGCGGGGCGCAGACCAGGCGTACGGACATTCTCGATGTGGTGGATGTCGATGTCGTGGAGATGCATCCGGAGGATGCGGCACGGTTGCGGATTGCCGGTGGCGATTTAGTCAGGTTGGTGAGTCCAAGAAATGCGATCCTTCTGCCGGTGGTGCTCAGCGAGCGAGTCCAGCGGGGAGAATTGTTCACCAGTTTCCATTTCCCGGCAAGCGATGTGAATACGTTGCTCTCCTCCAGCTCGGACGATGTGTCTCGGTGCCCGGAATACAAAGTCTCCGTGGTGCGGGTTGAACCCGTCGATCGGGAAGAGCTGGATACCGAGGACGAACAGGAACGGGAAACCCTGCACGTGAAGTTGATCACCTGAGAGCCATGCCTGCCGTACCTCCGATAACCATGCCGATGCCCGATGCTTATGCGCCCGCCGAGGTGGCGGAGCGCGTTCGCGATATCGGGGTGAAGAAGGCTACGGCGCCGGCATCGACCTTGTTTGCACTGGCCGCGCTTGCCGGTGCATTCATCGCGCTGGGGGCGTTGTTTTTTACCGTGACGGTGACGGCTGGCCCCGGACAGTCGAGCCCGTTCGGTCTCACGCGGTTCGTCGGCGGTGTGGCTTTCAGCCTGGGGCTGATTCTGGTCGTCGTCGGTGGCGCCGAGTTGTTTACGGGGAATAATCTGATGGCGATGGCCTGGGCGGCCGGTCGGATTACCGGTCCGCAAGTGTGGCGCAATTGGGGCATCGTCTATGCCGGCAATCTCGTGGGGGCGGTCGGGACGGCGGTGCTGGTCTGGCTTGCGGGGGTTCAGACGTTTGGCGACGGGGCCGTCGGCGAGACGATGATCAAGATCGCGCGCAGTAAGATGGCGCTCGATCCGGTGTCGGCGCTGGCTCGCGGCATCCTGTGCAATGTCCTCGTCTGTCTCGCGGTCTGGCTGTGCATGGCGGCCCGGAGCGTAGCGGACAAGATTCTGGCGATCGTGTTTCCCATCAGCGCCTTCGTCGCCTGCGGATTCGAACATTCGGTCGCCAACATGTTTGTCCTTCCGCTGGGGATGCTGTTGACCGCCTCCGGAAGCGATCCGATCGGACCGGGCGGAGCCCTCCTCAATCTCGGGGTCGTGACTATCGGGAACATCATCGGCGGGACCTGTCTCGTAGCCTTCGTCTACTGGTTCGTGTATCTTCGGCAAAGCCGACCGCACGACGTGCCCTTGTCGGGACAAGGAGAGGGCGGCAAGGCGGACCGAACCGAATGATCTACACGATTACGCTGAATCCGGCGCTGGATCACTTTCTCGATGTGGCGGAGTTGTGCCTCGACGACGCCAATCGTGTCACGGGGGAATGTTTGTATGCGGGCGGGAAGGGGATCGATGTCTCGCGGGCGATCCGCCACCTCGGTGGGGAGAGTATGGCGCTGGGATTCATCGGGGGACGCCGTGGCCAATTTATGGTTGAGTTGCTGAAGAAAGAAGGGGTCACCTGTTACTTCACCCCGATCGCTGGGGAGACGCGGCGCAATATCATCATTACCACGCAGAAGGCCCGCACCCAGACGATGTTGAACTCCCGCGGTCCCGTCGTGACGAAAACGGAATGGACGGCGTTTCTGACCCATTTGAAGCTGCTGGATCTCAACGAGGCCTACGTGGTCGTGAGCGGCAGCCTCCCGGGTGGCGTGCCGGCGGATGCCTATCGACAGATCGTCGACGTGGTTCAATCGCGGGGGGCGCGGGCCATTCTGGATGCGGATGGTGCGTGTTTGAAATCGGGATTGCGGGCGAAACCGTTCGCCATCAAGCCGAACGTGAATGAATTGAGTCGATTGATCGGGCGGCCGTTGCGGTCGGAGGCGGAGTTGATCCGGGCGGCGGAGCGGGTGCAACGGGCCGGTGTGGAAGTGGTGCTAGTCTCGCGGGGGGCGCAAGGGCTGCTGCTCATCGGGGGACAGGAGCGGTATCGCGCGAAGCCGCCGGCGGTGAAAGTCAGAAGTACGATCGGGGCGGGTGATTCAACCGTGGCGGGATTTGTGCTGACGCATGCGAGCGGGAAGGGGCTGGAAGCCTCTGTCCGGGTTGCGACGGCGGCGGGCACGGCGGCGACGCTGGCTCCGGGAAATCAGCTCTGTCGGGCGGACGATGTCCGGCGGTTGGCCGCCCAAGTAAAGGTGACGGCGATTTAATAGGAGCGGGATGGAGGCTGTATGAAAGTGCTCGTGGCCACGGATGGATCGAAGTACGGGCGGTGGGCGATTGAGTGGGTGGCGCAATTGCCGATCGTGGTGAAGCCGACGGTCCGGGTGCTCCACGTGGTGGATCTGGCGGCGCTCCGCGCCCCGTTCATGATCCAGCCGATGGTGGTGGGAACGGAGCGCTATCTCCAGGCTGAGATCAAGCGGATTGAGTCTGCTGCGAAGACGGCCAAGAAGGAATCGGCTCAGTTGCTGTCCGACGTTGGGCTCAGCGGGACGGTGACGGTCGAACGTGGCGCCACCGCCCCGACGATCGTCAAGCACGCCTCGCGCGGGGTCGGTCTATTGGCGCTGGGATCGCGCGGATTGGATGCGCTAGACCGGTTCATGCTCGGAAGTATTTCGACTCATGCCATTCACCACGCACCCTGCTCGGTCTTGGTCGTGAAGGAGGCGCCGCGTTCGTTGGAGCAAATCGTGCTGGCCATCGACGGATCGGCGGCTTCCGACAAAGCGGTGCGGTATCTGGTGAAGCATTTCTCGCCGCAACTGCAGGGACCGGAAGTGCAGCCGATCAATGTGGCGGTAGTCCACGTGATGCCGTTTCTCAAATATCCGGAAGTGCGTGAAGCGGGCCGGGCGATCGTGCAGCGGTATACCGACAAGCTGGCGAAAGCCGGGTTTCAGGTGCAGGAAGCCCCGAAGCTGGGGAAACCGGCCGAGGAAATTCTCAAAGCCGCCAAGGCGCACAAAGCGGATCTCGTCGTGACCGGAGCCAAAGGGCTCGGCGCCATCGGGCGCGCCCTGCTGGGCAGCGTCTCCACCCGCGTGGTGCAGCACAGCCCCTGCTCGGTTTTGGTGGTGCGGTAAGGTCGGGGCTACGCCCGGAATACGACGTGCACGCGGGCGAGGAAGTCTTCGAGTTGCGCCGTCTGGCGTTCGATGGCGGGCTGATCGTGTCGGCCTGCCGCCAATTCCATGACTCCGCCGATTTCGCTGATGGCGGTGAAGCCGTAACCGCCGCCGTCCCCCTTCATGCGATGTCCGAGAATCCGGATGGTCTCGAAATCCTTTTGGGAGATCGCGGTCCGCAGCGTTGCCACGTCTTTATGGCGATTGGCCAGGAAGATCGGGATGATATCTTCCAGATCGGGATCGATGTAGACGGTGATCCGCTCCGGGGAGGTCGGTGTGAGTTGTGGATTGGTCATGGGCGATGTCCTTTATAGGCTTGGAGCAGTTCGAGCAGCGTGGTTTTCTTGACCGGTTTGGTGATGTGTGTGTTGCAGCCGGCCTCGAAGATCTTGACGGTCTCTTCCTTCAACGCCAGTGCGGTCAAGGCGATGATGTGTGTCGGCGGCAGGTCGTGCTCGCGTTCCCAGCGCCGAATCGTTTTGGTGGCCGTCAGGCCATCCATCACCGGCATCTGCATGTCCATCAGAATAAGATCGTAGTGGCCGGTCTTGAACTTTTCGACGGCGATGGCGCCGTTGTCCGCCAGATCCAGCCGGTGAGGTGTGCTTTTCAAATAGGAACGGACCAACAGCTGATTGTCGGGTGAATCTTCGACCAGGAGGACCCGCAGAGGGTGTGCCGGCTCGGTGGTCGGCGCGGCGACCGGCTCCGGCGGCGCGGGGGCCGTCCCTTTGCTCCGTCCCAGGGCGATGCCGATGGTCTGATACAAATCCGAACGTCGGATGGGTTTGACGAGATAGCCGCCAAGTCCCAGATCGTAGGTACGGGCGATGTCGTCCGCCCAGTGATTCGATGTGAGCATGACGACCGTCAGCCCCTTTCGGTGCGGTGAGGCGTTCAGTTGCTCGGCGACGGCGAAGCCGTCCATCTCGGGCATGCGGCAATCCAGCAGCAAGAGTTCATACGGCTGTCCGGCCTCGGCGGCACGTTGCAATTCGGCCAATCCCTCCATGCCTCTTCCCGCTTCGGCGACCGTTGCGCCCCAGGCGCCGAGCGTTTCCGACAGGATCAGGCGGTTGGTGGGGTGATCGTCCACGACCAGCGTCCGGACGCCATGTAGCGACACCTGCGGCGGCGCTTTGGGGACCGAGGGCGTGGGCTGTACCTTAAATGTCAGGGAGCAGTGGAATGTGCTTCCTTGTCCAACGGTACTTTCGGCCCAGATACGGCCGTGCATCCGTTCGGCGAGATGCTTCGAGATGGCGAGCCCCAATCCAGTGCCCCCATACTGCCGCGAGGTTGAGTTGTTCGCTTGCGTGAAACTCTCGAAGATCGAGGCCAATTTGTCCTGGGGTACCCCGATGCCGGTATCGCTGACGGAGAAGCGAAGGATGCCGGGAACGGCGGCATCAGGATCGTTCGCGATGCGGACAACCACGGAGCCCTTATCGGTAAATTTGAGCGCGTTGCCGATCAGGTTGATGAGGATCTGATTGAGCCGGTGCGGATCGCCGACAAGCGAGCACGGGACGTCCGGCGCGAGATGGCAGGCCAGTTCCAGCCCCTTCTCATTAGCACGCATGGCCAGAATCTCGATGGCCTTGTCGAGCACTTCGCTCAGATCGAAGTCGATCGCTTCCAGTTCGAGGTGGCCCGATTCGACTTTGGACAGGTCCAGAATGTCGTTGATGAGGTTCAAGAGGTTACTGCCGGCCCGACGAAAGATGCGCAGATACTTGCGCTGTTCCGGCGTCATCTGCGTTTCCCAGAGCAGGTCGGCCATGCCGATGATCGCATTCATCGGCGTACGGATTTCGTGGCTCATGTTGGCGAGGAACTCGCTCTTGGCCTGACTGGCCACTTCGGCCGCGTCCTTGGCGAGGCGGAGCGCGTGTTCGACATCGCGACGTTCGGCCGCCTCAAGTGCCAACGTAACCATCGTAGCCAGGGAGCTGATGAGATGTTCTTCGTAGAGCGTCCAACGCCGGGGACGGCCGACATGTTCCGCGCAGAGCACGCCGACGACCTGTCGCTTCTGTCTGATCGGCGCGTCGAGCATGGCGCCGATCTTGTTCGGGCGCAGGTAGGTGGCCGTAAACTCCTTGGTGCGTATGTCTCGTGCGGCGTCGTGCGCGGAAATCGCCCGTTCTTCCTCAGCCAGCGCGCGAAAATAACTCGGATAGTCGACAACCTTCAGAGTAGAGTCCGCCCTGTGTCGCCCGGTGCTTCGGTCGTATAGATCGATCAGGGAGATGGCCATGCGGTTCTTGTCGAAGAGCCAGATGCTGGCCCGCTCGACTTGCAGCAAATGTCCGCAGGCTTCGGTGATCGCCTGGCAGGCAGACGGAAGTTCCCCGTTGGTGAGGGCGTCGTTCTGGGCCAGCTCTCGGAGAGTGTCTTGATATCGCTCCAATAAGTCGATGGAGGTGCCCTTGGCGGCTGAGGGATTCCGCTTGGTTCTGCGGGTGGTCGTGGAACGGGTTCGTGATGTCGTCGGAGCCGGTTTCTTGTTCGTCCGTTTGCGCGTAAGTCGTGAGTGACGCGGCATAGGGTGTTTTCCGACGGCCTCGGTAGCTAGCGGGAGAGTGCTATTTGTCGGGCGTGTCTTGTACCAATGAGAGAAGCCCGGCCGGTTTGGCCCGGTTACGGCCTTCCTGTTTGGCCTGGTAGAGGGCTTGATCGGCGGCTTTGATCAAGTCCGTCGGCGAGGTGTGCCGGTGCGGAACCATGCTGGCGTAGCCGACGCTGATGGTGACCAGGGAGTCATCGGCGTGGGTGATGCCCAAGGCTTCCACACGCCGACGAAGCCCTTCGGCAACCTGGGCGGCGCCGTCGATGCCGGTACCAGGAAGGACGATTACGAATTCGTCTCCGCCGTATCGGGCGACCAAGTCGCCGGGACGATTGACGGCGCCCATGATGGCGGTGGCGACCTGCTTGAGACATTCATCGCCCGAGGTATGTCCTTTGGCGTCGTTGTAGGTCTTGAACCGGTCGATGTCGAACATGATGAGCGACACCGGCGTGGAATCACGGATGGCGCGCCGCCATTCCTGGTCCAGGAAGTCGTCGAACTGACGGCGATTGGTGATGCCGGTCAGCCCGTCGAGACAGGAAAGCCGGAGCAACATCTGGTTGGCTTCCTGCAATTGGCGCATGACTTCGAGCAATTCTTGTTCGCGCGCGCGCCGACGGTCGATCTCATGGACGAGCCGGAGGACGGAGCGCACACGGGTCAACAATTCGATCTTATTGACGGGCTTGGCGACGTAATCCATGGCGCCGGCGGCGAACGCGAGCTGCAGTTCCACCGGGTCGGTTTTCACCGTGACCATGATGATAGGGGTGTCGCGGAAGCGGTCATTGGCTTTGATCTGCCGGCAGGCTTCGATGCCGCTCATCTCCGGCATGAGGATGTCCATGAGGATGAGATCGACGCGCGCGGTGGCTTGTTTTCCGTTGTCGAGGCCGATCAATTTAAACGCGTGAGCGGCCGACTCCGCGACGAGAATCTGTTCGTAGCCTGCGGCGGAGAGGATCGATTGCAGAAGCAACCGATCGTCGGGCGAGTCGTCGACGATCAGGATAGCCATGGCGGCGAGAGTCTCCCAGTGCAAAACTGGGAAAAGCGTAACAGCTAGTCCGGGTAAACACCAGGATAAAGCTTTTTGATACAGGGTTGGCAGAGTCCGTGGCTGAATTCCGCCTCGGAGTGATCGCTGAGGTATTCTTCCAATTGCTGCCAGAAGCCGCCGTCATTGCGGATTTTTTTGCAGGAGGCGCAGATTGGAATTAGACCGCGCAGCGTTTTGACTTCTTTGAGTGCCCGCTGGAGTTCTTCGTTGCTGCGGCGGAGTTCGATCTCCCGCTCCTTGCGGCAGTCCATTTCGTGTTTCAGCGCGAGCGCGGAGGAGACACGGGCCAGGAGTTCCACGCTATTGACCGGCTTGTTGATGTAGTCCATCGCCCCGGCGGCGAAGGCCTCTTTCAAGTTTGCGAGGTCATTCTTGGCTGTGACCATGATGATGGGGATGTCCCGTAGATGGGACACACTCTTCACCCGGCGGCAGGCCGTGACGCCGTCGAGTTCCGGCATCAAGACATCCATGAGGACCAGGTCGATCGGCGTCGTCAGTTCGGTGCCGGTGGCGTTCAACGTGGTGAAGGCGGACTGGGCGGAGTCAGCGATGAGGATGTCCTGATGACCGGCTTTAGTCAGCAAGGACCGGAGGAGCAGTTGTTGATCCGGCGAGTCGTCGACGATCAAAATAGCCATAACATACCTTTAATGGCTGTCGGCGCGGAAAACTGGAGTCGGTTTTCGTACTCGGCTCGTGTTCTCTTTCAGTATAACAAACGAACGGTGGCGGCTATTGGAGCTTGGCTTTGACAAGGTCGCTGATCTGTTTCCCGTCGACGGCCTGCCCTGCCAGGCGTGCCATGACCGCCTTCATGACCGCGCCCATCTCTTTCAACGATCGGGCTCCCGACTCAGCGATCACTGCCTCCACGATGCCGGCGAGCTGCTCCGGTGTGAGTGCTTGGGGGAGATAGGTTTCGATGATCGAGATCTCCTGCCGCTCCTTCGCGGCGAGCTCCGTGCGCTGGGCTTTCTCGAACTGCTCGACGGATTCGCGGCGCTGCTTGATCAGCGTGGTCATAATCTTCGTCATCTCCGCGTCGTCGAGATCTTTCTTGAGTTCGACTTCCTTGTTCAGGATGGCAGCTTTGATCATCCTGATGACGTCCATGCGGAGTTGGTCTTTGGCCTTCATGGCCAGCTTTAAGTCTTCGCTCAATCGGTCGCGTAGGGACATGATCACCTCACAAGGCGGGGGTATGCTCCAGTGGGCGGAGCATACCCCCGCCTTGCGGACGAGTCAATGAAATGGGGTTCGTGACGAGCGATGTGGTTGGGAGTATGATGAACATCGAGGTTCAGGCGCGTAGGATCGGGCGGTGAATCGAAACCGGAGGAGAGGCATGATGAATCGCATGACAGAGGAAGTGAACATTCGGCTGCTTGGGGTATTGGGGGCTGTGCTAATTGGCGTGGGCGGTTGTGCGGGCGAGCCCCAGAAGCCGGCAGCGACCGTGACGCCGGATCAGGTTCGAAGCCATGCGGACAAGGCGTTTGAGAAACTCAAGCAGGAAGAGCAGGGACGAGGTACCGATCCGACGATGCCGCGCTAACGGCCGGACTTCTCCGATCCGTGAGTGGCCCATCTGCTCAGCGGCTTGATCAGTGGAAGCTCGCGAATGAGTTCTGTATGCGCTCGGTGCTCCACGGTGCGAGGCTCATGGAACGTGCCGAGCAGCGTTACGGCGATCACGAGCCGCAAGATGCCCGAGATGAAGAAAATGAACGGCAGATTCGATGCCGGGTGAATGTCGAAGACGCCAACTTCAAGATGACCCGGAACCGTCGCAATCAGCCAACTTCCTCCCAGCGTTCCAATCGCCCATCCGATCGCATTTACCGTGCTTGAGACGGCGACGGCTTTGGGGCGATCCACCGGCCTCACGGCATCGAACACGTAGTTGCTCAACCCGAGCGAGAGGCCGGCCCATACCACACCGCCGAAGAAATTGACCGCGATGAGAAACGGCCATGCTGTGCTCAACAGATAAAGCATGGGCAAGACGGATACAATCATTCCCGTAAAGGCCAGGAGCGCTTTGTTTCCGAACCGGTCGCTGAATTGCCCCCAGCCGGGGAGTGTCACATACTGGCCGACGATGGCTGCGGCCATCCAGGTGCCGTACGCCCAGTAGGACCACTGCAGGTCGTGCAGCATATAGATGACAAAGAACGGCCCGGAGATCAGCACAGCGACGTGCATGAACCCCGAAAAGACCAGAAAGTTCCGGAAATCGGACGAGGTGTGGTTCCGGAGAAATTCGACGAAGCCGTGCTGCACGGCATCATTGTGCCGGATTGGTAAATCGACGACCCGAGCCAATGATCGGGCGGAGAAACTCCTCGCGATTCCGGCAAGCAGGAACAACAGGGTGAAGCCCAGCCAAAGCCGGTCGTAGTGGGAACTGAGACTGAGGATGGCCCCTCCGAGGCAGAGTGCGACGAAGTTCGTGAGCGCCATGAGCTGCGATCGCCGGGCGAAGTACGAGCCGCGTTCGTCGGCATGAAGCAGGTCGGTAATCAAACTGGCCCAGGTCGGGGTCGTAAAATGGAGGGAGGCGAAGTACAGCGCGGCGCCGATCACGACGAGCCAGGGCGCCCATTCGTGAAAGAGAAACGGCAGCGCCAGGATTGGTATCCACGCCGCCGCCTGTCCGACGGTGCCCCACAGAACCTGTGTCTTACGGCTGGGAAACCAGTGTGCGATATGGACGGAGAGGAATTGTGCCCACGTGCCGAGCAGTTGGGGAAGTGCGGATAATAGACTCAAATGAAATGGCGCTGCGTGGAACATGAGGGCGAAGGCCGAGAGATACTGCTCGCCTGCACCTTGCGTGGTAGCTTGAAAGATGCCATCCCGCAGTCCGAATCGTCGACCCGATTCATGCTGGTCGGCGGACGACGTTGAACCGGACGGAGTGAAGGTCATGTGGCTGGAAGGTCTCTGTACGGTCGGTTTCTGGCACTCTACCACATGTTTGGCATCCATAGATCTTCCCAGTCGATTCCCTTCGGCGGTTGACCCCTGCCGCGCACCCCGATACGATGGTCGCATGGAAACAGTCTCCAACCGCTCGGAGTATTCGATC
>JAXLZJ010000053.1:0-16791 GCA_046350995.1 Nitrospira sp.
TAGATCCGCCGAGCTGCGCCAGTGCCGGGGCGATCTCGGCGAACATCCGTTCGACGGCCTCCGGATTATCGAGAATTACGCCGACATGGTCGAGCAACTGTCCGGAGAGAGGCTGATACTCCGATAACTCGTTCTGCGGAATCTGATGCAGGGCCAGGTTATCGCTCCCCGAACTGAAGTAGATGTTGTCGGGATCCGGCTCCCACACGACCCGCATCCCCAACACGGTTTCGTAAAAACGGCGGGAGCGCGGCAGATCACGCACGCGGAGCGCCAGATGGCGGAGTCCTCGATGGAGGGGAAGTGTCACGATACCATACCTTCACAATCGGGCGCGGGCTTGCGCCGTCGGTATAGTAGGGAGGCGTCCCATCACCCGTCAACGGAAAATCAGGTCCTGCGGAACGACGGGAGCCTGTGGTAACATGCGTCAATTGTCCGCCCAGCAAAGGAGTCGCATGCGATGAAGACGGTCTTGCGTGTCACGGCCCTCGTGGTGTCCTCGTTCGTGATTCCGGCATTGGCGCTCGCCGGGGCATTGGAGAAGGAAATTAAGGGGAAGGACGGCGTGCCGATGGTGTTGGTGCCCGAAGGGGCGTTTCCCATGGGGGTGCCGCAGGGCGATCGCGACGGGGGGCGGGACGAGTATCCGCGGCACGATGTGTTCGTGGACAACTTCTATATCGATAAATACGAGATGACCAACGGCCGCTATCTGGAATTCGTGAAAGCGACCGGCCACCGCATTCCGCAGAATCCGAAGAATCCCACCCGCAATCTGTGGCAGGGCGACACGATCACCGAATCGCTGGCCGAGCGTCCCGTGGTCAATGTGGATTGGAACGATGCCGCGGCCTACTGCAAGTGGGCGGGTAAACGGTTGCCGACCGAAGCCGAATGGGAAAAGGCGGCGAAGGGCACCGCCGACCGCCGGTTTCCCTGGGGGAACGTCGAGCCGACCAATAAGCATCTCAATTTCAATCAGCAGTGGATCGGGGAAAAGACTTTGATGCCGGTCGGCAGTTACGAGGCCGGCAAGAGTCCGTTCGGGGTCTATGACATGGCCGGGAATGTCTGGGAGTGGGTCAACGATTGGTACGATCCCCGGTATTACGAAAAGAGTCCCGCCAAGAATCCGCCCGGTCCTGAGACGGGGACGAAGCGGGTGTTACGCGGTTCGGGCTGGCAGAACGAAACGCCCACGGTGCGGATCTTCACACGCGTCGAAAGCGATCCCGATATTCGGAACGAGTCGACCGGGTTCCGCTGTGCCATGGACGCGAAAGCCAAGTAGCGCGGTACATGAGCGAGCAGGGCCTCTCGGGGGTCACGATCGCCGCCTTCGAAAGCCGAATGGCGGCCGAGTTGGCCCGGCTGATCGAGCGGTATGGCGGCCGGCCCCTCGTGGCCCCCGCGCTCCGTGAACTCCCGCTCCAGGATAATCCCGCCGCGCTCCGTTTCGGCGTACGGTTCGTCGAAGAACACATCGACGTGCTGATTCTCATGACCGGAGTCGGTGCCACGGCGCTGTTCGACATTCTCCGGTCTCGGCATCCGATGTCGTCCATCATGGTCGGAGTGAAGCATACGGCGATTGTCGCCCGCGGACCCAAGCCGGTGGCCGCGCTGAAGGCGCTCGGGTTCGCCCCGACGCTCACGGTGCCGGAGCCCAATACCTGGGTCGACGTCGTCTCGACGCTCGATGAGTATCGCCCTGTGAAGGGCTTGCGCGTCGCGGTGCAGGAATACGGGACCTCCAATCCCGATCTGCTGGAGGCCCTCCGTCAACGGGGTGCCGAAGTGTTTCCGGTCCCGGTCTATAAATGGGGGCTCCCCGAGGATCCGGCTCCTCTCAAACAATCGTTGGCTGAAATGATCGCCGGTCGCGTCGCGGTGATGGTGATTACGAATGCCGCGCAGATCGATCAGGTCATGACGCTGCTGGCGCAAGAGGGGAACGTTCCGGCATTTCGCGCGGCCTGCCGCCGGATGATCGTTGCGTCGATCGGTCCGACCGCAAGCGAACGGCTGCGCCACCATGACCTTCCCGTCGACTTCGAGCCCTCGCATGGAAAGATGGGCGTGCTCGTGAAAGAGTTGTCTCATGCGCTGCCGACTCTTTTGACCTCGAAGCGAAACTCGACATAGCCCAAGTTCACGAGCTCTTCCTCCCACATCATTCGGTTCCTGTGTCGTTCAAACCTGTTCACGTCGTGGGGCGAATCCTTCGGCAGCCGGCCGGCCAGCATCGATTTACTCGGGGTTTTCTGTGGCATCTCCTTTGCGCTTCTGGGCCGAGTCGGAGCGGAGGGCAGTTTTCACGACAAGGGGGATGCCATGGTCGCCACGTTGGAACTGGACAAACAGACCGCGTCGTTCGTGCGGCAACTGGAAGAGCAGCGCAAACTGGAAAAGGCACTCCTGGTGGAGCGGGTGCGTGGCACGAAGGAAGGCCCGGAGTCGGTCTTCAGCGACATCAAGAGCCGCGTGGCGATGTTGGAACGGTTGAACGGGACGGCCTCGGCCAGCTGCATCGCCCCCATCGGCTGGAGCAAGCTCATTTTCACTGGCGCCGACAGCGTGTCCGCTCCCAACACGATCGGCTTCGGCGATCGAGACGAAACGCTCTGCAAGCTGGATCAGATCCGCTATCTCGACGAGACGGCGTATCTGCAACTCAGCGTGAATCCGCACTATGTGGAGCATGTCATGCCCAACAAATCAGCGCATGCCCGCGCTGGCGCCAATCCCGCCCTGTGGGATACGCTGGGCTCCGTGCACGTCGGGTATGTCACGCAACTGGCGATTCCGGCGTCGTTGGAACCGACGACGGTGTCGATCATGTCGCGATTGAATACGCTCTTCAATTGGGTGGAAGCCAATGCCGTGGGGGACGAGTGGTATGCGCAGGTGTCGGCGGCGGCACGGTTGTGGATGACGTACGACGGGGAGTTCCGACAGACGCCGCCGGCGGCGTTCGTCAATCTATTGGCGAGGCCGAGGCAGATGCGGACGCACCATGACATCGCCTCGGCTGCCCCCAGCGCCGCGCTGACGATGCAGGTCTCGGTTTCCGCCGGCAGCGGGACGACGATCAGTATCTATGAAAGCATCGAACTCGTCGCGGCCACGCCGAACGGGCATGCCTATCTCGACGGGGTTTTTTCCTGGGAGCCTCTGGCGGTGCAATTACGGGAAGGCTGAGGTTACGCGGGGCGGTAACAGAGGCGGTTGATGTGAGTGAGCGTGAAGAGGAGTGTGTTGAGGCGCGTGTAGGCGGCATGACCATAGTAGTGCTCGCGCGCATTGCTTGAGCCGGTACAGTCTTTGTAATCGGCCAGGAGGCAGGTGCCTTCGCTGGGAAACCGCACCGCCCGCCGCGCACATTCCAGCCAGCGCTCGAATCCGTCGTACGGCTCCACCAGTTCCCACACCGCTTTGTTCGCCGCTCTTGCCGCCTCGTTGGCCGGCAGGGCGTCGCTGCCCGCGACGGCTAATTCCTGGACGTAATCTCCGCCCCACGCGATCGGCATCTCCATCGTGATCTGCGGCAACTCCATTTTGGACAACCAGGTTTTCCCGTCGGTGCGCAGATTCCGGTGATTCACGATGTGCAGCAGGCGGCCGAGTCCCGAGGGGTCCCAGCCATAACGAACCGGGGTTCCGAGCGTGACGACGTCCAGAGCGGCGCCGTTCAGCAACGTGCCTGCCGAGAGATGAGGTTCGACCTGCTGGAGGAGGGGTGCGAGATCAGCATGACCGGCCGCGGAAGCGGCGGCGGTCAACATCTGGAGCAATTTCGGCCGCCCGGTGATCGGGCTGGGGCAGAGCAGATTCGAGGCTAGGGCGAGTACGAGGCCCGCCTGTCCGTGGGCCAAGACCAGCAGCCGATGACCGGCGCTGAGCTTCAAGTGTTGAGCGAGCGTGTGCAGCCGGTGTAGCAGCCGGACTGCCGCCATGGCGCGGCCAAGGTGATGGTGCTCGCACGACCACACGATCCGATGACAGGCGATAGGATCGGAGGCCAGCGTATTGAGGGTCTGTTGGCAGAGCGCTATGGAATGGGCGGTGAAATTGCCGGCGTCTCCGAGTTGATCGTCGAGGGCCTTCTTCGTCGGTTCGTCATCAGCCAACGGAACCGCGAGCCCGCCGGTGAGCGGGGGAATCCCGTTGCCGCCCTCGCGCATCGCTGCGAGTAAGGCATCCACGCCGGAGACCCCGCGAGAGTAACCGCGTTTGAGTCCGCCCACCTCGTCCAACCGCTGCATGCCGAACACGTCCGTTCCGTGAATCGACCCGTGCAAGAGCACGAGCGCGCGGATGCCGGCGAGGGACAATTGCCGGCCGCAGTCCGCCATAGCCTCACGCCAGGCCGGCGAGTCCGGCTGCGCGCCGGAGACCAGTTCGGCGGTCTCAAGCCGGTCGCCGGGGCTCTTCCGAGAGAGTTCGTCGTGTTGGAAATTATTCTCGACGGGCATGGGACGACGTACTTACCGCAAGTCGCGGCGGAAGTGCAATCGTCCGATCGTCGAGGGGAGTCTTGTGTCCGTTACCGGTTCGGTGTGGACAGAGGAGCTGTGTCGGGGACGGACTTGGCCGGAAGCGGGGTGCGGGGCATCACGGCCGTGGCATAGCAGGCCTTGTTGTCCTCATCGATCCGGCGGTCGACGATCTTCACACCGAGAAGGTATTCCTGGACCAATTCCTCCCGGGTCAGTTCGATGTCTTGTTCCGTCTCGCGTCCCGAACGTTCACGGACCCGGTCGACCAGATGTTCCTTCACCATGACGCGAATCTGCTTGGCCAGATCCGTCCGGGCGGACAGTTCCGAGACTCGCTGGCAGACGATCTTACCCTTGGCCAGATCCCCCTGGCCTCTGCCGATCCAGTACTTGTCCGGCGCATATCCGGTTATCTCTTCGTCAGCCGGTCCGGCGGGGACCCCGGGTTGTTTGCCGGGCTGGGCCGGAGCGGTCTGCTGTGTAAGTTGCTCGAATGATCGTTCGGCGCGTTGGCTGACGTCAGCCGAATCGGCTCCTGCCAGACTCCCGATCGGTGTGGCTACGGCCAAGGCCACGAGGCACAGAGTGGAAACAATCAGTGTTCGGTTGGTCGGCATCGAATTAGCGCCCCCGTCTTCCGCCCCCGCCATGCCCTCCGCCGCCCCCATGGTGGCCGCCACCTCCGTATGATCGAGGCGCAACCTGATATGGGACGCGCGGAACCTGGTGCGGCATCGGTGGGTGAATCTGGTTGATCGTAGGAGGCAGCCGGTGTGCCATCGGCGGAGACGTGCTGGGTGGCGACCCGGCCGGCGGCGTGCCGCCGTTTTGTTGGAGAAATTGATGCATGCGTGTCGAAGATCGAGCCGAGGGATCTTGTCCGGCCGCAGGCGGAGGGAGTAAGGGGTTCAATTGGTGGACGTCGGTCAACGTCCGCGAACCGGAGCCGGGCTGACCGTAGGGTTGATTCGTGATATGAGGCGGTCCGGTCGGTGCCGTATGGGTGATCTCATTCAAGGTACGAGGAGCGCTAGTTGCTCCCGGAGCCGGAACGATCTGGTGGCTGGGCAAGGTGGACGGACCGGTGCCCAGCGTCGCCGGACTCGGAGGCTGCGGTGGGGCCGGAGGCTGCTTCGTGGTGATGACCTGTTGTGCCGCAGCGACATAGGGGCTGGTCGGATACAAGGTCCGCGCGACATTCAACAGTGCATGGGTTTGTGCGAGGCCCACCCAGGGGTAGGGATACACGACGGGCGAGACCAGAACCCAGTCAGTCCAAGCTTGCGAGACCATGGCATTGGACTGGACGCGATTGAGGATATCCTGCCGTTGCTGAAGCGCCTGCTGGGCTTGGTCGGGAGTGCTGGCGTTGGCCAAGGCCTGATTAGCGGCGTCCAACTCTTGCTGGAGGTGCTCGTTTTCCTGGCGGAGTGCGACCAATTGGTGGCGGGCGTCTTCGTTTTCCCGGAGGGCGGCGATTGCATGGCTGACCTCCTCCGTATCGATTTGGGCAACCAGGTCGGTTCTGACCACCACGACGTTGCCATCGAGCGTGGTGCTGGTTTGCTGATCGAGGACTAGGACCAAGCCGGCCGAATACGTGCGGATCTCGTCTTTGGTCACATCCATGCCGTCGACGACCGTGACGCTTTCCAGATAGGTGGCGACTTGTTCCAGGGCGTTCCGCTTGGCCTGTTCGGTGGCGAGTCGGAGGGCGTCTTCGCGTGTGTCCCGGTCCCCCATGCGGTGCTCGCCGGTCGCCGTCACGACGCGTACTTCGGCGTGAGACTCAAGTACAGGCACAGTCAGGACCGCACCGGCGAGCAGCGCGATCGTGAGTCCGCGATGGATGGACGTGATGACGCGATTCCGGAGGACCGCCTGAGGACACGATGGACGGGACATCGTCGGGTGCCTCCCCGAGAGCAGTGACGCAGGAATTGGCGGTCGGTTGACGGCGTTCCTACGCACGCCCAGCTTAACACCGAGGCGGTCATTTGGCCAGGGCCGCGCCCGTCTTGCCTTCCAGAAAATTCGCATGCTAAGGTGAGTTCCCCTTACGGGTGAAAGGATGCATGGTCTTCCCAATGCGGCCTATATATCGACTTGGTTGTGCGACGTTGGTCGGTCTGTTCGTGATCGGGAGTGAGGTGGTCGGCGGCATGCCGTCCGGCGTAGCGGCGGCGACTCCGAAAACCGTCGACGCGATGCCGGTCGCTCCCGAACACGTGATTCTGTTCGTGCTCGAAGGGTTCGGACAGGACTCGCTCAAGGGCAGTTCGATGCCGGTCTTGAGCAAGTTGGTCAAGGAAGGCGCGGTGACCTGGTCGGCCACCGGCGTTAATCCTGCCTTGCGGCTCCCGACGATGGCTTCCCTTGTCACCGGGATGCCGGTCGAAAAGCACGGCATTACCTGGAATGCTTTTGAGTTCAGCCGGGGCTATCCCCGCTCACCCAGCCTGTTCGATTATCTGGATCTGAGCGGTGGCCGGGACAGCGCCATTTTTTACATGGATGAGTCCCTTTATCAGTTGGCCAGACCGGAGCCCTATACCGACTACCAACTGTGCGGAGCGCTCCGTCCTGAATGCCATCCCGATAAAATCGTCTCTTACATTCGTCAGTATTTTAAGAAAGCCACCAGCGGTCATGGCTACGGCCATGCGATCCTCTCGGTTCCGCATCTGTTGGTCGTGCATTTGCCCGAAGCCGGGCGGGCCGGCGTGGCGCACGGATGGAATTCGAAAGAGTACCGGCAGGGCTTGCAGTCGGTCGACGCCGCGATGAAGTCCGTGATGGAGGTGTTCAAGGAACATGGGCTGCTGAACCGCACGACGGTCGTGGTCACGGCTCTCAGCGGACCCGGTTCGGATATCGGCGGGGAGGAGCCGACGACGAAGGCGACACCCGTCGTGCCCTGGATCGTTTCCGGGGTCGGTATCAAGCACGGGCAAACGATTCATCAACCCGTGTCGATCATCGATACCGGGGCGACGGTCATGCGGATCCTCGGTCTGGAAACCCACACCGAATGGGAGAGCAAGGCCGTCGAAGAAATCTTCCAGTCCGCCGCCGTGGTGCCGGCGGCGAGTTCGTCCAAGAAACAGTAGGGCGGTCATGATTCAGCTGACTCATATATGGAATCGTGTGCGCACGCTGGCCGGGGCGGCAGTCCTGGGCCTGGTGGTTTCGGCCGCGGGGACGAGCGTCCATGCCGGCCCTCCTCCGGCCCATCTGAAGGAACATCCCATTACGATCGATGCGACCAGGCTCGTGCCGGCGTCCTGGTGGCAAGTTCCCGGCGTGACCCCGTCGATCTATCACTCGGACCCTGATTCACTGGATGCTCCGAAGACTTCCGATAAGCGGGAATTACAGCTCAAGCCCGGCAAGTACAAGTTCATCAGCTTTACGTTCGATTTCCCCTTCGCCGTGAATCTCGACGGAACGTTGGATTTCGCCAAGGCGCTCGATCAATGCGTCGAAGGGCGGGGCACGCAGACGCTGATCATCAAATGCAAACGGACCTATCCGCACGGCGGGCAGCGTGACAATTATTATGGGCAGAACCCCTAAATTATGACACCCACACTGGATGATCTCTTAGAAGCGCTGGAAGACGTCGACGATGCCACCCGTGAAGAGGCCGCGAAGGCCTTGGCCGATCTCGGCGATCCGAAGACGGTGGACCCGCTCGTCGGCGCCTGCGGCGACGATTTCTGGTCGGTCCGGGCCTATGCGGGCTGTGCATTGGCGAAGATCGGCGGTCCGAAAGCATTGGAAGCGCTGATCGGTCTTTTCAATGATGCGATCATGGAAGTGCGGAATCAGGCAGTCGAGGCGGCGGCCAAGATGGGGCCCTCGGTGGTCGACCGGATGATTACGGCACTCAAGGATGAGCGGTGGCGGGTACGGGAACATGCCGCCAAGACCTGCGGAGAGGTGCGGGACAAAAAGGCGGTCGACGCGTTGATCGTCGCCTGCCGTGATCGCGACGGCGCCGTCAAGAGCGCCGCCGCCGAAGCGCTCGGAAAGATCGGCGACCCCAAAGCGGTGCCGGCGCTCATCAAGCTATTTCGCGACTCCTCCAAGATCGTCCGTGAGACGGCCGGGACGGCGCTGATCTATATCGGGCAACCGTCGGTCGATCCGCTGGTCGATAGCCTGAAGGATAAAGATTTTGTCGTGCGCTGTCATGCGGCCCGCGCGTTGGGCGGTATGACGACCGACTATCAGATCGGCCGTACCTGGGTGCGCGATGCCAAGGTCGTGGATGCCTTGATCGAGACGCTCAAGGACCCAGATCGAGCGGTCCGTGAGGATGCGACAATTGCGCTCGGGATGATCGGCGATCCACGGGCCATCGACGCGCTGATCGAAGCCATGAAGGACGGCGCGGTCAAGCGGCACGCGATCGCGTCGCTCGGAATGATCGGCGACCCGCGAGCCCTGCCGGCGGTGCTGGCTGCGCTCAAGGGCAAAGGCATCAAACAGGAAGGCTCTCCGACGCCGGGTTGTATCGTCAGCGAAGACGCCTTCATCAAAGAAGCGGCGGCGACGGCGCTCGGTCAGTTCCGCGATCCCCGTGTGATTCCAGATCTCATCATGCTGCTCAAGGACGGAGTGTTGCGGGAAAAGGCGGCGGCCGCGCTGACCGTCATCGGCGATACGGCCATCGAACCCCTGATCGCGTTCCTCTACGATCCTAAAGCGTCTGAGGTCGAAGCGGAAGGTGAGCGCGTCTTGTCCTACGCCTCTGTTCGGTTGACGGCGAAAGACGCACTGCGATTGATCACCCTCGAGACCCTCGAACACCTCGGATGGACCCCACCGGCGGAAGAAGTCGCCATCGATTCCAGTCAGGCGGACAATTTACGTGTCGATCGGCCGCTCGGCGATACCGGTCGTTTTGGTCCCTCCGGCGACGTCGCGCGATAACCCAGGCCTCGAAAATAGGTGTGGCCGGTTGGCGGTGAGATGCTGCCGACCGGCCACACGACGTTCAGTCAGGACTCTCTTACTTTTTCTTCTTCGGCAGTGCTCCGCCCTCTACGGTCGTACCGATCGGAAAACTGGTGATGGTTCGCGATTCGCCCGTCGAGCGAATGGCGATGCCGTGCGTGTCGGCGGTTTCTTTCCCGTCTTTCAGGTTGGTGATCGTGGCCTGCCCCTTGTAGTGGCCGACCTTGCCGTCCGCTGCGACGTGCACGATGCCGACGCCCGGGACTGTGCCTTTGGCGTTGTGCACCCCTTTGTCGTTCCCGGTTAGAGGTGCGGGACCGCGGAACCCGACGAATACATATTCACCGTCCGGCGACACATCCATCAAGTCAGGGGCCGGGTCGGCGTTGGCGCTCGATACGAGATCCACCGACCCGACACTGAGATTGCTCAGGGTGTCGATGATCTCGATGTTGTTGCCGGCGCGGTCCGCGCTCCAGAGGTACCGGCCGACGGCGGCCATCCCGTGAGAATCGGCGAACGTGTCGTCTCGCTGGGATACGAGTTTGGCCGATACGGATTGCGGGAGGTGCGACAGGTCGATGGCGTAGACGTCGTAGGACAACGGCGCGATCGGCCAGCCGCCGCCCGAGTTGATGTAGAGGGTGTCGCCGACTTGAATGCCGCCGCAGCCGGCCGGGTGGATCTGGTTGTTATTGAGCGTGGCAAGGACTTTCATGGGTGTGGCGGTGACGTCGACGACGAGCAGCCCGCCCCCACGTAGCGTGACGAACGCGTATTGGCTCGAGGACTCCGTGATCGGGCAAATCGGCGAGGTGTCGGGCCGTTCGCCGCTTTCCATCGCCCCCAGGTTCATAACGTCCTTCTCGGGATCGAAGGTAAAGGTATGGGCGGCATAGTCCGTCCAGATGCGGATAAACTTCTTTTCCGCAATATTGGCCGCGATCGCCATTTTCTGGTTGGGTGTAGGCCAGGCGGCGTGGACGTTCTTGCCCATCGAGAGACAGGCGTCGGGCTTCTTCGTGACGGCGTCCATGAACAGTACCTGCCCACTGAGGAACGAGATGATGGCATGGTCTTGGTTGGCGTTGAAGAAGAGCATGTGTGGACGGCGAATCGGCTTTTTGGTCGCCTCCTCGCAAAACTTGCCGATGTCGCCGGCAAAATCGATGGTTTGGATCGGCTTGGCGCCGGCCGGGTCGGCTGCCAATTGGGCGCCATCGTAAATATGCAAAAACCCTCCGCTCTCCTTTCCCGTATCCGATTGATCGGTCAACCAGACTTCGTAGGCGTGGACCATGGGAACAGCCGGCATCAGGAGGATGCCGAGAGTCAGGATGATCAGCAATCGTATGGATTGTGTGCGTGACATCGTATGGACCATGATGGGCCTCCTTGGTGAACGAATGCTCGAACGGGGGGCGATAGTGAACCTTTTTGACGCAATTTTCCAGGGCCGGAAACCTGGCCGGCACCTTCATTGACCCTGCGAAAAACCGTGTGTTAGGGTTGTCGGCTCGATTCAGGAGATTCGGGGATGGCAGACCCGGTGGCGGAGCACATCGCGGCCCTCAGGGATGAGGATTGGGCGATCCGAGAGGAAGCGGCCGCTCTGCTCGGCACCTTCAAAGATTCGCGTGCAGTCGGTCCGTTGGTAACGTTGCTCCGTGACCGTGACCGGTCGGTGCGCGAAGCGGCGATCGGCGCGTTGCGTGCGATCGGGGCTCCGTCGGTCGAAGCCTTGGGCGCTTGTCTCCGTGAGTCCGATCTGGCGGTTCAAGAATCGGCCTCGGTGATCCTGTCGACGGTCGCGGACCGGCGGGTGCTTCTCCCTCTGATCGAGGCACTGGGGAGCGGTGATTGGATCGTCCGGATGCATGCCGCCAAGGCCTTGGGTCGTATCGGAGCGATGGAAGCCGTCGCGCCGCTCGTGCCGCTGCTGCAAGACAAGGTCAAAGCCGTGAGAGAGGAAACGGCGGCGGCGTTGGCCTCGATCGGGGAAGCGGCGATTCCCGCCTTGTTGGATGCGCTGCGCCATGACGAATGGCTGGTCCGTCTGCATGCCGTGGAGTCGCTTGGAAAGACCAAGTCGCCGCGCGCCGTCGAGCCGCTGCTGTCGGTGTTGTTCAACGACCGGGATTCGGCGGTTCGGGAAGACGCCGTGCGGGCGCTCGGCGAAATCGGCGACCCGCAGGCCGTGGAGTTTTTGTTCGCCGCGATGCGGGAGCCGGGCTTGCGCACGCTGGCAGTGGAAGCCTTGGGTCGGATTGGGGATCGGCGTGCGGTGCCGGTGTTGATTGAAGTCGTGGTCGGGACGAATCCTCCGGAAGCGCCGCGCGCAGTTGCCGGGTGCGGCGACCAATGGAGCGAAGAGGTGATCACGCAAGGCGCGGCGGTGCGCGCGCTGGGGGCGATCGGCGACGAAGCCGCGATTCCCTCGCTCGTTGCAGCCCTGGAGCCGACCTTCACGCGGTCCGATGCGGCGGCGGCGCTGGCGAAGTTTGGGAGTAAAATTGTCCCCTTTCTGGTTCCGTTATTGACCGGCCCGCGCGACGAGAATATCCGGTTTCATGTCCGTGAGACGCTGGCTTTGGCGGGATGGAGGCCGGGACGGATCTGATCGCATCAGTAGTGCGCAATCATGTCGAAAGAAACGATCGAAACGCTGGTTTCCGAGCTGGTTCACGAGGAGGACTGGCGGCGCATGCGAGCCACGGCGGCCTGCGTAGCCGGCGGGCCGCGGGCGGTTCAGGCGTTGATCGAAGCGCTGCATGTCGGGACCACGGAGCTGAAAAAAGAAGCTGCGGCGATGCTGGCCCGGATCAAGGACCCTCAGGCCGGCGTCGCACTCGTGAGGTTGCTCCAAAGCGAAGATGAGGTCGTCCGCAAGGCCGGCGCGGCCGCGCTCGAACAGATGGCAGGAGTGCTCGATACGGACACGGCCCGCGCGCTGGTGGCCTTGCTGCCGAATACGCCGGAGGGCGAGATGCGGCAGGTCCTCACGCAGCTCATCGGCGCAATTCCTACGGCGGTGCTTCCCCTGTGCGAGATGCTGCGGCATCCGGATGAGGAGGCCCAAGTGGCTGCCGCGTTGATGTTGGATCACCTGCTGGACCCACGCTCGGTCGATGCCTTCATCGATGCGATGGGCCAGCCAGCTGTACGCGACCTTGCCGTCGGGACGCTGAAAAAGCTGAGCGCGATCCGCGACCGGATCGACGGGGCGTTCAATGTGCTTCGAGACGTCGAAGGGGCGAGCGAGCGGGAAGAAGCGCGCATGGCTACGGTCATTGGCCTCCTGGGAATCGGTCGTCCCAGTGTCGAGATTCTGATCGAGTATCTGGAGGACGACGATTGGCTGGTCCGGGAGGCGGCGGCGGATCTGCTGGGGAAAATCGGCGATGTGCGGGCGGTTGAGCCATTGATGAAACGGCTTGAGAAGGATAAGGATACCGGGGTGAAGGAGTTGGCGATCAAGGCATTAGGCCTGATCGGGGATGCCCGGCCGACGCAACTGTACATCGAGGCGATTCCCATCCGGCCTTTGCGGGTCTATGCGATGGAGGCGTTGGCCAAGATCAAGGATGTCGAGGTGTTGCGGCCGCAGAAGGAATTGTTCGACCGTCTCCGGACGGACCGCGACGGGCTGGTCGCCTATAACGCCGGATTGATCTCGGATAAATTGGAAGCGCTGGCCGGCACAGCGGTCACGGGCGAGGAAGGGCAGAACGAGGATGAGTAACGAAGCGGAATCGGACCGGATTGATCTCCTCATTTCCGCATTGCGCGACGACAATGAAGCGTTGCGCGATCACGCGATCGCGAGTCTGGGCCAGATGGGGCCGGATGCCGTGCCGCGATTGATCGGGCTCATGGCGGACGAAGATGTCGTGATCCGCGAGGCGGCCACGACGGCGGTCGTGCGGATCGGCCCGTCGGTGCTCGAGCCGCTGCTGGAGGCGCTCCAGGACGACGAATGGGCCATTCGCGAGCAAGCGGCATCGGGACTGGGCAAGCTGAAAGATCCCCGCGGGGTGGAGCCGCTCGTCAAAGCGCTCAAGGACAAAGACGGCGCGGTCCGGACCGCGTCGGTGTGGGCGTTGGAGCGGATCGGCGATCCTCGCGCGGTGCCGGGATTGATCGATGCCCTGACCGACAGCACGTTGCGCGAAGACGTCGCGCGGGTTCTGAAGAAGATCGGCGATGCCCGTGCGGTGGAGGCGTTGATCGACGGATTGCTGGGGAACAACTGGATGGTGCGGCGGCATGCCGCCGAGGCGCTGGGCAAGATCGGCGATCAGCGGGGCGTCGGTCCGCTCATCGAATCACTCAAGGACGAAGATTGGCTGGTGCGGCGGAATGCGGCGGAATCGCTCGCGCGGCTCGGGGCGAAGGAAGCGATTCAATCCCTGTTGCCGTTGCTCGAGGACGAGAACACGATGGTGCAGGAGACCGTAGAAGGGGTGCTGGCGAGTTTTGGCTGGAAGGCGGAGCAATAACCGCGGACCTTATACAGAAGGACACACATCATGGCAGACGAAGCTCCGGTGAAATTGATTCAGATCGGTCCCAAGGGCGGCGAGAAGAAGGACGGCTTCAATCTCGTCACCGAGCGCGTGGTGGCGGTCAACCCCGAGGCCAAGCAAATTGAGGTGGAACTGCTGGCTTATGACGGGAAAACCGTCGTGCTGGACGTTGCCGAAGAGGCACTCGAAGATCTGAAGAAGATGAAGGTGGGCGACGGCGCGACAATTCGCGTGGTCGAAGAAGGTGGAAAGCGGGTCGCCAAATCGTTCCGCATTCGCGCCAAAGATCCCAATGCTGCCAAAGCCGACGCCATGTTGCTGGATTTGAAAGACCCACATTGGCTGAATCGCAAATACGCGGCTGAGGTGCTCGGGGAACTGAAAGATCAGCGTGCGGTGGGTCCTTTGGTGGACGCGTTGAACGATGAAGTGGGGGACGTCCGGCAGCGGGCCTACGATTCGCTCATCAAGCTGGGCGGGATTTCCGTGTCGTCGCTCGTGCCGTTGCTGGTGTCGGAAGAGGACGAAATCCGTCAGTCGGCCACCGAGATTATTCGCAAAATCGGCAAGCCGGCGGTGGAGCCGTTGGCGACGGCGTTGACCGATGCGGATGATCGGCTGAAGACCCGCATCATGAAGGTGTTGGACCGGATGGGCTACAAGCCCAAGACGAAACCGGAGGCTACGGTGGAATTGCCACGACTGACCTAAGCCGGTCAGGTCGAGGCCGGTTCTCTGGTTGGGCGGCCAACGGAGATATGGCGGAAGCCGTGCACGACGACCCGTTCGGAGTCGTAAACGTTGCGCAGGTCGAGCAACAATTTTGTTCGCATCGTCTGTTTGAGTCGATCGAAGTCCAGGTTCCGGAACTGGTTCCACTCCGTCATGATGATGAGGCCGTCGGCTTGATCCGCGACCTCGTAGGTGTCTTTGCAGGCGATCATTCCCGGGAGTAGCTTCGACGCTTCTTCCATCGCGACAGGATCGTAAGCCCGTACCGTTGCGCCTTCCTTCATCAGCGCCGGCAGAATCGTCAGCGACGGGGCTTCGCGCATGTCGTTGGTATTGGGCTTGAACGACAAACCTAAGACGCCCAGCGTTTTCCCCTTCAGCCCACCACAGGCTTCACGGATTTTCGTCACCATGCGCAGGTGTTGCTCGTGGTTCACTTTGGCGGCTGCTCCGGCAATTTGGAACGGATACCCGACCCGCTCCCCGGTTTGCACCAGCGCGGCGAGGTCTTTCGGGAAGCAGGAGCCGCCAAAGCCGGGCCCGGCATGCAGGAACTTGTTGCCGATGCGATGGTCCAGCCCCATGCCTTTCGCCACCATTTGCACATTGGCGCCGACCTTTTCACAGACTGTGGCCATTTCGTTGATGAATGAAATCTTGACGGCCAGGAACGCATTCGAGGCGTACTTGATCATTTCGGCCGTGGGGACGTCGGTGACGACGATCGGGGTTTCGATCAGATAGAGCGGGCGGTAGAGGTCCTTCATGATGGCGACGGCTTGGTCGCTGTCCGCGCCGATCACGACCCGGTTGGGACGCATGAAATCCTCGATGGCCGAGCCTTCGCGGAGAAATTCTGGGTTGGAGACGATGTCGAACCGTATCGGAGTCTTCTGCGTCTTCTTGATGACGTCCCGCAGCCGCTCGCCGGTTCCGACCGGCACGGTGGATTTGGTGACGATGACTTTATACCCCGTCATATTCTGGGCAATGCCGCGTCCGACCTCTTCCACGAACGACAGGTCGGCCGATCCGTCGCTTTTCGGAGGGGTGCCCACGGCGATAAAGATGACAAGCGCCTTGTCGACAGCTTTAGCGATATCAGTCGTAAAACTGAGTCGCCCTTCCTTGATCCCCTTGGCCACCAGCTCCGTGATACCTGGTTCGAAGAACGGCACCTCGCCCTTTTCCAGCCGTGCGATGCGTGTTGCGTCGTTGTCCATGCAGGTTACATTGACGCCGAATTCCGCAAAACAGGCTCCGGTAACGAGTCCGACGTATCCGGTTCCGATCACGCTGATATTCATGGGGTACCGTCTCCTGAAGAATATTGGGTAGCGACGTGTGGAAGTATAGCAACCAGGGGAGGGCTGGGCAATGAAATGGGGAGAACCGACTCGGGGATATTCCTGATCCATCGCTTCGTTGACTCTTGGAAAATCGGTTGAGTAGAATTCGGCACGCACGTCCCCTGGAGACAGCGTCATGTCAAAATCAGTGGTGATGCAACGTCCGCTGGCCGTAATGATGCGGCCGGTGACGCAGACGATTCTGCCGGAGGCGACGGTTTGTGAGGCTGCGCGACAGATGCGCGCCGCCAAGGTCGGGGCATTGCTGGTCCGGAAGGGCGCGCGGTATCTCGGTATCGTCAGTGAAGCGGATCTGGTGCGGAAAGTTCTGGCGGAAGCCGCGGCGCCCGATCAGGTGCCGGTGGAATCGGTGATGAGCGCTCCGTTGATTACCATCGATGCGGCTGCATCCGCGCACGATGCCAGTGATCTCATGGCCCAAGCCGGCATTCGACATCTCGCGGTGGTAGATGGCGGTGAGGTGGTCGGCATCCTTTCGGTGAGAGACCTGCTCCGGTACTTCAAAAATTGGGGGGCTCAATGATTCCCGAGTATGCGGGACGTCCTGTCCGGTGCCACACGTGCCCCATCCCTCCTCCCCATGACCACTCCTGAAGGGGCGAATCCGATTCCTCGCTGGTTTCTCCTCGCCACCGCACTGATTACCGGTGCGGTCGTGATGGCCCTCGAAATTTTGGGGAGTCGTCTGCTCGCGCCCGT
>JAXLZJ010000054.1:0-16209 GCA_046350995.1 Nitrospira sp.
CGAAAAGGCGATCTGGCGCGCCTCAAGGCCACGGAGCAAAAAGGTCCCCTGAACATTATTGCCAGCCGTAGGCGCAAATCGTCGACTGGGATCGACGAAGGCTCCTCCGGTGGCCACGTCAGAGACATTGAACCCGAACGCATGCTCTCCAAAGTGTCCCTTGAAATAGAGGCCACCGGCTGCCGCAGCGGATACTGTTCCTCCGTTGATGCGATCAGCGAGCGCTTGAGCCGTGGTGGCATTGCCGCCGCTGAAGTTCTTGATGTCGTCGAGTGTTTGCCTGACTCCCAGACGGTCCACGACTTGACCTGTGGCCTGCACTCGAATGTCCACAGTCTGGGTCATGGCCAGGCCGGCCGGGTTCCAATAGGTGGCAAGGGCATCGGTGGTTACGGCGACTCCGGCCCCGCCCATTCCGGCGGCTCGGGGCCCGACGACCGCGAATTCCACCGCAAGTGCCTGGACGGGAAGCATCAGCAGGAGGGCCAGGAGACCGGTATGAAGACGTAAAGGTGTCATGATCATGCTCCCGAAACGATCGATAGAATAATAGATATTCAACGATGACCGCAGTCTAGGGATCTCACCCGGACTCGTCAAGAGTTAGACGATCATGCCGTCCTGCATGTAAACGATGCGGTCGGACTGGGCGGAGAGCTTGTCGTTGTGGGTAACGATGACGAAGGTGGTACCACGGGAGCGATTGAGCTCTCTGAGGAGGGAGAAGAGCGAATCGCCGGTATGGGTGTCGAGGTTGCCGGTGGGCTCATCCGCGAGAACGAGGTCAGGCTTTTGGAGGAGGGCGCGCGCGACGGCGACCCGTTGCTGTTCGCCACCGGACAATTCCCCCGGCTTATGATGGAGCCGCTGACCCAGTCCGACTTCCTGGAGGAGGAGCGTCGCCTCCTCCTCCACTTCCTCCATCGCACGTCGTTGGATGAGCGCCGGCATGCAGGCATTCTCCAGTGCCGTAAATTCCGGCAGGAGGTGGTGAAATTGAAATACGAACCCGATCCGCCGATTCCTGAATTCGGCCTGTTGCGCCTCGGTCAGTTGAAACAAATCCTGGTCATCGAAGTACACGGTGCCCTTCGTCGGCGTATCCAACATCCCCATGATATGCAGCATGGTACTCTTGCCTGCCCCGGAGGCTCCGACCACCGCGACCATCTGTCCACGTGGAATCTCGAGATTGATGCCTCGGAGCACCGCCAGTTCACGCGCCCCCATCGTAAAGGCCTTGTGCAGATTCGCGATGCGAATCAGCGGCTGACCGTTGCCAGACGGCGGTGAGGAAGTGGGATGCGTGGTCATTCGTATCTCAAGGCTGCGACCGGTTCGAGTTTCGCCGCTTGGAGCGATGGGTAGACGGTGGCGGCGAAACTGATGAGGATGGCGGATCCGGCGACCAGCAGGACGTCGAGTGCCTGGACATGGACCGGAATTTTCGAGATGTAATAGACCGTCGGATCAAAAGTCCAGAAGGTCTGGATCAACCAGAGGAACGCATAGCCGAGGGGAATGCCGATTGCCGTGCCGCTGAAGCCGATGATCAGCCCGTTCAACATGAAGATACGGCGGATGCTCTTCCGTGTTGCCCCCATGGCTTTTAGGATCGCAATCTCCTTCTGCTTCTCCGTAACGATCATCGTGAGGGTGCTCACGATGTTGAAGGACGCCACGATGGTAATCAGCACCAGCAGGAGGAACATCATCGTCTTTTCGAGTTTGAGGGCGGAGAAGAGGTTGCGATTCATCTGCATCCAGTCTCGTGCGCCGTAGACGAAGCCGAGCGACCCCTCGATGCTGTGGGCGATCTCGTTGGCACGAAAGACGTCCGTCACTTTGACCTCGATCCCGCTGACGGTTTCGCCCATGTTGAAAAACTTTTGGGCCTCTGCAAGGTCAATGTAGGCGAGGGAGGAGTCGTATTCGTACATGCCTGAGTGAAAGAGGCCGACCACGGCGAACGTGCGGATTTTCGGCACCATGCCCATCGCGCTGATCGGACCGACCGGCGAGACGACGTTGACGGTGTCGCCGACGAAGGCGCCCAGCCGCATCGCCAGCTCTTTCCCGAGAATGATGCCGGGTTTTTCCGTCTCGACCGGCGGGCCTGTGGGATCGTCAGCCGGCGGTTGCTTGATCTTAACCGGTTTGCTGAGATCCGACAGTTCCCCCGTTCCGAGATTCTTGGCGAGTTCGGTGACGTTCCCTTCCCGCTGCGGGTCGATGCCGCGGATCACGATGCCCTGGACGCCGTTGGGCGTCGTCAGCAGCACCTGTTTGAGCACGAAGGGAGTCGCCGCGACCACGTCCGGGACTTCTTCAATTTTCTTTGTCGTCGGGTCGTAATCGGCCATACCATCTTTCATTCGGTCCTGGACGATGATGTGGGCGGTCGTACCGAGGATCTTGGCCTGAATGTCTTCCTTGAACCCCGTCATGATCCCGACGGTGCCGATGAGCGCCGCCACACCGAGCGTAATCCCGGCGATCGAGACGAAGGTGTTGAGCGAGATGGTCCGGTTCCGTCGTTTGGCACGCAAATACCGGAGGCCGACGAAAATCTCGTAGGGTGTCCCCATCGTCGATTACTTCTCCCGCCGCAATTGAGGAAAGAGGACGACGTCCCGGATCGATGCTTGATTCGTGAACAGCATGATCAGCCGATCGATACCGATGCCTTCACCGGCCGTGGGTGGCATGCCGTATTCCAGTGCCCGCAGGAAGTCCTCGTCGACCAGATGGGCCTCTTCGTCGCCCGCTTCGCGCTGCGCCGCCTGGCCTTCGAACCGTTCGCGTTGGTCGAGCGGGTCGTTCAACTCGGAAAATGCGTTGGCGATCTCGCGGCCGGCGATGTAGAGCTCGAACCGGTCGGTGAGCGAGGGGTCCGCATCCTTGCGCCGGGCGAGCGGGGAAATCTCGATCGGGTAGTCGGTGATGAACGTCGGCTGAATCAGATTCGGCTCGACGGTTTCTTCGAAGATCTCGTTGACGATGTTGAAGAGCGTCGCCTTCGGATCGACCTGGATGCCGAGCGACTTCGCGGCCGCGGCGGCCTTGTCGCGATCCTTCAGGACCGACGCGTCAAGCTTGTTCACTTCAAGGATCGACTGGTGATACGACCAGCGCCGCCAGGGCGGTGTGAGCGTGATCTCCTTGCCCTGGTACTCGATCACGGTTTTCCCGAGGATCTGTTGGGCTAACGTCGAGATCATGTCTTCGGTCAGGATGATTAAGTCGTGATAGTCGGCGTAGGAGACATAGAACTCCAGCATCGTGAATTCGGGATTGTGGATTGTCGAAATGCCTTCGTTTCGGAAGTTCCGGTTGATTTCGAACACGCGCGGGAATCCGCCGACGATCAACCGCTTGAGATACAGTTCCGGCGCGATGCGCAGATAGAGGTCCACGCCCAGCGCGTTGTGGTGGGTGACGAAGGGCTTGGCCGCGGCGCCGCCGGGAATCGGGTGCATCATCGGTGTTTCCACTTCAAGGAACCCGCGTTCGATGAGATAGGACCGGATGCCGGCGATGATACGGCTACGCGCGGCGAAGATGCCGTGGACTTCCGGATTGGCGATCAGGTCCACGTAACGCTGCCGGTACCGCGTCTCGACGTCGGTGAGGCCGTGCCACTTCTCCGGCAGTGGCCGTAGGGCCTTGCTGAGGAAGGTGAGCTCGCGGACTTCGACGGTGAACTCATTGGTCTTGGTGCGGAAGAGCGTGCCGGTAACTCCGATCCAATCGCCGAGGTCGAGTTGCTCGGTCACCCTATAGGCCTGTTCGGTGAGCAGGTCTTTCTTGAGGTACACCTGGAGCCGGTCCGACCCGTCTTGCAGGACGGCGAACCCGGCTTTGCCGAACCGCCGGAGCGCCACGACGCGGCCGGCGAAGGTGACGCGGATCTGTTCCTGCTCGAGGACTTCTTTGGATTTTTCGCCGTGCAGTTTGATCAGCTGCCCGGCGCGGTCCTTGACCTCGAATCGCCCCCCATAGGGAGCCACGCCGGCCGCGCGCAGTTCATCCGCCTTTTTGATCCGTTGTTGTCGCTGTTCGTTCAGTTCATCCATGGTCGTTCTGTCGCCCCTTACTCCTCATCGGCTTCGGCGTTGGTCGGCGCCAGTAACGCGCCCGTCATTTTCTTCTTCAGGTAGGCCTCGATAAATCCGTCGAGGTCGCCGTCCATCACGCTATTCACTTGGCTCGTTTCGTAGCCGGTTCGGTGGTCTTTGACCATCTGGTAGGGCTGGAATACATAGGACCGGATCTGGCTGCCCCAGGCGATGTCTTTCTTTTCCCCGACGATCGCGTTGAACTCGGCCTCCTTCTTCTTCTGTTCCACTTCGTAGAGGCGCGCCTTGAGGATCTTCATGGCCCCCATGCGGTTCTGCAACTGCGACCGTTCGTTCTGGCATTGCACGACGATGCCCGTCGGCAGGTGCGTGATACGGATCGCCGTCTCCACCTTGTTCACGTTCTGTCCGCCGGCGCCGCCGGCCCGGAACGTATCGATGCGGAGATCTTTATCCTCGATCACCACGTCGATGTCGTCGTTCAATTCCGGATAGACGAAGACGGACGCGAATGAAGTATGGCGGCGTTTGTTGGCGTCGAACGGGGAGATGCGGACCAGCCGATGGACGCCGGCTTCCGCCTTCAAATAGCCATAGGCGTAAGGACCGGTGACGGAGATGGTCACACTCTTGATGCCAGCTTCATCGCCGTGCAACAGATCCAAGGTTTCGACTTTGAATTTCTTGGTTTCCGCCCAGCGGACATACATGCGGAGCAGCATCTGGGCCCAGTCTTGCGACTCGGTTCCGCCTGCACCGGGGTGAATGGCGACGAGAGCGTTGTTCGCATCCAGTTCGCCGGAAAGCAGCATCTCGACCCGAATCGCCGCCAGTTTCGGCTCGAACTGGTTCAGTTCGGCGGTCAGTTCCTGTTCGAGCGATTCATCACGGGATTCTTCGGCCAGTTCCAGGAGGGCCTGCAGATCGTCGATCTTGGCTTCCACCTCGCGCCACTGGGTCAGCTCCCGTTCCAGCGTGACTTTCTTGCGGCTGACGGACGCGGCGGACCGGGTGTCGTTCCAAAAGGTGGGTTCCCCCATCTTGGCTTCGAGTTCTTCGAGGTCGGAGGTCATGCGAGCCAGGTCAAAGATGCCCCCGTAGTTCCGAGACCTGCTCGCCGACGCTACGCACGCGACTCCGCACCTCTTCTAACATGACCCTATCCTTTCGACTGACGAGTGATTACGCCGGGGTGATGGCGGTGGTGCCCGGTTCCGGTTCCTTCGGACGGACCAGATTGAGCAGCCACAACAGCGCGCAGATTACCACACAGCCGTAGGCAAACACATCCCCATACCGGCTGTAGAAGGTGCGCGGCTGCCAGACGGGAATGGTGGCTTCCACGGCTTCTTCGGTGAAGATCGGGGTCGATTGCAGAATGTGCCCGAACGGATCGATCGCCCCGGTGATCCCTGTGTTCGCCGAGCGGGCAAATGCCAAATGGTTCTCGACCGACCGGAAGACAACCATGGCGAAATGCTGTGCCGGAGCCGACGAAGCTCCGAACCATCCGTCGTTGGTGATGGTGACCAGAAACTCGGCTCCATTGGCCGCGAACTGCCGGACGAGATCGGGGAAAATGACTTCGTAACAGATGGCCACGCCGAACGTGATGGGGCGGGCTGACGCAGGGGTGCCGGACTGGGATTTCGGCATGAGCGACAGAACCGTGCCGCCGGGGCCGGCTTCAAAGTCGCCGATGCCTTCGACCAGCTTATCCAGAAAGAACAGCAGCGACGACTTCAGCGGGATGTATTCTCCGAACGGCACAAGGTGGTGTTTGTCGTAGCGGCCGAGCAGCGTCCCGTCGGCCGCCAGCAGGTAGGCGCTGTTCAACAGATACGGCCGCCGGTCGGGATAGAACCGCAGCGCGGGACTTCCGAAGAGGAGCGGCGCCTTGGCGCGATCGGCCCAGGCCATCAATTGCAGTTGATATTCCTTTTCCCGTTCGAAAAGGAAGGGCGTGGCCGCTTCGGGCCAAATCACCAGATCGACATCGGTCCCGAACCGGCTCGTCAGTCGATCGAACCGCTGCATGGTTTCGTCGCGGAATGTCGGGTCCCACTTCACTGCTTGGTCGACATTGGGCTGGACCAGCCCCACCCGCACGGACGTTTTCGCGGCCGCCGATATGGCCGGATCGAGGAGCGCCGCGCCGTAGATCCAGGTGAGTCCCATCAGAAGGGATGTAATCAGCGCCAGTTCCCAGGGCAGTTTCTTCGGACGGACCCCTCGAGCGAACGGCATGAGCCACAACAGAATTTCCGCGCCTGCGAGATTGACGAGGATGATGAGGAAGGACACGCCGTACACGCCGAGGTGGTCGGCGACCTGGATCACTTCGAGGTTCCGATATTGGGAATAGCCCAATAAACACCAGGGCAGGCCGGACAGGAAATACGTCCGGAGCAGTTCGAGGGCCACCCATACGGACCGTGTCGGGTCAGACCTTCGGATCGGCGGTATCGCATTGCGCGCCGCCACCGCATGTTTGGGCGAAGCCGTCAAACCGTCCTCGACGGCATCATTTTTTCTGCCTGTAGTACTTGATGGACCCACCGGTCCGGCGCGTCGGCGGTGGACTGATAGGCTTGCCCGAATCCCAGAACCTGTGCGGGCGTCTTCCAACCGTAACTCCCAGAGCCGAAAAAATCGCCGAACCTGAACAGCATGGCCGAGGTAGGAAACGCTTGAGGTACCGACCTTGACGTCGCGCATTCGAATCCGTTCCCGCCAACTCCTTCGCCGTGCCTTGAAGATTCATTCTACGCAAACGGGTTTTTTTCAGGCCGGTCCGGTTCGGACAGAAAAAGGAGACTCCCTGCACATTGCAGCAAGTGTTGGGTATGAAGAGCCGGCCGAGGTGAAGGTAGGCGCGTGTCCAGTCATCACTGAAGACGTAGGGGACGTGGGAGCCGAAGGGTTTGCCGTTCCGGGTATCAGAGGAGCACGGCGGTTCTGGCGTCTTGGGCGAGCTTCGTCCATGCGGCACGGACGGGGCAATCTGCCATCGATTCCATCACGGAGATCGGCCTCACTGAACGTATAACTCATGCTATCAAGAATATCGGTGCTTGGTCGGTCCTTTAACCGGCGCGCGGTGCGGCCCCATCCGCTCGGGCCACGAGCAACTATACCCTTCGCATATAAATGCGGCAGACCTGGGCCAGGCTGATTCGGTAGGGCCATTTTTCCACAACAAAGCCCTGCGGAGCTGTGTATAACTCACGACATTTGACTCCACACTTTTGTGGCCCGGTCTTCACGTTTTATTCAGCATTAGCAGGAATCAGCCAGACAACGATTGTGGAAAAAGAATTGATTCATTCGCTTTGCCGCAAATGTTGTGGTATGTCTCGTCTGGGCACAATGCACAAAAATAGGCAATCTGCTCGCTCATCGGCTGTTTCACTCGCGCTCGTGGGGTCCTACACAGAGTTATCCACAGAAGTTGGGGAGGGGACAAAACACCGGGTCGCAACGACCCCCACATCTGAAGAAATAACCAAGATATGAAGACGATAGGTCGGAAGTTTTCAGTACCATGACCGGAGGCCCGTTAAAAAAAAATATTTCTGGGCTCCATTCAAGACGAGAATCGCATCGGGGGTAAGTGCAGACTTGACTCGGCAGGTGTGGAGCCTAGGTAGCGGCGTGGGGGGAGTTAATGCCCCGAGGAATATGGTTCATCAGGAGGATGGTGTGCAGGCCCAGCTCGTACTGGGAAGCCTAAAGTTCTCCCACGATCTCCGCCGTACTCTACTGTCCTCGGTTAGGTGCGTGCTCCACCCTAACAGCGTCGGCGCAGATCACCTCTCTGGTCCATCCCACTTCACAGCGGGTCGTCTTCCGTCGGAGGGTTTTCTCGCGTCCTCGATCTGTGTACAATGCCGTGCACTTTCGACCCGTGTTCCTGAGAGGAACGAACATAAATCTCGACCAGCGAAAACAAAACTGGCCGAACTGATCGGAAGAAGCCTGCTGCAAAGCCGGTCCAGCAGGTGACGGAGATGGGCGCCAGGCAGCGGGAAATCTCCGTCTCCGAGTTTTTCACGAAAACCGCCACTTTCGACAACCCCCGCAGCGTTGCTGACCTGTGTAAAGGAAGCAGTGGACAATGCGCCTGACGCGAGGAAGCCGGGATCCTGCCGACGTGACGGTCGCCCTCGAAGTGGTCTCGGACGGCGCGCTGGTCGCGCCGAGCCAGGCGAGTAAATTCCGAATCACGGTAACCGACAACGGTCCGGGGATCGTGCGCCAGCATATCCCGCGCATTTTCGCCAAGCTTCTACGGATCAAAGCCACCCCGTATGCGTATGAGCCGCGGTCAGCAGGGGATCGGCATCCAGCCGCATGGTCAGCTCACGACCGGGAAACCGGTCCGATCACTTGAGGACGGGGCCGAAAGCTCATTTCTTCGAAGTGCAGATCGATACCAAAGTTAAGAGCCGCTCGTACACGAGAGCAAACAAGGAGTGGACCCAGCCGCAGGGCACCCAGGTAGCGCTGAGGTCGAGGGTACCAGAAAGGCCGGGCCTCGGTCGACGAATGGTTGGAGCAGACGTCCATCGCCAACCCCACGTACGCCTGATCTATCTGACGCCGGAAGGGGAGCGGAAGGAATATCCGCGGACCTATCACGAACTGCCGCCGTCCCCGCGCGATCAAGCCGCATCCCTACGGCATCGAATTCGGTATGTTGCTCAAGATGCTGCAGGGACAATGGCTGTCCGGCTTGTCGAGCGACTTCACGCGTGTCGTTGCAATTGGCGGAGGAGATGCAAAACGGCGAAGGTGTCGCCGAACATGAAGCCCCGCGGACTTGAAGGGACCGGCGGCTGAAACGCTCTACCGGACCGCAAGCCACGAAATCATGGCCCTGCCGGCTGTATCTCATCGGGGAGAGAGCGATTCTGTCGGGGCTCTACAAACAGATCAAAGGGTCATGTAGCCGCTCGCCGTGTATCGGGGGAATCCTTCATCATCGAAGCGCTAGGCCGGCTCTACGGGCATCGGCCGGAAGATCAGCGAGGCCGCCGGCCGGACCGAAGGCGGAGGGGAAGAGGACGAGGGCGACTCGAACCTCGGCACGGGTCATCCGGTACGCCAACCGGGTCCCTACTCTATCAACAGTCGGCCTGTTCGACATTCAAAGCGGTGCTCAGCACTACCTGAAGCACTACGTATTCCGCAGTCGCGCGGTGCGTTTACCGCCGATGGTGATCTTCGTCCATATGGCCTCGGTGTGGGTGCCCTTCACCAGCGAATCAAAAGAAGCGATCGCGGACTACGACGAAATTCAAAAGAAATCACGCTGGCGTTGCGCGAATGGGCCTCTTCGCGGCGCCGGAGCGGGCGGCCAGCGAGTATGGCGGAACATTTCGAACTGTACATCGAAGGCAAGGCCTGCGCCCGGTTGAAGGGCGGCAAGCTGCCGAAGGAGAAGCTCAAGCAGCAGTTACAGAAGATCGCCACCCCGTACCGGCGGGCAGGTAGAAAACGGACGAAGCGCTCGGGAAGACCGAACCCGACCGGAAGGGTTGCCTCATTCCATCATCGTGACGGCCGAAGGGCGGGGAGAGGCGGAACTGGCGGCGCAGATTGAGTCGGATACGACGTTGCCGGAGTCTGCCGACGGAAGTTGGCCGGTCTGAATCGGGCGCGGCTTCAGCCATGGGAACAGGGAAGAGGATCATGGGCAAGGCCGGGGCAATGGCCCTGTATGGAGACAAGGCCGGAAGCGGCTCGGCGAAACCGGCGCGGGTCGAACCGCCCGCGCGCGGAAAGAAGTAGGCCATGGCGACGAAACAGAAAAGACGACGACGGTGGAAAAGAAGCTGATCGGCCTTGCCGACCTACGGCGGCGGACCGGTCCAAAGATCCCACGTTCTCCTCGATTCCGATTCGGCCCCGTCGAACGTGGCCTTCAACGAGCGCAAGGGCCTCATCGAGATGGGCGGTAAGAAGCAGGCGCGCTCGTTCTTCAATGTCGGCATGGCCAAGAAATTCATGCAGACGGTGCTCGTCGCCGATGCTGGCGGAATTGCAGCGCGCCGATCTGACGTCGTTGCGCGAAATTTACTACCGGACCAAACACACGATCAAAGATTCGCACGAGAACACGTTCGCTACCCAGGACGAGTCCGATCCCGTCATCGAGGATCTGCTCGCGGCGTTGCGGGAAGAATTACACGCGCGCCGAGAACAGCGGGAGCATCGTCGGCCCGGTGGTCTTCGGCGACGACGGCGATCGGGGTGGACTGCTCGAAGCTGGGCAAGGGCGGGTACTCCGTGCCGTCGATCGTCGAACCGGAATATCTGGAGATCCGCCGCTGTACGGCCGACTTCGTGCTGCTCGTCGAAAAAGGCACGCAGTGGCTCGTCGGAGGACAAGCCCTGGCGCCGCTACAACTGCATCCTGCTGACGGGCAACGGGCAGGCCTCCGCGGGCGTCCGTCGGCTCGCGCGCCGGTTGCATGAAGAACACCGATCGTCTACGTGCTCGTCGATAACGATCCCTGGGGGTATTACATTACTCCGTCATCAAGCAGGGGTCGATCAACCGCGTTCGAAAGCCAGCGGATGGCCATTCCGAAAGCCAAATTCATGGGCTACGCCGACCCTGAACGGTGACTCCCGCAATGTCGGTATCAAGCTGAACGAGAAGGACATCGCCCGGGCGAAGGAGCTACGAACTTACCAGTGGTTCCGGTGGCCGTCCTGGCAGGCGGAAATCAAACGTATGCTCACCATGCAGAACTGGACGCTCTTGCCAAGGATTTCCAGTATCTGACGAACAAGTATCTGCCGAGGAAGCTCAAAGAGAAAGACTGGCTCGATTAGACGCGCCTCCGGTCCGCCGATGCCGTTCGCATCCGCACCCGATTCCGCCCGCGGTGGCTCGATTTCCTGCAACGTATGAAAACACTTCCTTCCTGGACGGTTCCGCTGCGTGACTGGCAGCGCCGTGCGTGCGAAGCGGCTCTGAACCACGGATCCGCCGACTTCTGGCCATGGCGACGCCGGCGGCCGGAAAAACGCGGTTTGCGTTGCGGGTGGCTCACGAATATTTGCAGCGGAAATTGGCGGCAAGGGTGTTGCGATCCCACCAACCACCTGCGGTTGCAGTGGGCGGAGGCCGCCGGAAAATTGGGGATCCAGCTCGATCCCGGGCTCACGAACGAACAAAGCTGCGAATCACCCGACTACCACGGGGCGGTCGTGACCTATCAGCAGGTATGTCTGGCCCCCACGATTTTCCAGCGGACGTGCGTCAGTCGGAAGACGCTCCTCATCCTCGACGAGTTGCACCACGCCGGGGACGGGAAAAACTGGGGGAAAGCGTTGCGGACAGCCTGCGCGCCGGCCGTCTTCCGGCTGATTCTGTCCGGGACGCCGTTCCGGTCCGACAACAATCCCATTCCCTTCATCCGCTACGAGCAGGGGGAGAGTCAGGCGGATTTCGCCTACGGCTACACCGAGGCGATCCGCGACAGCGTCTGCCGCCCGATCGTGTTCCCCAGCTACGAAGGCGAGTTGACGTGGCTGTCCGACGGTCGGGAGCATCGCGCGACCTTCGAGGACGGCCTGACGTTCGAACGCCAGCGGGAGCGGCTCAAGACGGCGCTGCTGCAGGACTCCTGGCTCGGACCGGTTGTGACCGACGCCCATGCGCAATTGACCAGACTGCGGAAGGAAGAACAGGTCGACGCCGGCGGCTTGATCGTCGCAATGGATCAAGATCATGCGCGGTGGGTTGCCGAGTTGGTGGGCCGGATTACGGGGACGAAAGCGGTGGTCGCGGTCTCCGACGACCCTGGGGCCTCCCGCATCATCGAAGAATTCTCCGATCACAAAAAGCAGCAGTGGCTCGTGGCGGTCAATATGGTCAGTGAAGGCGTCGATATCCCGCGGCTGCGCGTAGGGGTATACGGGACGAACGTTCTCACGGAAATGTATTTCCGGCAGGTCGTCGGGCGATTCGTGCGCATGCAGGACGGCGTACCGAAGCCCCAACGCGCCTGGCTGTACCTGCCGAAAGATCCGGTGTTGATTCACTATGCGCGGCAGATCAAGGCCGAGCGCGATCATGTGTTGGAGGACATCATGCCCGCCGGGCAGCGGGATCTGTTCGGTCGGGTGACGGTATCGACGACGAACGAATACGTTCCCTTGATGGCCGTGGCGAAGCTGGACTTGCTGATCGGGGAGGAGGAGCCGAAGCCGGACGGCGAACCGGCGACCGATTCCGTCGTCTCGCTCCACGAGCAGAAACGAGATCTGCGCGATCATCATCGCCTCTTGGTCGGTGCAGTGGCGCGCAAATGCAACGTCGATCATCGCCGGTTGAACGCCGAATTGATCGCCCGGACCGGTAGCCGTGTCGATCAGGCAACGACCGAACAGCTCAAGAAGCGGATTCAGCTCTTGGAGCGGTGGAAGGAACGCGGCTACGACGGAAAAGCCTGAACGGGGGCGGGTTGCCCGCTTCCTGGCTGCCTTGCGGCTGCGTTTCCACGGGTGTTAAGATCCGGCACGCACGATTGAGGAGACTGTCTATGCCCAACATCCTGCTGCTGGTGTCGCCGAGTTGTGGAGCCTGTCCGTCCGCGAAAAGCCTGTGGAAGCAGCTCCGAGTGAAATACAGTTTCTCGTACCGTGAAGTGGATATCACCACGGAAGATGGCCGCAGCCTCGCCGAACGCCATTCCGTCAGAGCCGTTCCCGCAACGATCATCGACGGACGATTGACGTTCGTCGGCGTCCCCAGCCGGGAGAGCGCCGAGAAAGCCCTGCAATTGAAAATGAAACCGCGTGAATAGAAAGCCCGCCCGATCATGGTGAACGAAGACGATTTCGAGCTTCCCGAATTGCCGGTCATCGACAAGGGCCCTCCGCCGGATTGTCCGATTTGCGGCGACCCGATGGCATGGATCGACGGGGACTGGGCGTGCGTCGACTGCAACGGGGAGCTTTTGGGACCCGAAACCGGCTAGAATGCCGGGCCATGTTGCGCGTCGTCACGGGATCTTTCCATCCGCATCTCGAATCCTCTCTCGTCGATCATATTCTGCGGGCCAAGGCCGCCGAGCCCTTCGCGCCGCTCGCGGTACTGCTGCCATCCTCATCCTTGCTGGACCGGGTTCGTTGCCTGCTGGTGCGGGATCGACAGCTGTGCCTGCTCAATGTCCATCTGCTGACCTTCCATCAATTGGTGTTGCGGCTCGACGCGGAGCGGCGCCTGCGGAGCCCGCACCAGCCGTTCCGCGTGGTCGATACGCTGTTCTTCGAGCGGCTGGTGCGTCACCTTGTCCGAAGCCGGCTCTCCGGCCTGACCCCGTTGCAACGAATCGGACACTCGTCGGGCACCTGGCAGGCCCTCTGGGCGACCGTGCGCGATTTAAAAGATGCGGGGGTCGAACCGGCCGAGGCTCTGCGCGGAATCGAGGAAGGGTATTTCGACGAAGAGGATCGGGACTGGCTGCGGGCCTTGTTTTCGCTGCATGCCGCGGTGCGGGAGGTGGGGGCGACGCTGCGCGTCGGTACCCCGGACGACCTGGCCGCCTCGTTGCTCGCGGATGTCCCTGACTCTCCGTTTCTGGCCTCGCTCCGGCAGGTGTTCTATTACGGGTTCTACGATCTCACCCAAATCCAGCTCTCACTGTTTGAAGCGGTGAGTGCTGCAGCGCCGACGACGGTGTTCTTTCCCCTGGATGAGGACCCCGCTTCTTCCTTCGCCAGACGATTTTACGAACGGCATATCCACGCGCATGCGCCGTCGTCGGAGTCGTCCCCTCCGCCGTCAGGCTTACCGTCGCCTGTACCGATTCAGGTTACCGTCCGGACGGTCATCGGTGCAGAAGAGGAGCTGTCTGCGACCTGCCGCACGATTCTGGAATTGGTCGAGACCAACGGTTATCGGTTCGATGAAATCGGGGTCATCGCCCGCACGCTGGAGCCCTATCGCCTGGATATCGAGCGGGTGTTTACCCGGCATCGGGTTCCTCTGGCCGCAGCAGTAGAGCGGCCTCTGTTGCACGAACCCCTGGCGAAAACGCTGATTCAACTCGTCTCGCTGCCGCTCACGGACTGTTATCGAACCACGGTCCTCGATGTCGTGACCTCGCCGTTGTACGCGATCGATCACAGGGACACACTGGCGACCGGCTATCGACCGGAGCAGTGGAGGTTGATCGTCGACGGCCTGCGGATCACAAAGGGACTCGACGAGTGGGCGAGGCTTGAACAGGCGGCGCATGCCGTGATGGTGTGGGACGAGAGCGAGCAACAAGAGTGGTCCACCGGCCGACTCACCATTGCGCCGGAAGTGATCGAGTCGCTGTGGCGGGTCGTGTCCGGTCTCCTGGCCGACGTGACGGCGCTTCCCCGGCGAGGGACTGTCTCTCAATTGGTCGACGCTGGTCGCCGGCTGGTTGCCGCGCATCTCGTTTCGGCGGAGGCGATCGCCGAGTCCGGTGACGACGGACTGTCGGAACGGATCCAGTCTATATGGGAGGCGATCGAACGCCTGTGGGCCGGTCTCGGTGAACTGGAGATGCTCGGCGAAGAACTCGATTGGGCGGAGTTCGTCGAGGTGTTGACGCAGGCGATGGAGCGGGCCACGGTCGCGATCGGTCCAACGGATACCGGCGGGGTGACGGTCGTCGATGCCATGGCGGCCCGCGGCCTTTCATTCAAGGCGGTATTTGTCCTGGGACTCAACGAGAAGGTGTTTCCTCGGTATATCCGAGAGGACGCCTTTTTGCGCGATCGGCACCGGCGTGTCCTCGATGCGACGTTGGGGTTCAAAATCGATGAAAAACTGACCGGGTATGACGAAGAGGCGCTCCTGTTCCATCTGATTCGCCAATCGGCCGGAGCCCGGTTCGTGCTGTCTTACCAACGCGGGGACGACGCGGGCCGTGTGCTGGCACCGTCGCCCTTTCTCGATTCGGACGGTGTGGCGCAGGCGGGGATAGCCGAGTCCGTTCCACGCCGTCTCACGGAGCGATTGACACAGCGTCCGACGCTTCAAGCGGTATTGCCACCGGGCGATCTGGCCCAGTGCCTGGCGATCAACGGTCGTGATCCCAGCGCGCTGCTGCGCGTCGTCGGGCAGGATGCAGAGACGTTCCGCCACGCCGCCGGTGCGTTGCAGGTCGTCGAAACAGATGCGACGGCCCTGAATGCCCACGATGGAGTGACGGGCCATCTGGATACCCATTGGGCACGACTCCGCGAGCGCGGCCTCGCGCCGACTCCGCTGGAGCGATACGCCCGCTGTCCCTTCCAATATTTCTCCGCGGATGTGTTGCGGTTGGAGACGGTACGATTGGCTCCGTCGCAGGAGCCGGATGCGGCCGTGCTCGGGACCGTCTGCCATGCCGCCTTGCGCCGTTGTTACGAAGCGCTGTTGCCGACCGGCTGGCCCGCCGAACCGGTGACCGACGATACCGTGGAATGGTGCATCAGATCGGCCGTCGACGAAGCGGCCCGCGAGATCGAAGCACAGTACCGAACCGGACATTACCTCTTATGGGAGTTGTCGAAAGAACGGCTCATCACCCTGGTGTCCGCGGCGGTTCAGGAAGAGCAGACGGCGTTTCTCGCCGACCCGTTTATCCCGATCGCGTTCGAACGGGAGGCCGAGGGAGGGCTGCGGGATGAGGCGTATCCGGCGCTGTCGGGAATGAACATCCGAGGGCGACTCGACCGGCTCGACCGCCATCGGGATTCCGGTGCGATTCGGATTGTCGACTATAAATATAAAACTGGGTCGGAGATGAAGCCGGAAGACCGGAATCTGCTGCAAGCGGCTCTGCGCGGGTATCGGTTGCAGCCGCCGTTGTATGCGCGCCTGACGTTTCCCGAGCTGGGCGATCCGGCGCAGGTGCAATTCATCCTGCTGGGACCACGCTGGGAATCGCCGGTCGTGCGGTCGACGTTCGAGACGTCGTCCTGGTCCGGCGAGACGGGACGCCGGTTGGCGCAATCCCTCGCCTGGTGGGTCGGCGGAATCGAGGCGGGACGGTTCCAGATTCAACCGGATACCTACTGCGAACAGTGCGAGTTTCGGGTGATCTGTCGCCGGGAACATCAGCCTTCGTGGTGGCGGGCGCATCGGTCGGAG
>JAXLZJ010000055.1:0-15588 GCA_046350995.1 Nitrospira sp.
CGTCCAGGCGCCGGATCCAAGGAGAAGCCAAGCCAGGACCGCCGCAACGCGATACCGATCCGAGGCCCAGCCGCCGAAGGCATAGCCCGAACTCATGGCCGCCAGAATGATCCCGATCAATGCCCCCCACACGAAGAGGGAATTTCCGAACACAGGAGCCAGCAAGCGGCTGCCTAAAATTTCAAGCGCCATCACGATAGCGCCGGTCACGAGCGCCGTAATGAGCAAAAAGAGCCGGGAAATGGGAACGGAAGCAGGTCTTTGTGCCATCATCGACAAAAGACCGCGGGACACAGTGAGGAGACGCATCGGCAGCGGGTGTGGGACCACACCATTTTACAAGGTCCCCCAATTTTTGAAATATCGGAGCAGATCGCGCACCGAAATCATTCCGACCACACGCCCTTCTTCGGTAATCACCAGATGCCGAATTCCTCGTTCGGCCATCACATCACTCGCCTCATGCGCGGATTGGGCGATATCGATCGTCATGATCGGGGCGCTCATCACCGAGCGAACCGTCACCTGCTCGGACGCCGCTCCGCTGGCCATGGCTTTGCGGACAAGATCGGCCTCGCTGACAATCCCCACGTAGTCGCCATGATCAGCAACGAGCAGCGCCCCGACCCGGGCATCGCGCAATTGCTGCGCGACAACCAATAACGAATCATCCGGTCGCACCGTCTTCGTGATGGGACGCATCATCATGGCCAACGGTCGTTGGATGGGCCCGCCTGCAACCACCACGCGTCTTCTCCTGCAAAGAGGGCCGAATTCTACTCAAGTACGCCACAATCTGCAATTCATCCCGCGCTGCGTCATTTGGCACGAACCGCAAAAACCTGCGAGAAGATTGCTCGCTTTGGCAGGCGTTGCTATACTACCGACTCTACACGAATTCTCACCCACGGTTCTCGGCTTTTCTTAAAGAGGAGATGCATCCATGCATATCAGCGTGATTGGAACGGGCTATGTCGGCTTGGTCACCGGGGCCTGCTTCGCAGAATTCGGCGTGAACGTCACCTGTATGGATACGGACGCGCGCCGGATTGCCAAACTCGAAAAGGGGGAAGTGCCATTTTTTGAGCCCGGCATCACCGAACTCGTTGCCAAAGGCATCAAGGAAGACCGGCTCCATTTCACGACTGATGTCGCCAAGGCCGTCGACAAAGCCCTTGTCATCTTCATCGCCGTCGGAACGCCTCCGAAATCGGACGGGTCAGCCGACTTATCGTACGTGGAAGAGGTGGGACGCGGGATCGCGAAGAATATGACCGGGTACAAGGTCATCGTCACCAAATCGACTGTCCCCGTCGGCACCGGCGAAAAATTGCGCGAAGTGATTAAAGCCAACCAAACCGGCCGATTCCGGTTCGACATCGTGTCCAATCCGGAATTCCTGCGGGAGGGCTCCGCCATTGAAGATTTTATGCGCCCCAACCGCGTGGTCATCGGCGCGGACAGCGAGCAGGCCGTCGCGATCATGAAAGACCTGTATCGCCCCCTCTACTTGCTCGAAACGCCGATCGTGGTCACCGACATTCCAACCGCTGAGATGATCAAATATGCCTCCAACGCATTTCTCGCCGTCAAAATTTCATTTATCAACGAAATTGCAACCGTGTGCGAAAAGGTGGGAGCGGACGTCCAGTTGGTGTCCAAGGGCATGGGGCTCGACAACCGCATCGGCAACAAATTTCTGCATGCCGGACCCGGGTTCGGTGGATCCTGCTTTCCGAAAGACCTCGCGGCCCTGGTCCAGACCGGTGAACGTGTCGGGTATCCGTTTCAGATTGCCGGCGCTGCAGCCAAGGTGAACTACGAACAGCACTTGCGAATGGTCGAGAAGGTCAAGGATGCGTGCGGAGGGGTCAAAGGGAAAACGCTCGGCGTGTTGGGCCTCTCCTTCAAACCCAACACGAACGATATGCGGGAAGCGCCCTCGTTGACGATCTTGAGCGAGTTGATGAAGGAAGGCGCCAAGATCCGCGCGTACGACCCGGCCTCGATGGAAGAATCGGTGAAACTGCTACCAGGGATGGTCCCCTGCCAGGACACGTATGACGTTGCGGAAGGGGCCGACGGCCTCATTGTCATGACTGAATGGAACCAGTTCAGAAATCTCGATTTCGAGCGGCTCAAGAAGGCGATGCGGGAGCCGTTGCTGCTGGACCTTCGCAACACCTACGAGTCGGACCGGGTCGTCCCCTACGGCTTCCGCCACGTCTCAGTCGGTCGTCCCACCAAGAATCCGGCCGCCTAACCGGCGGCCGGGCGGCCACCGCTAGCTGAGCAGTTTTGCCGGTTCTGGCTGTGCCCCTTCTTTTGCCTTCGGCTTGTAACCCATCCGGTCGAGCACCTTCATGATCTTGGTTTTCAAGCGGTCGTCTGCCTCCGCCAGCGCCGTGGCGAGAGGCTCGACCGCCGGCTTGCCGATCTTCCGGATAATTTCTGTCGCCGACTGACGCACATCGTCTTCCTCGGCCACCAGCAGCGGCACGAGCGGGGGAACAGCCGACCCGCCGATCTTAATCAACGAATCATAGGCCCGCTGCCGCACATCGCCCACTTCATCGGTGAGGGCTTCGACCAGAGGCACCACCGCGCGCGGATCCTTCAAGTCGCCCAGGACTTCCGCCGCATATTTACGGTTGAGCCAGTGCGAATCCTTCAAATCGATCAGCATCGCGTCGGCTTTGGCGGCGTTCGGATCTTTCGCGCGAATCCGGAAGCTCTTGGCCACGCGCTTGCCGCCTTCTTCCACCACACGAATCGTGGCCCCGTCGCCCGGCTTGATCTTGAGGAACTCTTCGAGGGCTTCTTCCCCGACATCCAACACAACCGTTTTCCCGTCATAGGCCAACAGTTCGACTTCCAACTGTTTTGCCTCCGGATTGACGGCCACGACCCGCTCCGTCACCAGGTTGAATCCGTCTTTCTTGGGGCCGCCCTTCGGTCCGATTTGAATCAGTTTTACCGGTGCTTCTTCTGCCATAGTAGAGTTCCTTTATCGGGTTATGACGAGGTCGCCTGTTTCCATCCCAAACTTGCGAGAACACCTTCGACGGTCTCTTGCACCATCGTATTTTCATCTTCCAAAAGAGGGAGCAGCGGCTCGATGGCCTGCTTGGCCCCGAGTCGCGCCAACGATTCAGCGGCATTCCGGCGGACAAGCCAGTCCTCATCCTGCAGGGACTGGATCAAGGCCTCGGCGCTGCGCGGGTCGCCGATCTTTCCGAGCGCCTCTGCCGCATGACGCCGAACCATCCAATTAGGTCCCAAGAGACCGCCGATCAATGCATCGACCGCCCTGGTGTCGCCGATTTTCTTCAACACCCGCGCGACATCTTCACGCACCGTGCCGTCACCCAGCGCGTCAATCAATCCAGGCGTCGCCCGGGAGTCGCCGATACGCTCCAGTGCCCACACCGCCGCGGTCCTGACGGCTCCATCCTTATCCTTGAGCGCCGCCATCAGGGGATCGACGGCGCGGGGATCGCGGAACCGTCCGAGCGCGTTCGCGGCCTGTTCGCGGATCGCCCATTCATCGTCTCGCAAGGCCTCCAACAGCTGATCGAACGCAACGGGGCCGATGCGCACCACCGCCGTCGCGGCCGCTTCACGAATGACCACGTCCTCGTCCGCCATCAGGCCAATCAATTGAGGAACGGCCTCAATCCCCATCTGTCCGAGACTCGCCATCGCATGGTCCCGCAACGCCTCATTGTCGTCGCGCAACGCCGCTATCAATTGTGCAATTCGCTCGGCATCACTCATGATCGTCCGCTTCCTCCTGCCCGACCGGCTGTTCACCCTCGAGTGCCGCAAGTTTGTCCGCAATAAGGCCGGCGCTGTACGACACGATGCCGTCCCGATCGCTTCGCAACCGGTTGAACAGCTCGTTATACGGACGCAAGACCTCGACATCTTTGATTTTCGCCAGCGCCTCGATGGCCATCACTCGCAAGGGCCGGATCGGGATCGCTTCAATATACAATTGTGCCGGACGCGGATCGCCAATCAGCCCTAGCGACTTCACGGCATACTCCTTCACTCCGGTATCCTTATCCTTCTGCAGCCGTTTCATCAACGGTTCCACCGCGCGCACGTCACCGATTTTCCCAAGCAAATCCGCGGCGGCTTCACGGATGAGCCAATCGTCGTCCTCAAGATACTCGATGAGAATCTCAACCGCAGGCCGCCCGATCCCCAGGAGATCCATCACCGTGGCCATGCGGGCTTCCTCGCGTTCGCTCGCGCCCTCCACATCACGCAACGCATTAAACGTCGCATCGATCCGTTCCCGGATGGCGCTCAGCTTCTTCAATGTCCGCACGGCGATTTCGCGGACCGCTGGGGAGGCCATGGCGTCGATCAATCCATCGGCTGAACGCGGGTCGAGCAGATGTTCGAGAATGGTCGCGGCCGTCGTTTGCGCCTCCGCAGCCGGGTGGCTCAACATTTCACACAACGGCGTGATCGCATTGGGAATCACGCCCAAGAGCTGCCGAACGCGATGACGCACATCCTCATCGGGCGACTCGTGAAGATTGCGCACCAACCCCGCCGCAGTGTTGTCGTCCAAATTGCCGGCCATCTGCTCAAGTGCGGCAAACGCGGCCTGCCGCACCGTCTCTTCAGGATCCCGAATCAACGTGACCAACGCAACGCCCGCAGCCGGATCTTTGATGCGCGCCAACATCGCCGCCGCTTCCACACGAAGAGGCACATCGCCTGTCCGCAGCGCCTGCGTCAAGGCGTGGACCGCCCGAGGACCGCCGGCCAGGCAAGCCGCCGTGGCTCGCATCCGCCGCCACTCTTCCTCGTGCGTCAACTCGGAGACTAAGGTGTCGATCGACTCTTTGGACATCGTAAAAGAATTGCGCAGATCGAGATTGTGTTACTTGCCTAGGCTGAAGCGCGTTTCCGAAACCGCGCCCTCGCTCGATCAGCACAGGATCATGTTTAGACTCGCCCGGCGCGCCACCCAACCGCCGTGAGCGTTTCCCGAACGTGATACCGGATATTTTCATCCTGCTCGTTCGCCAGCATGGGCAGGAGAGACGGGATCACCGCCGGTCCGAATTTCGTCAGGGCCGTAGCGGCTTCCGACCGGGTAATGGTATTCCGCAAGGCCACGATGAGCGAAGGAATCGCCACCGCATCGGCGATCATCCCTAATGCACGGGCCGCCATCCCCATCGTGGCCATCTCGTCCGTCCAGCCTTCGGCGCAGGGTGTGGCCGAACTTCTCGGCTCACCCAGCGGTACCCCCTCGACAACCCGCCGCAAAATTGGCACCACCCGGCGGTCGCCGATATGACCGAGGGCTTCGACTGCCAAGAGCCGTAACCCTGGCTCCTTCATCACCGCCACCAGATAATCCACCGCGCGCCCGTCTCGAATCACGCCCAGCGCCCGGACCACATCTTCGCGAATCGCCGAGTCCCGTTCATTGAACAAGGTCCGCAACAAGGGCTCGACGGAGTCCGGCGACTTCAGCTTCCCCAATGCCTCCACCGCATGGAGGCGCACCAGCCAGTCATCATGCTGCAGGGCCTCAATCAACCCTGCCATCGCCGCAACGCCAATGGCGGCCAGCGCACTGGAAGCCTCCTCGCGGACGGCCTTGACCTTGTCTTGCAGCAGCGGCATCAGGGCAGGAACCGCGTCCGGGTCGCCGATCCGTCCCAAGCCCTTTGCCGCGTGCATGCGCACAATCCAATCGCGACTGCCCAGGGCTTTCATGAGCGGCGCCAAGACTCGCGCATCAGCCAGGGAAGCCAGAATGGCCGATGCCGCTTCTTGCACCTGCAAGGCTGGATCGGTCAAACAGCCCGCCAAGGCTGGAACCGAGACGGATCCGAGCGATGAAAGGGCCCCGACTGCAGCTTCGCGGACCGCGCGATCGGTATCGCGCAGCGCGTTCGTCAGCGGCAGTACGGCCCGCGCATCTTTCAGGGCGCCCAGCAGGGTCGCCGCTTCCTCGCGAATGGCCCAATCTTCATCCGACAGGGCTGCGATCTGTTCACTGACAGTGTCGGCCATGGCGCCTCGGCCTCTGGTGAGGCCATCGACCTTAACACAGCATTTTTTGAGGGGTCAACGCGGGTTGGCCCTACGACCTGACATCGCACCATCCCACGCAGCTGGTCGAAACGGAGGAGAAGAGACGCGGGCGCGTCGGAAGCTCTCAACAGGCCAGACCCCCCGTGAGAGAACGCCGAGGATTACCGCACCGATCCTTTCGCGAAATCTCCGCTCGGACCGAAGCGACCGATATCTCCCAGCGGACGATCGACACGAAGATTGTCGGCCTGACTGGAGTCCACCGAGGTCTCCTCATCGGGAGGTGTCCATCCCAGGTGCTCCAGCGTTTCCACGACCAGTAACCGCAGAGAATCCTTCGCAGTCAATCGGACAGACGCGTAGGACAGCACCCGCTCGCCTTCGGCTTCGACCTCCGAGGCCTTCGGATCGTACAGGAAAGAAATCAGCGGCTCGATGGCCGAATCACCGATCAACACCAGCGCTGCGGCAGCCTTCTCGCGCAACACCCCATCCTTCAACAGCATGATGAGATCGGGGATCACACGGGGATCGCGGAAATGTCCGAGTGCGGTCGCGGCCGCTTCTTTGATAAACGCATCTTCGCTGACGATACATCCGGGGGTCGGTGTCCCATCCTGGCGAACACCTTTCCCTTTGAGGGCCGCCAACACGGCAGGGAGGGCGCGCGGGTCACCGATCATTCCGAGCGAGGCAATAGCATGCCGCTTCACAGCGCCGTCTTTCATGGCCTCCAGCAGTCCATCGATGGCCCGGGGATCACCGATCATTCCCAAGGCAATCGTGGCATCTTCGCGCACGGCCCGGTCCGGATCTTTTAAGGCCTCGATCAAGGCATCCACGACGCGCGGCTCCCTCACCCAGCTTTTGCCGATTTGATAGTCCGTCGTCATGCCGCCCAACGCTCGAGCCGCATGGCAGCGCACGACGAAGTCCTTGTCCTTCATCGTTTCAAGGAGTAGATCGACTGATGGCTGTCCAATCGCGACCAGCGCAATGCCGGCGGTCTCACGCACGATCTTCGAGGAATCCCGGAACAGCTTGATCAAGGCAGGAATCGCCTTCGCGTCGCCGATTTTTCCCAAGGCTTCCGCCGCCGCACTCTTGACAGCGCCGTCGCGATCCCGACAGGCAAATATCAATGCGTCGACGGCACGTGAATCGCGAAGATCACCGCAGGCCTTTGCCGAATGTTCCCGGACACGCCACCGCTCGTCCTTCATCGCCGTAAGGAGCCGATCCATCTGACCCGCGCCCAGTGACACCACGGCTGCGACCGCTTCGTTGCGGACTTCCATGATGGGATCGTTGAACAACGCAATCAGCGCTTCGATCGCCTTCGGGCCGCCGATCTTGGCGACACCCCAGCCGGCCCGCGTGCGCACGGACCAATACTCGTCGCCGCAGGCGCCGATCAGCGCATCCAGCGTGGTCGGGTTCGCCAACTGCGCCAAGGCCTTGGCCGCTTCTTCACGGGTTGCATCATCCGGATCTTCGAGGGAATCCAGCAGATCATCGAGTGCCTGTGCCATCACCCACCTCACTATTCCCATAATAGGCATCACGTTGACCGCCATGAGGATAGGTGCGCTTGCACCGTACCACCAGGGTCTGAGTCCCGCGGCCCTCCACACATTGATCGAGTGACTTGGAGTATTCCAGTTTCCCGTCCAAACTCACCGTGAAGGGGAAGTCGAAGGTAAAACTGATGAACTTATATTGTCCCGGCTTGAGCTGCAACTCACGCGTTTCGGTCGTCCGGTACGCATCCGACGTTTCTGGATCCAATACCCAGAGCGGTGGTGTGATGCCGGGCACCTGCCACCAGGATTGCGGCACCAACGGAGTCGGGTCGATCGTGATCGTATGTTCCTTGGTATAGGCAGGCGGCGGACCGGCCGCCAGGAGCCGTTCCGAATTTCCGGCGAGCACAGCGCATGACAATGCGACGATCCAGATAAAAGTCTGCCGCCCAATGAAAGATCTTTGCGACAAGATACGCATCGGTCCTCTATTATTGCAGAAGTGGGGTGACAGGAGCAGCCGTGAACGCGGTCTTGAAAATTTCCTCGACCGGATGACTCTCCCATTCGGTATAGGTCGCCAGTCCGAGGGCGCGCATGACGGTTGCGCCCGTATCGATAATTGACACCGGCTGACGAATCGCGTACCCGGCCTTAATGCCGACGCCTGACGCGATCCAAGGCACGACCGGAACGGCATTCGCTTGATCGGCAGACATCTCACCGGAAGAAAACTGCGTTTCCCCGAAGGCGCTGAGCGAGGTGGCAAAGACCGTCGTCCGTTTCATCAGGCCGAGGTCACGATATAGATCGAGCACGGTCCCCATCGCCTTATCCACAGCCTTTAACGCATCTTTATACGCGGCCGACTTCCAGCCTTGCGCCTCCCCAACACGCCCGGGAACAGGCAAATGCACGACCAGAAGATGCGGCAACGAGGGAATGGCGTGACCATGCCCAGATCCGCTCGTAGCTTTCTTGAAATAATCACGCACATAGCCGACCAACCGGTCGGGGTTGCACTCGGCTCTCAGCGGCCCGCACATTTGATAATCCGTATAGGGTTCCGGTTTGGCGAGCTGATACAGAGATTCGTCCATGTAGAAGATGGCGCTGTCCCGGCCGCCGCTCAAATCGAGATAATCAAACACCGTCGGGGCGCGCGGATATCCACGGCTGAATTCAAAAACATTCCAGGTGATGCCATGCTTGGCCACCGGCATCCCCGTCACCAGCGAGGCCATGGTCGGTAACCGTCGCGCAGGCGAAACTGCCGTGGCCGCCCAGGTGACCGCCCCATCTTTCACCAGAGAGGACAGAACCGGCATCACGCCGCTCTTTAACGATTCCTGGCCAAACCCTTCCAAAACAAACAGAATGACATACTCCGTTGGCCCTGCCTGCGCGGAGGACGGAACAGTATCTCCCGCGTCCCGTGCAGCCAACACTACCGAGGGAGAGAACGAGGCCAGGACGGTCAGGCTCAGGACAATGGCCAGGCAACACCCGACCGAGGCGGATGAAATATTGCGGATGAAACTCATGAGATGCCTCACCAGACAATCGATTTATAAAGCGCAGAAAAAATACCTTAGCACGCTGTTTTCCGGGAAGGCAAGGCACGGACCCCAGCCCTCCATAGCGCCTGAGAGGATTCGATGGTATCCTGAGCCAATCGGGATTGGGCATGTGATATCCCGTCTCCCGAACCCCTTCTTGCAGCGGGGCACCGCCATGTCCGACAACCGTCCTTCTAGCGATTCCCGCTCCCCGGCCAGCGAGCTTCCACGGACCCGGGGCTTCGCGCCCCTGCTCGGCCTGGTCACACTGAGCCTCTTGTTCTCCCTGACCTGTCCCACCCCCAGTCACGCCGACATTCGCTTCGTGACGGCAACCGGAGAACATCGGATGACCGACCGGGAAACCAGGATCGACGCGATCCGCCTCGCCACGGAGCAGGCGAAAAAACAGGCATTGGAACAGGTCGCGTCCTATCTTGAGAGTGTCACCGTCGTCCGGGATCTGGACGTCACCCGGGACGAACTTCGCAGCTACACGGCGGGACTGGTGCTGGTGCTCGATCAGCACGTGGACACCCGGCTCGATGGAGATGTCGTGGTGATCCTCGTCACCCTCAACGCGCAGGTGGATAGCGAAGAGGCGGCGCAGGCCATCACCACGCTGAAACAGAATGAGGACGTACGGCAGGAGTTGCTCGCGCTCAAAGAGGATGTCGATCAACTCCACCAGCAACTCGACGGCGCCAATAAGGCGCTCGCCCGCGCGAATTCATCGGAGCAAACCCGAACACTGCACCAGCAACGCGCCGACCTGCTCAATCGAGCCGAAGCGGACGCGATGGTGGCGCAGGCCTGGACAGACTGGGTGTTGATCGCCCCCTTCGCGCAACCGTACCCCTCGGCGGGGATGGCTCACGTCCAAGCCCTGCTTGGCATCGCAGGCCGCTTGAACCCGAATAATCCCCACCTCGCACTCGCTCTTCAGACCGTGGGAGCCACATCACCACCGGCGCCACCCCAACCTCGACAGCCACCCGTGCCGCATACCGTGCCATTTTTGCCGAGATACTCTGTCGTGCCGCAACAACCGGCTCAGCCAGGCACTGCTCCGCCCGCTGATTCCAAGCAGCTCTCAACTGTCTACCAACTCAATCCGTTGCTGCCCAATCCATCAGGACAACCGCCGCAACCCAGCAACAGCACGACTATCATCCAAGTCCATCCCAGACCGGGAACCTCACCGTCCGTCCAGGACCGCAGCATGATGCCGACCTATCGACAGATCCCGGCGCCAAATAGTCCACCACGTCCTCTGACGTTGCACACCTACCGCGCCGGAGGCGGCATCCCATCGCCTCCGGCTCCTATCACACCGGACGCGGCCCCTCGAGGGCGGCGCCCGCCGGTCATTCAGCAGACGCAACCCGTCCCGTCTCCAGACTCCGATCCGCCCAGCAGTTCCACTCACACCAATCACGGGGGAAAATAGCCATGCCGCTGACATCGGGGCACATTCAGATGGCACTAGGCATGGCTTGCACTCTGCTGTTGGCCACATCCGCTACGGCGGCGGAATCCACCACAGAAGACGTTCGCGCCCATGCCGAACAACGTTTCCAACAGCTTCACGCGCCAGAACACAGGGACCGGCCACAGCGCGAGACCTCACCCTCCTACCACGCCGACCAGTTCCTGATTGGACAGGGCCAAGGCGATCTGAGTAAAGGAACGCTCGTCTGTCAGCGAGTGTCCGAGTTGGCCGCCCGGGCTGACATTGCCAAGCAAATCCGGGTCCAGGTGAAGGAACATGCCACCGACCGCCTGCGCGAACGCACCGGTCGCGAAGCGGAACAGGATATCGAAATCGTGCGCGAGGAAATCGTTCAGGAATATTTGCAAGGAGTCACGATCATCGATCGCCGCATCGACAACGAAGCGAAGATCTGCACAGCCGTAGCCGTCATGCCGAAAACCACACTCCACCCGCCGCCCGCCGCCGAATCGGCACCCCGTCATTGAGCGCATCCGGCTTCCGCGCCATTCCCTCCATTGAACTTCGGACTGCGTTTCGGGTAAGACAATCTTCCCATGCCGATTGAAAACAATTTCCAGCATGACGAACTCTCCAGGAAGAATCCGGGCGACCGCCTGACCTATGCGGACTGGACACCGCCGCCTGACGTGGATTCGCCCGCCTGGCAAGCAGCCATGGGCCAGGCCGGACAGAAGTTATCGCAAGCCGGAGTGCGGCTTATCGTCTTCCTGCATGGGGCTATCCCAGGCACCGACGTCTTTGGTTTAGGGCGTCTCGACGAAGTGGGCGGCCTCAAGCGCGGGTATTCGCGCGGCATCTCCGGATTGGATTCACTCCTCTCGTTCATGCGGGAAGGCAGCAACGGCATCACACCGCTTCCTGGCGGAATGAAACCGCCGCTGGCGAATGACGAGGCAACCAAAACGCTGCTCGACAGTCAGATCGGCGACGCAGGCAATTTCACCGCACCGATCGTGGAGCGGTGCCGCAAAGCTCTCAACCAGGACGTTGCCAAACCCATTGCCTGCGTACGCGAACTCTGGTCCAGCGAACACCATCATCTCGGCCGCGCCCTGGCCGCCTGCCGTCTCTTGGACCATCTGCGCGCCTTGGTGAGTGAACAACGGTTGGGCCCCGGGGATCGCATTCTGATTCAAGCCCATGGGCAGTCCGGTCTCGTGCTCGCGCTGGCCACTAATCTTCTCTGTCCCTCACCGATCACCGGACGGAAAGCATTGTTCGATTTGCTCCTCGCTGCGAACCCGCAGGGACCGGATGCGCAGGCCATTCAGCGCCTCGACCCGTTATTGACCAATGGCACCTTGCTCAATGGCGCAGTCCTCGATATCGTCACCTTTGGCACGCCGGTAAGGTACGGATGGGACCCCTCCGGCATCGGCAAGCTGCTCCACATCGTGAACCATCGCAATTTGCGCACCGACGGGAAAACCTGGCTCTCCAAAATGGACCTGCCGCAGATCACCGTCGAGATGCCGATCGCTTGGGGCGGCGACTACGTGCAGGAACTGGCCGTGGCCGGAAGCGATGCCCTGCCAGCCGAGAGCGCCAAAGCCGCCAATAAAGCGGTGTGGGAATTGCTAGAACCTTACGACGGCTTCGAACGCTGGGTGGAATGCGCCCGCCGCGCCACCCGCTTTCCAAGCGAGGGACAGTGTCTGCTCGTCGATTACAAAGACTGCACGAGCTCAACCAACGTCCGCGACCATTACTACGGCCACGCCGCCTACACGCGCGCAAACGCGATGCTCTTCAACTTTACTCAGATCGTCGGTCGGCTGTATTCATAAGCCTGACCGCTGACCCCATCCGGGCTTGTTGATCTCCCATCATTGTCCCCTACACTCCCTCTTCGAGAGAGAACACGGGCAGAGCGCGCCTTCCTGCTTGCTCCCCAGCAAGTCGTCAAGTAGACTCTCTTTCAGAGTCCGTTTCTGCTCGGAGCCCCGTCTATGCCACCATCACCCCCATCCCCAGACAACATACGGATTGCCGACAATTTGCGCCGCACGATCGAACTGACGGAGTTGGGGCTGGCCTTGCGTCAAGCCGTGATCGAGCAACGGGACGTACCGGGCGCGGGCGAGGGAATCACGCAGGTCATGCACGAAATTCGACTGGCCAAAGAGCAGGCATGGCGGCAGAGCCAATCCTAGTCCGAGCGTTCTCCGACCTCATCACCGACTTCAACCGACGCGGCGTGGCCTATGCGCTTGCCGGAGGCTGGGCCTACAGCGCCTTGGTGGAGCCTCGAGCCACCACCGACATCGACCTCCTTATTCTGCTGGATCCGCCTTCACGCGAACAGATACAGGCGCTCGTCTCATCCCTCTTCGACTCCACCATCATCCATCCGAGCCCTATGGTCTTTCAGGGGATCTCGATTTGGCGAATTGTGGGAATCCGCTCCGAGCAGGAAGTCGTGATCGATTTCCTCCTGGCAGACTCGGCCTATCTTCGAACCGCACTGGAGCGCAGACACACGGTCCCCTTCGGCGCGCTCCAAGTCCCGATGCTGGCGATCGAGGATCTCGTCATCCTCAAGATGGTGGCGGGACGACTCCAGGATCGTGCCGATTTGGAGAAAATCCGCGCACGCCAGGCGGACTTACGCATCGATTGGACGTACGTTGACCGCTGGAAAACGATGCTCGGACTTGCTGATCGTTAGGTCAGGCAAGATTTTTAAGAAGCATGATGGTGGAACTATTCGATCCCGGACGGTTCCCGAGCGAAGGCCAGTGCTTGCTGGTGGATTACAAAGAAGAACTGCCGGAGACGGAGTAACGGCGATTGCTTATCACTTGGGATTTTCGAACTCATCAAACTCAATAACCCGCTCAAACTTGCCGTCGCCATCTTCATCGATCTCCTCACGCACTTTAGCATCTAACTTATAATACATGCGCTTTTTGACTCTGCCTGTGGTTCGGTCAATAAATTCAACCGAGTCAAGTCTTCCCAGTGCATTGTATTCAATCAGATCCGGCCGTCCGGCCCGACCGCGATCGATTTCCGTACGAATGACCTCACCAGCTTGGTTGTAGAAAAGCGCCGTCTCGAAATACCCATCAAAATCATTATCCAAGTTGGCAGCCCATGGGAATTGCCCCTTATACTCATAGACAACATCGTCCTTGCCGTCCGCGTTCCGATCATAGGCTGTACTGGTCATTGAAGAATATGTCCACAGCCAATACATGCACAGTGTGGCGGCAACTCCGATACAGCCCCCGAGCAAAACACCAAATCCGAACGAGGCCCCTGAAGACGACACCTCTGACTGAATCGCAACCTTCTGAGATCCTTCCACCCCCTTCTCCACACCACACTTCCAGCAAGTGACAAACTCCGTCGTATGACACTCGCCGCATGCTGCACATGTCCAATCAGACCCTGGTGTGGCCGTTGAAGCCTGACCGGCAAGCAACTCTTTTCCGATGTCATAGTCCTGATCGTTGAGCACCCAGAGTTCTGGGAACACTTCCACAAACGGAACCGATCCGGCCAGTGAGGAACTCTGTTGATTCCTCACCACACAAGCAATGCCCGCACCTTCAAGCAAATCTTTCAGTGATTCGATCTCGACCAGCGATTGGGAGACATGGAGTTTCTTCATCAGTCACCCACGAATGAGAGGAACAATCGCACGACGGCTCTGCGCCATGACATTTTTGGCATAGAGCCAGGAGAGATATGGTTCTCTAGGAAAACGTAACCGATCGCCCTCATCTCAGTACGGCATCTCGTCGTCATCAAACCCGAAATGGTGCCCGATTTCGTGCACGACCGTATCGCGCACCTCCTGCACCACTTCTTGTTTGGTTCGGCAAAGTCTGAGGATCGGCCCGCGGTAGATGGAGATTTTGGCCGGCAGTTGCCCGCCCGCTTGGAAAAATGATTCTTTGTCGAGGGAGAGACCTTGATAGAGGCCGAGCAAATCCTCGTCTTCCTCCATCTCCAGGTCGGCAAGCACTTCTGGAGAGGGCTCCTCTTCCACCACCACAGCGACGTTGGTGATGCGTTTAGCATATTCGTCTGGAAGCCCGTCGAGCGCCTCCCGCACTAAGGCCTGGAACTCAGGCTCGGTGACCGACAGCGATGCGCGTCTCCGTCCCATAATGATGAGCCCTGGCACTCCCCGGTCGGTTCCCTCTTTACGGGTGAGCCGATCGCCAGTTCAACCCCACTCCGAGATCCACCTTGAGCGGCACCGATAACCCCAACGTCTGACCGGTTCCTTCCATTTCGGCTTTCACGAGTTGTTTCGCCTGCTCCAATTCCTGTACCTGCACTTCGAAAATCAACTCGTCATGGACTTGGAGGATCATCTTGCAGCGAGGCAGTTCGTTCTGGAGGCGTTGATGAACCTTGATCATGGCCACTTTGATCAGATCGGCGGCCGAGCCTTGAATCGGACTATTCACCGCCATGCGCTCACCGACGCCGCGCTGCGACGGATCGCCGCTTTGCAATTCCGGGATGGGGCGGCGGCGGCCGAGGATGGTCGTCGTATAGCCTTTGGTTTTGCCGTCGTTGATGTTCCGGTCCATCAGAGCCCGCACCGCCGCAAATTTCTCGAAGAAGGTCTCGATGTATTGTTTGGCATCGGCTTGCGACACACCGATGTTCGACGCGAGACCGAACGGGCTGATGCCATACACAATGCCGAACACCACGCTCTTCGCCGCGCGCCGCATTTCACGCGTGACCTCTCCGGCAGGCAGGTTGAATATCTCCATGGCCGTGGCCATGTGAATGTCCTCGCCTTTCTCGAAGACCTGCAGCAGGCGAGGGTCTTGCGAGAGGTGCGCTAAAATCCGCGGCTCGACCTGACTGTAATCCGCGCAGAGCAGTTGATGGCCCGGCGGGGCGATAAAGGCTTCGCGGATACGCAAGCCGTAGTCACCCTTCACCGGAATGT
>JAXLZJ010000056.1:0-14843 GCA_046350995.1 Nitrospira sp.
GATCACGGCATCACGCGAGTCGTGCATCTGGCGGCGCAAGCGGGCGTGCGCTACTCCTTGATCAATCCCCACGCCTATACGGAGAGCAACATCGAAGGGTTCATGAACATCCTCGAAGGCTGCCGGCACGCCAACGTCGAGCATCTCGTCTATGCCTCGTCCAGCTCGGTCTACGGCGGCAATACCCGCATGCCGTTCTCAATTCACGACAACGTGGACCATCCGGTCTCGCTCTACGCCGCGAGCAAGAAAGCAAACGAGCTGATGGCCCATTGCTACGCCCATCTTTACCGGATGCCTTGCACCGGCTTGCGGTTCTTCACGGTCTACGGCCCCTGGGGACGGCCCGACATGGCCCTGTTCATTTTCACGAAGGCGATTCTGGAAGGGAAACCGATCGACGTGTTCAATCACGGCAAGATGAAACGGGACTTCACTTACGTCGACGACATCGTGGAGGGGATCATCCGGACGTTGGATCGGCCGGCGACGCCGAATCCCGCCTGGACCGGAGACAAACCGGATCCCGGCACCAGCTCGGCGCCGGCGCGGGTATACAACATCGGCAACCATCAGCCGGTGGAGCTGCTGCACTTTATCGAAGTATTGGAACAAGCGCTGGGAAAGCAAGCGGAAAAGCGGCTCCTGCCGATCCAGCCCGGCGATGTTCCCGCCACGTATGCGGATATCGACGACCTCGCCCGTGACGTCGGGTTCAAACCGGCAACCCCGATCGAGGAAGGCATTCCCCGTTTCGTGAAATGGTACCGGGAATTCTATAGGGTGTGAGCGCGGATCGTTCGGTGCAGAGCAGACACCCGCAGCCAGGACCGGGCCGCGGGGCTGTGACTTACTGGCAGCCGACCGGAATGAAGCCGGTCCCAAAGATCCGATTCAGCGCGACGTACCGGGCGTTGTCGTAGAACGAGTAGCTGGCCCCGCGTTGATTCCGTCCGGTCAGATCGCCGCCGTACGACGGATCGGATCCGAAGAAGAACCCACCCCGCGTTTTTTCGTTCAGTCGGACCCACTCCCAATACATGCCGCAAACCTCTCCGTGACCGGTATTCGTAGACGCATACCAGTCTTTCGCCCAGTCCGGGACAGACGGGGCTCCGCCGGCCTGATATTCCGGATACCCGAAGCTGTGGGCCGGAGGTGTCGGTACGCCGATCGTCCGAGGAATGAGCGGCATGTTGTCCAGCGACGGCACGACCGAGAGCGACTTGAGCGGCATGGAACGACAACCGGCTTTCTCTTTGTTGGTATAAATCGACGTCCCGTCGGCCTGCGGACATTCCCAAGTCTCCGAGGGCTCCGTCGCGGGGGCCGAAGCGTCGGCGTTCGTCACAGGTCCCCCGGCAAAGACCACGAGTGCAAGAATCGACAGGACGGTTCGTAGTTGCATTGGACACCTCCGGAGAATGAAAAATCCGCGCGCCGGAACCGATTGACCCGCACCGTCCCGAATCACTGAGCGGACATCTACACCCTACGCAAGGCGCGCCGCTGGAGTCTATGCCACTTTGGAGGGGGCACACGCTGAGGCAGAGCGGTTTGACCGCCGATGGACGCACGGAATTGAACGCGCTCAACCCAAGCGATCCGGCAACCCGACGGGATCGATCCCGACCAACGAGGGCAGCACGAGATCGGCGGCCTGCAATTGATCGATGGGATAGGTCGTAGCCAACCCCACCACGCGCATCCCCGCAGCCTTCGCCGAAAGAAGACCCGCCTTGGAGTCTTCGACGACCACGCACTCATCGGCCCGCAACAACGGCGGACGAGGCTGCAGACCGTTCAACCGCTTGAGGGTCAACAGATATATCGCCGGATCCGGCTTGCCAATGGGACAGTCGTCCGCCGAGATGATGAGCTCGAAGGCACCGTCAATCGCCGTCTCCCTCAGCGCCCGATCGATCTGCTCACGGCGCCCGCCGGAAGCCACAGCCAGCCGGTACCGACGCCGGGCCTGTTGAACGAATTCGATCACACCGGGAAATAACTCCGGCTTATGGCGAGCCGTATGGGACCGGAACAAGTCGGCCTTTCGTTCCTGAATCTGCCGAACCACCTCGGCGTCGGCTCGTCCATCGCGAGCCGTGAGCAACTGCGTCGTGCACGTCCGTTCGTCCATGCCCAAATACGCGCCGTAGTACTCCTCCTTCGAGAGAGACAACCCGAACGCTGCGAGCGCCCGACAAAAGCAGTCCACATGCGGTCCTTCATCGTCGGCGATCACGCCGTTGAAATCGAAAATGATGGCGCGGATCATTCAGTGCCTCCTGAGCCCGCACACTCTAGTCAAATGGAATCCTCCGGACAAGCAGCTTTACCTTGTTCATGACCGGCCGCTGGGTTATTCTCCGCTCCAGGCGTCTACGTATGTGCCGCATATGACCGACTACAGCGTCCTCAGCAATCTGCTCGTTATTTTCACGGTGTCGATCGCCGTGGTGTTTCTGTTCCATCAATTCCGGCTGCCTTCGATCGCCGGCTTCCTGGTGGCCGGTTCCCTCATCGGCCCGCACGGATTCAATCTGATCGCGGACTCGAGCACCGTGCAGGTCTTGGCCGAAATCGGCGTGGTCCTGCTGCTCTTCACGATCGGCATCGAGTTTTCGCTCGTGCAACTGGCCTCGCTCCGACGACTGCTGTTCATCGCGGCACCGATCCAGGTCGGCGGTGTCGTAATCCTGACGTGGCTCGGCGGTCTGCTCGCAGGTCTGACCTGGCAGCAAAGTATTTTCTGGGGCTTCTTGCTCTCGCTCAGCAGTACGGCGATCGTCCTGAAGGCCCTGGCGGCCAACGGCGACAGCGATTCGCTGCACGGCCGCGCGACGATCGGGATCCTCGTGTTCCAGGATCTTGCGGTCGTCCCGATGATTCTTTTGGTCCCCATTCTCTCAAGCCCCAGCGAAGGCGCCGCCCTCTCTATTCTGGTGACCTTGGGAAAATCAGCCCTGGTCGTCGGATTGGTCGTCGGCGCAGCCTGGTACGTCGTCCCCAAGATGCTCGATCACATCGTGCGGAGCCGCAGCCGCGAATTGTTTCTTCTCACGATCATCGTCCTCTGTCTGGGCATCGCATGGCTGACCTCGCTGGGCGGTCTGTCGCTCGCGCTCGGCGCCTTCATTGCTGGGCTCGTCATTTCCGAGTCGGAGTTCAGCCACCAGGCGATGGCCGAAGTCTTGCCCTTTCGCGACAGTTTCAACAGCCTCTTTTTCGTTTCCATCGGCATTCTGATGGACTGGCGGGTGCTGCTCGAATACCCGGGCGTGGTCACTGGCCTCCTGCTCGCCATCCTGCTCGTCAAATTCGTGACCGGCACCGGCGCCGTATTGGCCGTCGCCATTCCACCCCGTTCGGCCGTCATGGCGGGCGTGGCGTTGGCGCAGGTCGGCGAGTTCAGCTTCATCCTTGCGCAGGTCGGACAGGAAAATCATTTGCTATCCGGCGCGCCGTATCAGATCTTTCTAGCCGTATCCGTCTGCTCAATGATCGTCACACCGTTTTTGATGCAATGGTCGCCGCACCTGGCCCGCCGGGCGGAGGCCGTCCAGCGCTTGCGTCATTGGCTGCCCGGACTGACGACAGCCCACGTGCTCGAGGCGGAAGGCCGGCACCTGCGGATCAAAGATCACGTCATCATAGTCGGCTACGGTCTCAACGGCCGCAATCTAGCGCGCGTGCTGGGCGAAACCGAAGTGCCCTATATCGCGCTGGACCTGGATGGCGACACGGTCCGGCGGGAATCGCAGCACGGGCTGCCGCTCTACTATGGCGATGCGACGAACCCCAACGTGCTGCGTCACGTGAAAATCGAAGACGCGCGGGTGCTGGTGGTGGCGATTTCCGACCCCTTCATGGCCCGACGCACCGTGCAGGTGGCGCGAGGCTTGAACCCCAAACTCCACATCGTGGTGCGTACCCGCTACCTGCGCGAGTTGGAAGAACTCCATCAGTTGGGCGCGGACGACGTCGTACCGGAAGAGTTCGAGACGTCGATCGAAATTTTTGCGCTGGTGTTGCGCACCTACAACATGCCGCCCGACTATGTCATGAAGAAGGCGGAGCAGGTACGGCGCGAAGGCTACGCGCTGCTTCGGCGAAGCGACTTACCGGAACTCGCGCATCACTTGCGCGGCGGCACCCTCAGCGATGTCGAAGTGGAAACCTGCCGTATCGAGGATGGCTCTCCGGCTGCCGGGAAGACGCTGGCGCAGCTCTCGCTCCGGCCGAGAACCGGCGCGTCCGTCATCGCCTGGACCCGAAGCGGCGTCACGGAATCGAACCCGTCTGAGAAAACCAGGCTGGCGCCCGGTGATATCATCGTGTTGCTGGGAGCGCGCGACCAGATCCGGCGGGCGATGGAACTCATCCTGCCGACGGAATCCCGAACGTCCTAACGGCCTCCGCCGGTCAGCGTCTCGTACACTTCGGCCAGAGTCTCGACTTGAATCAGTTGGATGCGGAAGCGATTGGCCGTCTCCTCACCCTGCGGCCAATCTCACGTGTACGGCTGATGGCGTGAAACGACCGGCGCACGGAAATGCCCGACACGGCGACATCGGGTCTCAACGTCTCTCCTTTATTAGGCGGCCGTCGTCGCCCAACTCATCAGCACCACCCCGAGACACAGCGAGACGATCCGGACACGCACCATCAGCTTCTCCATCGAAGCGTCACCGGTCCTTTCAGGGGATGATCGAACGGCTGCCCCGTCTGCAGGGAGGCGAGATACGCCGCTTTCAACTTGTGATACCACTTGGCCTGCTGGTCGGCGTCGCCGACCAGACGGAATGGCGGCTTGTACTTCAAGCCGATCGACTGACGGTCCATCGCCACCTTGTCCTGCGCCAGAAATCCCTTCGCGAAATATTTGAAGATCGATTTCCCGAACGGCAGCCAGCGCACCGCGTTCCATGCCGCGCAGAAATCCATGCGGGTTTCATGCTCCGTGATCGGCGTCATCAAGACGCGAATCGAGACCCAAAGCGACCCGCATTGGATGAACTCGTACCGCTGGTTCGGCAGGACGAAGTCGATCGTCGTGGTCAATTCCCCGCCCGAGAGCCATTTCAGCAGTTGATACGGCGGACTATTCTTCGAAGGCGGATGGCCGATCATCCGGAAGCCGTTGGGGATCGGTTCGAACGTTTTGGCTTTGTCGTGCTGGCCAGCCGGCTTCCGCCAGAAACGGCTCTGGTGGACGTAGGGGCCGTGCGCCGGATCCATCAGGCCGACCACTCCGTCATCCAACGTACTCGACAGCATCTGGGAATGTTGGAACATAAGATACGGCTTCGAGGGAAGCGGATGGCGCATGAGGGGCGGAATCGGCCGGTCGGGATGACGGCTGTCGGCCATATAGACCCAGATGTAACCGTCCTGATCCTCGCAGGGGTACGAGGCTACGCAGATTTTCTTGGGATCGATCGGCGAATCCGCCACCAGCGAGGGAATCGCGGCACAGCGCCCGTCCAGTTCGAATTGCCAGCCGTGATAGGGACACTCGACGCGGTCCTGCTCCAGACGTCCGAACGACAGCGGCATCCCGCGGTGGGGACAAAGGTCGAGCATCGCCGACACACGACCGTCCTTCGCGCGGCACAGGAGCAGCGGCGTGCTCAACAACACGGCACCCTTCAGCGTACCCGGGGCGAGTTCGGAGCTGGCCGCGGCGGCATACCAAAACCCCAGCAAGGGGGGACTACGTAAGGGCGCGGTCTCCTGTTCGGTCGACGTGCTCATGCAGCGAGGGAATCCTGAGGCTGATCGCTCATTGTTCGCGGACTATAGCCAGCCGCGCGGAAACGGTCAAGCACGTTGCCTTGACAAGAAAAAGAAACGGGGACTATAGTCAAAACACCTTGTCAACAGCGGCTTCCCGCCGCACCACTCGCTAGAGGATACTCCATGCAGACCACACAGATAGAGCCCTCCGCCACGTTGGCGCACCTGCAGGAATCGAAGCCGGACAAAGTCACGATCGTGCTTCTGAGCGGCGATCTGGACCGCGCGATGGCCGCGTTCATCATCGCCACGGGCGCCGCCGCGATGGGTATGCAAGTCACCGTTTTTTTCACCTTCTGGGGTCTGAACACGATTCGCCGCAAAGGGGCGACGAGTTCGGCGAAGGACTGGCTCCGCCGCATGTTCGGCGTCTTGAACAAGGGCGGCGCCGACACCCTCCCGCTCTCGCGGTTTCACTTCGGAGGGCTCGGTACCAGAATGATGCAGAAGGTCATGAAACAAAACCGGATGCCCGGGGTGCCCGAGCTGATGCAGACCGCCCTCGATCTCGGCGTGCGGTTCATCGCCTGCACCACCACGATGGGGTTGATGGGCATCACCAAAGACACCCTGATCGACGGCATCGATCAGTTCGCCGGCGTCACGACCTACCTCGCGGAAGCGAAACAGGGCAGTGTGAACCTCTTCATTTAGATCACGAGACGGAGAACCAGACCATGCAGGCTGATGTGAAACTCGACACCCTCGGCTATTTTTGCCCGATGCCCATTATTCTGACCTCGAAAAAGATCAAGGAACTCACGGTCGGACAAGTGCTGGAAGTCGTTTCAGACGACGAAGGCATCAAAAAAGACATGCCGGCCTGGTGCGACACGACCGGGCACCAGATGATGGGCTTGGAAGAAGAACAAGCCGGCTCGACGCGCATCTTCAAGGCCTTCGTCAAGAAGACCAAGTAGGTCACGCCGCCCTGAGGGGAGGCGGACAGGCCGGAGGGAAGTTGCGCCCCCTCCGGCTTTTTTTATGTCTTGCCGATAAGACAGCCATGCCCATCGTCGAATGCATTCCCAACTTCAGCGAAGGACGCGACGAGACGACCGTCCGAGCCTTGATCGACGCGGTTCGTGCGGTGCCCGGCGTCTGGCTCCTCGACCACACGAGCGACCCCGACCACCATCGTTCGGTCCTCACCGTTGCGGGTGAGCCAGCTGCCGTCGAGGAGGCGGCCTATCGGGCGATCCGGGTTGCCGCGGAACGGATCGATCTCCGGCAACATACCGGCGTCCACCCTCGCATCGGCGCCGCCGACGTGGTGCCGTTCGTTCCGATTGAAAACGTGACCATGGAGGAGTGCGTCCGGATGGCACGGCGGCTCGGCGAACGGGTGGGGAGAGAACTCCAGGTCCCCGTGTTTCTCTACGAGCAGGCGGCCGCCCTCCCGCATCGGGCGCGTCTGGAATCCATCCGCCGGGGAGGACTTCCCGATTTGGCCGGACGGATGGCCACCGATCCCGCGTGGCGACCGGATTTCGGCCCGGCCCGGCCACACGAATCGGCCGGGGCCGTGGTCATCGGAGCCCGGCACCCGCTGATCGCGTTCAACGTGAACCTCGCGACGGCCGACCTGACCGTCGCCCAATCCATCGCCAGGGCTGTCAGGCAGTCGAGCGGCGGGCTGCCCTCTATCAAAGCGATCGGGGTGACGCTGGCGAGTCGCGGCCTCGTGCAGGTCTCGATGAATCTGACCGACTACCGCGTCACGTCAATGGCAACGGCCTTCCTCGCCGTGACCCATGAAGCGGCGAAGGCCGGGGTCGCAGTCGCCGGCAGCGAACTCATCGGACTCGTGCCGCAAGCGGCATTGGACCAAGCGGCAGCCACCCTGCTCCGGATGGAACGATTCGATCCCGACCAGATACTGGAAACGAGATTGCGCAATGCGCGTGTCGCCGCACCTCATTCCTATGAAGCTGCCCCGGTCGCCGAGTTTCTCCAGGCTGTCGCCGCTCCGGTTCCGACACCAGCCGGCGGAAGCGTGGCAGCCTTGGTCGGTGCGCTGGCGGCCTCACTGGGAACGATGGGAGCACGGATCGGCGCACAACCGGATGCCGAACAACGACTCATCACGCTGGGATATGAATTACAACGTTGCATACAGGCCGATTGCGAAGCCTACGAGAAAGTCGGCCGGGCGAGACGACTCCCGAAGGAACAGCGTGGCCGTATTGAGCAACTCGCCGCTACCATGACCGACGCGACCGACGTGCCGCTCCAGGTCGCCGAGCTCGCCTGCGAGGCAGGAACACTCATCGCCTCACTACACCGAACGGTCTCGCCATCTGTTCAGTCGGATTTGATCGTCGGTATAATCCTGGCTCGCGCCGCCGCGGAAGCGGGACTCCATACTGCGCAAACAAATATTAATCTTCAGCGAAATCAGCAAGTTGCAAATTCATTTGTGGATCGAATGACCAAGATCGTCAACTGCCTTGAGGAACTCAAGGGGCTATGCTACACTCCGCCCCCTGTTGCGTAGTTTCACGAGCCGGACAGGCATGGCCTGAGAAAGTAGGAAGTCGGAACCAGATGGAAATCAAAGTTTTCAATAACAATGTCGAGAAAGCCCTCAAGGTCGCCAAGAAGAAGTTGGCCGGCGAAGGGTTGTTTCGTGAGCTGAAGCGTCGCCGGTATTACGAAAAGCCGAGCGTGAGAAAGAAAGCTAAGCAGCGCGAGGCCCAACGACGCCGTCAGAAGTGGTTGTCCAAGCGGAAGCCCGAGTAGCCGGCAGTCTCCGACTGTCCTTCCGCTCGTCCCGCTCTCCTCGATCACTCTGCTCTACCCCGCGCAGTCGTACCCGATGCGTCAGGATGAGATCCACGCCGCCATCCGGATCGTCAAGCGCGAGATCCGGCAATGGCAGGAGCCTGTGGTCGGGGTCGTGGCCCGCGAGTCCGCTCGCGACCCGTTCCGCATCCTCATCTCCTGCCTGCTGAGCCTCCGCACCAAAGACAAGACCACCGCGGAAGCCAGCGCGCGGCTCTTTGCACTGGCCCATGAACCGGCGACGATGCTGGCCTTGCCGCTGAAGACCATTGAACAGGCCATCTACCCGGTCGGCTTCTACCGGACCAAAGCGAAATCCATTCACGCCATCTGTCGACGCCTGCTCGAGGCCTACGGCGGTACGGTACCCGACTCCATCGACGAATTGGTGACGTTGTCGGGAGTCGGCAGGAAAACGGCGAACCTCGTCGTGACCGTCGGATACGGAAAACCCGGCATCTGCGTGGACATCCACGTGCACCGGATCAGCAATCGCTGGGGCTATATCAAGACCAAAACCCCGGAACAGAGCGAAGAGGCGTTGCGCCGCAAGCTCCCGAAGCAATACTGGATCACGTACAACGACCTGCTCGTGCCCTTCGGGCAGAACCTCTGCCAGCCGGTGTCGCCCTGGTGCAGCAAATGTAAATTGACGGACTACTGCGATCGGGTGGGAGTGAAGAACAGCCGCTAAAGACAGGAGCTGCAGCTAAATAAAGAGTTTCGTTTCCGCCTCAGCCGTCAAACTGAGGATCGCGGGTAAGCCGAGCACTTCATCGACGTTTGCCTCGACGGCCGCCCCGTCGACGCCCATATACTCCAGCCCGGCGCTGCAGGCGATCAGCCGAAACTTCCCGACCAATTTCGCTTCCTGCAACATCTCCGAAATCTTGGGCACCTTCTTCTCTTTCAAGAGCCGGGCGACTTCGTCGGCAGAGGCGGCATACTCCGGCGGAAAATCGATCTGATCGATCTTCCCCTCGGCCAACTTCTTGATCGTCCAGAACAGCAACACCACGACGACGTCCTTGCCCATTGCGGCCGCGGTCAGGCCCAGCGTGGCCACCTGATGCAGTTTGTCGTAGGTTGCGTTATGGGCGAAGATGACGAACTTGGGTGATTGCGGCATGGCGGATTATTTCTTGAGGGCCCGGGCTTTCACGCTGTTGATGTAGTCGGCGATGGCGGCATCGACCTCGACGGCGGCCAGCGGCCGGTCGTGGGTTTCACTTTCGTCGACGAGATACTTGTCGTGATCCTTTTCCTGCCGGACGATGACGGTATTCTCCGGCGTCACCTCCACCATCAGGAACCATTCGCGCGCCCCTTGGGTGATGACGACTTCCTTGCCGAGCCCCTTCTTCGTGATCTCGATCTGAAGCTCGCCGGAGTCTGCGGCAAAGGCGCCGGATACGCCTCCCCCGATCAACGCGCCGAATAGGACGAACGCGGCGAGCAGGGCTCGAACGCACCGATCTGAGCCGACATCGCATCGCATGGGCATCACACTCTATCCTCATACCGACGCGGCATTATATGCCGCGCCTCCGCCGCAGGTAAACCGGTATGCCTTTGCCCTTCCGGTCTGAATCACCCGCGTGCTAGGATTCGCTCCCCATGGACGCCATTCTCGCGACCGTCACCCAGTATGTCCCTGTCGAAGTGCTCGTCTGGCTGACGGTTGGTTCTCTCATCGGGTTTGTCGGCACGCTGATCGCTATCCCGTTCATCATGGTCCGTTTGCCGTCGGACTATTTCGATACCCGTGTTCCGCGCCATTGGATGAAGGATCACCATCCGGTGCTCCGGCTGATCGGGCTGATCGCGAAGAACGCCGTCGGCATCGTGTTTCTGCTGGCGGGCTTCGCCATGTTGTTTCTCCCCGGCCAGGGCATTCTCACGATGCTCATCGGCATTTCGCTCGTCGATTTCCCAGGCAAGCGATTGCTGGAAGCCAAGATCGTCGGCCAGGCGACCGTCCTGCAGGCGCTCAACGCCATGCGCGCGAAGTTCGACAAACCGCCGCTCACCATCGCTCCGGATCCCTGACCCCCAGACGACGATGGCTGAATCCACCCGCAAGACGCTCTACCTCATCGACGGCAGCGCCTACATCTACCGCGCTTTCTTCGCGCTCCCGGCCCTGAACAATTCCAAGGGACTGCAGACCAACGCCGTCTACGGATTCACCACGACGCTGCTGAAGATCCTGCGTGAGCGGCAACCGGACGCCATCGCCGTGGCCTTCGACGAAAAAGGCCCGACGCTCCGGCATCAGGAATTCAAAGAGTACAAGGCCCAGCGGCCGCCGATGCCGGAAGGCATGAGCGCGCAGATCCCTTACATCCATCGCGTGGTCGAAGCGCTCAACATTCCCGCCGTCAAACACGCGGGTTACGAGGCCGACGATCTCATCGGCACCCTCGCGAACCAGGCCGAACGAGCCGGCTACGACGTCGTCATCGTCACCGGAGACAAGGACATGCTCCAGCTCGTCACGCCGCATGTCCGCATCTACGACCCCGTGAAGGACAAGTGGTCCGGCGAAGCGGAATGTGTCGCCAAGTTCGGTGTCGAGCCGGCCCGCGTGATCGAAGTGATGGGCCTGATGGGCGACGCGACGGACAACATTCCCGGCGTGAAAGGCATCGGCGAGAAAACCGCGATGAAGCTCATTGCGCAGTTCGGCACGATCGACGATCTCCTCCGACGGGTCGACGAAGTCACGCCGGCCCGGGTCAAAACGATGCTGACCGAGCAGGCCGACAACGCGCGCCTGAGCCGGAAGCTCGCCACCATCGACATCGCCAGCCCAATTGCCTTCGACCCGGACGCGCTGCACGTAAAAGCGCCGCATCAAGACCAGCTCATCGATCTGCTGCGCGAGCTGGAATTCACGACGTTGCTGAAGACCTTTCAAGCGAACGCGAAACCGCCCGAGCCGAAGCCCGACGAATCGGAGACGCTCGCGGACGAAGCCGCCGCCAAGCGCTTCGTGTCAGCGCTCCCCAAAGACGGACCGCTCGGCGTCCGATGCCTGCTCTCCGCCGGCCCGGCAGTGCGGGCCGACGTGAAGGGGCTCGCGCTGTCGGCAGGGGGAAAGACCGCCTATATCCCGATCGACGTTCACGCCTACATGCGGCCGATCATCGCCGTGCTGCACGATCGCGCCCATACCAAAGTCGTGCACGATCTGAAAGCGACGCTGCTCGCGTTCCATCGCATCGGCATCACGCTCGCAGGCCCCTATCTCGACACCATGGTGGCCGACTATCTGCTCAATCCCAACCGCCGCGACCACAGCCTCGACACGATTGCGATGGAAGCCCTCGGCCATCGTCTTGGCACGCATCAGGCCCAGGCCCCGCAATCGCTGTTCGAAGAAGATACCGGCTCACGCGAAGAAGCGACAGAGCAGGCGGCGGTACTGGCGACGCTGGCCCCGGCCATGACCGAACGCCTCACCGACCAGGGCAGCCTGAAACTGTTTCAAGACGTGGAAATGCCGCTCGTGCCGGTGCTGGCCGAGATCGAACGGAACGGGTTCCTGCTCGACGTGCCGGGCTTGCAAACTCTGAGCAAAGAGTTGGAGCGGGAACTCGACAAGATGATGGAAACCATCGCCGGGCTGGCGGGCGGCGAGTTCAACATCAATTCACCGAAACAGCTCGCGACGGTGCTGTTCGAGAAACTCAAGCTGCCGCCGGGCCGGAAAACCAAGACCGGCTATTCGACCGACGAAGACACGCTCACGCAGCTGGCGAGCCAGCACGAATTGCCCGCGCAGATCCTGAGCTATCGCAGCCTCAGCAAACTCAAATCGACCTACGTCGATGCGCTGCCCGAACTGGTGAATCCGGAGACCAAACGGCTGCACACGTCGTTGAATCAAACCGTTGCCGCGACCGGCCGCCTTTCCTCCACCGATCCGAATCTCCAAAATATTCCCGTGAAGGGCGACTACGGACTCCGCATCCGCGAAGCCTTCATCGCGCCTTCCGGCCACACCCTGCTCTGCGCCGACTACAGCCAGATCGAGCCGCGCATCCTCGCCCATCTCTCGCAGGATCCGCGGCTCCTCGAGGTCTTCGAAAAAGGCGAAGACATTCACATGGCCACCGCCATGGACATCTTTCACCTGCCCGCATCGCAGATCACCCGCGAGATGCGCCGCGCCGCCAAGAGCGTCGTGTTCGGCATCGTCTACGGCATCAGCCCGTTCGGTCTGTCGCAGAACATCGGTGTGCCGCAGGCGGAAGCGAAGAAGTACATCGAGACCTATTTTGAAAAATACGCCGGCGTGCGCGCCTTGATGGATAAGAACATCGCCGACGGCAAGACGAAGGGCTACACGACGACGATCCTCGGCCGCCGACGCCCGATTCTCGAATTGCAGAGCGGCGATCCGGTACAGCGCGGGTTCGGTGAACGGATGGCGGTGAACAGTCCCATCCGGGGTTCAGCGCCGACCTGATCAAAGTGGCGATGATCAACGTCGGCAAATCCCTGCATCACGAGATGCCGCACACCAAGATGATTCTGCAAGTCCACGATGAATTGATCTTCGAAGTACCGGAAAAAGATTTGTCCGACGCCAAACGGCTGGTGAAACAGGAGATGGAAGGCGTAGGGAAGCAGCTCGGCCTCTCCGTCCCGCTCAAAGTCGATCTCGGCACCGGCCACAACTGGCGCGCCGCGCATCCGTAAGCGCCGCACTTGACCAGGTGAATCGATCCGTGCCAGACTGTGACCACTTAGGTGACCACATGAAAACGGCAACCGTCAGACAATTTCGCGATCGCGCCACCACACTCCTCAAGCAGGACGAGCCGATCATCGTGACAAGACGTGGAAAGATCGTCGGGTTCTTTTTGCCGGCATCCGACGAGGCTCTTCCGCTCGAAATCAAGAGAGACCTGTTCTCGACTCTGACCGATGAGATTCGTGCTTCCATGAAGAGCCATCGCCTCACCGAGGGCGCGATCCTTGCCGACTTCGAGAAAACCAGAAAAGCTCGTCGTCGACGCTAATCCCATTCTCTCCGCCTTACTCGGCGGGAAGGCGAAACGGCTCTTCCTTGAAGCCGGCATCACCGAGTTTGCCATCCCCGAGTCGATCCTTCGCGAAATCCATCGCTATATCCCCCGAATGGCTGAAAAGATCGGGGTGAGCCCGGAGTTCGTCTCCTACGCATTGGATCTACTCCCGCTGACGGTGTATGTCTCAAAACGCTATCGTGGCTCGATGAAAGCGGCAACGCTGCAGATCGCACAGAGAGACCCTGGCGATATTGAAGTCCTGGCCTTGGCCCTGGCGTTGGAGCGTCCGCTCTGGACCAACGACCATGATTTCGAGGGCACGACGATCCGGACATTCACAACAGCGGAGTTGCTCGCCATCTGTTTTCCCAAAACGTCTTAGGTCCGACATCCGCCACAATGACATGGAGGTGACGTATGCAGACGTTACATCCGTCGATTGCATGGGTGGTCGCAGGCATCGGCCTTGGTGCGTTGGGGCCCATGCTCCACATCGCGCTGCCGTTCGCCGCGAAGGCGCAGGAACCCAAGACCTTTCAATACAAAATCGTCGAGGTACTGCCCGACACTCAGAACATGCAGACGAAGCTGAATGAATTCGGCGTGGGCGGGTGGGAACTGGTCGCCGTCTCGATGGGCAACATGACGGAGCCGCGGCTGATATTTAAGAGGTGACCATGCCGTATTTCAAACAACACACCGACACCAAAGAACAACGACGGAAAACTTGGATGAGTGACCACCTCTCCATCCTACTCAAGTCGATCTGGACACCGGCACAATTGATTTATGCCCATCCACATCAAGGACGCCATCATTACATGAGGATTCCATAATTTGAAATTCTTCGGACGAAGGACTAGACTTGCAGTTGAGACGCATTTGCCATCAATACCACCCTGACAAATCCCGTGACTGATCAATCACTCTTATCGATGCTAACGCCTTTAGGGCTAGCAGGCGCAGCAGGACTCCTCCTTACTACAGCAATCGTTCTTGCCTTCGTTCTGTTATTGTTATTCGAGGATGGGAGACGGTTTCTTGTCAAGCTGTTCTATCTGACTAAGAAGATGTTCGGCGTAGAGGTTGGCATACGCGGACTCATTCAATTGGTTCTTTATAGCGCGCTCCCCGCCTTCGCGGTCGCACTTACCAGAGGACTTGGCGATTCAAACCAGAAAGGCTTCGATTGGCGAGCCTTCTTCACATTTTTTATTGTTG
>JAXLZJ010000057.1:0-14689 GCA_046350995.1 Nitrospira sp.
TGATTCTCGCTTCCACCTCGCCGAGACGGCATGAATTATTGACCCTCCTGGGGCTGCCCTTCGACGTCGCGGCCCCGCCGTTTGTCGAACAGGTGGTGCCAAATAGGTCAGCCGAGCAGCAGGCAGTCGAATTTGCGGCAGGTAAGGCCAAATCCTGCATCGAGCAGTGCCCCGATGCGCTTATCCTCGGCAGCGACACCCTGATCAGCCTTGGCTCGGAGGTGCTGGGAAAGCCGGCCAATCTGGCCGATGCTGAATCCATGCTCAGGCGTATGGCCGCACAGACGCACAAAATCTTTACTGCCGTTGCGCTGGTGGGGCCCTGGCCTGAGCCCTCCGAGGTGCAGATCGCCATCGTGTCAGTCTCGATGAAACCCTTGAATGAAGAGGCCTTGTCCGCCTACCTGCTGACGGGGGACAGTCTGGGGAAGGCCGGCGCCTATTCTATTCAGGGTGGTGGTGCCGAGCTGATTGAGCGGATCGAGGGCGATTACACCGCGGCCGTGGGGTTGCCGCTGCGGCTTGTCGCTGAGATGTTGCAGCAGCGCGGCATGCCCTGTCCGGTCGACATCGAGCAGCTGTACGCCCGCACACCCTATCCCAACTGGAACCGCTTCAGTTCCTAGCAGCGCCCAATCGCCTATCGATATCCCGATTCGCGCGAGATTGAAATGGCCTTCCCAATCCTTTTACAATGCGCCGTTGCTTGGAGATAGGTCAGGGAGGTAGACATGCGCGCGAATGATGGCAGGGCAGGTCGGCGTAGAAACACTCAAGCGGTAATCGGGTTGGTGGTTGGAGCCATGGCGCTGGCAGTCAGCGCGCCGGCGTGGGCGATCGATGTCAAGTTGTCGCCAGAAGAAGCCAAGAAGGCCTTGGAAGTCGGGCGAGCGCCTATGGAGAAAGCCGGTTCGCCGGAAGACGTGAAAAAAATCTTGCAGCAGGCCTCACTCGTCACACGAGTCGGCGCAGATCCCGAAAAAGATCCCTGCGGCGCGAGCGCCATTCTGCGCACCAAGCGCTACCGCTTGGAGGCGTTCGGCAGGCAGGAAGCGGCCGAATCGAAAAAGCAGAAGAAAGAGGTGCGCATGCCCGACGAGTTTATCCAAAAAGTCGTGGACATGCCGAATATGGAAGTTGAAGTGCAACTCTGCGGCGATGACGAATACTTCGCGGAAAAGGCGGACGTCGTGTTTCAGCAAAAGGGCAAGAATATCCGCCCGGTCGATCTCAGTCCGGCTGATCGAGGGAGAAAAAACGACGGCACGGGTCCCGCCTACCGGTCGCGTTTCACGGCCCGGTTCGGGTACGAGTCGTTTGACCCCAATGCCAAAACCGCGATCATTGTGACCCTGCAAGATGGTCAGACCATGCAGTTCGATGCTGATTTTTCGCAGGTGAAATAGCCTCCCGTGTTGGTGCGGGCATATGTGCCCGCACCAACATCGCCGTGCGATCCCATTCCTCCTTCGACATTGGGTTTTTCATTCGTGCCATGCTGTGCTGACGACCGATGATCGCGGTTGAGTCGTCCTGTCGTGGACATGCATAATGGCGGACATGGACAAGGCCGATCTGCTTTCCCTCTATCGCCGGATGTTGCTGATCCGCCGGTTTGAAGAAAAATCGGCGGAGATGTATGCGCTCGCCAAGATCGCCGGATTTCTCCATCTCTATATCGGGGAAGAAGCCATTGCGGTCGGCGCGATTGCCGCGCTGCGTCCGGATGATTATGTGATCAGCGCCTATCGCGACCATGGACACTGTCTGGCTCGCGGGTCGGATCCCGGCAAGGTGATGGCCGAGCTCTTCGGCAAGGCGACCGGGCTCTGTCAGGGCAAGGGCGGCTCCATGCATCTGGTGGATCTCCAGAATCGCTTCATGGGCGGCTACGCCATCGTCGGCGGGCATATCCCCCTGGCGACAGGATTGGCCTTCGCGTCGAAATATCAAAAGCAGGATCTGGTCACCGTCTGTTTTTTCGGCGAAGGCGCCGTGCCGAGCGGCCAGGCGCATGAAGCCTTCAATCTGGCGGCTCTGTGGAAACTGCCGGTGATTTTTATCTGTGAGAATAATCGATACGGCATGGGTACGCCTGTGCATCGGGCCGTGGCCTTGTATGAGAACGTGGCGGAGGCCGCGCGCTCCTATGGCATTACGGCGGAGCGGGTGGATGGTATGGATGTGTTAGCCGTGCGGGCCTTGATGCGACGGGTGGTGGATCAGGTTCGCGCAGGACAGGGGCCTTGTTTCATCGAAGCGATGACGTATCGCTTCATGGGCCACTCGATGGCCGATCCCTCCCATGGCCACTACCGGAGCAAAGACGAAGTGGAGGAACATCGCAAGCGCGATCCGCTGACGCTGCTGAAGGAGGCGATGCCGAGCCAGGCTCAGTGCAGCGAATCCGACGTGAAGCAACTCGAGCGGGAGGTCGGTGATGCCGTGGCGGCGGCGGTCAAGTTCGCCGACGAGAGCCCGTTTCCCGATCCTGCAAGCCTGCATGCCGATATACTGGCGGAAGATTAGCCCATGTTGATGTCCTACCGGGAAGCCCTCAACCAGGCCATGCGGGAAGAAATGCGTCGAGACCCGCGCATCTTTTTGATCGGTGAAGAGGTGGGCTATTACCAGGGCGCCTTCAAAGTCACCAAAGGATTTGTCGAGGAATTCGGTCCGCAGCGTGTGGTCGATACGCCCATTACGGAGGCCGGATTTACCGGGCTGGCCATCGGAGCGGCTATGGCCGGATTGCACCCGATCGTTGAACTGATGACCATGAACTTCGGCATCGTCGCGCTCGATCAGATCGTCAACAACGCGGCCAAGATCCGGTATATGTCAGGCGGCCAGCTTTCGGTGCCGCTGGTGATTCGCGGGCCCGGCAGCGCGGCGCATCAGCTGGGGGCGCAGCACTCACAAAGTTTGGAGGCCTGGTTCTGTCATGTCCCCGGCTTGAAAGTCGTCGCGCCGTCCACGCCTCATGACGCAAAGGGATTGTTAAAGAGCGCGATTCGGGATCAGAACCCGGTGATCTTCATCGAGGCGCAACTGCTCTATGGCACAAAGGGTGAGGTTGACGAAGGCGAGTATACGATTCCGCTTGGCCAGGCTGACGTGAAGCGGGAAGGGACCGACGTGACGATCGTGGCCTATTCCAAAATGCTCCTCGTCGCGCTGGAAGCCGCCGAACAGCTGAGCCGTGAAGGCCTTGACGTCGAGGTGATCGACCCGCGCACGCTCAAACCCTTGGACCTCGATACGATCGTCACCTCGGTTAAAAAGACGGGGCATCTGGTGATCGTCGAAGAAGGCTGGCGATTTTGCGGGCTGGGCGCGCAGATTGCCGACAGCATCTACTCGGCGGCATTCGATTATTTGGACGGTCCCATCGTTCGCGTGACCGGCGAAGAGGTGCCCATGCCCTACAGCCGTCCGCTGGAAGACGCGGCCATCCCGGATGTGCCGCGTGTGGTCGCGGCCGTCAAATCAGTCTGTGGTGCCGCGTGAGAAACGGTCGCCGTTTGATTCGAGCCGGTGTACGGAGATGGTCCGCATCCTGGAGGAGGATCCATGGCTAGTCGCGTGGTCATGCCAAAATTGACGGATACGATGGAAGAGGGTGTGTTGCTGGCCTGGAAGAAGCGCGAAGGTGATCCGGTGCATGCGGGCGAAGTGATCGCTGAAATCGAAACCGACAAGGCGGTGATGGACCTGGAAGCTTTTGCCCCGGGCGTGCTGCGCAAGATTCTCGTGCGAGATGGTGAAACCGTACAGTCCGGTACGTTGATCGCGGTCATCGCCGCGGCCGATGAAGACATTGCGTCGGCCTTGTCTGACGGCGTGACGGCTGCGCCTTCGATCGGCAATGGCGCCAAAAATGGTGCCGCGCCGGGAGCGGCCCCTGCTCCACTTGCAGCGGCGCGCCCGGAGGGCGCTCGTCCATTCGCCTCTCCGCGAGCCAAAGCCCTGGCGGCTGAACGGGGCATTGAGCTGTCTACTCTCACCGGCACCGGTCCGGGCGGGCGTATTGTCGAAGACGACGTGGCCGCCGCCCTGTCTACCGGCGCGCAAGCATTGCCCGCCGGCACCGATCAGCCGTTGAACCAGATGCGAAAGGCCATCGCCAGAGCGACGGTGCAGAGCAAGGCGCCGGTCCCGCATTTTTATCTGACCATCGAAATCGACATGGAGCAGGCGGAGCGGGTACGCGATCAATTCAAGCAGAGCCGCCAGCCCCATCCCTCCATCACCGATGTGCTGATTAAGGCTGCGGCCTTGGCGCTCACACGGCATCCGGAGGTCAACGTGTCGTTTGCAGGGGACGCCATTCGAAGGTATACGCAGATCGATATCGGCGTGGCGGTCGGCATGGAAGACGGCTTGATCACGCCGGTCGTTCGAAATTGCGGCGCGAAGACCCTCACGGAAATCTCTGCGGAGACAAAGCCGCTGATTGAGCGGGCGCGGCAGAAACGATTGTCACCCCAGGAATATACGGGGGCGACGTTTGCCGTCTCCAACCTGGGTATGTTCGACGTCGACAACTTCATTGCGCTGCTCATGCCGCCCCAAGCGGCGTCGATTGCGGTGGGTGCGATTCGGGATGTGCCGGTCGTGTCGAAAGGCAAGGTGACGGCCGGGCGGCGGATGAAGGTCACGTTGTCATGTGACCATCGGGCGCTCGATGGCTTGATGGGCGCCCAGTTTCTCAAAGAGTTCAAGCGCGTCCTGGAGCATCCGCAGGAATTACTCGCTCCGGTGGGGGCATCATGAACTTCATTCACATCGATTCGCGCCACCCCTCTGAAGCGCAGCAGCCGTCAGCGCCTCCCTCACGCCGCCTGCCGCCCTGGTTTAAGGTCCGGCTGCAGACCGGTCCGGACTATCACGACATCCGCCGCACGATGGACCGGCTCAAGCTGCACACGATCTGCGAGGAGGCGCGTTGCCCGAATGTGTGGGAATGTTGGAATGCGCGTACTGCGACGTTTTTGATTCTCGGCGACATCTGTACGAGGAGATGCCACTACTGCTCGGTCGCCACCGGCCGGCCGCACGCGGTGGATCATGAGGAGCCGCTGCGCGTCGCCGAAGCCATTCAGGCGCTCAGGTTGCGCCATGCCGTGATTACGTCGGTGAATCGCGACGAACTTGAAGACGGCGGGGCGTCAGTCTTTGCGGACACCATCCGGCAGATCCGTCGCCTGATCCCCAGCTGTACGATTGAAGTGCTGATTCCGGATTTTGAGGGCAACGAAGCGGCGCTCGCGGCAGTTGCGGCCGAGCGCCCGGATATCCTGAACCACAATATCGAAACAGTGAAACGGCTATTCCCTTCGATCCGCCCGCAGGGGAAGTATCAGCGGTCGATTGAATTGCTGCGCCGGGCGAAGCAGATGGGGATGACGACGAAGTCCGGCCTGATCGTCGGCATGGGCGAATCGACGGAGGAAACACGCGAAGTCATGCGGGATTTGCGGTTGGTCGATTGCGATATCATGACCATCGGACAATATCTCCAGCCGACGAAGGAGCATCTTCCCGTCGCGCGCTTCTACCACCCCGACGAATTTGCTGCCCTAAAAACCGAAGGCCTCGCGCTCGGCTTCCGTCACGTCGAATCAGGTCCGCTGGTCCGCAGTTCCTACCACGCCGAACAGCAGGTGTCAGGATGTTGAACGCTGTTCGGTTCTGATGTTCCGCGCCCCGGCGAGCCGGGAGGCATCTCTCTCGCGTGCCACATGTAGGCGTCCTGTCATCCATCCGCGCTGTTGCCTCGACGTCTTCCGTCACGAGGGTTCGTGCATCACGGACTCGGCGCCTGCAACGATCGTCACGAATCGAAGGCCAGGATCAGCGACATCAGTAGCAGATGCTGCTCGCGCGCGAGTCCGATGACGCCCGGAGTGATATCCCCTCGTTTGAAGAATCCTCCCTCGATTCCGGTGGACTCATCATATCGATGCTCCAAGCGGATCACCGCGCTCCGGGGTGTTCCGGCCCACCTGTACTCGAGGGTGGTGGTCAGTGCTTTCAGGAGCTGTTCTGATCCGGAGATTCGTCCATTACGATCCCAATAGAATTCAGGCCGCAGGGCAAGGCTCCAGGGCCCGGAGACGTTCCACCGGGCATAGAAGGCCGCTGCCGTCCAAAAGGTGCGCGGATGACCGGTCTGGTCGGCGGCATTCTCCGTACCGAGGTCATAGGCGAATGCCAGGGTCAGCCGGTCGCGTTTCCACTCGATGATGCTGTCGGAGAAGAACCGCCAGAATTGGAGGGACGTATCGGACTGGTCTGGTCCGTAGTAGAGGTTTTCCGTGACGGTCCATTCGTCATTCAACCGGTAGGCGACTTGTGTGCCATAGCTGAATTGATTGTTCGGATGGGAAAGATAATTGTAGCCGTTGATGGCATACAGATTGATTTGCAGACGATCGGTCACAGGGTATTGGGCCGCCAGGCCGAACATGAAATAGGGGGCATTGTCGGCCATGTAGCTTCGCGTATAGTTCAGGTTGTTGATGGCGTAAAACGACTGGTATCCGATGTAGCTATTGAACAGGCCGGCCGTGATGGTGAGTCCGTTGCCGATCGGCGCCAGATAGGAGACATTGGCCCGTGAAATGTGGCGGAGTGTATCCGCCCCGTCCACCGGCTTGTCGCGCCCGGGGTTCGGAGACGGCACCAGGGCGTTCGTGTCATACCCGGCTTGCAATCCCAACTCCAGCCCCCAGCGGGATGCGTTCGTCGCATCCTTGCGCACATAGCCCATCGCCACGTTCGGGGCCAATTCATTGACTCGTGGTGTGGTGCTCTTGCTTCGCCAGAGATGGTTTTCCGGGAAGTTGAAGTTCAGCGCGTAGCTCACGTCTAGAAACGCGCCAGCGTGCCAATCTGCCGCGTCAGACGAGGAGTCGGCCGTCGCCGCGACGGACGGAAGGCCGACGGCTAGGTATGCCCACAGCCGCAGCGAGGCGATGAGCACGCGACGTGCTCGTGTTCGCCACGCGGCACGCTCGGAAGGCTGACTGGGAGATGATAGGTGTCGAGCCCCTCCTGCCCTGTATCCTGGTTCGCTCATGGCGTCGGGGATGTTGGTGAAGCCCCGCCGGGTGCGGGCTTGCCCAGGAGGCTATCCAACGGTGCGACGCGAAAGGCCGGCGCCTGGTAGGTAGGCGATACGTACGACTCTGGAATCGTGGTTTTGTTGCCGTCGCGCACTTGGGCATAGTGCGGAGACATAATTTCTACACCGGCTTCATTGAAGGTATCCTGAATGTTCTGGTGGAGATCCGAGTAGGTGCCGGCCATCTTGTTTGGGGCGCCCGTATACGCATTCAACTCATAGACGACATAAAAGTCATTGAGCGCCGTCTGCAGCACGAACGGCTCCGGGTCCGAAAGGATATTTCTCGTGGCCAGCGCCGATTTCTTGAGCAGCTCATGGACGGTCCGCCACGGGGCATCGTAGCCGAGGGTGACGGAGGTGTTAAGGATCAACGGAGGCGCCGTCAACGACGTGGAGCTGTAGTTGATGATGTGCGCGCCGAGCACGAGGGAATTGGGAATGGTGATGTCGACATTTTTGATGGTCCGAATTCGGGTCACGAGCAGGGTCTTCTCCGTCACGTCTCCGACAGTATCGGCGATTTTCACTCGGTCGCTGATTTGAAAGGGCCGCATATACGTCAGGATAATGCCGGCGATTGCGTTGCTGACGGCACCGGCAGAGCCGAGAGAGAACAAGACTCCGAGAAACACCGAGACGCCTCGGAACGCTTCCGATTGAGAGCCGGGGATGTAGGGAAAGATGGCCATGGCCGCGAAGGCGATGATCAGGAAACGGACAATCTTGTATGTCGGATTGGCCCAATCGCGATGGAAGCCGGCGAAGGTGATCGCGCCGCGCTGGATCCCATTGAACATGATTCTGAACAACGTGATGATATATCGCGTCACCAGGGCGATGACGATGATCGCCATAAGGTTGGGCAGCGCGCTCAGGAAGGTTTCGGCGATGGTGGAGAGCGTCGTCACCACAGCCTGTACGAGGGTTGTGGCGAGGTGCCGTGTCCAGGGGAACAGCCCCAGCACGGTGGTGAGGTACACATAGAGGATCATGATCGTCAGCAGGAACCGCAGGGTTCTGGCGGCGGCGATGACCTGCTGGGTAAGTGTGCGGGCGGAGAAGACTTCCACCCGCTGGATCTTGATCGCCTTAATGTGCGTGTCCTGCCATTGCTCGATACGGCGGTAGAGCTTCGGAAAGAGCTTATGGAGCACGAGCAGGATCGCGACGAAGACGGCGGTGGCTGCCACTGCCAGCGCGACATCCGTGAGCAGCATCTCTGTGCTCAGCTCGTCTTGCGCCCGGCGCAGCGCGTTTCGTAGTTTGCCCGTGTATTCCTGCGCCAACTCCTGTCGATTCCGACCCAAGGGTCTGGCATCTTCTTCGGTCACGGTCAACAACGCGAGACCGTCGATGGCGATGTCGGTTCCGTGTTCGGTTTCAACGGCGGTGATCTCCTTGGCGTCGCTGAACGGGTTGCTCGCGGCTTGTTCGAGTCGGCGCTGAATGGCGCGGGCGCGTTGCTGGGGCGTGAAGGAGCCAACCTTTTTATGCAAGACGAAGAGGGTTTCTCCAAGGTAGACCACAGGCGCCTCGTGGCTCTGCCCCGTGGATGTGTCCGTGGAAAGTTGCGGAGGGGGGGCTGGCGCTTGAGCAAGGGCCACGCTCGGGAGGAAGAGCGCGTAACACAGATATAGGCACCGTCCCAGACAGGACTTCATGATCGGCCTCCATGGAGTGATCTCGACGGACTCGTGCGCGGAGTGTCTATCACCGCGGTTGGCGTTGTGAGGAGCATTGCGGCAAGATACTGTACCCGAGGTCAAACACGTGATCAATCCGTATATTCCAGGGAGCGGGCATGGCTTGTGAAGACAGCAGCTGTGTGTTATCCGTAGGCGTGCGGTGTCGAGGGTGGACGATCCGGTCGTATGCCGGCGCCGGCGCACGCGCGCTTGTGGCTGGGTATGCTGTGCGCATTCGCCCCCGCTTCCCTGGCGGGCCCGTCAGATTTGCGATCGACAGAGCCGAGTGCGGAGCGCGGCGGGTCGGATCCCGCAGAGGACCGGGAAGACATCCCCGTGCATGATGAATCCCGCCCATCACATCATCTCGGACCAGGCTTGGAGTTGACCATGAAGGGAGAGGGTGCTCCACAGCGTGAGTGTCGCACGTCACACTTGGAGAGCGCTCCAAGGCCTGTCGAGTCGCGATGACCTTGATGCAATCCATCACAATTCTGGTCTGCCTGTCGGCTGGCTTCAGCTACCTCAATCACCGCTACATCAAATTGCCGGTCACGATCGGTCTGATGGCCATCGCCTTGGCCATGTCGCTCGTGCTGCTGTTCCTGGGCAAGCTGGGGTATGGCATCGAGAGCCAGGCGAAGAGTTTCGTTCAGGGCATCGACTTCGGCGACGCGCTCCTGCACGGCATGCTCAGTTTTCTGCTGTTCGCCGGGGCGCTTCACGTCAATCTCCATGATCTGCTCGATCAAAAATGGTTCATTGGGACGTTAGCATGCGGAGGGGTGCTCGTTTCCACGGCGATCGTGGGTTCGCTCACCTATCTGGGGTTGGATTGGCTGGGGCATCCGATTCCGCTGATTGCCGCCTTCCTGTTCGGGGCGCTGATCTCACCGACCGATCCGATCGCCGTGCTGGGAATTCTGAAGAATGCGAATGCGCCGAAGCGCTTGGAAGTCAAGATCACCGGAGAATCGCTTTTCAACGACGGCGTCGGGGTCGCGGTGTTTCTGGTGCTGCTGGCCATGGCGGATTCCGGACGAGTCACGCCGGAGGCGGTGGGTTGGTTGTTGCTGCAGGAAGCGGTCGGAGGCATTGTCCTCGGGCTCGTGTTGGGGTACGGCGCCTATCTGATGCTCAAATCCATTGATCAGCATAGTGTCGAGATCCTGATTACGCTGGCGCTCGTGATGGGCGGGTATGCGGCGGCGGACGTGTTGCACACGTCGGGTCCCATCGCGGTGGTCGTGGCGGGGTTGTTGATCGGGAACCAAGGTCGGCTCTTGGCGATGTCGGACACCACGCGGGAATATTTGGATACGTTCTGGGAGTTGATCGACGAGCTGCTGAACGCCATTCTCTTTGTGCTGATCGGACTGGAAGTGCTGGTCTTAAGTTTTAAAGATGAATACCTCTTTGCCGGATTGCTGGCGATTCCTCTGGTGCTGTTCGCGCGGTTCATCAGTGTGAGTCTTCCCGTGCAGTTCTTTCGGCTGTTCGAGGACTTGACGAACCGCGCGACCTTGATCCTGACCTGGGGAGGTTTACGCGGTGGCATCTCTGTCGCCATGGCCCTCTCGCTGCCCGCGTCGCCGTATCGCGACGCGATCGTGACCATGACCTATATCGTGGTGGTCTTCTCCATTCTCGTGCAAGGACTCACCATCGAACGGCTCATTCGAGCTCCGGAACAGTCATAACGCCACGCGGGGATGTTCGACTTCCGTCACGTCGAACGGGTCCCCCGGTTCGCCGTTCCTGCCACGCCGACCAGCCTGTCTCAGGATGTTGAAGATCGTCCCGCTCGCACTCGGCGCGCTGTGCCTTGTCGCAGGCGTCGTTCTCCCGAATGTGTGTCAGCGCTGTGAATTCCGCTCTCAGCCGTTGGCGCTCAGCCATCCGCGCCGGTGTGCTTATTCGTAATGCAGCGCTTCGATGGGGTTCATATGCGAGGCCTTGTTGGCCGGATAGAGACCGAAGAAGATGCCCACGGCCAACGAGAACAGAAAGGCGACGGCGACGGACCGGGATGAAATGATGGTGGGCCAGCCGATGAGGTGTGTGAGCACACGCGCTCCCAGGATGCCGAACAAGACGCCGGCTACGCCGCCGATGGCCGTGAGGATCATCGCTTCGACCAGGAACTGCAGCAGAATGTGGGCGCGTGTGGCTCCCACCGCCATGCGAATGCCGATTTCCCTGGTACGCTCCGTCACCGAGACCAGAAGAATATTCATGATCCCGATGCCACCGACCACCAGGGAGATGGAGGCAATGCTCAGGAGCATCATCATCATGGTGCGGCTGGCCCCGGCCACGGTGTTGGCCACGTCTTCCATCGTGCGGATGGTGAAGTCGTTTTCCTCGGCGGGGTGAATCCGGTGTCTCGTCCGCAGGAGTTCCTTGATTTCCTCCACGGCGGCGGGAATGCTGTACCGATGTTGAGCGGCGACCATGATAATGCCGACCGTCCCGAGAAACTTCGTGCCCAGGACCTTTCGTTCCGCGGTCGTGAAGGGGAGGAGGACGATGTCGTCCTGATCCTGCCCTGACAGGGACTGTCCCTTCGACGAGAGGACGCCGATCACGCGCAGAGGGACATTCTTGATCCGGATCTGCGCCCCGATGATCTCTTCGCCACGCTCGAATAAATTGCCTGCGACAGTTTTCCCCAATACGGCAACCTTGGCGGCGGCATCTTCATCCGCCTGGGTAAAAAACGCACCCTCCGCGACGGGCCAATTGCGCAGTTCGGTAAATGCGGTGGTCGTGCCGATCGCAATCGCGTTCCAATTCTTGTGTTCGTGAATGACCTGCAGAACCGAACGCGATGCATACGTGACGAGGCCGATGTCGCCGACCCGCTTTTCGATGTCCCGGGCATCGTCGACGGTCAGCGTCGAGACACTGCCAAGCCCGCCGCGCACCCCACCCGTCGTGGTGGCGCCGGGGATGATGATCAGCACGTTGGTGCCGAGGCTGGCAATCTCCCGTTGCACGGACGCCGTAGCGCCCTGTCCGAGACTGACCATGCCGACCACGGCGCCGACTCCGATGATAATTCCGAGCATGGTCAGGCCTGCGCGCAAGGGATTGCGCCGGAGCACGCGCAGCGCGGATTGAATCGTCAACCAGAGAAAGTTCATGAGGGATGCATCACCGTATTTTGGGCCCGAACTCAAAACCCGGGGGCAGTTTTTCCTGGGCGCTGTCTTCCGCGGTCACGATGCCCACAATAGCGGCGTCGCCCTCACGGACCTCGCCCGACGTGATGTCGGTATACAGGGAATCTGCAATGCCGAGGGTGACCGGCGCTGACCGCACGTGCCCCGCCGCGTCCAGCACCCAGAGTTGAGGGGTTTTACGATCCGCTGGCACGCCCGGCATGCGAAATCGTAGTGCGGAGTTCGGCGCACGAAGCGCACCCTCGTTACGAGCCGTGATGATGGTGATGTTGGCGGTCATGCCGGGCTTCAGTTTGAGTTCAGGGTTATCCACAGAAATGATCACATCGTAGGTCACGACATTCTGGATGCTGACCGGCGCATTTCTGACCTGCGTCACGATGCCGTGAAACGATTCCCGCGGATAGGCATCCACCCGGAAATCCGCGGATTTGCCCTCGGTGACGCCGCCGATATCGGATTCACTGACGTTGGCGATGACCTGCATGCGGGTAAGATCCTGCGCGAGGACGAAGAGCGTGGGCGTTTGAAAACTCGCGACGACGGTCTGTCCCTCCTCGACGTTGCGCGAGACGACAGTGCCATTCACCGGGGAATAAATCGTGGTGTAGCCCAGATCCAATTCGACGGATGCCAGCGTGGCCCTGGCCTGGTCGACCTGCGCTTGAGAAAAATCCACCTGCGCTTCGGCGTCGCGAAAGTTGGTGCGTGCGAGATCTACGTCCGATTGCGCAACGAACTGCTGTTCCCGCAGCACGGCCATGCGATTCAGTTCCAGTGTTTTTTGCACAAGCATGTTCCGTGCTTTGGCGAGACCGGCTTGCGCGCTCTTGAGCGCCGCCTTGGCTTGGCTCACCTTAGCTTGATAGGGTTTGCGATCAATCGAAGCCAGGACCTGCCCTTCCCGGACCACCGAATTAAAGTCGGCATAGATTTTCGCGATCTTTCCGGAGACCTGGCTGCCGACCTGCACGGAGATGACCGGATTGACGGCTCCCGTCGCGGTCACGAGTGAGGTGATCGGCCCACGATCGATGGTCAGCGTTTTGTAGTGACCGCCAACCGGGTCATTGGACCACCAGTACCAGAGGGCGACGATCAGAAGGGCGAGAAAGCCCGCTGTCCCAATGATGATCGGCACTCGTTGCCGACTGCGAGGAAACGTCCGTTGGTCGATGGTCGCCGGGACTTGGTCATGGCCTTGACCTTGCACTACCGGAATCGCAGTCATCACGACAGGCGTGGAGTGGGCGGTCTGCGGCGGGTCGGGTCCCGGATGGTCTGCGGTCATATATTCCCTTCGATGTTTCTCAAGGAGGACGCAAGAGAAGTGCCGTTTCTATTCCGGTTGAAAATGTGACGATGCCGGATCAGCCCGGTGTCCGGAGCAGTGCGCAAGTCATCCAGGATGGGGCATTATGCAACAGAGCGCAGAGGCAGGCTGCGGCAGGACGCCACTTGACCGCATTGGAGCGTGCCCTTTAGTCTGTGCGTGCGGAGACCGGGGAGGCTGGTGGTGCGGGCGGGAGCGAGTGAGGAAAGAACTATGACCGAGGAATGGGGCGCGGTATTGGTGGTGGATGACGATGCCGACATGCGGAGCCTCCTCTGCGATGTCCTGCAAGGGCGTGGGCATCAATGCACGGGTGTCGGCGGCGGGGATGAGGCGCTCAAGGAACTGAGTGAGGAGGATTATGCCGTCGTCCTCACCGATCTCCGGATGAAAGGCATGCAAGGCACGGAATTGCTCGCGGAAATCAAGCAGCGGTATCCTGACATCGGCGTGATCTTGATGACGGCCTTCGGCACGGTGGAGACCGCGGTGGACGCCATGCGGCATGGGGCGAGCGATTACCTGACGAAGCCGGTGAAGACCGAGGAATTGGTGCGGGTGGTCGAACGTGCGATCCGCGAGGCGGCTCTCCGCCGCGAGGTGAGTCGTCTGCGCAAGGAAGTGCACAAGGAATACAGCTTTCATCAGATACTCGGAAAGAGCAAGCCGATGCAGGCCGTCTTCGATTTGATCCGACGGGTAGCCGATAGTCCGACCAATGTGCTGATCACCGGCGAAAGTGGCACCGGCAAAGAATTGGTGGCCAAGGCGATCCACTATAACAGCGACCGGCGGGATGCGCCGTTTGTGCCCGTCAATTGTGCGGCGATTCCCGAACAATTGCTGGAAAGCGAACTATTCGGCCATATGCGGGGCTCCTTCACGGACGCCAAAATGGATAAGCGCGGGTTGTTCGAGGAAGCGCAGAAGGGCACGCTGTTTCTGGATGAAATCAGCGAACTTCCGCTCATGCTCCAGGCCAAACTTCTGCGGGCGATTCAGGAACGGGAAATCCGCCGCGTGGGCGCGACCAAGTCGATTCCCGTGGATGTGCGGATCATTGCCGCAACGAACTTGAATCTCGTCGATGAAGTAAAGCAGAAGCGATTCCGTGAAGATTTTTACTACCGGCTCAATGTCATCGAACTGCGATTGCCGCCGTTGCGGGAACGGCGTGAAGATATTCCGATCCTGGTGGATGCCTTTCTGAAAAAGTGCGCCGCCGCCCGCGGCAGGCAGATGAAGGGGCTCAGCGAGCCGGCTCTTGCGATGCTGGCCGACTATGCCTGGCCGGGCAATGTCCGGGAACTGGAGAATGTCATCGAGCGGGCCGTGACGTTGAGCCATGGCGACC
>JAXLZJ010000058.1:0-14445 GCA_046350995.1 Nitrospira sp.
GCCCGCGGACCACAAACCCGGCCCCAAGGCGGCCCCGAAACCAGCCCCCAAGGAGCCCGTCGGCGCCACTACCGCCGCCAGCGGCGAGTTTCAAGAGTTCTAGGACTCGTTGCTCTGTTCAAGTGGGAGCGGGCAGGGGAGACCTGCCCGCTCATGCGACTCCCTGCTCCTTACCGTTCGTTTCTGCGCGTTAATTTTCGCCTTCCTGTCAAGTCTTCCCACCAGACAGCCGATACGGGCATACGGAGATTTTCACGAGGGATTACCGGAGCACTCCGATGGACATCAAGAGCCTCCTCTGGTACGGAGTCCTGATCAGCGTCACCGCCGGCTATAGCGTGGCGATGGCCGGGGTCAAGTCGGCTCGGAATCACGACGTCTCACACCACTCTCGACGCATGATCGTCGCGTGCACCATCGTCGGCATCTGGCTCGTTGCTTACGTGCTCAAACAACTTCTCTTCGGCCGGGAGCATTTCGGAGGCACACCGGAACAATACAGGCTGTACTATCTCCCGCTGTTTTCCCTGCATATGCTGTTCGCCGTCGCCACCATCGGATTGGGCGCCTATAACCTCTACATGGGCCTCCATCGCTTACGCACGGGCAGCGTCGGCGCGATGGCCGCCGGCATGACCTTGCATCGGCGGCTCGGCAGACTCCTCGTCTGGACGTTCTCGGGGACGATCGTCACCGCGTACATCGTGTATCTCATGCTGTTCCAGTGGTTTCCAGCTTAGGGATTTCTTCCGATACACTTTTCCCTTCTATCAAGAATTCACAGACACCAACCGATAGAGGGACAGCCCTCGCCCAGCGACGGCGGCAATCGCTACCATCACGCGGAGTCTTGCACCTATGGAATACACCATCTCAACCAACGAATTCGAACAGTTCAGGACGCTGATCTACGACGAAAGCGGCATCTCCCTGAGCGACCAAAAGAAGTCTCTCCTGTCATCGCGGCTCTCCAAACGGCTGCGGGATCTCGGACTGACGACCTTTACCGAATACTTCGAGCTTCTGACCGGAGACCCGACCCGCGAAGAATTCACTCGCATGCTCGATCTCATCTCCACCAACAAAACCGATTTCTTCAGAGAACCCAAACACTTCGACTTCCTGCGCGACCAGATTCTCCCCGAACTCGAAGATGTCAAACGCATCCGGATCTGGTCTTCTGCCTGCTCGACTGGAGAGGAACCCTACACCATTGCCATCACACTCCATGAAAGCGTCCAGTACCCGGCTCAATGGGACTTCCAGATCCTGGCTTCCGATCTCTCCACCCGAGTACTGGCCAAAGCAGCCTCCGGAACCTACGACGAGGAACGCGTCCGAGACGTGCCGCCCGAGATCGTCCAGCGCCATTTCCTCCGCGGCCGTGGGGAGAGCGCCGGCATGATCAAGGCGAAACCGCACCTATCCAACATCATCAAATTCCGCCGGTTGAATCTGATGGATGACACATTCCCAATCAAGTCACCGCTAGATCTGATCTTCTGCCGGAACGTCATGATCTATTTCGACCGACCGACGCAGGAAAAACTGGTCAACAAGTTCCATCGGTATCTCCGTCCGGGCGGATATCTTTTCATCGGCCATTCGGAAAGCCTCCAATGGGTGAATCACCCGTTCAAGTCGATCGCTCCGACGATCTATCAGAAGGAGGCCTAGGGACCATGCCGCAGATCGACACAGACCAGTTTTCGCACATCCGGCGCATGCGAGACACCCGCTTCCCACACGAGATCGCCTCCATCCTTCCCGGAGAGTTCTTCGTCAGCCGCGAACCCATGATTGTGTATACGGTCCTCGGCTCCTGCATCTCGGCCTGTATTCGGGACCCGATCGTCGGTATCGGCGGGATGAACCACTTCATGCTGCCGGAACCCAAGGAAGGCGGCGATTCCTGGGGAGAATCCACCCGGTACGGCTCCTACGCCATGGAATCGCTCATCAACGAGATTCTGAAACGGGGCGGCATCAAGAGCCGCCTCGAAGTGAAGCTGTTCGGCGCCGGCAAGATTTACGAAGGCAACATCGACGTCGGAGCGCGCAACGCGGAGTGGGTCCTCAAGTTTCTAAAAACAGAAGGGTTGCAGCCGTCGAAGACCGACTTGGGCGACGTGTTTCCGCGCAAGGTGTACTACTTCACCGACTCGGGCCGCGTCTTGATGAAGAAAATCGAACGCATCAAGAACCGCACGATTTTCGAACGCGAGACCGAATACGCCGCGAAGATCAAAGAGGTCAAACAACAGCCGGTCGAGGACGTCACGTTGTTCTAAACCGGACCCGAATTACGATAGGAGCGTCGCTATGGCCAAAATACGAGTGCTGAACGTGGATGACTCGGCCTTGATGCGCCAGGTGCTGGCCGCGCTGTTGTCCAAGGACCCCGACATCGAAGTAATCGGATCGGCCCCGGACCCCTATATCGCGCGGGAGAAGATCAAGGCGCTCAACCCCGACGTCATCACGCTCGACGTCGAGATGCCCAAGATGGACGGCCTGACGTTCCTGGAAAAACTGATGCGAGGCCGCCCCATGCCCGTCGTCATGGTCAGTTCCCTCACCGAGGCTGGCTGCCAGACTACGCTGCGCGCGCTCGAACTGGGCGCCGTCGATTTCATCACGAAGCCCAAGATCGACCTTCGCGAAGGCATGGACGAGGTGGCCCAGGATCTGATCTCCAAGATCAAGGCAGCCGCCCGCGCGTCGATCAAGCCCAGACAGGCGTCCGGCGGAGGGCCGGCCCCGCAGAAGGTGCTCGGTTCCGCCATGATCAAGACGACGGACACCATCATCGCCATCGGTTCCTCGACCGGTGGCACCGAAGCGGTCAAGGATGTGCTCGAAGTCCTGCCTCCGAATACTCCGCCTATCCTCATCACGCAGCATATGCCCGAGCGTTTCACCAAGACGTGGGCGGACCGCCTCAACAGCCTCTCGCGCATCTCCGTGAAAGAGGCTCAGGACGGGGACAGCGTCTTGCCCGGTCACGCCTTGGTGGCGCCGGGCAGTTACCACATGACACTGGAACGCAGCGGAGCGCGGTACTCAGTCCGCATCAACCAAGACCCTCCCGTCAACCGCCACCGTCCGTCGGTCGACGTGATGTTCGATTCCGTCGCTCGTGTTGCCGGCGCCAATGCGGTCGGCGTGATCCTGACCGGCATGGGCAACGACGGAGCGAAGGGCATGCTGGCCATGAAGCAGGCGGGAGCCTATACCATCGCCCAGGACGAAGCCAGCTGCGTGGTCTTCGGCATGCCGAAGGAAGCGATCAAGATGGGCGGGGTCGACAAGATCCTGCCTCTGAGCGATATCGCCGAAGCTGTCCTGACCTACGTATCGCGTCAGTAAGACATCAAGGATCGACAATGGAGATCGTCCACCGCACTAACCGCGACAGCACTGTCATCGAGATAGCCGGCCCCTTCGCGTTCAGCAACCGGAAGGACTTCACGGCCGCCCTCGACGCCGTGAAACGAACCCACAGCCGCCACGTCATCCTGAATCTGGCGCGGGTCACCTTCGTGGACAGCTCCGCCATCGGCCTCCTCGCGCTCACCGCCCAGCAGATGAAGTCGTCCGCAACGCGCTTCAGCCTCGTCGGCGCGCAAGGCACCGTCAAACAAGTCCTGGAGCTGATGCAGATCCATCGGATGATTCCGATGTACGCGAACGAGGACGCCGCACTCGACAAACATGCGGCCTAACCACCACCAGGTCCCTGTCACCACTTGACTCAGTCTCGTAGGAGGATTTCATGATGCAGATCAAAGAACGTCCCGTTCCGAATGCGGTGGTGCTCGACCTGTCCGGCGACTTGACCTACGCCCATCGCGATCAGTTCAAGACCGCCATCGAAGCCTTGCGTCAGAAGGGATGCCGCCACGTCATTCTCAACATGGCGGAAGTACGATTCGTCGACAGCTCCGGGCTCGGATTACTGGCCCTGGTTTCCCAGAACTTCAAACTCAACCAGGGCAAGGTCAGTATGCTCCGCCCCCAAAGCTACGTCCGGGAAATCCTCGGCCTGGCGAACATTCCCAAGCTGATTCCGATATTCGACAACGAGCAGGACGCAATACACGGCAAGGCGAAGGCGGCCTAGCCGGAAAGGACGTCGGATGTCGAGTGCCTTGCCTTCGGGCCCCGCGAGGATTCTCCTGGTGGATGACGAGCCGGTGAGCCGGCTGAGCATGGCCGCACGCCTGAAGCGCTTGGGCCTGCATGTTCTGGAAGCCGCCAACGGCCGGGAGGGACTCGAGCTCCTGCGGCGCGAACGGCCTGATCTGACCATCCTGGATTGGGTCATGCCCGAAATGGACGGTCCGACAGTGTGCGAGGCGGTGCGACAGGATGCCGACATTTTCTCCAGTCAGCTCATTCTGATGACGTCGCACGATCAGCCGGATCAGATCGCCGAAGGGCTGGCGCGCGGCGCGGACGACTTCTTGAGCAAATCCGCCAGCAAACAGGAGATTATGGCGCGCGTTCAATCGGGCCTTCGCGCGGCATCGCTCGTCCGGAGCATCGAATCCACGCGAGACGAACTGCGCCGGAAACAGGCTGAACTCGAACGGGAATTGTCGTCGGCCGCGCAATATATTCGAACCTTGCTCCCGCCCCCCGGGGAGATCGTCCCCGGCCTCCGGATGTCCTGGGCCTATCGTCCGTCGCTCGCGCTCGGCGGGGACCTGTTCAATTTTTCGCAATGGGACGAGCACACCTACTATTTCTACATCATGGACGCGTCAGGACATGGCGTCTCACCGGCATTGCGGGCGGCCTCGTTCGCCACCTTCCTTCGACCGGAAAACCTCACCCATTGCATCGGCACGCACAACCCCGCCGCCATGTTGCGGGAAGCCAATCAGCGCTATCCCCTGACCGACGAAGGCGCCTATTTCACCCTATGGATCGGCACATACCAACACGACTCCCGAACTCTTCGATACGCCACCGCCGGCCACGGAGGCGCCCTGCTCCAGCGTCGGAACGGGACGATCGAATGGCTCAACCGCCCGCAGTTTCCGCTGGGCTTCGACCCGACCACGGAGTATGTGCAACACTCGATGCCGATTGAGCCGGGGGACCGTCTTGTGCTGATGAGCGACGGCATCTATGAAGCCCCGGCATCGACTGGGGAGATGTGGGGCGCTAGTCGATTGAGCACCGCGCTGGAGGGGCTTCGCAACACCCCGCTCGCCCAGGCCTTTCCGGCTCTGATGGCCGAAGCCGAACGCTGGCACGGAGCTCCGGTGTTTCCGGACGACGCCGCACTCTTCGGATTGGAGTTCGTCTCATGAGCACCCCCACCGTGTTCAACTTGGAGGACGCACTCGCCCGCGTCGACGAGGACGAGGAACTCTTTCAGACACTCGCGGAACTCTTCGTCGAACAAGCTCCTCACGACTTCGCCGCCGCCGCCGCGGCTCTCAAGGCAGGCGACGCCAAAGCCGTCGCGCAAGCCGCACATCGCCTCAAGGGTGCGCTGGTGCAATTCTCGGCGCCGCGGGTTCTCGAGGCTACGAAGGAGTTGGAGACGCTTGGGAAGACCGGTTCATTGCAGAGCGCGGCGACGGTCTGTCATCGGGTCGAGCAGGAACTACAGGCCCTCATCGAGGCCCTTCGCGCCTATTTGACGAGAGGATCGGCGTCATGAGCACTTCGTCGGCTTCCTGCACCGTCTTGGTCGTGGACCCTTCTCGGGACACCCAGGCGCAAATTCTCGATCATGTCCAAAGCCGGGGCTTCTCCGTCATCACGGCACAAGACCCGGAGACCGCACTGGCGACAATCGAACTGACGCATCCGGACATCGTATTGACCGACACCTTTCTCCCCATGGGGGAAGGACTGCTGCTGGCCAAGACGCTCCGGGCTCGCCAAATTCCGTGTCCTGTCATCATCATGGATAACCGCCGATCCGAACAGGCCGTGATTCATGCCCTGCGGGCGGGTGCGGTCGACTACCTGCAAAAACCTTTCGGAGTCGAGGAGTTAGCCCACGCACTCCAACGGGCACGACATCTGGTTCCGCCAAATCTTTGGGAAACGCCCGGGATGCTGCGGTCTGACTATACCCTGACGATCGATTCCGATCCTGGCCACATCCCCGCGATTGTGTCGTGGCTCGTCAGGGTCACCGCCTTATCGCTCTCGGATACCACGCGGCTGCATTTGCGGGGCACCTTGCAGGAATTGCTCTTGAACGCCGTCGAACACGGCAACTTGGAGATTTCCTACACGGTCAAGCAGCAGGCGATTGAGCACAATCGATTGAATGAATTGGTACACGAACGGCTCGAACAACCGCGGTTCGCGCAACGAACAGTCATGATTCACGTCCGCTCGGACCGGGAAAAGAAGCTCCTGGAATACCGGATTGTCGATCAGGGCAAAGGGTTCAACTGGAAATCATTACTGCACCGATCGCTTGAAGCCTGTGCCGCGGAGGATGCCAGCGGACGCGGGATCTTCCTGGCCCAATCGTTCTTCCCCAGTCTTCGCTACAACGACCGGGGGAACGAAGCCACCATCCAAGTTCCTCTCGGCTGATCGGCCCACACGCGCCTCCCGCCGGGCATCTCCTCGGTCTCTCCCGGTCCAACGGACCAGCCGCCTCTTCTCCAGAATTCCCGTTGAAGTTTACCCGGAATTAACGAAGCGGTGACGCACGTGGAATAGTGCCTCGATACAGTCTGTCCTAGGTAACCACGAAAGGACAGACCATGACGAATAGTTATTCATTTCCCTGGTTTCGCCAGACTACCCCGTCGCTTGCCACCATCCCATCTGCGACCGGTCTTGCCGCTCTTTGGGACAAAGGGACACAAATCGTCTTGAGCCTGCTCATTGTCACCCTGCTTGTCGGCCTGGCCGGCGGAGTTGCGAAGACGTTTCTCGGGTTGCGTCTGCTCATCTCGTCGGACATCGATTTGGGATTGCGCCATCTGATCGTCGATACGCTGATGCTGCTGGCCGTGGTCGAGGTGCTAAAAACGACCTTGGCGTATTTTTCCGAGGGCCGGGTTCGCGTGACGTTCATCGTCGACACGGTGCTCGTCGTGATGCTCACCGAGGTGATTTCACAGTGGTTTACGGGTGGGGACTGGCAGAAGCTGGACATCCTCGCGCTGATACTGACGACGCTGGGGTTGGTGCGCGTCGTGGCGGTCCGCTTCAGCCCGACACCGGCAGCATCAGGACTCGCTCAATCGTCAGCCCAGACATGAGACGACAACCGATGGAGGACTCTATGGCGGACACGGCTCTGACCGAGCAACCTGCATATCTCGAGGACTCGCTCTCGGCAATCGAGGCGGACATTCTGGATCAGGTGGAGGAGCAAACCGTGATCGACCTCGATGCGCTGGTCGCCTTCCTGCCCCAGTATAGTTGGAGCCAGGTCTTTCACGCCGTCGATCGACTGGCCAGACGGGGAGGGGTCACACTGCGCCGGTATCGGTCGGATTACTCGCTGTTCTCGAACCAGTACGCGGGCTAGCTCGACAACCGCAACGTCGCCTCGAACCATCTACCGGAGGGACAGAACCGATCAGCGACTGATAGGTTGGGGCTGCGGGGCTTCGGCAAGCTGGATGTTCACGCGTATGACTCCCGCATTCAAATTCCGGTACGGATACTCGGGCGTGATCACCGGCAGCGCGTCTGCGTCGGCCTGCCTGGTGATGATCGAAAGGGCCGGCACGTATCGCCCCGATGCGACTTTGACGCCGATCAGCTTGGCGCCCGGCTCGATGACGACGTTATCCCCGATCTCGGTTCTGAAAACGAGAGCCTGCATCCCGACGAACGTGTCGTTGCCCACTTTGGCCGGCCCGTGAACCTGGGATTGATGGGCAAGAGACACCCGGTCGCCGATATAGACCGAATATTTCTTTCCCGCCACTTCGACCTCGTTTTCCGGCAATTCGTGATCCCCTTCGAACGTTTCCAATCCGTGGACCACCACCCCATCCTGAACGTTGCTCTGGTTGCCGATATGAATGTGTTGACCTTCATCGCCGCGGACTGATGCGGCGGGCGCGACGAAGACTTGATCGCCCAGGGTCACGGACCCAATCACCATCGCCAAAGGATGGATACGGGTTTTCGTCCCGATCACCGGAGCCTCTACCTCCGGCATGAAGGTGGTCTTGACGCTCGGACCGACGTACCCCACCAGAAACAGGCTGACCAACGCCACATTCGCGCTCAGAGACAACACCAGCAATCGTCGCATGAACGGGCTCCTTGGATGATAGTGACGCAGTGCCAGAATACCGACACCGCACTGACTTGTCCAGAAAACCACACAGAAGTCGAGCTTGAAAGAGAGACCGGAGTATTTCACACGAGGCTTGAACCTGCACAAAGGAGGCAGAACAGAATCCGTGAACGGCCGACGGTTCAGGCAACTGGATCAGGATACTCCCGGCGGTGTCATATGGCGGACGATTTTGCCTTCGACCATGTAGATGACCAGTTCGCCGATGTTCGTGGCATGGTCCGCGATCCGCTCGATATATTTGCCGATGAAGGTAAGGCGAATGGCCCGTGTGATCGTGGCAGGATTCTCCAACATGAACGACACCAACTCGCGAAACAGTTGATGGGTCAAATCGTCGACAAAATCGTCGTCCGCGCAGACCTTACGCGCCAACGTCGCATCCTGGCGCACGAAGGCATCGAGGGCTTCCCGCACCATCTTCATGGTCCAGGTCGCCATGCGGGGTAGGTCCATATACGGCTTCAACTGCGGCTCTTCGTTCAATTCGATGACCCGCTCGCAGATATTCTCGGCCAGGTCGCTCATCCGTTCGAGTTCGGTGGAAATCTTCATGGCAGTCGTGACGAACCGAAGATCCCCGGCGGCCGGGGCCTGCAAGGCCAGCAGACGGATGCAGGTCTCATCGATGTCCACATCGAACCGGTTTACCAAGCGATCCCGTTCGATCACGCGCGACGCCAGGGCGGCATCCCGCTCGATCAACGCCTGAATGGCCTTCTCGATTTGCTCCTCGACCAAGGCGCCCATCCGCAACAACTGCGCCTTCAGATCGCTGAGTTCCTGATCCATCTGTCGATGCATGCGCACACTCCTCGGTATTACCCGAACCGGCCCGTCACATACTCTTCCGTCAACTTCACCGACGGATTGGTAAAAATTTTCTCAGTCCGATCGAATTCCACCACGCGGCCTTCATACATGAAGGCCGTGTAGTCCGACACACGGGCCGCCTGCTGCATGTTGTGAGTGACGATGACAATCGCCACCTTCTGCTTCAGATCCATCACCAGTTCCTCGATCCGCCCCGTTGCGGTCGGATCGAGTGCCGAGGTGGGTTCATCGAAGAGGAGGAGTTCCGGGTTTGGAGCCAGCGCCCGAGCGATGCATAACCGCTGCTGTTGGCCACCGGACAAATTCGAGGCGGAATGATGCAGCCGGTCCTTCACTTCCGTCCAAAGCGCGGCCTCGCGCAGGGCCCGCTCGACCGCCGCATCCAGCTCAGGTTTGGCCGACACATCTCTAATCCGCATGCCGTACGCCACATTTTCATAGATCGACTTGGGGAAGGGGTTCGGTTTTTGAAAGACCATACCGATCCGCATCCGGACCTCGATCGGATCAACCTCCGGCCCGACGATGTTGATGCGGTCTGGATAGAGCAGGACCTCGCCCTCGTACCGATTGCCCGAATAGAGATCGTGCATGCGATTGAGGCAGCGGAGATAGGTGGTCTTGCCGCACCCTGAGGGACCGATCAATGCGGTCACGCACCGGTCGTGGATCGGCAACGTAATCCCATGCAGCGCTTGGGCGGCTCCATAATAGAAATTGAGGCCGCGGGCCTCCGCCTTCACGGTATCGTGGGAAATAGAGAGGGCCGTCATCGCGTCACCAATGTATGCGTTTCCGGAATCGCGCGCGGATCAGAATGGCCGCCGCGTTCATCGCCAGGGTCATGATCAGAAGAATAAGCCCGGCCGCGGCAGCATTGACATGAAACGCCTCCTGTGGCCTCGATATCCAGTTGAACATCTGAATCGGCATCACGGTAAACGGGTCGAACAACCATTCGAATGAGACGAAAGGAAAATCGGCCTGCCAGGGTGGGTGGGGGAGAAACGCGATAAATGACAGCGCGCCGACGGTCACCAGTGGCGCCGTCTCGCCGACCGCGCGCGACAAGGCCAGGATCATACCGGTCAAAATCCCTCCCATGGAATAGGGCACCACATGATCGCGCACCGTCTGCCATTTGGTGGCGCCCAACGCATAGGCGGCCTCCCGCACGTAGGGAGGAACGCCTCTGATCGCTTCGCGCGTCGCGATGATCACCATTGGGAGAATCAACATTCCCAGGGTCAACCCAGCCGTCAGAAAACTTTGTCCCAGGTGAAACTGATAGACCAGCAACCCGAGCGCCATCAGTCCGTACACGATCGAGGGAACGCCAGCCAGATTGGCGATATTGATCTCGATGACCTCGGTGAGGCGATTCTTCGGAGCATATTCTTCCAGATAGATAGCTGCGCCGACACCGAGTGGAACGGCGACGAGAGCCGTTACGAACATCACGAGCATCGTGCCGATCCAGGCACTGAGAATTCCCGCTTGTTCGGCAAAACGCGACGGGAAGGATGTCACGAACTGCCAGGACAACCGCCCGGCTCCGTCCAATGCCAACTGGCCGACGAGCAGGGCGAGGCCGGCAAGGGCCACCGTCATCACCACGAGGCCTTCGAACGCAAAGAAACAATCGAGGGCCTTTCGCCGACCGATACGACGCCGGGTCTCTGCCAAATCAGTAGGCTTGTCGATAGCGTTTTTTGAGAGCATGGCCAACGATGTTGAACATAAGGGTGATCAGCAGCAGCATCAATCCTGTCGCGAAGATCGTCTGATAGCCGATGCTGCCATGCGGCAAATCCCCGAGGCTCACCTGCACGATGTAAGCGGTCATTGTGGCGGCCGGCTCCAGCGGGTTGAGCGTCAAGGTCGGCTGCATGCCGGCGGCGATGGCGACCACCATAGTCTCACCGATCGCCCGCGACACGCCCAATACGTAGGCTGCGGTGATACCGGAGAGCGCCGAGGGAAACACGACCCGCAAGGCGGTCTGCATCCGGGTGGCCCCCAAGGCGAAGGCGCCTTCACGGAGATACACCGGTACTGCCCGCATGGCATCCTCGCTGACCGAGCTGACGTAGGGAACGATCATCAGCCCGATGACGAGACCGGCGCTCAGCATGTTGAACCCCGGCAGGCCAGGCCAGAGCGCTTGCAACGTCGGCGTCACAAACAATAGGGCAAAATACCCGTACACGACCGTCGGGACCGCGCTGAGCAATTCGAGCGCCGGTTTCACCCATTCGCGCACGGAGCGGGAGGCATATTCGCTCAGGTACATGGCGATCAGACTGCCCATGGGTATCGCCACCAGCAGCGCCACCACGGTCGTCACGAGCGTGCCAGCCACGAGCGGGAGAATGCCGTAGTGGGCATCGGCAAACAGCGGCGTCCATTGCCGATCGGTGAGAAAGTCGATGATCGAGACGTGCTGAAAGAAGAGCCACGATTCATACGCCAGCACCCCCACGATGCCGACGGTGATGGCCACGGACGCAAAGGACGCCAGTGCCAGCAGCCATTCGATACCGCGCTCTTTCGCGCGCGAGATCGTGCGCGGCGCCACGATGGCCACGGAGGTCTTTTTTCCGATTGGCAGATTGGCGAGATCCGTCTCCATGACATCCTCGTTACAAGGTTGATTCTCGCCGCAGCACGTCTTCGATCTTCAGACCGATCGTGCCGATTCCTTGAAATGCGGTGCCGATCCTGCCATTGCGGAAGTGGGTCCGAGCCAACTCGTAGGCCGCTGCGGGCAACGGCACATATTTGACCTGCGGCGCCAACGTCGGGACCTGCGCCAGATAGAATTCCACGAATCGCTTCACCTCAGGTTTCAACGCAGCTTTGGCGCTCACGTAAATGAACAACGGTCGGGAGAGCGGCTGATACGATCCATTCTCCACGGTCTCGCGAGAGGGCAGGACCGGCCCGTGTCCGCCATCGACCGCCAGGGCCTTCAGCCGCTTCTTATTGGGCTCGTAATAGGCGTAGGGGATATACCCGATCGCTTGCTTGTCGTTGGAGATACCTTGCACGAGGGTGTTATCGTCCTCGCTGGCCGTATAGTCGCCACGGCTCGCTTTCGCCTTGCCGACGACGGCTTCGGTGAAGTAGTCGAACGTCCCGCTGTCAGACCCGGCTCCGAATAATTTCAAGGGCTGGTCAGGCCACGATGGCCGAATGTGGTTCCACTTGGTGATTTTGCCCTGTGCGGATGGCTCCCACATTGCTTTCAGCTCCGCCACGGTGACGGCATCCACCCAATTCGCCTGAGGGCTGACCGCCAATGTCAGGGCGTCAAAGGCGATCGGCAGTTCGAAATACTGCACACCACCGGCACGGCACGCTTCCATTTCTCCAGCCGAAATCGGACGCGATGCGTCCTGGACGTCGATGTCACCTCGACAGAACTTTTTGAACCCGCCGCCGGTACCGGAAATTCCGACCGTCACACGGGCCGCACCCCGGGTCTCCTTCTGGAATTCCTCCGCCACGGCTTCGGTAATGGGAAACACCGTGCTGGACCCGTCTACTTTAATGAGCGCCGGTTGATCCGAGGAGGCCTCAGACAACATTCCAACCGTCAGTCCGATCATCAGCACTCCGATTCCCCATCGCACGCCCACTAACTGCCCTCGCTTCATCGTGTGCTCCTTCCACCTTCCAATAGCCGCTACGCCGATCGTGACAGGGGCACGCTACTCCCGGGAGAGCGCAGGATGATTACGATTCTGTTAACTCTGTGTTAACTTGCCAGACCTCATGTTCTGCGGTGCCCACACCACCGCTGCGGCGACGGTCAAACGACATGCAATTGTTAACAGGCTTGTAACATCGACGAAATCGTTTCGTGATCCATTCATGAGACACAGGTAACGTCATCATGATGTCTCTCACGACCAAACCGAGGGGGTATTTCGAGATGAAAGGATTTCAGAGAGCGGTTCCTGTCGCCGCGATCCTCACCGCGATCGTCCTGGCCGCACCGCAGCCGAACAGCTACGCATCGGAGCCGCAGCCGATGCAGGCGTCGCGTCCCGTCGCTTTGACGGTGGCGCAAGCGACTCCATCGGCCGGCACCGATATCCAAGGGGCGGCTCCGGCCAGAGAGTTGCCGCCCGGCGGAGTGTCCATCGAAGATCTCCTGCTGCAAAAGGGCACGATCACGATGGACGAATGGATTCAGATCCGGGCCGAACAGGAATACAAGGTTGCGGATCAGACCCGTCGGCTGGACAGCCTGGAGGAGTGGAAGAATAAGACGGAGTTACTGCCGATGCTTCGCGATAAGGTTAATTTCGGCTTGAACGCGCTCCAGTTTCTCTACGGGCACATCGACGCCAAAGTTCCCGAGGGGCGAAGTCAGGACGGCTTCTCGATCCGCCGTTCAGAATTGCTGTTTTGGGGCAAGATCAGCGACACGATCCCGCGCTGGCATGCCTTGATGGAGTTTCAAAGCATCAACCTGACCAGCAACACCCCCAATTCCGGCACAGGATCAGCCAACGGCACACCGACCTCCACCACCTTCTTCCGTGAAACCTACATCGATCTCAGACCGGTGCAGGCTTGGGCGCCGAACCTCAATATGATCCGACTCGGCATCTTCCGGATGCCCTTCGGCATCTTCACGGAAACGTCCGGCGGTCTGCGGGACGTGATCAGCTCGCCGTACCTGACGTCGATCGGCGGAGGAGGCGGACCCGGCCAGAACAAGAACGGCACCGGCGGCGCGATCGAGTTCATCCAGGAACGTGACTACTTCGTCGACATGCGAGGAAAGATCGCCAACCGGCTCGAGTATGTGGTCGGCGTAATGAACAACAATAACTACCAGGCCAATGCGCTGGTCAGCACCACCTCGGGACTGGCCGGCGGCAACCAGCCGAAAGCGTTCTACACCCGTGTGCGGTTGTTCGGAAACGATGTCTCCTTCGTCAGCTTCACAACCATTCAAGGCCACTCCAACAATGCCGGCACCCTCATCAACGGACGAGGCAACGGCGCCTTCGACCGGTACGGATTGGATTTCCGCTATACCTCTAAGTTGATCCCAGGTCTGATGATCCAGGGAGAATATTGGCAGGGGCACGACGGATCGAACGCCACCACGGTCGGTATCGGCGCGAACGGAGCCTGCACGACGCAAAGCATCTGCGGTGGATCCGGTGCCCCAGGCATGCACCGCCGCACCTGGTACGTGCTGGCCAAATACCTCATCACCAGCGGGCCGCTCGAAAACTTCGAGCCGACCGTCATGTACGAACAATTCGACCCCAACTCCTGGATGT
>JAXLZJ010000059.1:0-14415 GCA_046350995.1 Nitrospira sp.
TGCGCGGTGCGGCCGGCGTCTGGACCGGTGGTGGATATTCCAGTGGTGGTATTGGCGATTGTGCCGGTTCTATGCGCTGCGGGAAGCCAACCGGCATCATTTGATGTACTACGCACTGGCGACCAGACAGCTGTTGCTGCGTGCGGGGTCGTTGCTCGTCGAGCAAGGGGTCTTGGACCAGGCCGACGACGTGTTCTTTATCCGGGTCGAAGAACAACGGTCGTTGCTCCGCGGAGAGCCGCGTGACTGGCGGGCACTGGTCCGTTCGCGCCGTGCTGCGCGTGAACAGGATCTCCGGCGACCGGTCCCGGATCGGCTCGTTGATGGCGTGGAGGATGTACACGTTGGCGATGAGCAAGGGACCGCCGGTTGGCGAGGCGTGCCGATCAGTGCCGGACGCGCAAGCGGTCCGGTGCGCATCCTGCGATCGACGGAGGATTGGAAAAACGTGAACGTGGGAGACATCCTCGTCGCGCCGGTCATCGACCCCGGCATGGCGCCGTTGTTCGGGCTCGCGGCCGGGCTAGTCGTGGAAATGGGCGGCACCTTGTCGCACGGTGCCATTATTGCCCGTGAATATGGCTTGCCGGCCGTGGCGAATATCGCGGGAATCACGACGTTGCTACGCGACGGTGAACCGGTGGAACTCGATGCCGCTATGGGGGTGGTACGACGGGCTCAGGAGTCGGACGAGGCAAATCCCGTGAGTTCCTAATGGCTGGCAATAGGGCCGTCCGGCATTAGTAATTACAAGGCCTTGACCTTTCTGAAGGGTTCTCGTACGCTCCACTCGTCTTTCCCCCTGAAGTAATTGAGATTTCAAGGATCTTGTATCCGTAGGGATTTCGTTCGCCCGCAAACGGAACTGGTGCGCAATGGATGTGACCGCTGGAATGCTGGGAATTGTCATCGGTCTGATTCTTGGCGCGGGAGCCGGCGGAGCGTGGGCTGCCGGACGAGCAGCCCGGCGTCTGCAGGAACAATCCGTCGAACTCATTGCACGGGCCGAGCGGGCCGAATCGCTCGAAGCGGAACTGCGGCGGCAACTCGATCAGGATCGGCTTGAAAGCGAGCGGCTCCGGGCGGAGTGGGCGGTCGCGCAACAAGCGCGCGCGTCCGCGGACGTTCGTGCCGAAGAAGCAGCGAAACATGCAGCCGAGCAGAAACAGTTGCTCGAACAATCGCGTCAGTCGTTGCTCGAATCGTTTCAAGCCCTCTCAAACGAGGCGCTCACCAAGAACAATCAGGCGTTTCTCAACCTCGCGCGTGTGTCGTTCGAAACGCTGCAGGCGAAAGCGGAAGGCGAGCTGTCGCAGCGTCAGCAGGCCATCGACGGTCTGGTGAAGCCGCTGCACGAATCGCTGCAACGCTACGACGAGCAAATGCGCCTCCTCGAGCAATCGCGACAGTCGGCCTATGGCGGCCTGGATCAGCACTTGAAGCTGCTTGCCGAGTCGCATCAGCGGTTGCAGCAGGAGACCGGCAATCTCGTGAAAGCCCTGCGGGCTCCCACCGTGCGCGGGCAATGGGGGGAGATCACGCTCAAGCGGGTGGCGGAACTCGCCGGCATGGTCGATCACTGCGATTTCGTCGAGCAGGAGTCCGTGACGGGTCACGAGGGGCGCATCCGGCCCGACATGATCGTGCGATTGCCGGGCGGCCGTCAAATCATTGTCGACGCGAAGACGGTGCTCGCCGCCTATCTCGATGCGCACGAAGCGCCGGATGAGGCGCGCCGGATCGAGGCGCTGCGCCGTCACGCGGCTCAGGTGCGGAGCCGGATGGATGAGTTGTCGTTGAAGGCCTACTGGACGCAGTTTGAGCGGGCGCCCGAATTCGTCGTGCTCTTTCTGCCTGGCGAGCAATTCCTCGGCGCGGCGTTGGACCAGGATCCGCGCCTCATCGAAGAGGGGTTTGCCCGCGGGGTGGTGTTGGCGACGCCGGCGACGCTCATTGCGCTGCTCCGCGCCGTGGCCTACGGCTGGCGGCAGGAGCAATTGAATGCGCACGCCGAGGAGGCCGGCCGATTGGGCAAGGATCTGTATGAGCGGATGGCCGTGCTGGCGGATCATTTGAACGACGTCGGGCAGGCGCTGGGCAAGAGCGTATCGGCCTATAACCGCGCGGTGGGGTCGCTGGAGACGCGCATTCTGCCGGCGGCCAGGCGATTCAAAGAGCTGGGCGTCGCCTCGGACAAGGACATTCCGGTGTTGGAGCCGGCCGAGTTGGTGCCGCGAAAGACGCTACCATTTGAAGGAGAGTAAGGAACCGGTATGACGGAAGAGCAAGCGATGGTGGAGGAGTTTCACCGGAAGTTCGATATCGCGACAGCGAACCGGCCGACGGAAATCGGCGAAGACACGAAGCGGTTGCGGGTCCGGTTGATTCAGGAAGAGTTCGACGAATTGAAGGAGTCGATGGAGGCCGGCAATCTGGCGGCTCTGGCCAAGGAGATGGCCGATCTCCTCTATGTCGTATACGGGACCGCCGTTTCCTACGGCATCGACATGGAGCCGGTGTTCCGGGAGGTCCATCGGTCGAATCTGAGCAAAGTCGGCGGATACAAACGGGCGGACGGCAAATGGGTCAAGCCGCCGACCTATTCGCCTGCCGATATCCAACCGATTCTTCGAGCCCAGACGGATGCCGGATGCCGTGAGGCGGCGGAGATCCGTTACGATTTGAACGAGATGTGACGTCGTTCATGAGAGATCCCCACTGTCCCAGTTGCGGAACTCCGTTCGTCCGGGTTGCTCAGCAAGCCGGACGGGTCGAGAAGGTCCTGAACCGTGTCCACGTGTTCCCGTTTCGGTGTCAACTCTGCATGGCGCGGTTCCGGGCGTTCTGGAAGACGACGAGAGATGCCAGCCGAGAATTCGACCGGCGGGAGTTCAAGCGGCTGCCGTCATCCTTCCAGGCGAAAGTGCTGACGGAGCAGAGCATCGTCTCCAGCCATCGTGTGACCGATATCTCTATGGTCGGCTGTACGTTGGAAACGATTGCGCCCTATCAGAAGGGCATGTTCCTGGAATTGATGATCAAGCCCGCGTCGGATGAAGAGGCAATCAAGGTCGATGCGGCGATGGTCTGTTCGGTCAGACCGTCTTCACTCGGCGTCCGCTTCTTGGAATTCCATCCCGAAGAACAACGCCGTCTCAGTCAGGTGGTGCTCAGCCTCCTAGTCAGCCAGACGATTCCCCCCAGTCCCTTTTCCTGAGTCTTACGAGCGGCGGCGTTTTGAGCGAGGAGCCGTCTGGACTGCGACGAGCAGATTGTCGATCAGCCGGACGGGTCCAAGTCGGACGGCACCGAGCAGGACGACGCGCGAGCGAATCGTCGTGAGCGGTTCCAGCGTTCCCGGATCGCATGCGACGAGATACTCGGCTGCAGCCTGCGGTTGGGCGGCGAGCGTCTCGTGCATGATCGCCCGCACTCGGTCGGCATCAGTCTCGCCGCTCCGGATGGCCGCTGCGCCGGCGGCGAGCGCCCGATGGAGAATCGGCGCCGCCGCCCGTTCATCGGGAGACAAGTACACGTTCCGCGAACTCATCGCGAGTCCGTCCGATTCACGGATCGTCGGGTGCACGATCAGCTCCACCCCGAGGCTGAGATCCTCGATGAGACGCCGCACGAGCGCCGCCTGTTGAAAATCCTTCTGCCCGAACACCGCCACATCAGGCCGGACGATGCCGAAGAGTTTCGTCACCACCGTCGAGACGCCGGCGAAATGGTGCGGGCGCCGTTCCCCTTCCCAACGGCGGGCGATGCCGGGCACTGTGACGACCGTCTCAAATCCCTCCGGATACATTGCGGCGGGCGTCGGTTCGAAGCAAGTGTCCACGCCTTCATCCCGACAGAGCGCCCGGTCCTTCGTGATCGGACGGGGATATTTCGACAGGTCCTCCGTCGGGCCGAACTGGGTGGGATTGACGAAGATGCTGACGACGAGCGCGTCGCACCGGAGCCGCGCCGCGCGAATCAGCGCCCGGTGGCCGTCGTGCAGCGCGCCCATCGTCGGGACGAAGCCGATCGTGACGCCTTGGCGATGGAGCCGTCGGCTCCAGGCTGTCATCACGGCCGGTGTCCGGATGATCTTCATACGTCGCCACGCGGGCTGCAGGTCGGCCGCGAGCCGTAGCGGGTCGAGGGCTGGGGAAAGAGCAGCCGGACTTCAGGCCGGTCTTCGACATCGGCCAACAGTTGATTCACCGACCGGTGCAGAACCGGGTGCACGAGCAGCGGCGCGAGTTCGCTGAGCGGCATGAGCACGAATCGCCGCCGATGCAGCCGCGGGTGCGGCACGATCAGGTCGGGCTCGTCGATGATCCGGTCGCCGTACAAGAGCAGGTCGAGGTCGATCGTCCGTGGCCCTGAGCGATCGGCTTCATCGCGCCCCAGCGCGCGTTCGATCTCGCGGAGGACCATGAGCAAACTGCGCGGCGTCACGTCCGTCTCGAGCTGGACGACGCCGTTCAGAAACCAGCCGTCGCCCGGCTGCGCGTGATCGAACACCGGCTCCGTTTCGTAGAGGAGCGAAATCCCGCTGACCTGCGAGTGAGGCAGCAGGCTCAGGAGCGTGACGGCCCGGTCGCAGAAATCGACCCGGTCCCCCACGTTCGAGCCGAAGCCGATGTAGGCGGTTTCTCTCACGCTCCCGCGCGGCTCCTGGTTAGAACCCCGCTTTCTTGATCCGCTCCACCGCTTCCGCCAGCCGTTCCTTGGTCGTGCAGACGGTCATGCGGATGTAGCCTTCGCCCGGGGCGCCGAAGCCGTTGCCCGGCGTCGTCACGATGCCGGCCTTCTCCAGGAGATGCGCGGTGAAGGAGGCGGACGTGTAGCCCTTCGGCACGGTCACCCAGATATAGAAGGCGGCGGGCGGCGCATCCACTTCCAGGCCGAGCTTCTTGAGGCCCGGGATGAGCGTATCGCGCCGCTCCTGGTAGATCTTGCGGATGCCGTCGGTCACGGAGTCGAGCAGCTCCAGCGCCGTGATGCCCGCGGCCTGCACCGCTTCGAAGACGCCCGAGTCCAACTGGCTCTTCACCTTGCCCAGCGCGGCCAAGACGTCTTTGTTGCCGACCGCGAAGCCGAGGCGCCAGCCGGTCATGTTGTAGGTCTTCGAGAGCGAGTGGAATTCCACGCCGACGTCCTTGGCGCCCTCGACTTCCAGGAAGCTCGCGGGCCGCTTGCCGTCGTAGTAAATCTCGGAGTAGGCGGCGTCGTGGCAGATGATGATCTGATGTTCCTGCGCGAACTCGATGGCGCGCTTGAAATAGTCTTTCGTCATGATGACGGAGGTCGGATTGTTCGGCGAGTTCAGCCACATGAGCTTCGCCTTCTTCGCCACGTCCGTCGGAATCGCGTTCAGATCCGGCAGGAACCCGTTGGCCTTTGTGAGCGGCATGATGTGCGCCACGCCGCCGCAGAAGCTCGTACCGACCGGGTAGACCGGGTAGCCGGGGCTGGGCACCAACACGACGTCGCCCGGATCGATGAACGCCAGATGGATGTGGCCGATGCCTTCCTTCGAACCGATGAGGGTCAGCACTTCGTTCGCCGGATCGAGCGTCACGTTGAACCGGCGCTTGTACCAGTCGGCAACCGCCTTGCGGAACGACAGCATGCCTTCGTAGGACGGATATTGATGGTGCTTCGGGTTCTTCGCGGCCTTGGCCAGGCTCTCGATGATCGGGTCCGGCGTCGGCAGATCCGGGTCGCCGATGCCGAGATTGATGATATCGACACCGCGCGCGATCGCCTCCTGCTTCATCTTGTCGATCGCGGCGAACAGATACGGGGGCAACGTCTTGATGCGAGTGGCAACCTGGATCGGGAAACCTGCCATGATGCAATCCGCTCCTTTGCTAGGTAATGGGCTTCGGGGCCGAAACGAAGTCCCTAGGCTACTTCAGGAGTGAGGCGGTAATCAACGTGTCGGCGCGATCAGATGCCCGATCAGCCGGTCGGCGATCTCGTGCGAGAGCCACATGTGGGGGAGGAAGCCGACGGTCACGCGGCCGGCGTCGGTCCGCGCCCGTTCGAGATCCGGCGCGCATTCCCGGCAGAGGGCCTCGATCCCGTCGAGCTCCATTTCGAGATGAAAGAGCAATCCGTAAGCGTGGGTGCCGTAGCGGAAGGCTTGCAGCGGCGCGAGGTCCGAGCCGGCCAGCGGCATACAGTCCTTCGGCAGGTCGAACACTTCCCCGTGCCATTCGAACACCGACAACGATTCGGGGAATCCCTGAAAGACGGGATCGCGCGCGCCTTCTTCGGTGAGGGCAATGCGGGTCTTGCCGATTTCGAGCGCCGTGCCGGGGCGCACGGTCGCGCCCAGCGCCTTTGCCATGAACTGGCTGCCGAGGCACACGCCGATAACCGGCTTTCCGGCCAACAACGCGGCGCGAATGAAATCCGTCTCCTCCGCAATCCAGCCATCGGCGTCGTTCACCGACATCGGTCCGCCCATGACGATCAAGAGATCGCCGGCATCCGTCGGCAGTCCGTCCTTCGGGACGAGACGCCGTTCCAGCGTCACCTCGCGTTTGGCCAGCGCCGTGGCAAACACTCCGGGTCCTTCAAAGGGGACATGTTGGAGGCAGATCGCGTGCATGGTCGCCTTTCAGTCAACATCTCGGATCAGGAAGCGAGAACTGACCAATCGAATGTCTGTCTCAGGGTAGACGACGGAGCGGAGGCATGCAACCTCATGCAGCCGCGTGAGTAACCGGTGCCGCGGCTGACCCGCTCAGGTACGTACTGGCCTCATTATCCCTGGGTTTCCCAATTCATCCCCCTTTAGCCGGCGGAAGAATTGTCCGAAAAGAAGGCATGGACAGTGTCCTGCTTCCCGAAACCGTCGAATCAGAAGAGGCTGTGCCGGCCCTGGTGCCGGCCGCTCCGCCCCGGTATTCCCTTCTGCAACGTATCCGGTCCGGCTATCACGCGTTCTGGTACCGGCTCGGGGAAGGCCTCCGGTGGTCACGCGGGGTCTATCGGGAAAAGCCGGTGGGCCAACTCGCACAACTCAGCGGGAGCCAGCAGGCGCGGATTGCGGCCTTGCGCCGGCAATTCGACGTGCGCTTCGAGCATCACTGCGACGCGCTTACCACGCTCAAGAGTTACGACTATCTCGATATCCTCGATCAGGCCTGGACCGCGTGGGGACAGCCGCGGCCGGTCGGCGGCGCCGTGCACGACGTCGGCTCGTCGAATTTCTGGTATGCCCGCGCGCTCCACGCCTTCTTCGTGCCGGCCGCGCTGACGGGCATCGAAGTGGAAGGCCATCGGATCTACTACAACGGGTATAGCCGGTGGGACTATGCACAGGGTTACGTGCGCACCCTGCCGCAGACCACGTTCGTCGTCGCCGACTACGCGCAGTACGACGACCCGGCCGACACGATCGTCGCCTGGTATCCGTTCGTGACGCCTGCGCCGGTGTTGGCGTGGCGGATGCCGTTGAGCGTGCTGGCCCCGCAGGCGCTGTTTGCGCGCGTGGCGGAGAATCTGAATCCCGCCGGCGTCTTCGTCATGGTCAATCAGGGACCGGAAGAGGCCGACGCGGCCGCCGACGAGTGCCGGCGGGCGGGATTGCAGTTCGAGAGCTCCTGTGAAGTGCGGGGCACGTTACGCCGGAGACGGATTCCTCCGGTGGTCTCCTGGTGGCGGCGAAGCCGCTAGCCGTTCGCCGTTTCGCTGGGCTACAATCCATGGCGATGCAACACGCGATCAAAACAGTCGAGGATCTCCGGTGGCTCATGGCCCACACGGGCGGATTTCGCCGGGGGTATGTCACCGACGTGCAGATGAACAAACGCCGCCTCTTCGACGAGGAGTCCGGGCGCGATGTGCTGGCGGATACCACCGTCACAGTCGTCATCCGCTATCAGCTGCGCGGCATGGTGCGGGTGGCGAAACTGGTGATGAACGGGGTGACCGATTTCTCGATCTTCGAGCAGGAAGGCGCCGACTGCTCCTCGCTGAGCGTCATTCAAGCCGAACACAGCGCCGGGCGGCTGCGGTTCTGGTTCGATCCGCAGGGCGAACTCTACGTCGTCTGCGAAGAGGCGCGATTGGAAGAAGTCTCCGCGCCCCTGTTGACGACGCCTTTGGCGGAACTGGCCCGGTGGACCTTTCAAGGCCGATCCGGCGAGGGGCCGAGCGTCTCGTGGTTTCTGACGGAACTCGACGACGCGGGCCTGCCCTGCTCCTGGGTCATGTCGAAGAAGCGGCGCGCGAGCGATTCGCTGGTGCGGTGGGAAGGGGATTTGACGCCGGCCGACGATCAACAGGCGGGCGATCGCGGCAATGCCGTGCGCGTACTCGTCTACGGGGCGCAGGATGGCACGGGGTTCGGGGTCGTGCTGCGCGCGATCGGCGCGCAAGACCGGCAGGTCGGCAAAGTCCTCACCGTTCTGGCCGACCGGATCACGCAGCAGTACTCCGGCACCTGCCTGATCGGCACCACGATGATTCCCGGAAAAGAGTGGGAGTATTGGCGGGCGCGGGACGGCGAGTCGCCCCGCTAGCGACGACGGCTACAACGAGTGGCCGTTGACCAACTGCCCGTTGCCGGTCGCGTGATGCTCGGCCTTGTGGCCGTTGCCGTTCACGTAGGCCGCCGTCCCGTTGGCGTGCTTCGCCGCGTGGCCGTGCTTGGCGTTCACGCATTCCACCAACGCCCAGAACCGCAGCGGATTCACGTTCTGCTTCCGCGCCACGTGCAGCGACGTGCCTTCCAGGACCGTATTCAGCGACAAATCGGTGCGCCAGCCCAAATGCTTCGTGATCGGAGAAATCACCTTCTCCATCGCGGCGATGAGCTTGTTGTCGTTGCTGAAGTGGTTGAGCATGATGATGCGGCCGCCGGGACGGCAGACGCGGATCATTTCGTTGACGACTTTGCGGTAGTCCGGGACGGCCGTGACGACGTAGGCGGCGACGACGGTGTCGAAGCTGCTGTCGGCGAATTCCATGGCGCCGGCATCCATGCGCTGCAGCTGCACGTGCGTCAGCCGGTGCATGGCGGCCCGTTCCTTCGCCTTCTCGAGCATCCCTTCGGAGAGATCGATCCCGACGATCTTGCAGTGACGCGGATACATCGGCAGCGCGAGTCCGGTGCCGACGCCGACTTCCAGAATCCGCTCGTTCGGCTGCACGTTCAGGTTGCGGATCGCGGATTCACGGCCCTCATGAAAGACTTTCCCGAAAATCTGGTCGTAGACGCCGGCGTACGACGTGTAGACCCGTTCCACTTTCTGTAAATCCATGTGTCCTCCGAACCCCGCAGGACTCGGGCGCTGCGTGGCCTCCAGGGGGCAGACCAGCCGGCGAGCCGAATACCGATGGGGAAAAACAGAAGGCGGGAAACCATGCATGATGCGAGATGCCCGCCCGGGTTACAAACGGCGCTAATGTAGCCAACTCACCGGAGTGAGTCAACAAATTCTTCCGGCGTACACGCGCCCGGCGCGCGCATGTTTCGGGGCCTTTCTCCGGCGCCGCCGGCTTGATTCGTGCCGCGCCCTGTGGGATAGGTACGCGCTATGATGCTCGCAGGATTCTTTGCCGGCGCGCTGGTGCTCGCGCTCTTCATCGGCGACCGGCTCTACTTCCGGACTCTCTCCGCCGAGGCCAGCCGGTACGGCTGCCGGGTCGGCCGCGGCGAGGAGCGCCTGGACGCGGTCAGTGTCGAACAGATCCGATCCCGCTTCGACCAGTTGGGGTTGCTGACGATGCGTCACGGCGTGGCGCGCTGGTTTCCCGACCCCGATCGGCTGCTGCTCCGCCCGCGCTATCCGACGTGGTGGGCCTTTCTCTGGCTCTGGCCGATGAAGGGGACGATCGATGTGCGGTCCGAGCAGGGCGCCGTCGTGCTGTCTCTGACAAAACGCATTCCCTGGTGTTCCGCGATCGTGACCGGGCTGTGGTTCCTCGTCGTGGGCGTCGGGACGCTTGCGACGGTGATCAGCTATGTCGTCGAAGGCGGGCTTGGCAGTTCCGTCGGCGTCCTGATGGGCGGCGGGATTCTCACCCTCGGGCTGCTCTTCCTGTTCGCCGGCGTGGTGACGGTGATCATGGCCTATCGGATGGAAAACGACCGGCTGGCCAGACTGCAGCGGGAATTCGTCGAGACCTGCGGCGGGACGCCGCAGACTACGCGGTAAACAAATCCAGAAACCGGTCGTACTCTGGCGGGAGGTCGAGGGCAGCGCGGTTGCGTGCCAGGCCGGCGATGATGCCGCGGTGTTTCTTGGCGAGGCCGGAGGCCTCGAATGCCGCGCGGAACTGTGCCCATCGCGCCGCTGGGTCCGCCGCCACGTGGGCCTGGTCGGCCTTCGGCAACGCGTGGACCGCTGTCGTCAGCGCGCGAATCGCCTTTTCCACGCTCTCGTAGGGCGGGGCGAGTTTCAGCCGCGCATAGAACAATTCCAGGTGCCCCCGGAATTCTTCGCGTAGGCTCTGCAACGGATCGGCGGATGAAGAAAGTGCGTCAGCCATCGTCGTGGCGCCGATGATACGGTAAGATGGTTTGTGGTCACAAGATCGCGTCGTCATCTTTTTCTTACAGGAGGAGGGTACGTATGAATGGAATGAAGCGGGCTGGAGTCGCGTTGGCACTGGTGGGGTTGGTGGTACTGGGCGGTTGTTCGTCCCATCACCATCATCACGGCATGATGGACGGGGCGAAAGGCGACGCCTATTGGCAGAAGGGCCAGCAGGACATGGCGGGGTTGATCGACCGGACGGTGAAGGACCCCGCCAAGGCGCAGCAGGTGAAGGGCATTGTGGGTGAGATCGTGAACGAGTTGAAGGCCGGGCGCGAACAGGAGCGGGCCTACCATCGCCAGCTCTACACGCTGAACGCCAGCTACACGGCGGCGCCGGAAGAGTTCACCAAGGTCCTCGACGAGGCGAACAATCAGCGCATGAAGACCTCGGCCAAGATCCTCGGCCTGCGGTTCAAGATGAAAGAGGCGATGACGGCCGATGAGTGGAAGGCGTTGTCCGATCAGATGCTATCCTACAGCAGTAAGTATCAGCACGGCGCCGCGGCGCCGTCGAGCAGCGGCTACTGACTTTTTGCCGGTGCGGTTTTGAGCGGCATGGGAACCCAGATCGTTCCGGCGTCGGTCGAACGATAGAGCCCGCTCCCGTTCGTGCCGACGTAGACGTCGTCGGGATTGCGGGGGTTCATGGCGAGCGAACGGATGTTGAGGCTGGCCAGCCCGCTGTTGATCGCCTGCCAGGTTTTGCCGCTGTCGAGACTCTTCCAGACCCCGGCCGGTCCGCCGATATAGAGGCGGGCCGGTTCCGTCGGGTGCACCAGAATGCTGCTGACGAACGGGTCGGGCAGGTTCTGTCCAATCCGCTCCCACACCTCGCCGCCGTTCGCCGTGCGGAACAAGCCCTTCGTCGTCCCGGCATACACGACACTGGAATCGACCGGGTCGATCACGAGCGCGTTCACGCCGAGCGCCATCGCGCCCATCAATTCTTTTTCCGGAATCAGCCCGTTGTTGATCTTCTTCCACGAGGTGGCTCCGTCCTCGGTCCGGTAGACGCCGCCGGTCGTGCCCGCGTAGAGCACGCGCGGGTTTTTCGGGTCGATGGCTACGGAGACGACGATATGCACTTCCTTCATCCCCGCCATCCGCTCTTCCCACTCGCGCCCGGCGTCCTTCGTGATGAAGGCGCCGACGGTCGTTGCGGCATAGATGATCTCCGTCTGCGTCGGGTGAAACACGAACTGATTGATGAACGAGACATGGTCTTTGAGGCCGACGTTGTGCGGCAGCCAATGCTGCCCGCCGTCGGGGCTCTTGTAGACCGCGTCGCCCATCGTCCCGGCGTAGACAGTCGCGGGGAGTTGCGGATCGATGGCCACGGTCGTCACCCGCCGCGCGCTGAAGCTCGGAAACCGTTCCCAGGACGAGCCCCCGTCGCGCGACTTGTAGACCGCGTCGTTCGTGGCCACGTAGAGGATGCTTGCGTTCGTCGGATGGAGCGCAATCGAGACGATCGACTCGCTTTCTTTCTCGCAGCCGATGGAGAGCAGAACGAGGAGCAGCGACGCGAGTCGAAACAGCCGATGGAATGAGCGGGTCAGAGAAGACATCGTGGCGGCAGACCTAATCATAGGATTCGTGGTGGCGTCAAGGAGAAGGGGGGAGGGGGAGGCGTCGCCTGGGCGCTCTCCCTTGCTCGCGCCCCGCGCACGCGGGATCACTCGAATGACCACAGTAGGGGCGGTGCTCGGTGCATGCGCGCAGTTGGGAGATCGCCCAAGCCACGCCTCTATATTGATAGCAAAGGGAGTAAGGCGAGAGGGAAGGACGGCGGCCAGGCGGCCGGCGAGCCTCTGTGCTCGCGGAACGCGCGCCCTCGGAAGGGCCTCGTTCGACGCGCGCAGGTGGAGGCTCTGCCGCCGCCTCGCTGAAGGCGGAAGAGGGGACTGAGGTAAGTGGATAGGCCGCTTTGTTATGGTGTGTGGAAGGCACGCCCCGCACCGTGGCGACGAGACGAATCTCATGACACACGACGGATGCTTGCAGGGGGGCATAAAGTGCGTTACATTGTCGTACATGAAGACATCCACGGTCACAATCCGCCTTGACGCCAAGATCCAGCGAGAGCTGGATCGCCTGAGCCGCCGGTTGGGACGCAGCCGTAGCGACATCGTGCGCGACGCCGTGAGACGGCAGGTTGCCCTGCTACGATTTGAGCAGTCACGCCGTGCGTTGCTGCCGCTCGCCGAGGCGCAAGGCATCCTCACCGACGAGGATGTGTTCCGCATCGTGTCGTGAAGGTCTTTCTCGACACCAACGTGCTGGTCAGTGCGTACACCGCGCGCGGTATTTGCGCCGACCTCCTCCGTTACATTCTGGCCGAGCATGAGCTGCTCACGGGGGAGGTGAACCTCGTCGAGCTGCGGCACGTGTTACGGGATCGTTTTCACGCCTCATCAGAATTGATCGCCGCCGTCGAGGCCGAGCTTCGCGACGAAACGATCGTTCCCAAACCCGCAAAGCCGTCACCGCTCCCGATCCGAGATCCTGACGACCGGTGGGTGCTGGCCTCGGCGGTCGATGGGCAGGCTGATCTGCTGGTCACGGGAGACCAAGATCTCCTGGCGGTCGCCCGTCAAGCTCCGCTCGCCATCGTCGACCCGCGGGGTTGCTGGAATCGCCTCCGCGAATAGCCGTACCACTCGGCACGGCAGTGCCGGCAAGAGGAAAGAGGAAGGTGAGGCGGCCGGCGAGCTTCTGTGCTCGCGGAACGCGCGCCCTGGGAAGGGGGGAGCGACACAGGTGCTGTTCTTGAACAGGACGACGGGCAAGCATGGAAGGAGCATGAGAGCGAGGTGTTTATTCGGTGTAAGCAGTTGAGACGGTGCCGGCCGTCTCACCGAGGCTGAGCGCCGGAGGAGGATGCGAGTAATGAAGATTCGGCCAGGAAGGACTTGACGGCGTGTAGGAGTGGGGTAAGAATGTGCCCGGTTGATTCTGGTTCCTTACGGCCAAGGCGAGGGATGAAGAATCGATGATGCCAACCGATCCGATTCGGATCATGCCGGGAGAGGATGGACATCTGATTGTCCAGCTTCCGTATTCTCCCGATCATGTCGCGAAGATCAAGACAGTGGCAGGCCGTCGCTGGCATGCCAAAGAGCGGCATTGGACGGTTCCCCGAAGTGACGGGGCGTTGGGCACACTGCTGAATCTTTTCCCCGGGAAACCCGTCGACGTCGATCCGGCGCTTGGGGCCGTGTCCTCTTGCCCGACGCTCTGGATCGTAAGTATCCTAACGCGCCAAAGGACTGGCGCTGGCAATGGGTCTTTCCGCAGGAAACTCGGTGGAAAAACATGAAGACAGGCGAAGAAGGACGGCATCACGTTCACGAGACGATTCTGCAACGGACTGTCAAGGATGCTGTCCACAGGGCTGGCGTAGCCAAGCATGCCGGGTGTCACACATTCCGGCATTCGTTCGCCACGCATCTTCTCGAGGCCGGATATGACATTCGGACCATTCAAGAACTGCTCGGTCACAAAGATCTCGGCACCACCATGAAGTATACGCACGTGTTGAACAAAGGCGGCCACGGGGTGAGGAGTCCGATCGATGGCCTATGACCTGTCTTATACAGACTGTATAAGACGACGATCTGAAAACTACAGAGGAGCGGAACTCGTTCTGCTGCAACTGGTTAGGGCAGGTAATCGGTGTGTGCCCGCCGGTTTAGGCAGAAGTGGACAGCTTGCCGTAACAGGGTTATACAGTCTGTCCAAACATTGTTAGCTCTCTCAGGTACGCACCTATGGCTATCGAATCGCCTCTCTTCCAAAGCTCGATGGAGCTGCTTGGTCACTCCATTACACATTTCAATGGAACGACTGAGCTTGACCGAAAGCT
>JAXLZJ010000060.1:0-11602 GCA_046350995.1 Nitrospira sp.
TCCCTTTGCCGACCATGGAAAGGCGATGTGCCTGGGCGCCACGCACGGTTTCGTCAAATTGCTGGCGGATCCGGAAGCCGGGACACTGCTGGGAGCGCAAATCATCGGACCGGAGGCGGGAGAGTTGATCCACGAGCTCATCGCGGTGCTGTACTACCGCGGAACGGTGCGGGACCTGCTCGCGATCCCGCACTATCATCCGACGCTGGCGGAGATTGTGACTTACCCGGCGGAAACCATTCTCGAACGGATGGCAACCCGATGACCCGACGCTGGTGTGCCGCCGTACTGCTCTGCGGATCGCTGCTGGGCGCGTGTCAGCAGCAGACCTGGGAGTCGGCCATGGCAGCGGGGCAACAGGCGATGCAGCGGGGAGACTTCGCGGAGGCCGCCAGAGCATTCGCCATCGCGGTAAAGAAGGCCGAAGATCGGGATGGGTTGCGGCATCGCCATGTCGGTGTGGCGCTGTCCGGTGAAGCTCAGGCATTGGCCGCGCAGGGCAACTATGTCGACGCGGAGCCGCTGTACCTTCAGGCGTTGAAGATTTATCAAGACGCGCACGGAGAAACCCATCCCGACGTGGCCGCGACGCTGAACAATCTCGGCGTCCTCCATCGCATGCACGGGCAATATTCGCAGGCGGAACCGCTGCTCGTGAGGGCGCTGGCGATCAAGGAACGGCTCCATGGTCCGGACCATCCCGACGTGGCGCTCACCGCCCACAATCTGGGATTGCTGTACGCCGCGCAGGGGCAATACGAAAAGGCGGAACCGTTGTACCGGCGGGCCTTGGCCATCAGAGAGCGGGCCTTGGGCGAAACGCATCGTGACGTGGAGAAGAGTCTGGAAGAGCTGGCGGGACTCCTCCATAAAATGCAGCGTGAGGCAGAGGCCCGTTCGATCGATACCCGTCTGGCGGCGCTCAAGTCCCGTCGCAGTTGAAGTCCGGTTCCTCTCCAGTGTAGCGTACTCCCATTATGTCCGAACCAGTCGATACCCAACAGCCCAATTGGCGCACCCAGGCGATGGTGGCGCGGTCCGTCGGCATCGTGGCGATCGCGTTGGGCTTCGTGTGCGGGATGTACGGTCTCGATCGGCCAGGCACGCCCTGGCTGCCCACCGCACTCGGATTGCTGGTCACCGGGATGTTGGCGCAGGGCTATGCGCTGTATTGTTCGATCAAGCGCATGCAGCAATTGAATTCCCAGTCATGACGTCGGGTCTGTCACCTCTTCGTTGTGCCGGCCTGGGAGCGATCCTGGCGCTGGTCGTGCTGTCGGCCGCGTGCAGTGGGCCGTGGCGCGATCTGTACTTCAAAGACGGCGTCGACCGGTTGACGCAGGACGACATTCGCGAGAAGCTCGGTCCGCCCCACACCACCAAAACGCCCGCCCTGGGCGGCGACAGTGTTTGGACCTATCGGGTGTCAATGAGCGACCGGGAGTTAGACAGCTGGTCGACGCCCGGCTTGAGCAGCGCCGGCGACTCCGTCGGGGCGCTGATGAGCAAGCCCGGCGAAGGGCCCAAGCCAACCCTCTATTGCTATCGTTATACGTTGACCTTCAGCGAGCAGAAAGTCTTGAAATCGTGGAAGCGTGACGAGTGTGTCCCCGGCACGCGTGACACCTTGACGGCGAAGTAATCCCCTCGCGCGAGTCTGATCCTACTGAATGCCCGATAGATGATTCCTGGGGGTCGTCATGGGAGTGTCGAAGCACCGCAGGGGTGCAAGTCCTCCAGCGGCCCCTGCAGCGTTTACAGGACCCCAGCGAGCCGGTTCATGCTCAGGGTCGTCTGACCGAAGAACAGTTGGAAGGCCTGATAGTCTTTGGCCTGAACTTGCGCGGGAATCGGTCCCCGGTCGCAATAGATCAGTCCGATCGGTCGAGTGCCGACCCGGAGCGGAGCCAGAATGGCCGAGCCGGGGTTCCACACGCGCAGGAACGCGGCACTAACGGGTTCGGCGACGGGAATTGTGAAGTCCTCGATTAACGTCGGTTCCGACCGTTTCATGAGACTAAGGAAGTAGGGATGATCCTTCGTGAGCGATCCCGACAGGCCCGCGAGAAACTGCGCCTGCTCGTCCACGCCCAGCAAGAGGCGCCCGGCCAGTTGGTCGCTGTCGTTCGGATTGAGCAGCGCAAGGGCGACCCGGGCGAATCCGCCGTCGCGATGCAGGGCGCGCACGAGCGTGCTCAAGAGCGTATTGAGATCCTTGGCCTCGCGTAGCGACGCTTGGAGCGCCTGCAGCGTTTCGAGCGGATTGGTCTCGATCGCGGCAGGTCCTCGTTTCCGCGGCGGCGCGGCGACCGGCGCGACGACCGGCGCCGGAGTCGTCAGCGTGCTGCTGGTGTCCGGTTCCTGCGGGTTTTCCCAGAGATCGAACGACAGGCCGGCTGAGCGCACCAACTGCTTGCCGCGGTCGAGTGCCCGCACCAGAATGTCGCCGAACAAATGCGACGGCAGGCCGGTTCCCGTCAGCAGGGCTCGTTTGGCCGCCTCCATCGTCATCGGGGAACAGGGGCCGGTCATGGCTTCGATATAGGCTGTCGATCCCGTCACCAGGCCCCTGAACACATCCTTGCTGGTGCTCCACCGGGTATCGTGCCGCTCGGGATCGGCCGAAAACAGTTCGATGAGAAAGGGCGGCAGCGCCCACATCTGGGCCAGGGCCTGGGTGAATCGCAACCGCGGCACGCCGAAGAGTTTCGTCTCTTCGACGATGCGGGCTTCGGGTGTGCGGACGGTGAGCGGAAGGCCGCGGAACGACAGGTAGAGGTCCGGCGCCTGATTGGCAATGGCGAGATCGCCGATCGAATACAACAGCGTCGAGCTGAAGAGTTGGCTCAACGACGGATATTCGAGCGCCATTCCCAGCTCATTGGCATGGACTGCCGCGACGAGGGCGCGGGCGATCACGCCGCTGACTACTTGTTGCCGGTTCGGCCATTGATTCAACTGTTCGACGAGCTGGGACGCCGTCACGATCGAGCGGACCGTATCCAGCCCAAGCCAGCTGACGGCGTGCGGGACCGAGGTGATGACTTGTTGCGGGCTGTAGGCGATACTGTTGGCGATTTGCAGGACCCGGCAAGTCAGCGCGGGATCGCGGCTGATGACCTGGGCGAGTCGGTCGGCCCCGGTGAGTCCTCCTGTCAGACTGAGAATTTTCTGGCAGGTTTTTTCCAGGGCTGGTAAGCAAGGACTGGATTCGTTGAACAGCGGCTGTAAAGCGGTGTTCAGACGGGGGCGAATGGACTCGGCCAGCGCCGACTCCGACGACAGCGGTTGCAGCGACATCGGACTCCTTAAAAAAGTCTGAGATCCTTATCGGAGAAACGGAGACGAAGCTTAACCGCCACGAATAAGAAGGCTTCGCATGAACAAGATGCAAACGGGGTGGATGCAGCTCGATAGCTCGGTGGTGATCGACGGACTCAAGTCGTTGATTCTGCTGGTGTCCGTCGTCATCGTTCGGACCTTGGTGGTCCGGTGGATTTCGCGGAACGCCACATTGAGCATGGAAGCCAAGCGCCGGTGGGTGGTGTCCACCCGCAATTCGATGGTGTTCGTGTTCATCATCGGGTTGGTGGTGATTTGGGCGCACGAGCTGCAGGCCTTCGCGGTGTCGTTGGTCGCGTTGGCGGCGGCGCTGGTTCTGGCGATCAAGGAACTGATTCTCTGTTGGAGCGGAGCGGCCTTGCGGGTCGGCGGCAAGGTCTACTCGGTCGGAGACCGGATTCAGATTGCCGGCCACCGGGGGGTGGTCCTGGACCACGACATCTTCACCACGAAACTCCTGGAGATCGGCCCCGGGCAATCATCGCATCTCTATACCGGTCGTGTGACCGTGTTTCCCAACAGCCTGCTCTTCACGAATGCGCTGGTCAAAGAGAATCCCGGCCAGGACTACGGGCTCTACACCTTGACCGTGCCGTTACGGTCCGAGGACGATTGGCAGGAGGCGGAACATCGGCTCTTGGCCGCGACCAAGGCCGAGTGCGGACCGTTCATGGAGGAAGCGGCGCGGCAGATGAAGTTGCTGGAACAGACGAATCTGCTCGAGGCGCCGTCACCGGAGCCGCGCATTACTCTGCAGCTGCCGGAGCCGGGCAAGATCCAACTTGTGTTGCGGTTCCCGGCGCCGGACCGGGGGCGTTCACGCGTCGAACAAGGTATTCTCCGCCGTTATCTATCGGAACGGCTCCTCCGTTGATCGCGGAAAACCCTCAACCCACCCGCTAGGCATACGAACGGGGCGCCCCATCAGTTCGAGGAGCGCCCCATGAGAAACCTTCCTGAGGGCGTTACTTCGGAAACGACTTGGGTGCCGTCACCCGTTGCCATCCTTCGCCGCTCAGAGAGCGAAGGAAAGCGACCACGTCCTTCTTCTCTTGGTCTGTCAATTCGAGCGGGATGATCGTATTGTCGAGATGGGGATTCTTGATCCCGCCGCTGTTGTAGAAGTTGACGACCTCTTCCAGCGTTTTGAACCGCCCGTCATGCATGTACGGCGCGGTATGAGCGATCTCCCGCAATGTCGGCGTCTTGAACGCCCCGATGTCTTCGGGGTTCTTCGTCACCATGTAGCGGCCGAGGTCTACCGTGTTCGTATCCCAGCCGATCCCCAGGTTGTGAAACTTCTCGTCGGTGAAGTTGAAGTTCGAGTGGCAGCGGATGCAGCGGGCCTTGCCACGGAACAATTCGAGTCCCCGCTTGGCTTCTTCCGAGAGCGCCGATTGATCTCCGCCGACATCGAAACGGTCCGCCGGGCTGTTGCCCGACACGAGTGTCCGCTGGAAACTGGCGATGGCTTTCCCGACATCCTCAATGACGATCTCGCGGCCGAAGACCTCCTGGAACAGCTTCCGGTAGCCCGGAATCTTCCTCATCTTGGCAACCATCTCATCATGATTGATGAAGCCGTGCTCGACCGGGCTGACGAACGGGCCGATCGACTGCTCTTCCAGTGTTGCCGCTCGGCCATCCCAGAATTGAGCAGACGCAAAGACGCGATTGATCGCCGTGGGGGCGCTCCGGCCGCCTTTCAGCCCTTTGATGCCGGTCGAGACCGGCTGGCCGTCGGTGTAGGCCTTGGCCGGAAGGTGACAGCTGGCGCATGCGACGGTGCCGTCGCGCGACAGTCGCTTGTCGAAGAACAGGGTCCGGCCCAATTCGACCTTTTCCTTGGTAAGCGGATTGCCCGGTGTGATGACGACCGCGTCTTTGTCCAATCCGAGCGGCAAGGTCAACGTGTACTCTCCGCTCGCCTGCCCGGCGGATTTCGGCGATTCGGCCAAACCGGTGCCCTGGATCGCGGTGACCGCGACGACGACGACGACCGTGAGCCCGGCCGTCCGGGCGAGGGTGAATCGTGGGGATAGGCGGCTTTCTCTCCGTGTGTGCATGACGTCCTCCTTTCAAAGGGCCGATGACCGGAATCATCGCGGACTGCGAACTCAGCGCAATCGTAATGTGCACAGGATACCCACTCATTGACAATGAGTCCAATTGATAATATATGGCATATCGATAAAACATTCTTATGGCATAGGAGTTCGAGGGCGCCATGACATTGACGGAGCTTCGATACCTGGTGATGGTGGCGCAGGAGCGTCATTTCGGTCGGGCGGCGGAACGCTGTTTCGTCACGCAGCCGGCGCTCAGCCTGGCCATCCAGAAGTTGGAGGACCATCTGGGCACGACGATGTTCGAACGACAAAAGAACCGGATTGCCCTGACGCCGATCGGCGAGAAGATCGTTCAGCAGGCGCAACGGGTACTGGAGGAGGTCGAACAGATCAATCTGATCGTGGCCCAGGGGAAAGATCAGTTGACCGGACCGCTCAAGCTGGGAGTCATCGCCACGGTCGGTCCGTATGTCCTGCCCGATCTGATCCCACTGCTCCATAAGCGCGCGCCGGCGATGCCGCTGGAGATCGAAGAAAATTTGACGGTCAATCTCAATCGGATGCTGCTCCATGGCAAACTGGACGCGGTGATTCTGGCGCTGCCCCACGACGAACCCGGCATTGTGACCAAACCGCTGTACGAAGAGCCCTTTAAGGCCGTGGTGCCGGTGACGCATCCGTGGGCGAAAAAGAAACGGCTGGATGTCGAGGCGTTGGCGCAGGAGAAGGTGATTTTGCCCCACGCCGGTCACTGTTTCCGCCGGCAAATCCTAGACCAATGCCCCAACATCAGCCAGTCCGACCGTGAAGGGGTGCAGGGGAATTCTCTGGAAACAATCCGGCAAATGGTCGCCTCCGGGCTGGGGATCACCGTGTTGCCCTGCAGCGCGCTCACGTCCAAACATCAACACAAGCGGCTTGCGACCATTCCGTTCGCCGATCCTGTTCCCGAGCGGCAAATCGGCCTGGCGTGGCGGCGGGGGTTCACCAGGCCCCAGGTGATCGACGTCGTATGCGATGCGGTCCGGTCGCTCAAGATTCCCGGATTGAAACGTGCGGCTGAGGCGACGCCTTAAGGCCGTTTGACAGGGCCGGGGTTCCAGGGCAGGATATGGCCAGCCTCGCCCGCGTTTTGTGACTCATTTACATCCATTCCGCAACCTGAGGAGGAACATCATGATGAAACACGTACTTCTGGCGACGATGACGACATTCTGTTTGCTCGGCGCGGCTTCGTTGGCCGCCGCCGATGAGACGGTGAAGAGCGAGTTGGGCGCGATGAAAGATCAGCTGAAAGCCGATGTCCAGGCCGACAAAGACAAGCTGAAGGCTGAGAAGGAGCAGATGAAGGCCGACATCAAGGCCAAGCGAGAGGAAATGAAGGGAAAGATGAAGGCGCACCGCGAGGAGGCGAAAGCCAAGCGGGATGCGATGAAAGATCAGGCCAAAGCGAAACAGGATGAGGTGAAGACTCAGGCGCAAGAGATGAAAGCAGCCGGCCAGCAGATGGGCTCCGATGCCAAGGCGGCCGGGCAAGAAATGAAGGCCACCGGGCAGGAGATGAAGGACGCCCTCGGCGCGCTCGGCAAGTAAGAGGTAGCGATGCACGATGAACGGCCTCCGGCGTCTGTGCCGGAGGCCGTTCTGTATGTCAGACCATCCTTCTCGCGTCCTCTCTGTCCGGGCTTGCGCTTGTTCTCTCCCTGTCCATCTGGTAGCATCCCGCCGCTCCGGGATAGGACACCTCATGAAAATCGCCACCTTCAACGTCAACTCTCTCCGCAAGCGTGTGAGCATCGTGCTGGACTGGCTCGAAAAGCACAAGCCGGACGTGCTCTGCTTACAGGAGACTAAAGTACAGGACAGCGAGTTTCCGCTGCTGGCATTGGCGCCCTCGGGCTATGAAGTCACGTTCCGCGGGATGAAGTCCTACAATGGGGTCGCCGTCCTCAGCCGGAAAAAACCGGAAGGCGTGTACCATGGGTTCGATGACGGCGGAGATTCCGAAGACGCCCGCCTGCTTCGGGTGGTAATCGACGGCATTCCGATCGTGAACACGTACGTGCCCCAGGGCTATGAGATCGATTCCCCGAAGTATCAGTACAAGCTAGGGTGGTACGACCGGCTACGGGCCTACTTCGAGAAACATCTGTCGCCGATGAAGCCGGCCATTTGGTGTGGAGACATGAACGTGGCGCCGAGGCCGATGGACGTCCATAGTCCGGAGAAACATCTCAAACATGTCTGCTATCACGAAGATGCGCGAAAGGCTTATGAGAAGACGCTGGCGTGGGGATTTGAAGATGTGTTCGTAAAGCTCTACCCGGACCGGCAACAATATACCTTTTGGGATTATCGTGCGCCGAGTTCGTTAGAGGCGAACAAAGGGTGGCGCATCGACCATATTCTGGCCACCGCGCCGTTGGCGAAGAAGTGTCTGAGGGTTGACGTGGACGTCGAGCCGCGGCGAGCGAAAGACCCTTCTGATCACACATTTCTCTGGGCTGAGTTTTCGGTCTAACCGCACGCGCGACGTCCACACCCGCCCGATCCGACGCACAAGCAAGTCCACTTCCGCCGGATGGGACCAGTTCGATCACCGCCATTTAAGCGGCGTGGAGGAGCGGGGATTTTCCACGCCGACCGCTCAGGCGGTTCTGACGAATCAACGAGTCCAGAAGCAGCCCGCAGTTGATGCAGCGATGAACGACTGCTTCGGGAGACAACTCCGGCCGTTGTTCTTCGATCATCGCGGCCCCTTTGCATTTCCTTGACAGGTCATGGACTTGTCCTCCTTCCTCATAAAAGCTGTATGCAGACAGATCCTCACCGCTTCGGGCGACAAGCTAACATCGGCAGATTAATCCCGTATGAACCGGTAGTTCGGGGTGCGTTCAATCTGGGAATGATTGCGGATAACGGCGCCCCTCAAGGCGATGAGGGGGCGAATGTGTGGAGGGGGAGAGAGAAACGAGCGAGACAAAGAGAGCTCTTGAGATCGGACCATCGGCCGCCGTCGTCGTCGACGGCGGGGGAGTCTACGGGCCCCACGTTAACTGCTACAGAATATGCCGGAGCAGGAAAAACAGTGCTCCGGAAAGCGTGATCGGAAGCCGCAACGTGAGAAGCCAGGTATGCACGTTGCAGGAACGGTGGCCCGTTGTAGCCCCGAGCGATTGGCCGACATGGTCCCGGCCACGCCGGAGGAAAGCGTGTGCGTCGTGCTGATAGGAAGCCCCAGAGCTCTGCGGCCCCGATCGTTGTCATCGCCACGAGCTCCGCCGCGCTGCCCTGTGCGTAGGAGAGGTGTTCCTTCCTCGATCCGTTCTCCGACCGTCACCACGATTCTCTTCCAGCCGATCATCGTTCCCATGCCCAGGGCGATCGCCACCGCGACCTTGACCCATGCAGGAATAAACTTGGTCGCTTGGTCGAGCGAGCGCTTGAACTCCGCCATCGTGCGCTGGTCGTCGGGCAGGGGGAGAGAGCCCTGCCGTTGCAGCAGTCGGAGCGATTCTCCCACAAGATACATATCGTTGCGCACGTTGGCGACCTCGTCCGCCGGGACTTTCGCCAGCGAACGATACGCCCGGACGCTTCGAGAGATCTCCTCCGAGAGCGATTCGACCAGCTCGCCCACGGACCGGCGATCGTTCTGGCCTCGCAACACTCGGTCAACGTGGCGCGCGCGTCGGGCAAGGCCGCGCGGCGGACTCGTTCCGATGCAACACGAGGATCGCCTGCTCCGTGGTGCGCTGAAAAGCCGCCACGTCCGTCTCACTGACGGCGCGATTGAGCGCATAGGCCGTGGGGACGGTCCCGATCAGGATCAACATGATCAGGCCCATGCCCTTCTGTCCGTCGTTTGATCCGTGGGCGAAGCTGACGCCGGTGCAGGTCAGGACCAGGAGCGCCCTAATCCACCGCGGCGCGCCCGCCCTGAGGCGCTCTGTAAAGGTCGGGAGAAGGAATCAGCCGCTTGCACAGCAGCAGGAGGAACGCGGCCAGCGTAAAGCCGATCAGCGGAGACAGCAGCAAGGCGCGGCCCACCGTGCCGACTTGGCCCCAGTCGACTCCGCCGGTGCCGGACAGCCCGCCCATGAACTGGTCTATCAGCCCCACCCTGACGTGATCGAGCCGATCAGCGTGCGAGCTCGATGACGGAAGTCCGAAGTACCACGTGCCGAGATTCCAGATGATCGCCGCCAGGAGGAGCGCATAGACCATGGCGAAGCCCGCGCTGCTGCCGACTTGCAGGATCAACTCGACCGGCAGGAGCGACACGATCGTGAAGGCGACGGCACCGGAGGAGGCAAGGACGCCGAGCAGATTGAAGAGACCCGACCAGACTACGGCCAGCGCCGGCGGCATGGAATTCGTGTAGATCACCGTGGCGACGGCGTTGGCCGTATCGTGAAACCCATTCACGAATTCGAATCCCAGCGCGATCATCAGCGCGAGGGTCAGCAGAGTGAACGGAAACGAGAAGCCGGGAGAGGAACTGATGAGGTCTCCGAGCAGTTGCAGGCCGACATAGCCGATGCCGAGGAGCAAGACGGAACCGAACAGCCAGCCGGTCCATCTCACGTTCCGGCCGAGAAGGCCGGGCGAGGGTTTGGGCATTGCCGGGGAAACCAGCCGTTCCGTCGCGTCCATGTCGAAATGATCCACAATCGAAGATGCGTCCTGAGCTACGCCGCGGGTAGATTACCGTGAGGCGGGGAGATTGACCATGGTGCCCGCGTTAAATGTTTATTAAGGAATCGGCTCTCCCGAGTCGAGCGGAGAGGGAGAAGAGGGCAATCGATCGGCTAGCTCCAGGCTTTCTTCCCCTGTTTCAAAAGGATTTTCAGCAGTGATTTCAGTCGCTTTCGAGCCGTGTCGCGCCGTTGGTATTGGCGTTCGATCAAGCGTCCGGCCACAAACCCCGCGCGGACGCTGGTCGATTGCTTGAGGAAACTGCGAATGTGGGTTTCCGCCTGACGGGCATCTTGGTACGTTCCCAGGAGATCTTGGACCGCCTGTGCCCGCTTCATGAAACGCGAGGCGGGCTTGCCGACCGACCAGACCGCCAGTTCAGCGGCGTAGCGTGCCCGCTTCGTTTTAATGCGGAGTTCATGGAGCCTGGCATGAGTCGGCGAAGGACCCAGGCGGCGAATCGCCTTTCGCAGCTTCGCGAACTCGCTCTTTGCCAGCTCGTGCAACGTCACAGAGGATTCCACGAGGGACGGATCGTGGGCGGCCAGTTGCAGACGCCGGACGAGTTCAAGATACCGCGCGCTTTTGAGCTCGCTGAGCATAACCTGTTGCACGCGTTCCCGCTGGGTCTGCAAATGCGTCACGAAGTGCGCCAACGGTTTGCGGTCCCGCGCATCCGATCCGGCGGCCTCCTCGCCGAAATAGGCGATCTGGACATCGAGATCCCGGGCTTGTCCCAGCAGTTGGCTGAGCCAGGCCAACTCGTGTTGGAGCGAACTCGCCCATTCGGGTGCGAGGAGCGGCCGGGCTGCGCGAAGCACCGCGCGCAAACGTCGCGTCGCCACCCGCATCTGGTGCAGACTCTCACTCTCGGAGCCGAGCCTGGTGCCGGGGTCGTGCGCCATGAGCCAGCGGACGTGCTGCGCCAGCGCCCACTTCACATGGTCGGCGGGCGGCGCGTCTTGCGCCGGCGGCGCATCGGTGGCGGGGGCCGGCAGCGAGAGGGCTCGGAACAACTTGGGCCGTCCGTCGTGATCGCGGGCTCCTGCTCGACGGAGCAGACGTTCGAGATCCTGCAGCAGGCCGTCGTCGGGACCGAGTTGCTCGATTTCGAGTTCCCGAAATCGTTGGATCGGGCAATCGTCCTTCAACACCGACACGCTGTCGAGTACGATCTCGGCAACGGGGATCCGGCGTCGTCGTACGCACACCCCCGTTCTCCAGACCCGCAAGGTTGCGACCGGTGCCAGTTTCCGGCCGTCCAAATAGAGCACGAGCAGATCGCGAAACGCCGGCGGCGGCAGCGAGTGCCGATCGACGACTTCGATCTCCTGCCGGTCGTCGCCCAGGGGAATCTTGAGCTGCCAGGCCGCCTTACCCCGCTCGGTTCGATAGCGGAGCGTGATCCGCGCGCGGGCCAGGTCGTGCGACGCAGTGTCGTAGTAGGTGGAGGTCAACACCCGTCGGGGCAGCGGGGTACCGGAAATTTCGGG
>JAXLZJ010000061.1:0-10107 GCA_046350995.1 Nitrospira sp.
GTCCCCGACCCGATGTCGGGTCGGCGGTGGTCCTACTGCGGACGAAACACCAGCGGGAACTGAGCCGGGAAGAGGAACCGCGCTTTGCGATGCTGGTCAAGGCGGCCTTCGCGCACAGGCGGAAGACCCTGGTGAATTCGCTCAGAGACGAAGGGTACGACCATCGTCTGGTGAGTGCCGTGCTTGAACGGTTGGCGCTTCCCGTCGGGGTCCGTGCCGAGACATTGACGCGGGGCGAGTTCATTCGGCTCACCACGGCCTTTTCATCGTCGGTTGGGGCGTAGTAGGCGAGACTACGACGGTCCGCTCGTTTGAAACGATCGCCCCCCTGTGTTAGCATCCGCCGCATGGGTGCAACCACCTCGGCGAAGCGGGGCGAAGCCCGCCGGGCCCCGTCTCCTCCTTCCCCTCTCCAGCGTGAAGTCATCGGGGTCGTGCTCATCGCACTGAGCCTGCTGACTTTGCTCAGCTTGTTGTCCTTTGTTCCCGGTGAAGCGAAGACTGTCGCGGCCGGCGCTCCGGCATCCGCGCCTCCCCGCAATCTCATTGGTTCGTTCGGCGCCGTGCTGGCCGGAGGATTTTTCTTTCTGATCGGCGGGGCGGCCTATCTCTTCCCGATTCTCTTGGGCCGCGTGGGCCTGCGCTGCTTTTCCCAGAGCCCGATCAGTATCCGTCTCAGGACGGCGGGCAGTTCCCTCGCGGCGGTTCTGTTTCTCAGCGCGTTCCTGCATCTCGAAGCGACGGCTGTGCCGACTCTGACGAGCGGTCTGGTCTATCGGGGAATGGCCGGAGGCGTCTGCGGACAATTCGTGGCGGAAGGGCTGCGTTCCTGGTTTGCCAGCACGGGCGCCCATATCCTGATCATGGCCGGCTTTCTGGTCTCGCTGTTGTTGACGACGCCCTTGTCGTTGACCGAATTCGTGCAGGCCCTGCCGGGCCGATGGGCAGCCTGCCGCGAATGGGTGGCGGCGTTGTTGCCGGAGCCCAAGCCGGTTCAGTCGGTCGAATCCGGTAACCGGCGTCGGAGCACCAAGGCGGCCAAGCCCGTTCGTGAATCGGAGGTGGAAGAGCTTCCATCGGTCGCTCCCGAGCCGGCCATGGAAGTCCCAGTGTCCGCCGAGCTGCCCGTCATCCAGCCTCCGCTCGCAGTCCTGTCGCCCCCGGCCGAAGTATCCGAGCCTGAGCCGGAACCGGAGGCAGTCGCGAAACGGGTTGATACCAGCGATTACCAGTTGCCAGATCCAGAGGAACTGCTAACAGATCCGAGCGGCCCGGTCACGCGCATGTCCGATGAGGAATTGAAGGCGCAGTCCGACATTCTATCGAAAGCCCTCGGGAGCTTCGGGATTGAAGGCAAGGTGACCGAGGTCCGACCCGGCCCGGTCGTGACCATGTACGAATTCGAGCCGGCACCCGGCACCAAGGTTGCCCGCATCGTCAATCTGGCCGACGACCTGGCCCTGGCGCTGAAAGCGACGAGTTTGCGCATCGTCGCCCCGATTCCGGGTAAGTCGGTGGTCGGGATCGAGGTGCCGAATCTGGCCCGCGAAACGGTCTCGATGAAAGAAGTCGTGCTCAGCGAGGCCTTCACACGGGCACGCTCCAAGCTGACGATGGCGTTGGGTAAAGACATTTTCGGCGCGCCGGCGACGGCGGATCTGAAGACGATGCCGCACCTCCTGGTGGCTGGCGCGACGGGCGCGGGCAAGAGCGTCGGGCTCAATACGATGCTCTTGAGCATTCTCTTTTCGGCTCGGCCAAGCGAAGTGAAGCTGCTGCTGATCGATCCCAAGATGTTGGAGTTCCAATCGTACGACGGCATTCCCCATCTCCTGCGGCCGGTGATCACCGATCCGAAATCGGCGGCACGCGGGCTGAGCTGGGTGGTGGCCGAGATGGAACGGCGCTACAAACTGTTGGCGGAAGCGGGTGTGCGGAACATCGACGCGTACAATCGCAAGGTGGCGGGGCTCCACGAAGCTTTTGCCGAGGAAGCAGCGAAGGCGAATCAACCGGAATTGCCGATGCAGTATCTCAGCGAGGAAGAACGGCTGGCAGCCGGCGAATCGACCGACCCGGAGGTCGATCCGGGGCCCCGCGACCGTCCGACTCCTCCGGAGCCTTTGCCCTACATCGTCGTGATGATCGATGAATTGGCTGATCTGATGATGGTGGCTCCGAAAGAAGTGGAGGACAAAATCGCGCGGCTGGCACAGATGGCGAGAGCTTCGGGTATCCATCTGGTCTTGGCGACGCAACGTCCGTCCGTGGACGTCCTGACCGGTCTCATCAAGGCCAACTTCCCGGCCCGGATTGCGTTTCAAGTTTCGTCGAAGACCGATTCCCGGACCATTCTGGACGCAAACGGAGCCGAAGCGTTGCTGGGACGGGGCGACATGCTCTACCTCGCATCGGGCACAGGGCGGCTTAACCGGCTGCACGGCTCGTTCGTCTCCGACGACGATGTGCGTCGGGTGGTGGAATTCGTGAAGAAACAGGCGCTGCCGAAGTACGATCCCGAGTTGCAGTCGCTGAAGCAGGAAGACGCCGCCGAGGCGGAGGCCAAAGACGAAGTCTACGAGCAGGCCAAGGATCTGGTGCTCTCGACCGGCCAGGCTTCCGCGTCGTTGATCCAGCGGCGGCTGCGTGTCGGCTATCCCAGGGCGGCCCGCATGATCGAGCAGATGGAAGCGGATGGGATCGTCGGTGCGGCGGGGCGCGACGGGCGGCGCGAAGTGCTGGGCCGCCGAGGGCCGGTGGGAGCGGCCGAAGGATGACGCGATTGCTTGCGTGGAGTTTTGCCGGAGCGATGGTCTGTGCGTCTGCGGGGATGGCGTGGGCCGCCGATAGTGCGCCGCCGGATGAGAAGGCGATGCAGGAGGTTCGCGAGGTAGCGAAACAACTGCAAGCCCGCTATGAAAAGACCAAAGACTTGCAGGCGGACTTTACCCAGAAGACCCGCATCGAGGGGTTCGAGCGCCCGGTGCTCTCTTCCGGCAAGGTCTATATCAAGAAACCGGGCCGGTTGCGCTGGGACTACCTCGATCCGGCCAACGAGCAGATCTTCGTCAGCCACGACGACGTCAAAGTCTATGTGCCGGAGCACAAGCAGGTTCTGGTTGGCAAGTTGACTCACATGGCCGCCTCGCAGGCGCCGCTGGAGTTGTTGCAGGGCGCGGCGAAGCTGGAGGAGTCGTTCGAGGTGTCGCCGGCCACGGGAAAAGAGCGTGGGGCGGGCGGTCTTCGCCTATTGAGTCTGGTGCCGAAGGGACGGGAAACCGATCCCGCCCGGCATGTACAACGCATCGTCGTCGAAGTATTCCCCAAGACCTACTTTATCCGGACCGTATGGCTCCATGAGATCAGCGGGAACGTCGCGACGTTCGAGTTCTCGGCGTTAAAGCCCAATACGGGTTTGGGCGACGAGGTGTTCGACTTCAAGGCTCCGGCCGATGTCGAGGTGGTGAAGGCCCCGGTACTCAACTGAGCGGATGACGGGGCGTGTGCTTCAGTGAGACTGTCAGAGAAGGGTAGGACGACGCCATGCAAGCGACCAGTACGATGTCGGTGACGGAGGCGGTAGCGCAGGCCGTCGCGGCGCTCGATTTCGATCGGCTGCACCGGACCTATTGGGATCAGAATGAGTTTCTGGTCATCAAACAGTTTCTTCCCCGGTCGTTTGTAGAAGCGACCCTGGTTCCCCAGGCGGAAGGGGTGAAGCCCCGGTTGAATCGGAATTACCTGCCGGGCCATAAGAAGGGCGGGAGCGTCAGCTATTACACGGTGCAGGAATATTCCCCGCTGTTTCTCGACCTCTACCGCTCCGCCGCCTATCGGAACTTTCTCAATCGCTTGGTCCACGCCGATTTGTTGCTGTGCCCTGACAACGATCCGCATTCCTGCGCGCTGTATTACTATACGGAGCCCGGCGATCATATCGGATTTCACTACGACACCTCCTATTACAAAGGCGCGCGGTATACGATTCTGCTGGGGTTGGTTGATCGGTCGACGCACTGCAAGCTCGTCTGCGATCTGTACAAGGACGATCCGACGAAGGAGACGCAGCATCTCGAGCTCATCACCGAGCCCGGCGATATGGTCATCTTCAATGGTGACAAGCTGTGGCACGCCGTGACGCCGCTGGCGGCCGGGGAAGAACGGGTGGTGTTGACGATGGAATACGTGACGAATCCGGAGATGGGCCGATTCAAGCGCCTCTACTCGAATCTGAAGGACTCGTTCGCCTATTTCGGACTGAAGACCGTGTTCAAACAGGCATTTTCTGGCGGGAGCCCCAGACCCTAACGGCCTTGGTTCCCGTCCACATCCCTGCGCGACCGGGCAGGACCTTTTTTCGAACGGACTTCCCTTAGATCTGTGCGTGTGGTTTGACGGCGCCCACCGTTTGCGGTGACGGCGGTCTGATGGCCTGTGGCGAGGGCAACCTGACTGTGCGCCGGGCCGGTTGTCCGGATTCTGGAGGCCGCGCCGTCTGCGGATCCTGTTGCGTCGGAATGCGCGGGCCGTTCTGTCTGCGCGTCGATCGTGGACGACCGGCTGTCAATTCCCGTTCCCGTGGAGGAAACGGCCCCTTGTTCGCCGTTTCCATTTTCTTGATGGCGGCACGGAGCGCTTCTTCAACGACCCATGCCAGGGTCGTTTGCGGTGTCCAGTACGTGGCATCGCGGAGTTGATTGACCAGTGTGATCGGGAGGGTCACCGTCAACCGCGTCGTTCGTGCGGTGACTGCCGGTGCCGTCCGGATGCTGTTGAGTGAGCCGCCCGGTCCCGAGGATCCGGACATGTCCTTCTTGCCGTTCGTGCGCGATGGAATGAATACCATAAGCGCCTCTCCTTCCTAGTACTCAGCCAATCATTAGGCAGCTCTGACCAAGAGACCATCGCGGCGGATACAGGCCGTGCCCCCGCGAGGGGGCACGGCGCTTCTGGACATGGTCACAGGCGTCGGAGTGCGTCTGGATGGGCACAATCCAGACGCGGCATCACCTGCTTGAGAGGAACTCCCAAGTCCGGGGTGCGTCACCGACGGCGGTAAGCCACGCCATACTGAGATCGAGCGTGAGGGGAGCAGCGCTTTGGTCGTCATGAGTGCTCGCTGAGAAGGTCGTATGTTCGGTGCTGTGAACTGGTACAGCAACGGGCGTACCAGGTTGGGAGATCCGTTGACGCCGGAGAGTTGCGAACAACTCATTGATTTGTCTGAGGGGGAGAAAAGAAATTTCGATCAAGGCGAGTCAGCTGCCCTACGTGCAGCAGGGCAGTCGTATCCGAACCGGTACGAGGTTATCGGCTTTGATACAGCAGGAGAGAAACCGGGAACACGAGGCCGTGTCTACAAGTGGAGATGCTTCATCGCGGCGGCGCAGAGGATGATGAAGAAGCCCATCCACAGCGCGGCGCGTTGATAGGGAATGACTTCGTAGCCGTCTTCTTCCTCTTCTTCGTCGTCGGACTTGAAAATGACGGTATAGAGGAAGAGCGTCAGCAGGCACAAGACCAGCGCCAGCTTGATGAAGAAAATGGTCAGATACTTCGCGTTATGCTGGATGCCGAGCTGAGTCTGCGAGGTCATGACCTGATTCACGAAATGCAGGTTGACGCCGCCGGTGAACAGTAGGACGACGAGCAGAATGCCCGCGACCTTCTTGTAGTGCTGATAGAACACGTCGGTGATCGGCTTGATCTGCTCCTTGGCGACCGCTTTCTGCAGGCCGGGTGTCACGGCCATGACGAGAAACGCGAGCCCGCCAATCCAAATCACAGCGGACAGCAGATGGAACCAATGGTTGACGATCGGGATGAGGGTGTTGAGATCGATAAGGATACTTTGCAGTGCGTCCATGTCCCGCCTCGTCTCCGGCTATCCCTTGTCCTTCATGTCGAAGTTGAACACGGGCGCATCGTTCCCGAACCGCTTCTTGCGCAGCTCTTCCATCAATTCGATCGTGACGGTGGCGATCCCGTTCTCTCTCGCGTGCTTCTCGACGCCTTTCTTGACCATGGCGCGGAGGAAGTAGGGAATGCGGCTCAACCGGAGGGCCGAGGCCTCGTCCCAGGTCACTTCCGTCTCTTCCGGCACGTTGAAGGCGACCTTGATCTTCTCGCCTCCCTTGGGCGTGTAGAGGCACCACTGGTCTTCGTCCAACCAATCGCCGTGATCGACGTACGGCCGGGCGCGACAGCCACCGCAGATGTCGGTGTATTCGCAGTCGCCGCACTTTCCTTTGAGCTGTGGGTAGCGGAAGGAGTTGAACACATCCGACTTATCCCACAGATCGACGAAGCTGTTCTGTCGGACGTTCCCGGCGGAGAGCGGCATATAGGGGCAGGGCGTCAGCTCGCCGTTCGGGGTCACTCGCGCGTAGTTGGTGCCGGCCAAACAACCGCCGCCCATGTAGCCGGTGGCTTTGGTGATCGGTGAGTTGGGATCTTTCTCGTAGGCCAGGCGCTTGAAATGCGGCGCGCAGCGGGCTCGGATCAACATGCCCTTGTAGTTGTCCTGGCTGTTCACGAGATATCCGAGCACTTCTTCGTATTGGGCCGGGGTGATGTCGGTGAGTTCCTCGCCGCGGCCGGTGCAGACCATGAAGAAGACATTCAGCACGCGCGCGCCGAGATTGTGCGCCCACTCGATGACGGCCGGCAGCTCCTGATAGTTCATCGGCTGCGCGCTGAAGTGGATCTGGAACTGCAGCCCGTTGCGCTTCGAGGCCTCGATGCCGGCCACCGCTGCTTCCCATGCGCCCGGGACGCCGCGGAACTGATTATGTCTGGCCGCGTCGAGCGAGTCGATGCTGATGCCGACGCCCATGACGCCGATCTCGACCAGCGTCTTGGCCATCTGATCGTTGATCAGCATGCCGTTCGTGCCGAAGACGACCATGAAGCCGAGCTTCACGGCATGACGGGCGATATCGAGAATGTCCGGACGTACCAGCGGCTCGCCGCCTGTGATGACGAGCAGACAGCCTTTGTTGACCTCGGCAATCTGGTCGATGAGTCGGAAACATTCTTCCGTCGAGAGTTCGTCGTCGCCGCCCGCCGCTTTAGTTGTCGCGTCCAGGTAGCAGTGATCGCACTTCAGATTGCAACGCTTGGTCAGATTGAGTGCGATCAGATAGGGCTTGAAGTCGTCGACGGTACGGCCGTCATGCGGACCGTCCCCCTGAGGCTTCGGCGTGAAGAACTGAGTGACCTGTTGCTGGAGCGCCCCCAACGATCCGGCCAAGGACGGGATGTTGAGGATCGGAAGCGATTTACCCATGAGCGTCGTGCAGAGTACCGAGGCGTGGAGGCTGAGTGACCGCATCGGCTCGACCACACACGGCGAGCTCCGACACTCGGCGCTCCACGCTCGGAACTAGGCTTTAACCTTTCCGGTGAGATTGGCAATCATGTCTTTGAGATTGCCGGTCTTCATGGCGTCGGCCATGTAACCCTTGGCCTGCTCGACGCCTTCGTTGGCGACTTCGATGGTGATCAGCGTGGCGCCGATCTTCTCCGCGTGTTTCTCGATCAGGGCTTTCGTGCAGTCGCGCATGAACCCTTCCGGCGCCCGATCCAACCGAGCCTGCGCCTCGGCTGTCCAGGTGAAGGGAGAGGCGGATTCGGCCTGTCCATTGCCGTTGCCGTTCGCGTGACCGTTGCCATTGGTGGCTTCGGCGAGCTTGGCTTCCGCTTCCTGTGACGTCCCGGCGTCCTTGTTCGCGAAGATCGGCTGATAGTCTTCGTCCGCCGCTTCCTTGATCATGGGGGCGGCGTACTCGAGTGTAATCGTCGTCATACCCAGTTTGCGCGCGGTCTTCTCGATCTTGGCCTTCGCCCGGCGGCGCTGGAATCCGGCCGGTACGGCGCGGATCGCTTCCTTGGCGTCCTTGGTCCACTGCATCGGGACGTCGTCGTAGGCGAGGTCGGTTTCCAACTCGCCTTCGGCCTTAGCCGCTGCGTCGAAGATCTGCTTGTCGACCTGCTTGAACCGGTCACCCTCCGCGCCGCAGACGGGGCACTTGACCGGCGTGTCGCCCTTGCCGACATACCCGCAGCCGTCACAGACGAAGTAATTTTGGTTCATGCGATCGAGATAGGCCTGAGTGGTCGAGGTTGCCTTGGGCTTTTCTTCTACGACCTGGGTCATCATGCCGCTGAGGGTGGTGCCCATGAGGTCTTTCGCGACGGAATCGTCTGCCTGCATCTTGTCCCGGTCGATGCCGGAGGCATCCAGGCTGCCGCCCAGCGCGCGCATAGCATCCATGGCGCCTTTCGGGAGGATGTGGCCCACGGCTGCGTCCACGACGGTGTTGCTGATGATCGTATGGCCCTTCTCGATCGCGTAGCGATGAATGGCGGTTTTGGCGACGCCGCGGGCGAAGACGGGAATCTTTTCCATCCGGCGCAACGCCTCTTCCGTCCAGGCGATCGTGTATTCGGCCTGGGTGTCGATCGGCGGCACGTACTTCCGGTTGGAGACGAGGACGTTGCAAGCCGCGCTGCGGAGCAGATTCTCCGTGTTGCTGCCGATATCCATGTCCTCGTCGCTGTGGACCCCAATCCGGCCGACGATCAGCAGCCAGGGCGTGTCCTTGCGGACGTACTGGATGATCTTTTCGAAGGCCTTCCCGTCCAGCAGCGTGGTCTTCACGTCGGTCTGCTCGGCCTGGGCGATCTCGCGAGAAATGTCCAGGTGCGACTGGTAGATCTTGGCCAGGCCGCTGTCGATGATTTCTTCGTGGAGTTTTTCCTGTTCCTTGAACCTGAAGACCTTGCCGGCTTCCTCATTCAACACGCCGGAAATGCTGTGGAACGCGGCGTAGTGGAAATAGGGATCGAAGGCCGAAATGACCTCGACCGGCCGATTGAAGGCCTTCCCGAGCGACAGGCCGGTCATCAAGCCGCCGAAGGAATAGGGGCTGCCGTCCACCGCGACGACAATCTTGCCGTTGTTCATCGGCTCGGTGTTCTTGATGATGAACATGTCGGAGTTGCGGATTCGGCGGATCACGCGCTCGGTGTTGCTGCCGATCACACTGTCTTTGACCGCTCCGACGCCCAAGGCACCCATGATGACGAGGTCGTAGGCGTTCGTATTGATATCTTCGACCAGCACCTTCCAGTTGCGCCCTTCCAGGGAGCGGCGCTCGACCGGCAGGTTGGCCTCGTTGCACTTCTTGTCGACGTAGTCGAGGTAGGAGTCAGTGATGATCTGCAATCCGCGGGTGATCAGCGAGTCGTGGATTTGCCGCTGGCGGTCGAGCTCTTTCTCGTCGTGATATTCCTCGGGCAGCCCCGCTTCCATCTGTTTGAAGCGCTTGTCGTGCATCTTGGCCGCGTACACGTGGCTTCCCACAATCTTGGAGCCGAACGTTTTCGCGAACTCGACGCCGACGTCGACGGCTGTATTGGAATGGTCGGAATTGTCGACCGGGATATAGATCGTCTTGTACATTGAGACGCCTCCTCTAGGCCCGCTTCGCGCCGGGGCTGACCGTCATAATTGTCAAAAAAACCAAACGGTTGCCGAAAAACCCCGGCCTATAAGAGGGCGGATGATAGCACTAGGCCAGACTGGATTGCAAGGTGAGGGATGGGGACGGCAAGTGGGGTGTTACGCCGTCGACGATTGACGATCGGCGGTCGGAGCGGCCTTGGCACTGGGCCGTGAACGGAGGATGTCTTCGAGCGACAAGAGGGCATCCCGTCCGGAGTTCCCCTCGATGCCCTTCATCAGGCTCTTGTCGGCGTATTTCCCCGGCTGAGATCCCTGTGATGCGGAGGTTTGCGACAGCGAACCGGTCCATTTTCTGGGGTCGCGGCTGCCCTCCTTCCGCTCCCAGGCCTTGAGGCAGGCCTTGGCGATGATCTTATTGAGCGGGGCTGGATTATAGAGGAGCTTCCGGATACTGGTCGGGGTCAGCATCAGGGGGTTATAGCCTGCCGACAGGTACCCTTCCTCCAAGAGCCGCTGCTCGAGATCCGTATTGGGTTGGATTCCCAGGAAGAACATCAGAGGGAACACCCGCTCCTCGCCCAGGATCGAGGCTACCATCTTATAGGATTCAACACTCTGCAGGAGGGTCTCCTCAGTTT
>JAXLZJ010000062.1:0-8857 GCA_046350995.1 Nitrospira sp.
TCACCGCCAGCGCGTCGCGCCGCGCCAACACGGCCCGCATGACGTCCTCCTGGCCGGGACGAAATTGATCCAACCCGAATCGGGTCTGTAACTGCTTGGTCAGGTCTGTCACGGGAGGAATGAACGGATCGGGCGCCGCGGCCATGTCGGGCCGAGTTACTCGTCTTCGATGTACCGCCAACCCTTTTTCTGGAGGCACGCGTTGGTCCGTTGGCGCTGGAGGGATTGATTGTCGGCCATGCCCGCGATGCCGGGATTCGTGGCCATCTTATTTATCCAATCACGCTCGCATTGATTGTAATCGGCCGTGTACTGATCTTCTTTTTTGGTCGGATGAACCCAGCGCCCCGACGAACAGCCCGTCCACAGGGTCGCCAGAAGTAACGCCAGCACCAGATGAACCCAACGCATCGGCTCCTCCGCTGTGAAAACAATCCTTGGGTCGAATCGGGGGAAGGATAGTCGACTTATGCCGGCGAGGTCACGGCGCGATCTCCGATCGCGCCACGCTCACCGTTACAGCGCGGCTTGGCGGACGATCAGCGCCGTCCGCCAAGCCATGACAGTACCTCGACCTGACTCAGGACTTGGGCCAGGCCTCTTGCAGCCTGGTGACCGCTTGCTCCAACGCTTCATCGCCGGCAAGACTGCGCAGTACGTCCTTCGCATCCGCCGCAGGCGGATAGATCGGAGCCGGCCGCAGCGAGCGGTGAATCACCGGATAGGCATTCGAGAGCACCGGCACGTTCAGACGATTCAACCGCATCCAGGCCCGCCCGTCTGAACGGGCGACGACTCGTCCGCTCGCCGATTCGATCAAAGCCAGCTCGGCCAACGCATAATTCACCGCCTCATATCCCGGCACATTCGGACGGCTACCCCCTTGCTCGGGATCGCCGGTCAGCGGGAGATACGTCGGCACTTCCGATTCCGCGCTCGAAAACAGCGCGACCAGCAGATAGGGCTGCCCGGATTCCTTCGCGATTCTCGCCAAGGCCGCCTGTCCCTCGATCGAGGTTCCGGAGCCGACCGCCAGCACCTTTTCGATGTGAATGGCGGTCATGGTTTGGACCCGATCGAGAACCCGATCGGTCAGATACGCCCGGCCCTTGTCGGATACCGCCGGCGCCGACCCTTGGGCTTGGGTATCATTGATCAACAGGAGCCCTGCCTGAAACGGTCCGGTCGCCCGCTCCACTTGGACGACCGCCGTCTGGTTGCCCGGTCGGCCTTCGATGCCGACATAACTTTGCATACGAGAAATGGGCTGCTGGGCGCACCCACTCGCCGTCAACGCAATGAGTGACAGCACCACCATGAGCACTCGCCACTGGGCCATGAGGCACCTCCCGGTCAAAGGGTTCATTGCCGTACCGATACGTAAGGATGTCTCCCCGCCGCACCATTAGTCAAGGCCGGCGGTGCGGAGACGGCCGTTCCAACATCCTCGTTGTATCGTTCTTGCCCATCAGGTATTGTAACCGGATGTTTCCCTGGACCCGACCTCGGTTCCCCACCGTACTTCTCACCTTGCTACTCGGCCTGACCGCCGGATGCGAAGGCTTCAAAATGCCGGTGCTCATCGACCCGGGACCCCAGGCCATGCGACTACAAGGCAAGAAACTGCCGGCCTCAGTGACGGTAAGTTTTGATGCCTCGGTCAAGAACGCCGTGCTCGAACATACGTTCTGCAACGACCGAGTCTGGAAAGGGAAGCTGGGAGAGGCTATCGTTCGTTCGTTCGAAGAGACGGGGCGGAACGCATTCGCCCATATGACCGTGACGGACGATCTGAACCTCGCGCGACCGGTGGCGGCCACGCCGGGCCTGACGCCGGTCAATGTGACAATCCAACTGACCCGCCAATCGCTCCTGGCGCGCACCAGGACCGGATCGGACGATCGGTACGTTGCCCAGGCCGATATTGCACTCATCGCCACGTTCTATGATCTCCAGGGGCAACCGGTGCCCGATGCCCCCATGATTTACAATGAAACCGTCAAGGTGTGGACCCCCCAGTTTGCTGGAAGCGGTCAATGCGCCACCCAGCGGCTGGACGAGATCCTGGATACGGCCGTCGAACATCTGACCGCGCAGTTCGGTCATTATGTCGAGCAGTTCATTACAAAGGTTCAAAGCCAGGTACCTCCCCCCTCGCAAACCACCACCGTACCGGTTCAGGCAACTCAGCCGATAGCACAGACCGCCTCGCCAGCCCCCGCCGCCGTGGCGCCGGCAGGACCGACACCGGCAACCCAGCCATCTCGGACTGTAGCTGTCTCCGGCCAAGACCCGAATCGCTATGCCGTGATTGTCGGGCTCGGCTTGTACCGCTCGCCTTGGGCCGGCTGGCGGGAAGGGTTGGCGTTGGATGATAAGGACGCAGTCCAGACTCTCGCCCGTCGCTTCAACGTCCCCGACGGCCACACCCTGCTGCTTCAAGATGAACTGGCCTCGATGGAGGATATCGAGGAGGCCCTGGCCTCCTGGCTACCCAAACGCGTGAAGAAAGACGCCGTCGTGCTGTTCTATTTTTCGGGACACGCCACGGCCGATCCAAAAACCGGCGAGGTATCGTTGATCCCCTACGATGGGACTCCGTCCTCGGCCAAAACCAGGTTGATTTCGCTCCGTTGGCTCCAGAGCCGTCTCCAGAAATTGGGGGCAAAACTGACCGTGGCCATCATCGACAGTCCGATTGCCGGCGCCGCAGCAGCGAAAGACGCGAAAACCAAGCCGGTGACGCCGAACTGGTCGGCAGACCTTGCGGGCGCTTCCGGATCAATGGAGTCGCCGGTGATTCAGATCACGAGGCTCCCCGGCACCTCATCACAACCGCAAGGACTCCTGGCCGGCTTGAACGGCGAGGTCGACCTCGATCACGATGGGACAATCACCGTCGGCGAATGGCTCCGTTCGTTAAGAGGAAACGCCACCACGGTTCCTTCGCTTCCCCCCAGCATGGCCGTCCAATCGCTTCCGCTCGTTCAACTCAGCCGATAATATTGGCGCCTGTTCTCATTTATGGGACGTGCTATGACCGCGCAGGGAAGCAGAGCGGTCTGGCATGGAGGCGAGTGGAAAGCACTTCGGCATACCGTTCAAAATCCCGGTCGGTCGTGAAAATAGAAAGACCGAACCGATCGGCAACCGCACACAGCAGCATATCGATCGGCGTTCCCGCAAAACCCCGTGCTCGACACCGATTGAAACACCCCGCGGCCTCTTCAAATAGTGCGGTGTCGAGCGGTAAATCGGGGAATGCGGCCAGACGGTTGCGAAGAGTCTCAAACACTTGAATGGAACGGATACCAGAGAGTATTTCCTGCCGAATCGGACCAATGATGGCAACGCGCCGCTGCGCGATCAGCGTGCGCCACTCGCCCACCACTTGCTGGTGCCGTTCGCTCAGCTGCCCGGATGCACGGCGTAGCGCAAGCGACCAGACGGATGTATCGACCAACACAATCATCGCGATGAACGACCGGATGTTCCAGCTCTCAGCCGTTTGTAATCATAGGTCGGTTCGTAGTCGATTTGGCCGCTCAACTCGACAATGCCCAACTGCTTACGGCCGCGGATATACTCTCGCAGCGCAGCTGTCACCGCTTCTTTCTTTGTTTTGTGATGACCGATTTCCAACGCTTCCCGAATCAGATTGTCGTCGAGCGCTAAGTTTGTCGCCATTGCACACCTCCCTTCGACCTCCTACCAGCATCCATTTTACACACTCAGATGTGTAGCAACAAGCCATGACGCCGTGCCGTCCCAAAAGAAAAACCCCGCCGAGGGGATCGCCCTCGGCGGGGTTTCGATGTCAAACCGGCACGACGATCAGCCGCGCCGGTTCATGAGTTACGCGCCAACTAGAAGTTGACTTGCAGCTGGGTGTACCCCCAGGTCGAGTTCGAGGCCGCACCCTGGTTACCCGCCGAACCTTGGACGATCTGATCCATGCCACGACCGGCCCAGAGATAGGAGAAGCCGGTCTGCCAGGCCACCTTGTTGTTCTTGAAGAACAAGGTGTAGATCACATCCAATTCCTTGTAGAGAGAATTAGACGTGGTGTTCACAGCACTCTGGCAGGCCTGGGAGGCCGTGTACCAGCAATCGTTGCTGTTCGCCTTCCGGAAGATCCAGTAGCGGGTTTCCAAGTGGCTGCTCTGGGTCGGGTTCAACTGGAGGCTTCCGCTGTATCCGACCATGTTCCGCCACGCCATGCGATCGGCATAGCCCATGACGATGTGGTTGGTCGGATAGAGGTTCTCGAACGTGTTGGCATTGCCTTGGCAGCCGCTCACATTGCTGCCCTGGCAATTGGTGCTGTTATCGCCCGAGGCATAGTTGAACTCGGCACCGATACGCGGCGTGGTCGGCACATTCTGAAGCGTGATACCAGCTTCATAGGCCATCGCTACCGCGTTGATGCTGACGTTCTGATTGCCACCCGTCATATCGAAGTGGCCGGTCTGCCAGTAGGCTTCCGCCGTCCCATCGAACATGCCAGACCGGTAGGCCACGCGACCGCCCAACGTATGCCGGCTTTGGCCAGGTGCATGGGGAATAGTCACAGCCCCGTTATTGGCTGCCGTGATGTCAGCTGTTCCCGCAGGACCCGTCTTGTTGTTCATCCACACCCAGAGAGGCTCGATTGCCAAGCCAGCGATCGGCTTGAAGGCCAAGCGGGTAAAGAGGATGTCCGCGTTGGCGCCACCGGAAGTGGCAGCATTTGTCACAGCACCGGCTGATGCACCGGAGGCAGCGGCATCGCTATTCCCCGCATGTAACCATCCACCCCACACTTCGTAGGTAGGCTGGTTGTATTGGAAGGTCACACCGTCATGAGAAAACGCCTGGTTGTTCCAGTCAAAGTGACCGAACAGGCGGTGGTTGCCCATGACCATGAGCTGACGACCCACTTTCAAGCTCAACCCATCGATCCCGAAATTGCGGATCATGATGAAGGCCTGACGGACGCCCACAGAGCTGTTGCCAGCGGTCACATGATTTGTCTGGAAGCTTGAATCGTTGGCATTACCCCCCGCAGCTGTCGTGTTACCGCCCCAGTTATGGGAGTACTGGAGCTGGGTGAACATGTCCACATCCTGCGATATAGCATAGTTCAATCCGAGCCTCGCCCACTGTTGGACGAAGGTATCGGAGTTCAGCGTCCCACCCTGCCCAAAGTTCGCATTGTGGCGCGTTTCGGCACGGACACGCGCATCACCCGAGATCGTGAACTTACTGAGATCGAACAACGGATGCTTGGGCGGATCGAAATCCCAATAGGGCTGCAGTTGCGGCATCGCGCGCGGGACCGGAGCGATGTTGGTCGGGTATTCCAGAACCTTACTGGCCACCGGCGGATCGGCCAGCGCCTGGCCCACCGGCAACGCAGCCATCACGGCCGCCGCCAGCATCAGTTTCACTGCGTCCTTGCTTCGTCTCATAGCGTTCCTCCTGTGAATTGGATGACAGCCCCTGTTGGCTCCACTCCCACAGACAGGCTGCCGACTTGCGATCCAACTACTCCACTATGACCACTTCCCTGTGCGACTACTCTGTACGTATGTACCTACCACAGGCCCCCGATTCTGCCTTGCACTTTCTCACTTTCAGTACGGCGTAGCGTGCTCCGCCACCTCCCTTCGCTGAAAGGATATTTGGCTTAGGCTTGCCCGGACTGTGTGAGCGACTTCGTCCCGTCCTCCGCCTGTTTCCCGGCGGCATTGATTTCCTCTTCGGCCTCTTTCATCGAGGCCTGGAAATCCTGCTCGACCATCTTCACTTCCTGCTGGATCATGTTGAGCTCCGGCTCAACCGATTTCCGCAGATCGTCCGCCGTTTCCTTAAACCCCTTGACCGCCTTCCCGACCTGCCGTCCGACCTCAGGCAGCTGCTTGGGCCCGAACAACAAGAATGCGATCACCAAGATAATGAGCACTTCGCCGGCGCCGAGTCCAAACATCTGTGAAACCTGTGCCGCGTAACCGGTCTCCCGCCACGCGTGTATGCCTGGTTAATTGTTGCGTCCCCGCCATACCCGCCGTGCGTCCGTCGCCATCGGCCGACTAGCCCTGCTTGACCTGCCCCGGCTGCTGCACCGGCGCCGGTTGCGGCGGCGCGGCTTCCGGCTGCGCGGTCACTTGCGCGACCGGCGCGGCCTGCGGCGGCTGTTCGCCCGGCGTCACGTCGATGGCATCGGCTTCGTGTACGGTCTTTTTGAACCCTTTGATCGCCTTGCCGAGGCCCTCTCCGAGCTGCGGCAACTTGCCGGCGCCGAAAATGATCAAGACGATGATCAGGATCAATACCAATTCCATCCACCCGAACGAACCGAACATTTACAACCTCGTAATGTATGACAGGTCGTGCGAAACGCACATGCGGAGGGAATTCACGAATGATTCGGTCTGTGTGTCCACGCTCACCAATCCACTTCGACTACCACGAAAGATGGGGGACGTACCTAAATCGCGGGGAAGGCTAGAGGAATCTCCACGCCAAGTCAAGGGGAAAGATTGGGGATTCCCTGCGTGGAGGACCGTCGCGTGCCGCGGTAACGGCGGCAAAATGTTCGGTCTCCGACGAGTCGCCGCCGCCGCTAGGCACAGAAGAAGTGGTGATACTCGATCGGACTCGGCGGTGCGGTAAGGGCGACGTTCAAGGTGTCGGGATCGTAGCCGACCCCCTCCAGGTCCTTCGAGGCCGAGGTCAACTCTTCTTCCGTCAGATAGGCGACCGTATCCGGCACCCCGGTCCGTTTCAGCGAGAGCAGCATGCCGTTCAGCGTCTCCCGCTCTTCCATCGGCATGTTTTTCTGTAAGGGGAATTCCAGCGCCCGGTGGTAGGGGCTTTCATACGACTCGTTCAACGCCTTGATGGTTTTGAGGACCAATCGATCCTGTTCCCAGGCCGCCAGCTTGGGGCCGGCGGACGGATGGGTCGCCAAGAGGTCCATGAGGGTGATGACATTGGTATTCAACGATCGGCCGACGAACTCCCGCTGTGGCTCGATCGTCGTCCGCTTCAGACCGAGATGCTTGGCCACCGCGTCGATCAGGGCGAAGTTGATCATGAAGCTGTACTGGCCGCCGAATTGGCCGTAACAGGGCTTCTCCGGATCGTTCAGCACCTGCATGTCGGCCGTGCCCGCGTCGAATGCGCTGAACCCGACCGCATCGGCGGCTAAAACCCGCTTCGCCTCTTTCAACGTGGCGAAGGCGCCCAGGTTCACCGGAACCAACACTTGCTCGTCGATGGTCTTGAGAAATTCTGTGATCGTTTTGCGATAGGGGACATCCTTCCACTCGACTTTCCGGTATTCCTTCTCCCAGACCAGGTCGTCGAGGAACGGTGGGAAGGTCTTGAGCGTTTCGACGTCTTTCGCCTCGAACGCCCGCACGAATTTGGACCAGTCCTGAATGGTCGCATGGAGCGTCTCGCTGAGATTCGGGCGCAAAAACTCTTCTTCGATGTCGCCGGCATTCTTGGCCATGAGCTTGGTCGGCAAGTCGTTCCACAGCTCATTGCAAATAATGCGATCGACCGATTGATCGGCGATCCCGGGCAACTGGTCGACAGAGCCGACGACGGCCTGAACCCGATCCTTATGCGTCGCCAAATCCGGATGGGCCAGGGCTCCGTCGAGCATCGCCTGTTCCCAGTCGACCAGGACATAGCGCACACGCGGATACACGGCTCCGCTCTTATCCAGGGTCTTCAGATGGCTGAGGAAGCAGGCGGCGAGGTTGCCGTTGCCGGGCCCGAGTTCCAGGATCACCAGCGGCGTCGAACGGGGCGCGGACTTTTCGCGCGCCGTGACTTTTTCAACATAATCCGCCGCCAGGGCATGAGCCAACCGATAGTCGGCCGAGGCGAAGGTCTGATAATAGGTGCGCAGCTTGTCGCCCCGAAGGCGATAGAAGAGGGTGTTCAGGTGCGCTTGCCACTGATCCAGCGGCTTGTAGTCTCCGATCAACTGCGGCAACGCGTCGGCATCTTGCAACATGCTCATGGTACCCATCCCCGGTTAAGAGCGGCGATTGTAACAGACGGCTCGAAACCGCCGCAATCGGCTGATTGCGGCGGGTACGCGGGGAATTGGGCGCCCCGGAGCTTGACTCCCACCGCGCTCGGGGTGTACCAGACCGCTCATGCGCCGCTACCTCCCGCTACTCCTAGCCGCCTGGTTTACAGGCCTGTCTTCGGTTTCTGCCGAGGAACTGCCGCTCCACAAGAATCTGCCGATCCCCGAGTTTCAAAACCGTCCTCAGGACACCACGCCCTACGACTTCGATGCCCCGCCGCAAGGGATGTTCCGTTCGATCACGACGGCCGAAGGGTTTGAAGAGGAGCTGGGGTTTCGCCAGACCCATGAGATTGTCCCGGTCAAGCCGACCGACCGGTTCCCCGTCGCCGCCCCGGCGGTCTATATCGTGTTTCATCTCCATCAGCACTACCAGGCCTTTCAAGTGTTCGGCCGCTGCTTTCCTGAAAACGTCCCGGGCCTCATCCCCGATCAGCTCGTCGCCCACGATGCAATGTATATCGCCCTGGAGGATGAAACCGGCTACCTCAAACTGCTTCCGCCGAACGACCGTTGGACACCCGGTCGCTATAAGGTTGAAATCCACGCCGGGGAACAGGTCAATGAGATGAGTCTGGTCGGGACGATGCGCTTCACGATCGACGCCGGGACCAAGCCCTAAATCTAGAACCGGCCGACGATTGACGGACGGTCCGAGCCGGTATATAAGCAAGCCATCTCAGTTCACACGGTGATGGGGTTCACCGGAACCGCCCGCGAGTGTCTTCGTGGGCTGATAACTCCTACGTGCCCGCACGGTAGGAGATT
>JAXLZJ010000063.1:0-7910 GCA_046350995.1 Nitrospira sp.
ATGCGGATGCGATGGCGTCGATCGAGAAGGCGATGGCAGCCGATCCGGGGAACAAAGAGTATGTGGCGACCCGCGACCTGATCAAGAAGAGCATGAAGAAGAAGTAACCGCCTATATCCGAGGAGGAACGACTGAGCCGCTCCCCTCAGGGTGAATAGAAGAGGCCTGAACATAGGGGTACTTATGTGGAGATTGCAGAGACTAACGGTGGTCCGAAACGGAGGTGCGAGATGAGCCCTGCGAAACCTCTTGCAAGATGGATTGTCGCAGGTGCGCTGTTGGGGTCGACGGGAGTCCAGGCCGGGCCGTTGGATACGGCCCGGCATCCGCACCCGGACAGCGCCAACACGGTGCACGAAGCGGAGCACGACGTAGATCACGCCTGGGAGGTCTATCATCGCGCGGCATTGGGAGGCACGGTAGCATCGCCCGCGCTCCAGGCCGAAATCGAGGAACACTTGCATGAAGCCAGGACCCTGGTCACTCAGGCGCAGGAGGCGGCTGAGCGGGGGGACGCGCGTCAGGTGCAGCGTCTGGTCGGTCAAGTCAAAGTCCATACGACCCACGCCATCGAGGGAAGCAAGGAGCACAAGAAATGAGACATGGAGCAAGAGGGAACCGAGCGCGGCAGCGCATCGCTCTCATGACTGTGGTAATGGCTTGCCTGGTCGGGCAACAGCCGGCCGTTTCGGCCCCGCCTCTGCCCAAAGAACCCGACTCGGTTCCGATGGTGACGATCCCGGCGGGATCCTTCTTGATGGGCAACCCCGAGGGCACGGGCCGTCCCGACGAATGGCCGCAACGGTCCGTATACCTTGATGCGTTTGCGATCGATGAAGTCGAAGTGACCAACGAGCGATACCTGACGTTTGTCGCCACGACCGGGCACCGCAATCCCCCGAACCCCTACAGGACCGGTCCGCTGACCTCCATCAAAGGCATCGAGCAACTCCCCGTCGTGCAGACTACCTGGTATGACGCCAAGGCCTACTGTAGCTGGGCGAAGAAGCGATTACCGACGGAGGCGGAATGGGAGAAGGCCGCGCGCGGCACCGACGGCCGCCGATTTCCCTGGGGCAATGATCCTGCCTCGTTGAAGTTCGCCAATTTCGAACGTGAGTGGGAGGACGACAAGACCTTGTATCCGGTCGGATCGCTCCCGGAAGGCGACTCGCCCTACGGGGTCAAAGATATGGCCGGGAACGCCCGGGAGTGGGTGGCCGACTGGTATGACGCGGACTACTACAAGCACGCACCGGACCGGAATCCGCAGGGTCCCGACAAGAAAGGGGTGGTGCGATCAATCCGTGGAGGCTCGTGGCACAGCCCGGTCGCCGATATCACGACATCCGCGAGAGGTCGGGGCGGGTTTGCCTTGCAGACGCACGGAACGGGGTTTCGTTGCGCCAGGAGTCTCGACGGAACGGGAACCTCTCAATAGTCGTGGAGAGTCATGACACACGTCCACATGCAGATGTTGAGTGAAAGTACCCGACGGGTAACTTGTGTGGCGACGCCGCGACTCCGCACGGCGTTACCCGCTGAGGACGACGGATTCCTCCTGGCGGAGGGATCCGTCCCCTCGGTCGAGGGAGCCCCGTTGCATGGAGCGGAACCTTCGCCCAATAAGCGGTAACTAGAGAGAAGAGGACGACATGACGACCATCGCGGTGATGATCGGACTGATGCTGGCGGTGAGCGGAGTGTTCTTGGTGGGCCGACGACTTGCGGCTGTTCCGGTTCGCCGGTCCATCGACCCACGCAGGGCCGGTCGTCGCTGACGAGTCGGTACTCGTTCCAACACGATGTTGCGGGGGTCTCTATGGAATCCAACGGGAGACCGGATCAACCTGTCGCCGACACGTGGCACCTCGACGATATCTGTGCTCGCTGCGGCGGGCTGATGGTGGTGGAGTATTACATTGATCTGCAGGATGACACGGGTCAGATCGGCATTACGGCATTGCGATGCACCAGTTGCGGCGAGGTCATCGACCCGACCATCTTACGGAATCGGGAACAGCCGCCGCCGAATCTGCTGTACGGCACGAAACAACGTCAGTATGCCCGGCGGATGGATTCCGACGAGTCGGACGATCAGGGCCAGGATGCACATGATTCCGGTCGGTAAGGATGGCCGAGACGGGGTTTCGGTTTCCATCACGCGCAGTCGCAGGAGGATCGGACGATGCGTATCGTCGTGACGGGAGCAACGGGGTTCATCGGGCGCGCCCTCTGCACAACGCTCCATCAGACTGGGCATCATGTCGTCGTCTTATCCAGGCGGCCAGATGAGGCTCAACGCCTGTTCGTCGGTGGAATCACAGTGACGCCGTGGGACAACCGCGAGAGTGGGCTGTGGGAACGCCAGCTGCACGGGGCGGATGCGATCGTCAATTTCGCGGGTGCGCCGATCGTCGGCGCACGATGGAGTGCTCAGCGGAAACAGGTTCTGCTCGACAGCCGAGTACTCACGACCCGGCGTCTCGTGCGCGCGCTGTCCCGATGCGCGACGAAACCGCCCACGCTGATCAGCACGTCGGGCATCGGGTATTACGGGGCCAGCGACGATCACCTCTTGGACGAGCACTCCGCGCGTGGGCAGGGTTTTCTGGCGGATCTATGTGAAGAGTGGGAAGCGGAAGCGCAGCGTGCGAGCGAGTTCGGTGTGCGGGTGGTGGTGCTGCGGACGGGCATGGTGTTGGACGGCGACGGTGGGGCACTTCCGAAGATGGCCTTGCCGTTTCGATTCCTTCTCGGCGGTCCCGTGATGCCGGGGACCCAGTGGGTGTCGTGGATCCACCGGCGCGATCACATCGATTTGATCCGGTGGATCCTTGTCAACCCGGGCATCTCCGGTCCCGTCAATGCCGTCGCGCCAGGCGCCGTCACCATGAGAGATTTCTGCGCTGCCCTCGGTCGGGTGCTGCACCGCCCGTCGTGGCTGCCGGTGCCCAAAGCGGTACTTGAGTTGGGCTTGGGGGAGCTCGGGACGATCATGACGACGGGCCAGCGTGTGCAGCCGGCCGCCGCGCTGAAGGCCGGGTATCGGTTTCAATACCCGGAGTTGGAAACGGCGCTCTCGACGATCTACTCGAAGCTGTAAACGGAGGGAGTATGGATACAGTGCTGGGCTATTTCCATGCGCTTGCCGCTGCCGTCCTGGTCGGCAAGGTCGTTTTACTCTCATTCGTCGTGGCACCGGTGTTGGCGAGCCAGCTCCAGCAGGATTTGTTCGCGTCGGTCGTACGCCGCTTGTTTCCTGCGTATTACGCGCTAGGCATCGGAGCCGGGCTGGCGGGTGTGCTCTCCGTCGTCATGCTCGGGATGATCCGAGAGCCGAATGCCGCTCGCCGCTCACGCCGCAGAGCAATGCGATGCGCGACCGGTTGGCCGAGCAGGCACGGCGGGGTGCCGTTGATCCAATACTCCAAACCACGTGGGACCATCTCCATCGGCGGTCTCTGTATCTGAATTCTCTCGTGTTGGGAGCCGGACTCTGTCTGGTCGCCCTGGCGCGGGAGCTGTAACCATGAGGAGGTCTTTCATGAAGCAGGTGATCCATGGGCATTCGGCGGTGATCGGAGTCGGGTTGCTCGCGTTGCTTGCCGGGATCCCGAACCTAGCTTCGGCCAGCCCGCAGGATTCGGCCGGTGAACTGAAACGTATGCATCGGGATGAGGCGGCGATGCCGCCCGGCGTCATCGGCGTGTCCCTTCAGGTCGGCGCCGAACGGATCGGCGATCCGGCGATACTCTATGTCGCGATGGTGCATCCCGAAGGACCGGCCTATCGCGCCGGGCTGGCGCATGGCGACGAGGTGGTGTCGGTGGACGGCATTCCGGTCGCGGGGAAAACCTATGAAGAGGTCGTCAAGATGATTCGCGGCGCTGTGGGTACCGTCGTCAAAGTGTCTGTGAAGGGTGAGGGAGGTGTCCGCGAAGTGGCCATCACTCGCGTAGCCGGCGACCAACTGCCGAAAGGTCCGACCGGTGCGCATGGTGGAGGATCGAAATAGGAGCGGCCATGGCGACGCGACTGGATCGGGGTGAGTCAATACGGCTGTGGGAGGAACAGGCGCGATGACGGGCGGAACATCCGACCTCGTGGTGGCAGGGGTTTCCCCGATCCTGGATGCGATAGGAGGCGGCAATGCGCAGCAAACCGGGCGGCATAGACATCAAAGTGCTGGGCGGGCTCTTCATGATCGTCGGGGTCGTGGATCTGGTCATTATCGAACTCTTTCCGGGTTACGCCTTGAAGTTGTTCGGGGCGGCGGTGACCGGTCCCTCGGCCTTCCTGGTCAAGCTGCATTCCCCGCTCTTGCATCTGGCGATCGGGTACGGCTTTCTCTGGCTGCGGCCCTGGGCCTGGGGGTTGAGCCTGGCCTATGCGGGGTTCGGGATCGTCAGCGAAGCGATGAATCAACTCGCATTCGGCTTTCACCCCGTTCGCACCGGGTTCATGGGCACGACGCTGTTGTTCGTCGGCTATCTCATCTGGCGGCGGCATTGGTTCGTGGACGGGTCTTCCATGACGAATGTGCGGCCCTCACCCTCCGAAGGAGCATCTTAATGCGTGGTCTCGTGTGGCTCAGGCGCGATCTCCGCTTGCATGACCATCCGGCACTGACGGCCGCCGCCGGTGAGTGCGAGGACGTGCTGCCGCTTTTTGTTTTCGACGAGCCGCTGTTGGCCTCGCGTACGTTCGGCGGCGCCTGTGTGAACTTCATGCTGGGAAGTCTCCAGGAATTGGCGAGCGGCTTGGCGAAGCGAGGCTGTCCGCTCCTCTGGCGTCGCGGCGAGCCGGTGGATCTGGTGGTCCGAGCGGTTCGCGAATGGAACGCCGACGTCGTGTATTGGAATCGCGACTATGAGCCGGACGCTTTGCGGCGGGATCGCGCAGTCGAACGGCAATTGGCGGAGCTGGGTGTGACGGTCAAGACGTTCAAGGATCACGTGGTTTTCGAAGCCACAGACATCCGCAGCGCCACAGGCGATCCACTCCAACGGTACAGCGCCTATCGCACGCGCTGGTGGGCCTCGTGGCATGCCATGAAGCCGACGGCGCTGCCGGCTCCGTCGCGTCTGGAGTCGTCACACGGATCTCGCCCTCCGGCGGCGCCCCTACCGACGGCAGAGGAGTTGGGATATGAACCTCTGACACCTTGGATCGAGCCGGGCGAAGCGGCGGCATTGAAGCGGCTGGACCGGTTCGTGAACGGGCCCCTGCATCGATATGTGGATGGCCGCAATCAGCCGGCCTTGGACGGCAGCAGTCGCCTCTCGCCGCATTTCCGGTTCGGGACTCTCTCTGCTCGCACCGCGATCCAAAGCGCGCTGGGAGTGCTGGCAAAAGGAGGACGGGTCTCTCGTCCCGATGTCCTGACGTGGATTGACGAGCTCATCTGGCGCGAGTTTTTCCAGCAGGTGCTCACGGCATTTCCTCGGGTGGCAGACGGCGCTTTTCGGAATTCGTCGGTCCCGCCGTCCCGCGAGCCGGGACCCGAATACGACCGTCTGTTCGAGGCCTGGCGTACCGGCCGAACCGGCTACCCGATCGTCGATGCGGGCATGCGGCAGTTGAACAGCACGGGCTGGATGCATAATCGGGTACGGATGATCGTCGCGTCGTTCCTGATCAAGGACCTGCGTTTGGATTGGCGATCCGGCGAGCGGTATTTTATGCATCACCTATTGGATGCCGATCTGGCCGCGAACAACGGGAATTGGCAATGGTGCGCGGGGACCGGCACCGATGCGATGCGCGGCTATCGGATTTTCAATCCGGTGCTGCAAGGCAAGAAATTCGATCCGGACGGATCGTACGTCCGCCACTATGTGCCGGAACTGGCGCGGGTACCGGCGGCCAGAATCCACGAGCCCTGGATGATGAGCGAATCTGAACAAGCCTGCTTCGGTTGCCGGCCGGGGCTGGATTATCCGGCTCCGATCATAGATCATGCGACCGCCCGGGCCGAATATCTCGCCTTGGGCGAGCGTGTGAAAGCGAGTCGATAATGTCGCCTTCCTCCACTCCAACCGTTCCCCCATCGTCCCCGATCCGCATCGGCGTGAGCCGGTGCTTACTCGGAGAGCCGGTTCGCTACGACGGCGGACACAAGCGGGATGTGTTTCTTACCGATGTGCTGAGCCGTTACGTAGAATGGGTTCCGATCTGTCCGGAAGCGGAGGCGGGACTGGGGACGCCGCGCGAGGCGATGCGCTTGGTCGGAGACGTGGCACATCCCAAATTAGTGACCATCGGGACGGAGCGGGACCTGACGAAACCGCTCCTGCAATTTGCCGCGCGCACGGTGAACGCTCTGGAAGAGGACGACCTGTCCGGCTATATCTTCAAGAAAAACTCTCCCAGCTGCGGGGTTGAACGGGTGCGACTCTTCAACCAGCACGGAATGCCGAGCCGCACGGGCGTCGGGCTTTTCGCCCGGGCCTTCATGGACCGGTTTCCCCTCGTGCCGGTGGAAGAGGAAGGCCGGCTCTGCGATCCCGGGATTCGAGAAAATTTTATCGAGCGAATTTTCTGCTATCGGCGTTGGCAGGATCTCGTGCAGCAGGGCGCCGCCAGGCAGGCGATCATCCAGTTCCATACGGTGCACAAGTATCTGCTGCTCGCCCATAGCCCGCAACTCTATCAGCTGTTGGGGCGCCTGGTGGGCGAGGCGAAAGCCCATCGTCCCAAAGAATTGGCGACGCGCTACGGAGAGCTCTTCATGCAGGCGCTTGCGACCAAGGCGACGGTGCGGAAACATGTCAATGTGCTGCAGCATATGCTCGGCTATTTCAAGGATGCCCTCACGGCGCGGGAGAAAACCGAGTTGTTGGAGGTCATCGGAGACTATCATCGCGGTCTGACGCCGCTGGTCGTGCCGCTGACCTTGATCAAACATTACGTGAAACGGTTCGATGTCCCGTACATCCGGGATCAGGTCTATCTCAATCCGCATCCGAAGGAGCTGATGTTACGCAATCACGTGTAACGATACTGACACAAGGGGGAATACATCCATGACAGCATCGGTCAAGGGCGTCATTTTGGTCGGTCACGGGGGCATTCCGAGGGATTGTCCCCAGGATTTAGTCACGCGCTTGAAGCGTCTGGAGGCACAACGCCGTGCGGCGAAACAGCCGCCGTCACAGGAAGAATTGGATTTGGACGGCAAGATCCGTCGATGGCCGAGAACCAAAGAGACCGATCCTTACCAGTGGGGCTTGGAGGCCGTCGCGACGCAACTACGGTCGAAATTGAACGGGGTATTGTTTGCCGTGGCCTATAACGAGTTCTGTGCACCGACTCTGGAAGACTCCATTGAGTCGCTGATCTCGCAGGGTGCGACGGACATTCTGGTGACGACGACGATGTTCACGCCCGGCGGATCGCACTCCGAGGTCGAGATTCCGGAAATTCTGGAAGAGATGCGGCCGCATCATCCCGGCGTGACGTTGCGCTATGCCTGGCCGTTCGACTTGAGCCTGGTCGCCGACACGTTGGCTCAGCAGTTACGCCGATTCTCCTAGCGGGTCCTTGCACCGCAGGCCGTCGACTCCGTCGCAGCCGGCAACGGGGTGCTGCGTTCCGCCTGTGAAATGTGTAGAATGCGCACCGTCGCCATCGGCGGAGCAAGGGAGGGCATGGTGCGGGAAGAACTGGCCAAAGCGTTTCACGAGACCCGTTCGTTCAAGTGGGATCCGCAGGGAGGCTTCAAACTGGCCTCGGGCCTGACGAGCCCGTTTTACGTGGACTGTCGCGCCCTGATGGCTCATCCGGGGCCCCGGCGCTTTGTGGCGCAATTGGCGTACGAGTCCTTGAAAGATGTCTCGTTCGATTGTCTGGGGGGGTTGGAGATCGGCGCGATTTCCATCGCGACGACGATCGCCGACTATGCCTAC
>JAXLZJ010000064.1:0-7486 GCA_046350995.1 Nitrospira sp.
CGAGGTTGTTCCCTACCGCGATATCGAGCAGGCCGCCCCGTTCGGTCGGGCGATCGAGGCGCGCATCCGCCGCGATGCCCCGGCCGTCGGCCAGATCCAGATTATGCGTGGCGATGATCCGGGCCGTGCCCGGCCCATAGAACTGAATCCCGCCGTCGCCGCTGTCGCTTTTATTGAGGACTATGTCCCTGGCCTTGATCGTCGCGGCGATGTTCGGCGTCGTCACGGTCACCGGTATGTCCCGGAACACGACGTTGACGATGTCGGCGGCGGCGACCGGTTCCGTTCCGTTCCACGGCCTGATCACGGTCTGCTGCGTCTGAGGATCGACCGCCCGGATCAGAACAATGTCGTTTGGCGTGATCGCGCGCGGCTGATTGGTGGTCGGATCGAGGAACAGCGGCAGGTGCTCCACGACAGTTTGTGTACGCGTCCCAAGATCGGGCAAGAAGATGCTCGCATTGAACTGCTCGATCCGATTCCCCGCTTCGATCGTGACTTCCTTTCGGAACGGCCGGCTGACCAGATCGAGAAATAACTTGCTGATATTGCCGAGCTCCGCCTTGAAACTGACTTGGGCGAGCGAGGCTGTGTTATCCGGCAGCGTGATCCGGTTGTTGTTGACCAAGGCGGCAACTTGATCCAGCGCCGTATTGCCGACCAGATCGTTGGGATTGACCTCCAACAATTTGACGGTCGGGGGGTTGGTCTCGACATCCACCCGCGCATAGTCCGGAAACACGTTCGGATGGGAAACGAACGAGGCCTCGGGCGGCTCTTTTTTGTTCCAGTACGGCCACAAGTCCGGCCGTTGCGCGATCGTCCTCGCATCGACCGCTTCCCAGTGGCCGCCCGGCACGCCCGGAGCCCCGACCCAGAGCCAGACAAAGTTGGAATTGTCCTGACGGATCGTCTTCGGCACGCCCTGGATATCGTTCTTCGCAAAGAATTTCACGGAGCCGGTCGGCGACGGCAGAAATTTGATGTTGGAGCGGATTTGAATCGACCCGTTCTCGGCTCGCGCTTCGAATGAGGAAGGCAACAACGCGCTGAGCACTTCAATCGGCGTCGCCTGTCGGCCCGCGTCGACCGGGTTCGTATTGATCACAACATGCCCGTTTCGCGAGACGATGGCGACGCTGTTGGTGTCCACCCCAGGCGCGAACTGCGGATCGCGGGGATTTCCCTGCGCATCGAGGCCGCCGAGCAGGCCCGCATCCCGCACACGGCCCAAGTAAATGTTGCCGCCGGCCGACACCGTCAGATCCCCGCCCGACAAGGCGAAATCGGCGTAGCGCGCCGAGGATTCGACCTCCAGCGGCGCGGCGGGATTGTTGGCCCGTTGCTGCGCCACCGTGAGCGGCAGTCCGTCCGGTCCCAGGGTGAGATTCGTCTGGCCGATTTTGCCGCCGACCGTGACGGTGTGCTGCGGGCGATTCGCCAGATCGCTGTTCCACACGACGAAGCCCGGCCCACGCGGCACGCCGCTCACCGGACCGCCGATGAAATCCCGACCGACGTCGAGGGTCAACCGGCCGGGGCCGTCGATGTTGATGCCCTGCACGTTGAACAAGCCCAACGGTCCCCCCTGCTCGTCGAACGCCGTACTGGCGATCAAGTCACGACCCGTCCTGATCGTGATCCCGCCGCCCCCTTGCGCGCGGACCGTCGCCAGGGCGCCGCTCGCGGGATCGATGAGATTCACATCTCCTGTTCTCGCCAACAGATTGATCGAACCGCCGTGAGCCGTCTGCAGCGTCGTCCCGGTAAACCCGGTAAACAAGATGCTGCGCTCCGCGACGCCGACGATATCCCACTTGGTCGGCGTGCCGAACGGGTTGTTCCAGAGCATCAGGTCGCGGAAGATCAAATCCTGCCCCGCATCGAACCGAATCGTCCCTCCGTTCGCCGGCGGTTGGACGCTGTTCAGGTCGAACATTCCGGTCACCCGAAGGTCGTACCCGGCCAAGAGGTTACCGGCGCCGTCCCGAGGGGTGGAAAAGCTGATGTCCGAAAAACCGGTGGCCGAAAAACCGGTCAAATCGAGATCCACCGTCGGATCGATGAGGAGTCGTCCGCTTCGATAGCCGGGCTGCGCCGTACCGACGAATCGCCCTCCAAGACGAACGCTGCTCCCGCTCAACTCGGCGAATCCCGCATGGCCTCCGTGCGTGCCGCCCGAGACGTCGATCGTGGCGCCTTTCTCGAATGAGGCCGTGCCGGTGAGCTTGTCGGCGACCGCGAGGATGGTGCCGCCGTCGGACACGCCGTCGCGTCCGCCTTTCGCCAAGGTCTGACTTCCCGCTTTCAAGGTCAGTGAGTCGGTCGCATACAGTTCGATCTTGCCGTTTTTCTCGCGGACGCTGTTCGCCTGGATCAATCCCTGCTGGTTGACGACTCGTCCGGCCATTGTGACGGTCCCGCCATCCGCCGTCAGTTGGCCGACGTTCAACGCTTCACCGGCCGGTGCCCGTAATTCGGCCAACAACCCATTCCCGTCCGGACGTGTCGACAGATACGCCGTGCTGCCAGCTGCGAGCACGATATTCCCGCCTGGACTGGTTATCACGCCGCTGTTTTCCACTCGCGGCGCCAGGAGGTACACCCCGTTGGCCCCATGAATGGTGCCCATGTTCCGCACGAGTCCTTCGACGCCGGTTCCTTGGAAAAGATATTGCCCGGCCAGAAAGTTCGCGTCGGTGAGATGCAAGGAAGACGCGATGAGCGCGCCCACGTTCACCTGCGCGTTGGGCCCAAATATCACCCCGTTCGGATTGAGCAAGATGAGAGTTCCATTGGCCTGCAAGTGCCCTAAAATCTGACTGGGATTGTGATCGAAGATTCGGTTGAGCGCGACCGACGACGCACTCGGTTGAACGAACTGCGTCACTTCGCTCGAGCCGATGTTGAACGATTGCCAATTGATGATGGCCTGGTTGGTCGTTTGATTGATCGTCACATGGGACGTACCCAGTCCGGACACGGTCGCGCTGCCTCCGACGACGGTGGGGCCAGACGGGTTTGCCAATACGACGGGGGCGAACAGCATCACCACGAGATACGCCACAAGGATCCCGATCGTGAGGAGCTGCTGACTCTTCGAGTCGTTCATGCGAGCACCCTTAAAGCATCAGGCCGACGGAGAAATGCACGAAATTGCTGCCGCGCTGGGTGTTGAGTGAATCGCGCCCATCCGCTGCCGAGCGAGCTGCCGATGTCGCCGGAAACTTCACCGCAAGCCGAAACCGGTGCCCTGAAGCAGGAACCGGGGAGTCTGACCGGGGGGAGCCTCCGCGACAGATCCTGGCCGCATCGTAGAAAGCAACGACCCGGACCTTCCAGGGTGTAGTCGGAACTGCGCCGCGCTGCCAGATGCGATCCACCGGGATCGTCAGAACTTCGGGCGTCGTCAGTTCTGCGCCCCCGTAAGGCATGATCGCCGATGGCCTCGTAGGTGAGGTAGCCGCGGACGGAATCCATGCCGCCGGCAAAATATTGTTCGGCAGGGATCAGCGGCTGGCTGGCCCGATGACCGTCGACATGGAGATTGAGCGAAAGTCTTCCCGAACTGGCGGCTGAAGGCGATCGACTCCGCCTTGCAAGACCGCGAAGGTGCCGGTGGAACCAGCCCGATTGCGGATGATTGAACGGATCGTTCAGATCGCGGCGAAGTCCTTCTTGCTTCCGCCGGTGATCAGTCCGGCGACATAGCCTTTGGCGGTGAACGGCGGCGCGCGGCCCCAGCCGGTCCGGATAAAACCCGGTATAATGATTGACGCGGGCGTATATTGCACGCGGCTGAGAGCACGATGGCGCTCCCGCCGTCCGGGATTCGCCTCGTCTTCTCCAGTCGCTTGTAGTCGACACCCATCGACATGATGGGTCACAGGCTCCGCCGGAGAGAATCCGGAAAAATGTAGCGGGCGCAGCAATAAGTTTGCGATTACCCACGATGCCGATGTCACCCCCGCCGCCGACTGAGATCGAACTGCCGGCCAAAACCGAACTGCTTTTTCGATTTCAGGCATAGACGGCGAGGAGGTGGCTGGGCCAGAGCACGGGATACACGAAGCTGGCTCCATAGTTTTTGAACCGCGCCCCAGTCGGTTGGCGTCTGAACGGTGTTGACGGTGAGGATTTCGTCGCCGCCGAAAACATTCGTATGTTGAATCTCAGCGACCAGGCGCTCCCGCGAAACAGTAATCAGCCCTTTATTGTCGGCTTCCAGCTTGCCCGTGCACCGGCAAACGGTCTTTGACCTTCAACTCCAGATCTACGGTACCCGGCACCTCGCCGGGCTTGAGGAACCGGCGCGACGTTGAGGTCGGGGTTGCCGTTGACGGCGGACAATTCCTTTACGAACGTCGGTTCGTAAAGAACGCCCGGAGTAGTGGCAGTAGCTTGTTTCGGATGTTCAGCCAGCTGTAGTACTCGTTGCCCGTGACCGTGATGGACAACAGATGTCCTTCGACGACTTGAGACGCACCACGCACCGTTCTCGATCATTTGCTCGAGTAGGTTGACCAACACGGTCGGATAACCCGCGGTGTGATACAGCTTCTCCAGTTCGGCGCGAACCTGTTCGACATCTTTCATCTGCCGGTCGTGTCCTTGAACGCATCGAGCAGCCGGTCGATTTTCGCCTGCTCCATGATCGTATTGCCCTCGACCACGAACGTGGTCACGGCGAACCGCACCGACTGCAGATCTGCCTCGGCCCGCGCCGGTCGTTCTGCAGTGTCTCGGCCCGATCGACCGGCCCTTGCGCCCGTGCATATGGTTCACAGGCCAGCAGACACACCGTCGTCACCATTGCGAGGCTCCTCACCCACCCACGGTATCTGGTCATGCGACATCGCTTTGCTCGAACCGTCGAAGACTGCGCGCACGACCGCTGTTTCTTCTGTAAGACACCGCCACGTCCTTTCCCTGCATTATCTTGGCAGGAGAAGTATCGGGGCGATGTTACGGAATTGTTATCGAGGAATTGGTGAGCGGTTAATTCATCGTCCAGAGGCTCTCCGGGTCTTGTTCGAGCGATCGCGGCCAACTAGGATGACGCGACAATCGATCAACACACGGACAGGCACGATGCTCCGGTCACCGACGACACGACGACTTGCAGGAGGGATGTACCTGGGACTGGCGGCGTTCATGGTCGCCCACGCGACGAACGCATTCGTCGCGAACGCGCTGTACGTTCCGCTGGAGCCGGCGCAGCGCACGTTCGCAGAACCGTCATCGGCCGCGACCGACGCCTCGGCGACATCACAACAAGCAGCGGACGACATTCTGCACAGCGGTCTGTTCGAGCTGCCGCCGACTCGGCGCGCGGCGATCGAGGGAGGCCCCGCCGCCGCTCCCCCGCCGCCGATCGAGGCGGCGAGAAAGGTGGCGCTGCTCGGCAGTGTGCTCGGCAAAGACGGCGGGGGCATGGCCGTTCTCGAAGACGTGGCGACGAAAAAGCAGGATCTCTACCGACTCGGCGCGGAGGTTCCGAACGTCGGGACGCTGGCGACCGTTGAAAAGAATCGTGTGCTGTTCCGGAGTGGCCCTTCGGAGGAATGGCTTCCCCTCACCGTCGCTCAGCAGATGCACGGCGGCACACCGGCCGTGGCCCCGCCTTCGCCTGGTCAACCGACGCCGGCGACAGGACCCGCCCGCCGAGTGCTCGATCGCCGGGAAGTCACCGCAGCCCTGAACGATCCGACACGTCTGATGACGCAGGCTCAAGCGGTGCCCTACCTCAGCGACGGAAAATTGGACGGCTTCCGCCTCTACAACGTGGTCCCTTCGGGATTCTTCGACAAGATCGGGCTGCAGACCAACGACATCGTGCAACGGATCAACGGCGTGGAGTTGCGCGATCCCGGCATGCTCCTCTCTCTGTTTCAGCAACTTCGTAACGAACGCACCGTCCGCGTGGACATGGTGCGCAACACCCAGCGTCAGACGCTGGTCTACGACATCCGATAATCCCTCCGCCGGACCTCTCCGTTCTCACGATGCGCCGTCCGGTTTTGAATTTACGGGAACTTAATCTGAGTGTAATGGGACCGTGATAGCCTCCGGATTATGGTGCGTCCGTTCTTTTTACCGGAGGCTACGGATGACGTGTTGGGTGCCCGCTCGTTGGTCGATGTTTGTGCGATTGTTCGTTTTTTGTGGGATGACTCTGGCGTGGATCTACGGAGCACCGCTTCCCGCGATCGGCGAATGGTACATGGCAGGGTACGGTGGCGTGAGTGCCCCGACGTCCCTCAAGGACGTCAAAATGGATCAGTTGGGTGAAACGCAAGACACGCAATTCTTCTCCGGGGGACAGAGCAACCCGAAGTTCGGTACCTACACGCAGACGCTTCGGTCTTCGGACGTGGCCCTGAAACAATCCCCGCTATTCGGCGGCAAGATCGGCTACTTCTTCTCCGACGAAGGCTACCGCTGGCTCGGGGTCGAATTCGAGACATTCACCGCGCAGCCGACGATCAAGAATCAAACCGTCCGCACAGTCCACGACATCACCTACATTCCCTTCAATCCAGACAGCCTCTGCGTCCTGGCCGTGAATTGCCAACGACAAGTAAGCGTCACCGGAAACACGACCCTTCCGGAATCGTCCATGCGCCTGGTCGCCATGGCCTTCAACGTGGTCGCCCGTTATCCGGGAACTGTGTTTCAGCCGTATGCCGGCGTCGGCGCCGGGGCGTTCTATTTCACCAGTTCGGGGGCGATCAACGGACGGCAAGTCGTACCAGGCCTCAACGCCATGTTGGGGGTGAAGATTCTTGCCACGGAAGAATGGGGATTGTTCCTCGAAGGCAAGTTTAATCGGGCCACTATCTCCAACCTCGATGCACGCTACGGCCTGAGCGGTGAGTACAACGCCTTCAACGTGATCGCCGGCCTCGCATACCATTTCTAATCGGCACCACCGAAATCGACTGACCGACCGCCACTCGAGAAAGCCTTTCCTGCCCCGACACATCTCCGGCACATATCCAACGTGGACCAGCCGTTCTCTACGGACAGGATCTTCTGACTGACTATGAGACTCTGACGAATCCATCGATAGTGACAATGGCGAGATACACGCGTTGGCCTTCCTCAAGATTAGACACTTTTAACTACCGGTTAATACGGGATTAATCTGCCGGTGTTAATTTCTCGCCCGAAGCGGAGACATCGTGCCGTACGGCACATGACAAGGAGGACGGATCCATGACCTGCCAGAAATGCAAAGGTCTGATGATCGAAGAACCACGGCCGGAGCTGTCTCCGGAAGCGGTCGTTCATCGCTGTATCAATTGCGGCCTGCTTCTGGACTCGTTGATTCGTCAGAATCGCCTGAGCGGCAGGCGTGGAAGATCCCCGCTCCTCCACGCCGCCTAATGCAGAGGTGATTGAACTGGTCCCATCCGGTGGACAAGTGGACTTGCTTGTGTGCCGGATCGGGCGGGTGTGGGCGTCGCGCGTGCGGTTAGACCGA
>JAXLZJ010000065.1:0-7388 GCA_046350995.1 Nitrospira sp.
GCCGCCTGAAACTCTCGCTGCCCGGTCACGACATGATCCGCAGGCACCACGAGCATCACCCCATCCGGGTCACGCCGGAACACTTCCAGCGCCGCGAGTGCGATCGCTGGCGCCGTGTTGCGCCCTTCCGGTTCGAGCACATACCCGTCCTTCAGATCGTCTTTCCAATCCCCCAACTGCACGCGAATCTGATCGGCTTGCGCAGCATTGGTCGAAATAACGACGTGCGAGGCAGGCGCGCATCCGCAGACCCTGGCCATCGTCTGTTGAATGAGCGTCTGGGAGCCCCCGATCTTCAAGAGTTGCTTCGGAAACAAATGACGACTAAGCGGCCAGAATCTGGTTCCGCTTCCCCCCGCCATGATGACTGGATACAATCCGGCCTTACTCTTCGTCATGACGTTCCACACCGCTTCAACTTCGACTTGGAAGCAGGCGATTTCTGAGCGTGCAGGATCATGTCCGCCAGTTCGCGCACGCAGCCCTCGCCGCCCTTCTTTTTGCATACGTAATCCACGACCCGGTGTACGACCGGCATTCCGTCGGCCGGCGATGCGGAGAATCCGACGGCCTTGAGGGCCTCCAAGTCGTTCACGTCATCCCCGATGTACGCGACCTGTTCGAGCGTCACCCCATGACGCGTCACCAGATCGCGTATGACAGTCAGCTTATCGAATGCGCCCTGATGCAACTCTGGAACCGCCAATTTCTCCGCCCGCCTGGCTACGAGCTTGGTCCGCTCTTGCGTAATGATGGCAGTGACCAAACCCGCCTTTTGCAACAATTTGATCCCCATACCGTCGCGTGTGTTGAATTTTTTCCACTCGTCGCCGGATTCGGAATAGTACATGCCCGCATCGGTCAACACCCCATCGACATCGGTCGCCACGATCCGAATGTCCTTCAGCACTGCGGGCTTCACCCCTCTCGATCTACCTGATGACGGCATCTTCACCTTGTTCCCTATCTATCTGAAACCACGACGTATCGTTTCTACGTACTGATGCCGATCATACCCACACCAAGGTCCAATGCCAAAGGAAAATGATTCAGCACATGGTGGCAGGTGACGCAGGCAGGCTAGGGCGCAACCATTGCCCCTTGCTGGGAATGCATAAACCGGGTGAGAGCGTCCCTCCAATCCGGAAGGATGAGTCCCAAAGACCTCACACGGTCTTGAGCGAGCACGGAGTATGCGGGACGCAGCGCCAATCGTCCAGCCATCTGCGTCGTAATCGGATGAACCGGGATGGGCCGTCCCATCTCTGCGACGATGGCGCAAGCAAACTCGTGCCATGTACAGTCTCCCCGATTCGTTACATGCAGAATGCCTTCGACCTGCCGGTCTGCCAACGACCGAATGGCCACGGCCAGATCCTCGGCATACGTGGGACACCCTCGCTGGTCTGCAACGACCTGCAGAGCAGCTTGCGTCCTCACAGCATGCATGATCGACTTCACGAAGTTCTTCCCGTGCTGTCCATAGAGCCAGGCGGTTCTGATGATCAAGCTGCGGACGCCGGATCGGTGGACTGCCTGCTCTCCCTCCCATTTCGACCGGCCGTACACATTAAGGGGGGCGGGACTGTCCGTTTCCTCATAGGGCGTCATCTTCGTGCCAGGAAATACATAATCAGTCGAAATATAAAAGAGCCTGGCACCGCACCGCTGGGCGGCTATCGCCACCCGTTCCGTCCCGGTCGCGTTGATGGCCGATGCACGAGCCGGCTCACGCTCCGCTCCGTCGACATCCGTAAACGCTCCCGCATGAACGATCAGATCCGGTTGTTCTCGAACGATTCGTTCGGCAAGATTCGGGTCGGCAAAGTCGAATTCGGGAAGATCAAAGGGGAAAACCGTCTCTGCGGAGAACACACGGCACAGTTCCGTCCCTAACTGTCCGGTGGCTCCGGTAATTAGGACCCGCATACCGTTCCTTCCGCAAGACGCCGTTGATACTGTTCTTCATAGTACCGACGAAACTCCCCGGATTTGATGGGGCGCCACCATGACTCGTGTTCCTGATACCACCGGACGGTCGCGCAAAGCCCCTCGTCAAAGGGAATGACCGGTTTCCAACCCAATTCATGTGCCCGACGACAATCGATGGCGTAACGACGGTCGTGCCCGGGACGATCGCTGACGAAGCGTAAGAGGTCTTTCGGCTTGTCAAGCAATGCGAGAATCGACTCCGCCACGGCAAGGTTTTCCCGTTCATTCCCCCCGCCGATGTTATACGCCTGGCCGGGCTCCCCCTGGAAAAAGACATGCTCGATCCCGGCACAGTGATCCTCGACCGCCAGCCAATCCCGGCATTGCTTTCCGTCGCCGTACAGTGGGAGTAACTGATCGTCAATGGCATTGGTAACAAACAGCGGAATGAATTTTTCGGGATACTGGTGCGAGCCATAGGTATTGCTGCCGCGAGTGACCACGACCGGGAATCGATAAGTCGTCCAAAAACTCAGCGCCAGCAATTCGCCGCCTGCTTTACTGGCCGAATACGGGCTCCGAGGCGCCAACCGGGCATCCTCTTGGGACGTTCCGGTTTCGACGCTCCCGTATACTTCATCGGTACTGACCTGCAGAAACCTCGAAACCCCGGCCTGCCGCGCCGCTTCCAATAAGACGCCGGTTCCAACCACATCGGTCCGCGCAAAGCTGCCTGGGTCGAGAATCGACCGGTCGACGTGCGTTTCGGCCGCACAATTAATGACCCCCTCGATCCGATGATCACGTACGATCGTCTCGACCAAGGGCTGATCGCAGATGTCGCCTTGGACAAAGTGGTAGCGCGGATGGGTCTGCACATCCTCCAGATTGGCCAGATTCCCGGAATAGCGGAGGGCATCAAGGTTGACGATCCGATGTTCGGAACGCCGGAGTAACCGCCGCACGAGATGCGACCCGATGAACCCGGCCCCGCCGGTTACCAGAATGTTCATGCTGCCTCGAGCTTGTTCGCTCGGGTTTGGCTTACCAATTGATTGGCCAGATAGAGCGATTCGATGGTTCCCGCATCGGTCCACCAGCCTTCCAACACATCCCAGGTCAGCGTGCCGGCGGCGATGTAGGCGTTGTTGACGTCCGTGATTTCCAACTCGCCGCGTCCCGACGGCTTGAGGGTCTTGATGATCTCGAAGACGTTCACGTCGTAAAAATACAAGCCCGTGACGGCATACGGGGAGCGCGGATGCCGAGGTTTCTCTTCGATCTGTATCACGCGGTTGCCCTCCAGCACCGGCACACCGAATCGCTGGGGGTCCGTGACCTCTTTCAGAAGAATCTTTGCCCCCACTCGTTGACGCCGAAACGCCTCCGCCGCCTTGGCAATATTGCGTTCGATAATGTTATCACCCAGCACGACGCAGATCGATTCGCCATCAGCAAAATGTTCCGCCAGTCGCAACGCGTCGGCAATCCCGCCTTCTCCCTCTTGATAGGTATAGTTCAGATGCCGAAGCCCGAATTCCTTCCCATTACCCAACAGGCGAAGAAAATCGCCGGCGTTATTTCCGCCAGTCACCAGCATGATGTCCCGAATGCCAGCATTGACCAAGGTTTGGATGGGATAATAAATCATCGGCCGGTCGTACACCGGCAACAAATGCTTATTCGTGACTTTGGTCAAGGGAAGGAGCCTGGTGCCTAGTCCGCCCGCCAATACAACGCCTTTCACGCGTCACCCCACATGGTTGGAGTCGTTTACTTGGGTTGTTATCGGTTGGTATCGGTTAGAACTGTAGCGCGAATCGTCTGATTTGCCTACCACATCTCTCTTTATAGGCAACGAAATCCGGCGGCCGATCAGGAGACTTTCTGGGGAACGGTGGGGGTAAAGTTCGGCACCCGATGTCGTAATTCCAGCAGCACTTCGTCGTCAGACCACTGCAACAACTCGGTATCCAAGCGATCCAACCATGGCTCAAGCCCGGGTTGGGCGGGCGCGCCGAGCGCCCGATTGATCTTTGCATGCGCCGTCGATTGCACCTGCTCGCTTTCGTCGAACAGCTCTTCGTAAAGCTTTTCGCCCGGACGTAACCCGGTGAAGGTGATGTCGACATCTTTCCCCGGAACCAAGCCCGAGAGCACAATCATGTTCCTAGCCAAGTCCACGATCCGAATCTGCTCGCCCATGTCCAGCACAAACACGTCTCCGCCTTGTCCGATAACGCTTGCCTGCAATACCAGTTGCACCGCTTCGGGGATCGTCATGAAAAACCGTTTGATCTCCGGGTCAGTCACCGTAATCGGACCGCCTTTGCGAATTTGCTCGGTAAAGAGCGGGACTACGCTGCCGTTGCTCCCCAACACGTTCCCGAACCGTACCACTGTGAACTTGGTCTTTCCCCGATGGTTAAATCCCTGAATCACCTGTTCAGCGATTCGCTTGGTGGTTCCCATCACACTCGTCGGATTCACAGCCTTGTCGGTCGATATGAGGACGAAGCGATCCACGCCCGCTTCGAGCGCGGCCTCGGCGACCACGCGGGTCCCGATGACGTTGTTCCGAACCGCTTCCTTGGGATTCAGCTCCATCAGCGGCACATGCTTATGGGCCGCGGCGTGAAACACCAGATCCGGTCCGGTCTGGCGGAACACCTCCGCGACCCGTTCGGGTACCGTAACATCGCCGACCATCGGCAGCACCCCTACCGTCGGATAGGTCGCGCGCAATTCGAGCAGCAGCGTATGCAAGGAATTCTCGTAACGCTCGAACAGGACCAGCGACTCGGGTTGATAGGACGCAATCTGCCGGCACAATTCCGACCCGATGGATCCCCCCGCTCCAGTCACCAGCACGGTCTTGCCTTCGATCAGCGGCCGCAGTTCCTGCCGATCCGTCTGAACCGGCTCCCGTTGCAACAAGTCTTCGAGACTCATGGGCCGCACTTGTTGTAGCGAAACAGGATCGCCCAACAGCTTCCTGACGTTCGGCAAGATCTTGATCGGCGCCGTACACCCTTCCGACGCTGCGAGAATCCGTTGTTTGGTGCTGGTCGAGGCGGACGGCAGCGCTACGATGATTTCGTGCGCCTCCAATCGATCGGCCACCGACTTGATGTCTTCGATCCGCCCGACGACGGGAATCCCGTGGATCTTCATCTTCCGCTTCACCGGATCGTCGTCGATAAATCCGACGGGGCGGCTGTTGTACCCGGGGTCGGCCAGCATATCCCGGACGAGCAACTCGCCGGCGTGCCCCGCGCCCACGATGAGCACGCGCCTGGCGGTCGGCCCCGCGATGTGCAGCCATTCGCGGAACCACCGGACGACCATGCGAATGCCGGCGATATAGAACCCGCTCAATAGCCCGGTCAGAATGATGATCGATCGCGGGTACTCGATGAACCCGAGCCCCAGATGAACGATCGCGTAGAACGCGGCGGAACTCGCCAGCGACGCCCAAAAAATCCTGCCCAAATCATGGAGGCCGACGTACCGCCACAACCCCCGCTGAATACCGAATGCCCACAGCCCACCCCAATAGATCACCAACACGGCGGGCAAGTACGTCCAGATCATGCGATCAAACGGCGCATGGATGTTACCCTCGAACCGCAGCGCGAATGCCGTCACGTGCGCCGCTACAATCAAAAGTACATGGGTAGCCAAGACCAGCAGCGATCGGAACCTCAAGATCGTTTGGCCGTACCGACCAGCCACGGCGTGAAACAGCTGACTTGCGAAGCTTCTCATGCCGCCCCCTGCGCCTCCAATTTCAGACTACCGACAAGGGCTTTCCGTTGCATCACGTCCCGATAGGCGGCCAACGTCTCAGCGGCGGCCTGGTCCCACGACCATCGACGCGCAGCCTGACATCCGTTACGCGCAAGAGTGTCTCTCACTTGCCGGTCCATTAACCGCGTTAACGTATCTACAATTTCCTGCGGATTACGGGGATCGGACAGCAGCACCGCCTCCCCTTCCCGAATCAGCTCCGCACTTCCGTTATAAGCAGACGCACTCATCACCGTCGCAACCCCCGCCGCCATAGCCTCAAGTGGGGCCAGCGGGCAGGGATCGGCCAGCGTCGGCAACACGTACACGTCCGCCAAGGGGTAGAATTGTTCGATCTGCTGCACCAAACCGAGAAACCGAACATCTCCGGTTAACCCCATCCTGCCCGCAAGCCCCTTATAATAATCCAGCCTCCCGCCTCCACCACCCGCGATCAACAGTTTCACTCTCCCGCGAGGGAGCAACGCGACCCCCTGAAGCAACGCGTCCAGGCCTTTCCGTTTGAACTCTGTCCCGACGAACAAGACGACCAAATTGCCAGACCCGACACCGTGCTGAACGCGCAACTCGTCAACCTCGTGTGAGTCGGATGTCCGGATGTTCGTCGGCACCTCGACCCCTGTGTAGGCCAAATGAAAACGGTGATCCGACAGAGGATAACAGGCCTGAACGTTCTTTTTGATGTAGTCCGAAACCGCCACAATCACCCGGACACCGTCGTCGGCGAACTGCTTGGCCTCGAGCCAACGCCAGGCACATTTTCTTGGACTGAGCAACATGCGTACCTTATCTACCAACTGCGTCCAATATCCCTGGTTAGCCAAGTCCGCGGACTTAAAACAAGGCGATTGCACCGTCATAACATCGAACATTGCAACCTTCTCGAACGAGTGCACGATATCGAACCCTTTGGCCGTGGCGTCCTGGCAGCGATGCGAGAAAAACAATTGATTAAGCCAGGCTGGCTTCCGACAGAGTCTCGGAATCTTGTGAAACGTGATCGACTCGGGGCCGTCGAACGACCATTCATGTGCGAACACGTGGACCTCGTGTTCGACAGCCAATCGCCGGACCACCTCCAGCGCATACTTTTCCGCACCGCCGGTGCGGAGAAAGCGCTTGATCAGAACGGCGATCTTCAGTTTGACGGAAGGTGCTCTACGCGACATCATCCTATCCCGCCACCGCATCCAGTTCTGTCATACCGCACTGATGCCCACCTTACGCTCTCACCGCGTAACGATCCAGCCCTTTGATGGCCCAAATGTCGTGCGAGGTCAACACTCTCTCCAACCGTTTCCTGTTTTCATCCAACCCGCTACGAGATTGTTCCCGGTGCCACAGATGAAACACCGGTGCCGCATAGCGGGCTGTTTTATGGCGAACGCCGCTCCGGAGTAGACGGATGACCAGATCGCTATCTTCTAGTCCCCACCCTTCGTATGACTCATCCACGCCGTTCACGCGAAGCAAATCGCTCCGCCAGATGGAGAGGTTACACGTCTTGATGCCCTTCCACCGGCCAGGCGACCATTTCCGAAACGCTCCGTCCGGCAACGTGATCAACGGAATTAGCCGATTGATGTCCCGGCGCATCCAGGCTTGGAACCAAAACTCCCATCCCCACTCGTGAATCGGAAGACGCT
>JAXLZJ010000066.1:0-7011 GCA_046350995.1 Nitrospira sp.
TCAATCGCGAGACCATCGACCGTTACCGCACCATGGCCGTGATGCTGTTCGAGGACGCACCGAACGCACCGGGTTCAGGCGCTCGTGTCGCGGGGATCGTGACGACGCTCCTGCTGGACCTCGACATGAATATGGTGGAGCGGGCCAAGCTGGATGAAGTGCTCAAGGAGCAGGTCATTCAACTCACCCATGCCGACGACGCCAACGTGTTGAAGGTCGGCAAGCTCGTCGGCGCCCATGCCATCATCGTCGGCGGCGTGCAGCAATGGGAGCAACACGTCGAAGCGCGGACCAACAGCGTGTCGCTCTCGCTACGCATGGTCGACGTCGAAACCGGCCAACTGCTGTTCAACGGTGAAGGGCATCTCACCGATCAGACCCGCGACGACCCCGAAGGATCGGCAAGAGTGATCGTCCATCGCATCCTCGCCCGATTCGGTTCGCAGACCGGCTTGTTGGGTTCGGGACGCATCGGGGTGAACTGGGAGTTGCTCGAAACCGGCGGGAGCCGCTATTACCAGATACGGGAATTGCGGAGCGGCCTGCCGGCCGAGAAGGCCGGTCTACTCGTGGGGGACCAGGTCGTCGGGTGCAACGGGCAGCCGTTGGCCCGCGTGAAGTCGGAACGCGAAGCCAAGCGCCTATGCCAGGTCGAAGCGGACCAGCCGTTGAGGCTCGATATCCGCCGCCACGGCGCTCCGCTGGAGCTCGGCATCGTGGCCGAACCGAGGCCGGGGTTGTAGTCGGGCTATAAACAGGATTTCAGAAACCGTCCCGTGTGCGACTCGGCCATTTTTGCGATTTGTTCCGGCCTGCCCTCCGCGATGATCTGGCCGCCCGCTGCGCCGCCCTCCGGGCCGAGATCGATCACCCAATCCGCCGATTTGATCACGTCCAGATTGTGCTCCACGACGACGAGGGTGTTGCCGGCGTTCACGAGTTTGTGGAGCACGGCCAGGAGCTTCTTCACGTCCTCGAAGTGGAGACCGGTGGTGGGCTCGTCCATGATGTAGAGCAGATCCTTCGCCGCGCCGTCTTTCAACTCTGCCGCCACTTTCAATCGCTGGGCTTCGCCGCCGGACAACGTCGTGGCCGATTGGCCGAGGCGCAGGTACCCGAGGCCGATGGTGGAGAGCAGATGCAATTTTTCCGACAGCTTCGGCGTGCCGGAAAAGAACGAGAAGGCTTCGTCCACGGTCATGTTCAGCACGTCCGAGATCGTCCTGCCCTTGTAACGAATGGCCAGGACTTCCGGCTTGAAGCGCTTGCCCTCGCAGGCCTCGCACGGGACGTACATATCCTCGAAAAAATACATCTCTAATTTTTCGACGCCGGCTCCTTCACAGCGTTCGCAGCGGCCGCCGGTGGTATTGAAGGAGAAATGGCCCGCCGTGAGCCCTTGCCGGAGGGCTTCGCGCTCGCCCGCGAACAGCTGTCTGATCTCGTCGAAAGCTTTCAAATACGTGATGGGGTTCGACCGCGGCGTGCGGCCGATGGGTTGTTGATCGATGAGGCGCACGCCTTTGAGATGCTCGATCCCTTTGATCGCTTTGAACCGGCCCATCGGAAGAGATTCCACGCGGAACGCGCGGGCCAGCGCCCGGTACAAGGTGTCTTCGACGAGCGTGCTTTTGCCGGACCCCGACACACCGGTGACGCAGATGAACATGCCGAGCGGCAGCCGGACCGCGAGGTCTTTGAGGTTGTGCTCCTTCGCGCCGGCGATGACGAGCACCTTGCCGCTGCCGGAGCGGCGCGACTTCGGCAGCGGAATCCGCTCCTCCTCGCGGAGATAGCGGGCGGTCAGCGACCGCGGGTCTGTGACGAAGGCGTCGCGCGGCGCGGCGCAGACGAGGTCGCCGCCCCGTTCGCCGGACTGCGGACCGAGTTCGATCAGATAGTCCGCGGACTCGATCATGCGGCGGTCATGCTCGACGACGACGACGGTGTTGCCGACCGAAGCGAGGTCCTTGAGGATTCCGGCGAGTAAATCGGTGTCGCGGGCATGCAAGCCGATGGTCGGTTCATCGAGCACGTACAAGGTGCCGACCAAGCGGGCGCCGAGTTGATTGGCGAGCGACACCCGTTGGGCTTCGCCTCCGGAGAGCGTTTTGGTTTGTCGGGTGAGTGTGAGGTAGCCGAGGCCGACACGCAGGAGAAAACCGAGTTTCGCCTTCAATTGGCGCAGAATATCGGCGGCGACATTTTGCTCGAACGGCCGGAGAGGGAGCGACTCGATCCACGTCAGGAGGTCGGCGATGGTGCGTTCGGAGACTTCGTGAATATCGTGTCCGGCGACTTTGACGAAGCGCGCTTCCGGTTTCAGACGGCTGCCGTGGCAGAGGGGACATTCGAACGGCGTGCGGTAGCGGCTCAGCATGACCCGCACATGCAGCTTGTACCGCTCGCCTTCCAGGTAGGTGAAGAAGTCGTTGAGGCCGTCGAACGACTTGTCGCCCTTCCATAACAGGTGCTGCGTCTCTTTCGGTAGCAGTCGGTAGGGCGCAGTCAGGTCCACGCCTTTCCGTTTCATGGCCAACAGCATCTGCTTCTGCCACCAGTCGGTACCTGGTTTGCTCCAGGGCTCGATGGCGCCCTGTACCAGCGACTTATTGTGATCGGGGATGACAAGATCTGGGTCATAGCGCAGCACATTGCCGAAGCCTTTGCATTCCGAGCAGGCGCCGAGCGGGTGATTGAAGGAAAATAGAATCGGCCGTAGCGGTTCGAAGGTGCGCCCGCATCGCTGGCAGAGGAAACTGGTGCTGTAGGACTCCCGGCCGTGGCCGATCACGTCGACTGCACAGCGGCCGTCGCCTTCATGAAACGCGGTTTCGACCGCTTCCGTGATCCGAGACCGACTGTCGGCCCGGATGACGAGCCGGTCCAAGATGATGAAGAGCGGCGACGGAGCGTGAGGCGGCAGGGTGGCGCTCTCATGGAGATCGAGGATCTCGTCTCCCGCTTTCAGGCGGGCAAACCCGCGCGCCAGGAGCGTTTGGACGAAGGTCCCATCCACGCCGGTCGGCGGCGACGCGATGGGAAAGAGGATCATCGCCCGCGCGTCTGGAAATCGCGCCAACACGTCTTCGGTGACCGAGTCGGGATGAAAGGAGCGGGCTTCCTGCTGGCAATCGGGACACAGAGGTTTGCCGATTTTCGCGAACAAGAGCCGGAGCAGGTCGGCGATCTCGGTCGTCGTGCCTACCGTCGAACGGGCGGTCCGGACCTGGTTTTTCTGTTCGATCGCGATGGCGGGACGCACGTTGAGGATGCGGTCTACATCCGGACGGGCGACTTTATCCAGAAACATCCGGGCGTACGTGGAGAGGGATTCGACATAGCGCCATTGGCCTTCAGCAAACAACGTGTCGAAGGCCAGCGATGATTTGCCCGATCCCGACAAGCCGGTGATGGCGGTGACCCGATTGTGGGGAATGCGGAGCGAGATGTTCTTGAGGTTGTTCTGCCGCGCGCCCTCGATGACGAGGTCGGATGACTGCGATGGAGACGGAGGGGTGCGGTCCACGGCGACGACTCCGGAAAATGTAATCTGCGATCCTAGCAAGCTGCGGGAGGGGCTTCAACAGGGAAGGACGAAAGGCTTGGCGATCGTGTGCAATGGTGAGAGGATGGGCGAGGTAAGAAGGAGGCGCCATGATTCTCTCGACGACTCCGACGATCGAAAGCAAGCGTGCGGTGACGTATCTGGGACTGGTGACCGGAGACGCGATTTTGGGGGCGAACATCTTTCGCGACTTCTTTGCGTCGATTCGGGACATCGTCGGCGATCTTGCTGAACGGCCGTTTTGAGCCTCCTGCGAGAGGAAGCCCCGCTCGCACAAGAGCAGAAGATAACAAGATGTTATTGCCGAATTCAGAATACTTAAATCTCGGACGCCAGATCGTGCGGTTGCTGGGGACGAGCCTCGAAGGAGCCTCCGCCGATGCGCTGCGCGAGTTGGCCAAAGCCTACGATCCCGATGCGAACGAGGCGCGGATCAGCGCCGAGGTGTTTGTGTTCCACAAGTATCTCGTGATGCAGGCCTGTGTTGGCGTGTTTCCGGCGACGCATGTCGAATATGTGGTGGGTGGATTCTTCGCCGCGCTCAATGAGCAAATGAAGGGACTCCAGTTCACGCCGGAGCGGCAGCAGGCCATGGAGGACATGTGGCAGTTCCGCGCGGGCCAGTTCGAGACGCCGTTCGCCGGCGACCGGGTGGAGTTTCTACAAGCCGATTCAGACGCCTATCACTGGAAGCAGACCATTTCCCGTTTCTGCCAGAATATCCGTGAACTCGCCAGCCCACCCGATCTCTGGTCCGGCGACAGCGCTCCCTCCCAAACCGCCAGCCGTACCGTGACCCGCGCTCTCGATCAGATGATCGCCGCGCTCAACGAGTTGAATCGCCTGCATTTCAACGGGGTGGGGTAGCCGGACACCGGTCTCCCATAGATCTCCAGTGCGGGCCTTTCTATAATATCGCGGTACGTGACTGGCTGGAGTGTCTCTGCCAATGGATGTGCCGCAGTATCTGGAGCGAATCGGGCATCGCGGCGATGTGCCGCTGTCATCTGATGGGCTGCGTGCATTGCACCTCGCCCATGTGCTCACGGTTCCGTTTGAGAATCTCGACAACTTCCTCGGTAAGCCGGTGTCGTTGGAGCCGACGGATCTCTTTGCCAAGGTCGTGACGGCATGCCGAGGCGGGTATTGCTTCGAGTTGAACGGGCTCTTCAGCCTGCTACTGGAGCAACTCGGGTTCTCGGTCACGCGGCTGATCGCGCGCGTGCGGTACGGATCGAAGCCACCGAATCCGCGGAGTCACCAAGTCCTCATGGTCACGATTGCCGGAGAGCCCTGGCTGGTCGATGTCGGGTTCGGCGGCAACGGGCTCTTGGAACCGATGCCCCTCTCGCCGGGGACGCAGGTCACTCAATATTCGGAGCAGTTCCGGCTGATGCCTGCCGAGGGCGGGGAGTATCTGCTCCAATGTCACGTGCACGGTGAATGGGAGAGCCTCTATTCCTTCACCATGGAGCCTTGTCAGCCGATCGACTACAAGTATCCGAACTACTTCCATTCGCATTCGCCCGAATCGATCTTCATGCAGCGCCGTATCTGCACCATCCCGACGACCGAAGGGCGGAAGATTCTCGTCGAACGCACGCTGAGTGTGCGACAGCAGGGAAGAACGGAAAAGTCTTCCGCGGAGAGCGATGCGGACTACGTCCGACTGTTGAGCGACCACTTCGGGATCGTGCTCTGATTCTTCCCTAGCGGAGGATGAGCCGGACCACGCCCACGCAGCTCATGTACAACGCGAGCGAGCCGACCATCGCGGGCCAAAACCCGAAGCGCGGGACCCCCACGATCATGGCGGTGACGTAGACGATCCAGGGTGGGACGAACCAGAGGAGATTCTTGGCGTAGCTCACGATGGCGTCGTTGCCCCCGTTGAGATAGATCAGCACGAAGGTCGCGCCCGTAATGGCGGGAAAGGTGCTGGCGAAGGCTGCAAGGAACGACCGGCCCTGTGCGCCGAGATAGGTTGAGACGCTGACGATCGTCCCGCCCAGAAGGAAATACACCACGTATCTGCCCCACTCGTTCACACGTCCTCCTTACGCTCCGTAAAAGGCTTCCAGGGCTTCCCGCTCTAAGGCCTCGCCCTGACCGGTATACCGTGGCGAGAAATGAAACACAACGAGGTCGCGCACCTGGGCCTTCCGGGCCATGAGGCCGGCTTGTTTCGCAGTCAGGTGGTAGCGATCGCGCGCTTTGTCTGCGTCCGCCTCCAGATAGGGGGCTTCGCAATACAACACGTCGGCGCCGTGCGCCAAGGCAACGATCCTGGCTTCGTTGGCCTCGTCATAACGGGCATCGACGACGTAGGCGATCTTCTGGCCGCGGGAGATCGTGACGAACCGCTCCTTCACCTCGCCGAGGACGAAGTCTCGCTCGTAACGCCGATGTTCGTCGTAGAGGGTGGCGGTGAAGCGAAACTCGTCGGGATGGCCCTGCCAAATATACTGCTTCACGTCCTTGAGCCAAGCGCCGACCGGGAGCCCTGCCTCGTGCAGCTTCTGTTTATTCACGTTGATATGAAAGTGCTCCTCCAGGCTGTAGGCGAACGACGGGATGCGGTGATCCAGCGCCACGGCTGTGACGGTGAACATAGACTCGTTCAGGACGGGGAAGAGTCCGGCGCCGGACTGTGGCATCGGCGGAAGGTCCGGCTGTTCGGTCCGGATGAATCCGGTATTCGCGTGGAACACCGCGTGCTGAATCCGCCCGGGGTGAAATTCCTGTACTTCGATGGTCAGGGGATAGCCGTCGACAAGGTTCCAGGTATAGCCGCGCAGCTTTCCCTCCACATTGTCGATCAGCCCGGGAGGGCCGAAGAGCCGAAGCGTTTTCCCGCGCCCCAGGGCGACCCGCAGTACCGCGTCGAAGCCGATGAAATGGTCCATGTGGGTATGGGAGATGAACACGTCGGTGGCCCGTAGGAGACGGGTGGGGCCCAGCGCGTCGTTGTGACCCAAGTCGAACAACAGGGCGCGTTTGGACCAGCGGATTTCCACGAAGACGCCGGGATCGCCGAAGACGTCGTTGACGAGATAGCTGGAGAACGATGGGTTCATCGTGCCTCGTGTCCGGTCGGTGATCCTGATCCTTACACAAGCGTAGCGCGGACTGCCAGGTACATGATGATCACCTCGATCGCGTGGGCCACGATGGTGAGATAGAGGTTCTTCGTCTTCAGCCACAGCGCGCCCCAGATGAGGCCGTCCCACACCGCGATCCAATGGAGGTGGCGGAAGGTCGCGACCATGAAGGGGTCGAAGGCAAAGGCGACCGCGCTGGCGACGAGTGCCACCGGTGTGAGGCGGAACCCGGTCACCTGAGATTCAAGGGGCGCCAGTCGGCCGAGGAGAAATCCCCGGAAGTTGATTTCCACGAAGGCCGCGATGCCGCAAATGAACCAGGGCATCATCACCAGCAGCGGG
>JAXLZJ010000067.1:0-6875 GCA_046350995.1 Nitrospira sp.
CAGCCCATGCTCTTTCATCCGAACCCTACACGTCCCTCGCACGGCGTCTGATCGATGATGCCGCTCGTCCTGGTTTGGATTCATCTGCTGGCCGCCGTTACCTGGATCGGCGGCTCCTTATTCTTATCGTTGGTACTGGCACCTTCCTATCGCGCCATGGCGGCGAAACCTGATGCAGGTGCGCTCTTTCGCACAGCGGCGAAACGGTTCCGTCTGGTCGTGTGGAGCGGCGTCGCGCTCTTGCTTCTGACCGGACCCATGCTCGTGATCGCACACGGGTGGCCGCTGTTCGAGCCGTCCCGCTGGCCGACGGTCTTGGCCGGCAAGCTGACGCTGGTCGCGCTGTTTCTAGTGTTGACCGCTGTCCACGACCTGTTCCTGGGCCCGCGCGTCCGAACGCTTCTCACTGTGCCGCCGGATCGACGTAGCGTGTCGGAGCAACGCCTGCTGGCAGCGGCTTCGTGGCTGCCCCGTGTCGCGCTGGTGATCGCATTGGGAGTCTTGTTCGCAGCCGTCACATTGGCGAGGCTGTAGCGAAGAGATGCCGCGGTCCTGCTGCTCCGAAAAGAGCGGTCTTTCCAAATTCCCGATTAGGTAAGCGTTCACGACGCCGCTGGCGCGTTCCGCTACAGATATTCGGAAAGATCTGGGGAACAACTCCCCCGCCGCGCATCTCGCACCGGATTCTTTCTGAAAAACTTCTCGGATTTGCCTCTATCTAGCGCATTCGAGGGAGGCATCCGTCTGCCAGGCCTCCTGCTTGCATTTCGAAATACGTCATGCATCCACTTCATCCGATGTTGGTCCACTTTCCGATCGCGTTGCTGTCGACGTCGGTCTTCTTCGACCTCCTGGCTGCTCGCTGGCGTCCTGACGAATGCCGGATCGCGAGTTTGTACACATTGGCAGCTGGTATGGCCGGTGCTGTGGTCGCGGTGATCTCTGGCCATCTGGCGGAAGAGGCGGTGGAGCACAGCGGTATTCCGGAACGGATACTCGAATTGCATGAAGGGCTGGGCTTCGCGACATTCTGGATTTTCGCAGGGCTCCTGGGATTGCGGGCGGCGGTGGCCGTCGGGTGGATGCGCGAGCAGCGCAGCTTATCGGTGGCCGTGGGGTTGATCGGCGTTGTCGTGCTGCTCGTCGCGAGTTATTTCGGCGGCAGTCTGGTCTATGACCACGGGGCCGGCGTCCTGCCGTTTGCGAAATAGAAGATCCGTAAGGAGTCGATGTGAAGAAGTACCTCTGTATCGGGGCGCTGGTCCTATGGGTCTTTACCGTTGCAGGAATCGGCTGGTTCTTTGTACAGGGATGGACCGCGAAAGGAACCGATGGTCGGACGGAAATCAGGCTAGCTGAGGCGGAACGCGATCTGATTCTCGGCGAAATGCGGCAATTGCTGAAAACGATCGACCAGGTGCTCAGAGTCCTGGGAGACCCGCTTCCAGACCGGCAGGCAATGGAGAGTTCCGCGAGGGCTGCGGGGCTGGGCATGGCGGCGGATGTGAATCCGGCAATCATGGCGAAACTGCCGCTGCCGTTCAAGCAGATGGGTATGTCCATTCATCGGGACATGGATGCCCTGGCGGACGCAGTTGCGCAGCAGGAGACTCCGCAGCAGCTCCTCCGCCGCCTTTCGGATATGACCGCGCGTTGTACCACCTGTCACGACCTGTATCGCTTAGGCGTGAGCCGTTAGCTGTCAGCCACCACCCGGAGAAGCCATCAAAATGCGCGTAGCTCGGCGAATCCTCTCCGCTCGTACGGGCTCATACGAGTCAGGCCAAGAGTTCGGATCTCAATAGCTGATCGCTGGCGGCTGATGGCTGACAGCGAGGGAAGGGAGGGCGTTATGGCACGAGTCGTGATCATCGGGGCGTCGATCGGAGGCTTACCGGCAGCCTATGAGGCGCGGGAGTTGTTAGAAGAGAAGCACAAGGTCACGGTGATTTCGAACGTGGAGTCGTTCCACTTCGTGCCGTCGAATCCCTGGGTGGCGGTGGGCTGGCGTAAACGGAAGGATATCAGCTTCGCGCTCGGACCGGTCCTGGAAAAGAAGGGGGTGGAGTTCATTCATGCCGCCGCGAATCGGATCGAAGCGGAACAGAACCGCGTCATTACCTCAAAAGGCGAGGTGCCTTACGACTATCTCATCATCGCGACAGGGCCCAAGTTGAACTTCGGTGCGGTCCCGGGCCTCGGCCCGAGCGGCTATACCCAGTCGGTGTGCAACGTCGATCATGCGGAGCAGGCGTGGGGCGCCTATCAGGGCTTTCTCAAGGATCCCGGCCCCATCGTCGTCGGCGCGGCACAAGGCGCGTCGTGTTTCGGCCCCGCCTATGAAATGGCGTTCATCCTCGATGCCGATCTCCGGAAGAAAAAGCTGCGGAAGAAAGTACCGATCTATTTTGTCACGCCCGAACCCTATATCGGCCATATGGGACTGGCCGGCGTCGGGAAATCGCGGCGCTTGATGGAGGATGAATTCGCCGAGCATTCGATCAAGCCGCTTTCGAATATGTCGATAAAGGAAGTACAGCCGGGAAAGATGTTGCTGGAGGATGGGCAGGAGGTGCCGTTCCGGTACTCGATGATGATCCCGCCGTTCGCCGGGGTCGATGCCGTGGCGGGGACTCCCGGTCTCTGTAATCCGAAGGGATTCGTCAACATCGACTCCTATCAGGCCAATCCGAAGCACCGGAACATCTACGCCGTCGGCGTGTGTGTGGCGATTCCGCCTGTGGAGCAGACGCCGATTCCGACGGGGGCGCCGAAAACCGGGTACATGATCGAATCGATGGTGTCCGCGGCGGTCCACAATATCAAGGCGGACATCGAGAACAACGAGAAGCGCGACACGGCTACCTGGAATGCCATCTGTCTGGCCGATATGGGCGATACCGGGATGGCCTTCGTGGCGCTGCCGCAGATGGCGCCGAGAAACGTCACCTGGGCCAAGAAGGGGAAGTGGGTCCACCTGGCCAAGATCGGACTTGAGAAGTATTTCCTGATGAAGATGAAGCGGGGTGTGAGCGAGCCCTTCTTCGAGAAGGCGATCTTAAAAGCGATGGGGATCTCAAAACTGGAGAATGAGGGATGACGTCATGGGGTGATAACCAGGGCGAGGGCGGACTCCATACGCCTATCGGGACGCGCCGCTCGTTCTTCGGCTGGATCACAGCCGGTATCGCCGGGTTGATCGGCGTCGGGCTGGCGGTTCCCTTGTTCGGCTATGTTGTCTCGCCGGCCTTGAAACGGCGTGAACGGGCATGGGTCGATGTCGGCGGAATCGGAGACGTGCCAGTCGGTGAACCGAAGCAACTCGACCATGTGACGACCGTTCCAGACGGTTACTTGCAGACCCGTTCTCAAAAGGCGGTGTGGGCCGTCAAACAGCCGGATGGGCAGGTGACAGTCTTCGCGCCTAAATGCACGCATCTCGGCTGTGGGTATCGGTGGGCGGCCGAGGAGAAGCAGTTCCTGTGTCCTTGTCACGGCAGCCGATTCGACATCGATGGACAGGTGCTGGCCGGCCCGGCCCCGCGTCCCTTGGACCGTTTGCCGGTCAGGATCGAGAACGGACGCCTACTAGTCGTGTATGAGGAATTCAAATCAGGCATCGCCGCATCGGAGGCGCTGTGATGCGGTTCTATCGCTGGCTGGACAGCCGCCTCAATCTCAAGTCAGTGGAGCGTACGCTCCTCGACGAGCCCATTCCAGGCGGTGCCAGCTGGATTTATGTTTTTGGGTCGGTCACGCTCTTTCTCTTCCTGCTCCAAGCCGTCACGGGGATGTTCCTCGCGGTCTACTATGCGCCGACCCCCGATCATGCCTACGACAGCATCCGGTTCATCGAGACTGAGGTGCTGTTCGGCACGTTCGTGCGCGGGTTTCACCATTGGGGCGCGTCGGCGATGGTGGTGGCGATCGGGCTCCACATGCTGCAAGCCTTTCTTTATGGGGCCTACAAACCGCCGCGGGAAGTGATGTGGATGGTCGGGGTGGTGCTGTTTCTTCTCGTCATGACCTTTGCCTTTACCGGGTATCTGTTGCCGTGGGATCAGACCGCCTATTGGGCGACGCAGATCGGGATCAACATGGTGGGTACGATCCCGGTAGTCGGCGACTTCATGATGCGGGTCATGCGCGGAGGTGATACCCTCGGTGCCCTGACCCTGTCACGGTTCTTCGCGATTCATGTGTTGTTTCTCCCCGGCATCCTCGTGGGGTTGATCGGACTGCATCTCTTCATCCTGCGCCGCGTCGGCCCGGCTGGGCCCTGGACCGACGAACGCAGTTCTCTGACCAGGGAGACGTTCTACCCCCGGCAGGTGTATATGGATGCCGTGGTGATCGGGGGCGTATTCGCCCTGGTGGCGGCGGCCGCCTGGGCATTTCCGTTTCCCCTGACCGATAAAGCCGATCCGTCCGACACAAGTTTCGTCCCGGTGCCGGAATGGTATTTTCTCTTTTACTATGAGTTGTTGAAGTACGTGCATGGACCGCTGGAGCCGCTGGCAACCTGGATTCTTCCGGCGGTCGTGGTGCTGATTATGTTCTTATGGCCCTTTATTGATCGCAACCCCGCCAGAAATCCCATCAAGCGACCGGTGGCGTTGGGGGCCGGAGTGGTGTTTCTTACGGTGGTCCTGTCTCTGCTCGGGCTTTCGGTCAAGAATCTCTATGCCGTGCCGCGGGTCGATCCGGCGGTGGCCAGAGGGAAAACCCTCTATGGACAATTCGGCTGCGCCGGTTGTCATCGCATTCATGGGGAAGGCGGAGCAGTCGGTCCGGATCTGTCCTATGTCGGCGACACCAGGCCCGAGCGGGAATGGCATCTCAAGCATTTCAAGGATCCTCAATCGGTGTCGCCCGGATCCTTCATGCCGAAATTCCCGCTAACCGACCGGCAATTGGGTGATCTAACCGCCTATATGCTGAGTCTCAGAAAAACGCCGTAACGGACTTGACGAATCCTTCGGCGTTGTCCTGCCTCCCATGAGTAGACAGAAAGGAGGGGGCCATGAGACTCAACGATATGCTCAGGTTGATTGCGGGACTCTTTGTCCTGGCCGCCGTGCTGCTGGGGGCTATGGTACATCCGTATTGGAATTACTTCGCCGCGTTCGTGGCGGCCAATTTGATCCAGTCTGCCTTTACCGGGTGGTGTCCGATGATGGCGCTGCTGCGGAAGTTGGGCGTGCAGGAGTAAAGGAGGGAGTGCGGTGAGACGGCCGGGAGAGGGGCTGGGGTGGGGTGTGTTACTGCTGGTCCTTGCAGCCTGCGGCTCGAAAGAGGAGCCGGTTCCTTCGGTCGTGTCGGCCGCTCCGGCGGCGGCCATTCAAGCCGCCCTTGTTGAAGTCGCCTCCGTTCAAATGCCGGTCCGGGTGGAGGTGACGGGTCAGGTTTCCGCCATCCATCAGGCCACGCTCTCTAGCCGCATTCAAGGCACGATCGATCGATTGTTCGTACGGGAAGGTATGACCGTGACCAAGGGGCAAACGCTCCTGCAACTCGACAATCGGGATGTGGAGGCGGACCTGGCGCGTGTGTCAGCGGAAGTCGAGAACGCGAAGGCGCAGCTCGACCGGATGAAGACGCTGTATGCCCAGGACGCCGTCTCGAAGCAAGAGATGGAAAACGCCACCCGCTCATACAAAGTGGCGGAGGCCAATCGTAAGGCGGTGGTAGCGCAGTTGAGCTATACGGTGGTGAAGGCCCCCTTCGACGGCGTGATCACGGAAAAGAAAGTCGAGGCGGGTGAACTGGCGTCGCCCGGTCAGCCGCTGCTCAAACTGGAAGACCCCCGGCATTTGCGCTTGGAGGCTACCGTGGCCGAAGGCGATCTCCAGGCGATCGTCCGCGGGGACAAGCTACCCGTGTTCATTGATGCGTTACCGGGCCGGACGCTGAACGGAGTCGTCAGCCAGATTCTGCCAGCCGGCGACCCCCAGACCCATACATTCACCGTCAAGGTCGATCTCCCCGACGTGCAAGGGTTGAAAAGCGGCATGTTCGGCCGGTTCCAACTGGATAAGGGGACGAGTCACACCATCGTCCTGCCGGCCTCGGCCATCGTCGAGCGGGGCGAATTGACGAACGTGTTCGTGGTCGGGGCCGATCGGATTGCGCGGCTCCGGTTAGTAAAGGTCGGCCGGCGGTTTGATCGCCGACTGGAGATTTTGTCCGGCGTCAACGTGGGGGAGCAAGTCCTGTTGGAGGGCACCCGCGGCGTCGACGGCGTGTCCGTCACGATTCCATCCCCGACGCCCGCTCCCTAGCCGCTATGGATCGATACCGTCCAGGACTCAGCGGTCGCCTCGCCGCGCTGTTTATCGACAGCAAATTGACGCCGCTGATCATGGTGGCGGCCCTGCTCCTGGGGCTGCTCGCGATCGTGGTCACGCCCCGGGAGGAAGAACCCCAAATCGTCGTCCCGATGGCCGATGTCTGGCTACCGTTCCCCGGCGCTTCCGCCAAGGTGGTCGAGGAGCAACTGACGAAGCCGATTGAGCGGAAACTGTCCGAGATCAAAGGCGTGGAGTATGTGTACTCGATCTCGCGGCCGGGCGGTGCGCTGATCATCGTGCGGTTTTACGTCGGCCAGCCGATGGAAGCGAGCCTGGTCGATCTCTACGACAAGCTCATGTCGAATCAGGACCTTCTGCCGCCTGGCGCCGAGCCGTTTCTGGTCAAACCCAAAGACGTGAACGACGTGCCGATCGTGACGGTCACCCTCTCCAGTCAACGGTATGGGGAGTTGGAACTGCATCAGCTGGCCGAGCGGGTGCTGGAAGCGGCGAAGAAGGTTTCCGGCACGTCTGGCGGGTTCATCGTCGGGGGGCGAACCCGCGAACTCCGAGTACAGATCGATC
>JAXLZJ010000068.1:0-6515 GCA_046350995.1 Nitrospira sp.
ACCGGAATGGATATCACGATCATCATCGTGAACTGGAATACGCGAGTTCTGTTGCAGGCCTGCCTGCGCGCCGTCGGCCGTGCGGCAAAGGGCCTGGCCGCGCAGGTGATCGTCGTCGATAACGGATCGACGGACGGGAGCAGTGCGATGGTGGTCGAGGAGTTCCCGCAGATCGAGTTGATGCGCAACGCGGACAACGTCGGATTTGCCCGGGCCAACAATCAGGCCTGCGCGCGCGCGACGGGGCGCTATGTCCTGCTGTTGAACCCCGATACAGAGGTTCAGCCCAAGGCCGTAAGCCGGATGGTGCAATATCTCGATGCGACTCTCGACTGCGCAGGTGTCACGGCGGTGTTGCGCAACCCCGACGGGTCGCTTCAGCGGTACCACAAGCAGTTGCCGCGGTGGTCGTCGATTCTGTGGTCGGAAACCGTCTTGCGTAATCTGTGTCCGGACAATCGGTGGCTGCGCGCGTTCTACATGTTGGATACCCCATTCGATACGGTCACCGAGGTGGAGCAGCCACCGGCGGCCTGTCTGATGCTCCGGCGTTCGCTCTTCGGCCGAGAGCCGCTCTTCGACGAACGATTTCCCATTTTCTACAACGATGTCGATCTCTGCCGTCGGCTCTCCGATGGCGGTCGGCGGTTGCGTGTGCTGCCCGAGGCGGAAGTGCTGCATCATGGGGGTGCGGGTGGTGTGGGGGCGCTGCCCGATCAAGGCGTTGCCGACTGTCTCATCGGCCTCGTGCGGTACTACCGCAAGCATGATGGTCTTGTCGCGGCCGTGCTGCTCTGGTCGATACTGACGCTCAACTCGCTGCTCGTGCTGGCGATTGGCTTCGGCAAAGTCGCCTGCGCAAGACGGCCGCTGTCCTGGTGGACGCAGGAGGCGGCGAAGCGCGCGCGTCTCGTCATCGGCCGCGAGAGCTTTCAGTATCCGTCAATCGAGAGGGGCAGGCCAATTACCTGCGCGGCGCCATGTCGACACTGACGACGGAACGGGTGACACACTGTTTGCTCTGCGGAACGCCCGGCGTAACACTGTTCCAAGGCTTGCGCGATCGCCTCTACTCGGTCGAAGGGGAGTTCGGGTTCGCGCGTTGTGAAGTCTGCGGGCTGGTGTGGCAAAGCCCGCGGCCCATTGTGGCGGATATTCCGAAGTGCTATCCCGACGACTATGAGCCGCACGAGGGCGGCGGCGTCGGTCCGGCGCCCTTCCGTCCGGCAGCCGGGGTGCGCGATGCGCTTCGCGGACTGATTCTGAGCGAAATCTTCGGTTACACACACTTTCGGCGGACCGAGTGGTGGGCCGCCTCGACCGGCCGCCTCCTGGGGCGGCTTCGTCCCCTACAAGATCGAGCCCGCTACGGTCGGGACGAGCTGTGTCCGCCTTTTGTCGAAGGCGGGCTGCTGGTCGACATCGGATGCGGGGCGGGCGGATACCTCGCCGCAATGAGAGAGTTGGGCTGGAAGGTGATGGGCATCGATCCGTCCCCGCTGGCGGCGCGCATCGCGCGGGAGCGCTACGGGGTTCCGGTCACGGTTGGGACGGTAGAGTCGGCGGGGTTGGCCGACGGCAGCGCTGCGGTCATCACGATGGTCCATGCGATCGAACACGTGCCCGATCCCATCGCCCATCTGCGACACTGTCATCGGATGTTGCAGGATGGGGGGCGCCTCGTGTTGACCACGCCGAATATGGCGGGTCTCATGAGTCGGTTGTTTCAAGACGACTGGATGGCGCTGGAACCGCCGCGGCATCTGTGGCTCTTCACACCGGACACTCTGAAGACGTGCGTCGAGCGGGCGGGATTCCGGATCGAGCGGATGTTGACGCGCCCGTTCCTGTCGCACGTGAACTACGAGAAGAGCTTGCGCATCCGCCGCCAAGGTCATGCGCGCGGCAACGTGACGCCTCGGGATGCCGGACCGATCGCCCGCAGCCTCGACCGATTGGAGCGGGGACTATTGCCGGTGTGGCGGTGGGCGGGCAACGAATTGATGCTCAGCGCGGTGAAGCGCTAGGACGCGACGCTCATGGATGTCTCGATCGCCCTCATCAGTTACAACACACGCGCTCTGCTGGTCGCGTGCCTGCGTTCGATCGACGAGACGAGCGCGGACATAGCCTATGAAGTGCTCGTCGTCGACAACGCGTCTTCGGACGGCAGTGCGGAGGCCGTCCGCGCGGCGTTTCCCCGGGCGAGCGTCATCGCCAATGCGGTCAACGTCGGCTACGCGTCGGCCTGCAATCAGGCGGCGGCGGAAGCGCGAGGACGGCACGTGCTCTTCTTGAACAGCGATACCGTCATGAAGCCCGGAACACTGCGGGCGATGGTCGCCTGCTTAGACGCACACCCCGACGTCGGTGCGGTGAGTTGTCTGCAGCGGGACGAGCAGGGGCGTGCGCTGCAATCCTGTTTCCCGTTTCCCTCGATCCGTGACCATGTCGTGCATGCGGATGCCTTACCGCGATGGATCCGGGATCTGGCGGGTCCTGTGCCGACAATGAACGCGACCCGGTCGCAGGATGTCGATTGGGCCAACGGCGCCTGCCTCATGCTCCGCCGAGAGGTCTTCGAGCAGGTCGGGGGAATGGACGAGCGCTTCTTCATGTATTTCGAAGATGTCGACCTCTGCCGTCGTCTCCACCGGTGTGGCTATCGGGTGCGGCATATCGCGGACGTCGAGATCGTGCATCTGCTGGGAAAGAGCAGTGAGCGAGCCAGGAGGCAGTTGAACGTGCAGTGGGAATTGAGCCGCATCCGGTATGTCGAGAAGCACTTCACGCAGCCGTGGGGGCTGTTGATGAAAGGATGGATCGCCGGCGGTGTGATGCGCAAGTTGTTGCTGGCGGGGTGTTCGCATGCCTCCGAACGACGGCAGGAGATTCGCGCGATGTGGACCACCCTGCGTCGGGTCTGGTGTGGGCATGACGAGACCGGCCCCGGAACTATGACGCCGGCCGGTCTGCGAGGATAACGAGCGATGTCGAGGACGATGAGTCAACGTGAACGGTATGACCTCGAGTGGAACGGCTGGAAGGCGGCCGCCGGGGCGTTTGAAGGAGTGCGACGGTACGGCCAGATCAGTCAGAAAGTGGCTGCCCTGGCGCCTGGCCGCATGCTGGACGTGGGGTGTGGCGACGGCCGGTTGGCCAGGGAAATCAAACAGGTGTTGCCCGGGGTTGTGGTGCATGGGTGCGACTTGTCGGTCGCCGCGCTTGATCGTGCGGAAGGTTTGGATCTGAAGTATCCGGTCGACTTGAATGCTGAACGCCTTCCGGAACCGGACGGTAGTCTCGATCTGGTTGTCGCCAGTGAGGTGATCGAGCATCTCGTGGAGCCGGGCCGGGCGGTGGCTGACTTTTACCGAGTCCTCCGGCCAGGAGGGCATCTCCTGGTCACTGTGCCGAATGTGGCTTTCTGGCGTTTCCGGTTGGAGGCTTTGCGGGGCGGCGTTCCGTCGGTGACGGCGGATGAGCGCCATCTGCACTCGTTCAACGCGGCACTGTTGGTGGCGCTCGTCGTGCGCGAAGGATTTGAACTCGTGACCGTAACCGGACTTCGACAGCGATACGAGTTGTTCAGTGCCCTGGGTTTCACCTGGTCGTGCGACACATTGCTTCTGATCGGTCGGAGGGCATGAGTCGATGCGTTACGAATTGACCAGATCCGGATTCGATGGTGTCATGCGGGAGTTTCGCCCATCCCGCTACGAGGTATTTTCGAACGAGGATCCTCGCTTCACCGTGCCGATGCATCATGCATTGAAGTGCCGCGACCGGTTGTATGTCGCGATCCGCAGCGGACTCCGTTGGTTGCCGGAGGGATCGAACGCTGTCGTCGACTTCGGTCCGTATCCCGGCAGCCTGCTGAGGCTCATGCGCCTGATCGAGCCCACCCGATCGGCCAAACTGGTCGGGGCCGGTTTAATGGCCGGGGCGGAATTTGTGCAGTTGATGAAGCAGGACGTCGACGTCGACATCCTGACCGTGAACCTCGATCCGGCGGCCAAACAGTTCGCCCACAAGCCGTATCCTGCGACTGTGCCGCTGCATGACGGCGCCGCGCGGCTGGTGTTTGCGCTGGAGATTGTCGAGCACCTGACGTCGCCGTTTCATCTGCTGGCGGAAGCGCACCGTCTCTTACAGCCGGGCGGATGCCTGGTCGTCACGACACCGAACGTGACGCGGATCGGCAACGTGCTGAAGTTGCTCGCCGGACGGACGCTCAACGATCGTCTTGCGCCGCCCGGGTATGACAATCCCGACGACGAGTGGCGCCCCCACGTGCGCGAGTACGCGATGCACGAATTGCGGGACATGCTGCGAGGAGCCGGATTCGAGGTCGTCGAGGCGCGGCATTTTCTCGGAGAAGACACGCAGGATTGCCGACAGACGGTTCGGCAACAGACGATCGATTGGGTAAAATGGCCGTTTTACGCCGTGCCGCACCTGCGCGGCAGCCTATTGATGGTCGGGAGAAAACCGTGAATCGCATCGTCCTTGCCGAATTGGCCGGCAGCGCCTCGTATGGGGGCGGGGAGCGTTATTTGGAATTGCTCTGCAAACATCTGGACGCGACCCGCTTTCGAACAGTTCTGATTTGTCCGGAGTCCGGATCCTTCGTCGGTCGCATGCAGGCTCAGGGGGTCGAGACCCGCGTGATCGAACTGGCGCCGCTCTTCAATCCTTTCGCGTTGATGCGGTTGGTGCGGTTACTCAGGCGTGAAGGGGTGACGATTCTCCAGACGCACGGCGCGCGGGCGAACTTCTACGGGCGCGTGGCAGGCTGGTTGGCGGGCGTACCGATCGTGGTCTCCACTGTGCATAATTCGATCGGGGACTATGAAGTCAGCCGCTTGAAGCGGTGGATCTATACGAGTGCGCTGCGCGTGACCTTGCCCTGGGCGCATCGCATCATTTGCGTGTCTGAAGCCATTCGGCGTGACGTTCTTCGTAACAACCCTGCCGCTGCGTCGTTGGTCGAGACTGTCTACAACGGAATTGATCGTCGCCAACTTGTTTCAACCCGGGATCGGGCGGCTATGCGTAGAGCCTTGGCAGTCGGGGACGGCCCATTGGTGGTCGTTGTGGCCCGGTTGACGCCTCCCAAAGGGCACCGGTACTTGATTGACGCGATCGCGTTGCTACGCCAGCGATGGCCGACGCTCTATTGCGTCTGTGTGGGAGAAGGGGAATTGCAAGAGTCACTGCAGGCGTATGCCGTTGTCAAAGGAATGGTGGACCGGTGTTGGTTTGTCGGAGCCACAAACTGTGTGGCGGACTGGTATGAAGCGGCGGATGTAGTAGTTCTGCCTTCACTGTCCGAAGGGTTTCCCTTCGTCGTGCTCGAAGCGCTTGCGATGGCGAAACCCTTGGTCGCGACCAAAGTCAATGGAGTGCCGGAAGCAATTGAGCATGGGCAGACTGGATTGCTGGTCGATCCGAGGGATGCTGAAGGCCTAGCCAGGGCGATCGAGGTAGTGCTGGAGCAGCCGGAATTGGCAGAGAAGATGGGACGTGCTGGATCTGCGATCGTCCAAGAACGGTTTACTGTTGATCGCATGATTGACCGCACTGTCGCGGTGTTTGAGTCGGCACTTCGTGAGAGAGTCGCCACAACATCTGCTGAGAGGCTGAACGTCGCATGAGCTGCGCCGGAACCATGGAATTCGAAGAGATTGTCTGTCCATGCGGCAGCACCGGAGATCCGGCGGAGGCATTCCGCACCGTGACCAGGCGCTACCTGGCGTGTCCGTCCTGTGGTCTGGTGTTCCTCAGTCCTCGCCCGTCGACGGCGAAGGTCGAAGAGTATTATCGGGACTCCTACGATGGATCGTACGGCGCGGCGGAGAGTTCGGCGGACCGTTGGCCCGTCTTTGCCAGCGTGCTCGATCATCTCTCTCAATTCCGGCGCGCGCCGGGCCGGTTGCTGGATATCGGCTGCGGCGACGGTGCCTTTATGGCGCTCTGTCGGGATGCGGGATGGACCTGCACCGGGGTGGAAGTGTCTCAGGGCGCGGCGACGCGGGGCCGGGCGAAAGGACTCGCCGTGGTCTTACCGGAGGAACTCGAGCGATCGAGCATCCCGCCGTTCGACGTCGTGACGCTGGTGAATGTGCTCGAAACGGTCACGGATCCCACGGCGGTTATCCAGGCGGTCGCCAAGTCGGTCGCCCCGCGAGGACTCGTCGTAATCCGTGTTTCCAACGGGGCGTTCCATCAATGGATCAGAAAGCCGGCCCGCTGGTGCGGTGCGCAGTACGATCAGGCGTTCCATCTGTTCAGCTACACACCCTCGGCCCTGCGGACATTGATGGAGGCCAACGGGTTCGAGGTGTTGTCGATGCGCAATTCCGCACCGAGTCTTGGGCCGGTGACCGATGCGATGTCCATCGGGCGGCGGATCAAGTGGCGCGTCACGGGGAGCCTGTTCGCGTTCATCGCGGCCGTGGCGTACGGGATCAGCGGGGGACGATTGATCTGGGCGCCCTCATTCGAAGTGGTGG
>JAXLZJ010000069.1:0-5783 GCA_046350995.1 Nitrospira sp.
CTCCCCGTTGCCCGTATCACCTGTGCGGCATGCTGTCTTCTGACCGGCATGCTTGCGTCGGGAACATCTTCGGGGGAAGACCTCCTCCTTCCGCCGACTCCCGTACAACAGTCGCGAAAGACCCCCTCTCCCCTCATCGGCTCGGCCATGGCCGTCTTGGCGACGCTTCAGGAGGCCGACATCCTGCCGCCGGAGGGCACCCGCGAAGCGAATCTCATCATCAAGTCCGTGATCCAATTTCAGTCGGCTTTTTTGAAGAGTCAGGATCCCGCCGTTCAACTGTTTGCCCGCCGCGCGCTTGTAACGACCTACGGCGACCGAGCCGAGTCCCTGTTGGCCGGACTTCCTTCGACAGGTTGGACCGCCGAATTCCTGATCGGACTCTGCGAAGAAGAAGGTCGCCGTAGCGCAGATGAATTGGACTCGTTGGCACCCGGTTTCTCACAGTTCAACTTGGCAGTCGGAGACTTCCGTTCCTTTATGCGTCTCATCAGGGAAGCTCGCCGCGTATTCGACCGACAGGGCTCCGATTTCCACTCGGTGTTCGTTCGTCACAGAAGAGATATGCCCGGCGCGGCAGCCGGATAGCGCGAGGCTCATTTCACCACCAGTCATCTTCTAATATGCGAAGGAGGCCCGTATGGCGACACGTGCGTACATACTCATTAAAGTGAAGGCCGGCAAGACGAAGGAAGTCGTTCAGGCCTTAAAGAAGATACCCGGCGTCGAGCAGGCCCATTCATGTTTCGGCCGCCCGGACATTTTCGTCTTCATCAGCGTCCAGGACGAGCGTGCCTTGTCCGATGTCGTCATTACGAAGGTGCACGCGATCGAAGGTGTCGAGGAGACAGATACGCACATCGTAGCAGACACCTAGGCAAGACACTTTTCCTGTCGAGAGGGCGGATCACTCGGTCGGAATGAGTTCCACCGGGTGACCGCCATCCGCAGCTGAACGATAGCAGGCCTCTGCGAGTTCAACCGCTCGGCAACCGTCTTCACCCGTGATCGGCATAGGATTGCCCTGAGATAGAGCAGACAGAAAGGCTTGCAGGGTGCTGAGAACCGTCAAGCTGGGCGGGAATGTTTGCGTTTCATCATGTCCATTCCGATCGACTAGCCGATGGTGCCGGTTTGTCCAATCCGCCTGAATCTGCCCTTCTGATCCAACCAACTCGGCCCGCCCTACCCGTCCGGCTGCAACACGGGCCACTTCAATACTGCAATAGGCCCCTCCGACTGTGCGTAACTGAACTAGCGCCACATGTTCCGGTTGATCGGGAGGTTGCGGCTTCATGATACAGCGGATCTGTCGGATTTCTTCCTCGGTCACGTACCGGACAAGATCCAGCAGATGTACTCCAAATTCCAGCAGAGCACCGCGGCGGCCGTAGCCATCCGCATGATTCACACTTCGTCCTTTTATTTCAATTCGGCTACTTAAGATGAGATGTTGTAATACTCCTACCATTCTCTTCTTTTCTCGCAGCATTTGAACAGTTGTATCGAACCGGAGTGTCTGAGCGGTCATAAGAGGCACGCCTTGGGTCGTTGCCGCAGCAACGATCGCCCTCGCCTCATCGACTGTCGCCGCCAATGGCTTTCGACTAGGATCGGCTTCTTGGATTCGGCAGCCGCCAGACCGATATCACGATTCGTCCACGGGTGGGGTCACGACAATGGCGTCGACCCGTGGATCGGCGATGAGCTGACGATAAGATCCATACAAGGCCACTCCCGCCGTTCCCTCGATATCTAACGCCAGGGCAGGATCTCGACGACATGGCGCAGTCGCGCCATCAGGCAGATCAATACGATACCTGCCGGAATGCGTAACCGCCCCTTACGATAACACCGAGACCAATCTGTCCAGATGAAGACATGACTCCTCCGTACGGCCACTCTAGAGCGGCCACGCCGTCCGGTCAATGCATCACACGCTCCGGCTCCGTTGACATTCCCGCGGGCGGTTCCCTATTCTGCTTCGGACGGAATCGACGTCGCAGGCGAGACCTGACATTGCCGGGAAAGGCTTACGCACCGGCCACGACCCATTCGGCGCCATTTACCCTGGACCAGATTGGAACGGCTGAGCCCGATTTCCGAGCGGTGTTCCGATACCAACCCACAGCGACGCGATGGTCGATCCGTACATTAAGACCCGAATGCCGAAAGAGTTCCAAGTCGACACATTGCTGTTCTGGCCACAGTCAAAAGGGATTTATCCGGGGCTCATTCTGCTGCACGACTGGTGGGGACTCACGGCCCAGATGAAGGATCTCGGTGCTCGGTTGGCCTGCGAGGGCTATGTCGTCGTGATTCCCAATCTGTACGGCCGTCTCGGCGGCATGGTGACTGCCAACGACGATGTCGGAGCGGCCCTCATGGACAAGCTCAACGAGTCTCTCGTGCTTCAGGACATCAATTCATGCTGCGAATATCTCAACACCAGGGATTTTGCCAAGCGGAACATCCACGGCGTCGTCGGCTACGGGATGGGCGGCTCGCTCGCGCTCCGGTTTGCCTCGCAGCGCAAGCGGCTGCGCGCCGCGGTGGCCTACTATGGAAAGATGTTCCAACCGCGTGAGCTCATGAAGGACGTACAGTCCCCGATTCTCTATCATCAGGCCGGCCAAGACACCTGGGCCACGGCCGCCGACGCGGAACAGTTGCGTACCGCCGCGACGGAGTTCGGGAAAAAGGTGGAAATCTGTACCTATCCGACGGCCCCCCATGCGTTCTGCAACGAAATGAAGAAAGACGCGTTTCGCCAGGAAGCAACAGCCACCGCCTGGGATCGCACTGCGGCGTTCTTGAAAAGCTGTTTCCAAGGAACCTAACATCCTCACAACCACGTACTTGTTCCTCCATACTCGACTCGCGAATATGACGCGCTCATTTTTTCAGCCGGTGATTGTCGGTGCCTTGTGGTTGGCAATATTCCTGGTGGCTGGTCACCAGCTGGATAGCTTCAGCGCACAGGCTGCAGAGTCCGCCCCAAGCCCGACGGACTTGACTCCCGTCATCCATCAACACGGCGATCAGCTGAGCACCGTTGCAAACGATAGTACCGCGTTGACTTTATTTGTCTCGCAAGTCGGTCCCGCACTGGGGCTCCAGGATGTGGCAGCCACGTTGGCGGCAAAGACGATACCCGTAAAAATGATGAAGGAACTGGGCGTCCAAGACCTATCGGCCTCGGGTCAGCGGCTTATCGCTGCGCTGGCTGCCTGGCATTGGGCCGATCAACTCACGAAAGCAGTGGCAGACCGGGCCACTCCAATCACCATTCCCAGGACCCCGATCGTCGATTGGATTCAAGCGACCGGCTCGGTCGCTTCCTTCTCCCAGGTCATGAAAGAGGCGGCACAGGCGGCGGATCCCGCCTCCCCTGATCGGACAGCTGTGGCTGTTTCGGCCGGCCGGCTAGCCCTCGAAGCCAATCAGCGGGCACTGGCAGAATGGTGGCAACTTAAGAGCTGGAAAGAACGAATCAGGACCGTTCGCGGGCGGAACCGTCTGTGCGGAACCTGGCAGTGGATCATCCACAACCATCAACAGCACCACCAGGAACAGAAACTCTCGCTCATATTTCCCCCGCCCGGTCTCGATCAATCCCTGGCTTCCGGACTGGTTGAAACCGTGGTGCTGGGCGAGAACGTGTACCTCCGTTGGGAAATCAACGGTCAGGTACAGGAAGACAGTCTCCAGTTCACCAAAGAAGGGAAAGGGCTGGAAGGGACATTCGTCAATTCACAGGGGGGATGGGGATCGATCAGCGGAAAACGGACGAGCGACTGCAAACCCTGACCCTATCAACGACCATTTCTATTCCTCTGAGAGCCTACCGCGCCACGCTTCCCACGCGAAGATCGCCCAGCCGGCGATGAAGCACAGCCCTCCGACGGGTGTGATCGCGCCGAGCCAGCGAACGCCCAACAGCGAAACCCCGTACAGACTTCCGCAGAACAGCAACATCCCGAAGGCAAAAGCCCAGCCTGCGCGCGTCAGCCGCGGTCGCTCTAACACCAGTCCGGCAGCCCCTGCCGCCACCATTCCAAGGCTGTGATACATCTGGTAACGAGCCGCCGTTTCAAATGCCGCCAGCATCGCGGGCTCCAGAATCGCCTTCAGCATATGCGCGCCGAACGCACCCGCGGCCACCGAGAGGCCTGCGCAGAGGCTTCCGAGTGCGATGATGGATTGGCAGGATCTACGTGACTGCATAGCCCTCTCGCGGTATGGTTGAAGTGTTTTCGTAGGCCGATTGTAGCAGACTCCCCAATGTCTCGATATGTCGATTGAGTGTCCACGCTGCCTTCAGACCAATCCTGAATCAAGCCTGACCTGCGAATGCGGGCATGATCTGACGCCGTTGGTCAGGCGTCGCTTGGTCGTCCGTCGAGTGATTGCCCCCACTGCGCAGCCGGAACCGGTCCGAGAATCCTTTTCCTATTGGCATTTCGGCGTCGGCGTCGGAATCATCGCGCTGTTACTGACCGTTGGCGAAGGAATCCGCCTCAAGCTCGATCTCGGATCTCGCGCCACCTCACGCCTTATTCTCGACAGCCTCCTCATCGGTTTCACCGACCTCGCAGGGGCACTAGGGATCGGTGCGCTCGCTTGGGTTGCCGTATGGATTCTCCTCTCTTATGAAGGAATTCGATTTCGTCCCTGCCCGAAACGCACGACGCTTGGAGCGATAGCCTGCGCGGCCGGCCTCATTTTTCTGGGACGACTGACACCACTGGATGTCATCTCGCACTACCTGCTGCAAGGACTACTGATCCTCGCCATCAGTATCCCCGCCTATTTTGCAGGATCGCGCCATTGGCTAGGCAAATGGTAACAGGCCCCCTCGTTGTCTTTAGAAAAAACCTGGGGCTGCGGACAATTACTCGCAGAATCCGTCGATCAACGGATCGCACAGCAGCGGACCGATGATCTGAGGTCGCATATAGCCGGAGGACGGATCCTGATACCCTACTGCTCCCTTGAGTGGCGGACCTCCCGGAAACCCAGGCAGTCCCTGTCCCGCGGAACGCAACGAACCGGGCCGACTCGAACTCGCGATGGACGCCAGTCCTTGCACCGTGCTGACCGAGGCGGTACCGCCCGTCGACGACGCTGGAGCGATAGCCGAGGTATCGATTCCCGCTTGCAGACTCTGTGTGGAGGGATTTTGCGGATTAGCCGGCGCCACGGACGTCTGCGCGGCGGAAGGATCGACGAGTGAGATGAGGCTAAGCAGAATACCCAGAGGTGTGCGCATGACCTGCCAGAATCTCTTCGGACACCACGACCGAATGATCATGGGTGCCCCCCTACGCAGCGTACGACTTAACGCGAAAATTCCGTTGGTGCCGGAGGCCGGTATCGAACCGGCACGGGCCTTTTGGGCCCGAGGGATTTTAAGTCCCTTGCGTCTGCCAATTCCGCCACTCCGGCGAGACAAACGGATCGTGGCGGACTGTAACATCGAGGTCGAACCGATTCAAGAAGGTCGCGGCACACTTGTCGTCCACACGCAGACAGCCTGTGCCGATCCGGCAACAGGCCGCATGCGAACGCTCTTCGATTGAGCGTCTGTTCTCGAAACCGCCCCGCTCAGGCCGCTTCGATCGTCGGTCTGGTCTCCGACCGCTGTACGAGCTGACGCCCGCGATTCATGACTTCTTGCACACCCGATTGCACGCTACGCCCCCAGCGGGTCGCCTGCAATTGCGCCTTCTTCGCGTACCGGCCGATATCACGACGAGTTTCCGCGCCCGATTGCGGCGCAA
>JAXLZJ010000070.1:0-5528 GCA_046350995.1 Nitrospira sp.
CTCCGGCCGTGACGTCGATGTATGCGTTGTCGATTCCAAGGCCTGCCAACGCTGCCAGGACATGTTCGATGGTTTTGACTTGAAAGCCGTTGCCGTGGACCGCTGTGCAGAGTTCGGTTGGGACCAAGTGCTCAATAGATGCCGGGAGAGAAGCTTCCGTCACGCCGTTGTGAGCCACAAAGACGATCCCGGTGTTCACGGGAGCTGGTCTGAGGGTGATGGTCGTAGATTGACCTGAATGAAGCCCCACCCCTGAACATGTGACCGAAGCGGCTAAGGTTTGCTGGTTCCTCACGACTACCTCCACAACAGCATATGGCGATGCCTACTCCCTAGCAACACGCGTACCAATTAAGTTTCAGTGTAAATATTTGATAAAATTAACTAAAATAGCATTTTTCGTATTTGGTCAGTGTGTTGAAAAAAATACAACTGTGTTGTTTGGCGGTGGGGGCGCGCGGAAATTCAGTGAAACGGCAAAGAGTTAGGGCTACTAGGGCCGAGGGTCTAGTTCAATGAGCCCCTTGCGAATAGCCAATATGGCTGCTTGGGTTCGGTCGTAGACCTGAAGCTTGTGGAAAATGTTTCGTACGTGGTTCTTAACCGTCTTTTCACTGAGATCCAAGTTGTTCGCGATCTCCTTGTTCGTCTTTCCATCGGCGACGAGACGGAGTACGGTAATTTCACGTTCCGTCAGATCATGCTCAACCCAGGCGGGCTTCTTTCCTTTTTTCTGCGCCATCAGTGAAAACTCCGCCAAGATCTTGCTCGCGACGGATGGATGGATCAGCGATTCGCCTCGATAGATCGCGCGAATGGCTGCCACAATCTGCGAGGACTCGGAATCCTTGAGGAGATATCCGGTCGCCCCTGCCCGTACCAAGTCGAAGATATACTGCTGTTCCTCATACATGGTGAGCGCCACGATGCCGATGTGAGGAAACTCGCGCTTGATTTGTCGCGTGGCCTCCACGCCGCCCATGCGAGGCATACTCACGTCCATGAGAATGACATCGGGAACGAGGGCGCGTGCTTTCTCGACGGCCTCCATCCCGTCCTGGGCCTCCCCGACGACGTGAATATCCTCCTTGGTCTTGAGGATTGCGGCCAATCCCTCCCGAACGACTCGATGGTCATCGGCGATGAGGACTTTAATCTTCTCCATCTTCGGCAGTCTCCTTCTTCACGAGTGGGACCTCAACGGTAATGGTCGTCCCCTGACCTTTCTGTGATTCGATGTGCCCCTCGCCTCCGACGAGACGAGCCCGCTCAATGATTCCCCGAATTCCAAAATGATCCCACTTATCGGGATCGCGGAGGACGGCTTCCATGTCGAAGCCGATTCCGTTGTCGGAGATCGTGATCCGCAGCATCTCAAGATCGATGTGCAACTGGATCGAAACGCGGTCGGCTTGCGCGTGTTTTTGCACGTTGCTGAGGGCTTCTTGAATGATGCGAAACAGGAAGATCTTGGTTCGCGGAAACAAAATTTGCTCGTCGCCGCTGACGGAAAAATGGGCTTTGATATGAGATTGAGTTTCGTAGGATTTGAGATAGTTCGTGAGGGCTGGAATCAACTCCATCTTATCGTAATGGAGCGGCCGTAAATTGAAGATGACTTGCCGGGCCTCCTGGATCGCCAGCTTGAGCTGGGCTTTGCTTTCCTTGATGGTGGCGAGACTGGCCTTCGGGTTTTTTCGCACGAGTTGCTGGCAGAGGTCGAGTTTGAAATTCACCCCTGCGAGACTTTGAACGAGCCCGTCATGGATTTCGCACGCAATCCGGGTGCGTTCCTCGGTCACGGCCGCACCCGTTTCCTTCACGTACAAGCGGTAGAGCGATTGATACTTGTTCAACGTCTTTTCGATTTCAGCGGTCGCTCGGATGCGCGCCTCGATGAGCTCCCACATGAACTTGGCGCTGGCGCCTCCGATGATCGTCACACCCATGCGGTGAAAATCCTGAAGGAATTGCCACACGGTGGCATCGCCGGAGACATCGATGACCAGATCGACGCGCTCCATTGCGAGCAGTTTCCGATAATCACGCGTCACAGGGATCCGCAGCCGCTTGGCCAGAGCGATACCCGGGGCTTTGCCGTTGACCTCGGCGACGCCCACGATTTGGACAAGGGGATCGTTGGCGAAAATCTCCATCAGCGCGGTGCCGCCCCGCCCCGCCCCGATAATGGCGACATTCGTGGCGCCCATTTTGGAGGAACGCGTGGCCCGTCTGGGCGGTCGTCGTGTGGTTGAAGCCAAAGGAGGTCGCATCAATAAGGACTCGTACGGCATGAAGATACGGGGCACAACGGCGGGGATAACTATTCGCGGCGGAAGGGGGTACGGTGACGTTTCGTCCGACTCAGCGCTCCCGGCGTTGCTGCGCCAGCGATTTCAGCTCGTCCATGAACTGGTCGATGTCCTTGAACTCGCGATACACCGAGGCAAAGCGAACATATGCCACTTGGTCCAGCTGATGGAGCTCTTTCATCACCTCTTCGCCCACGATCCGACTTTCGATTTCGCTCTCCCCCATTTCCTGAATGCGCTTTTCAATTCGGTCGGTCACGGCCTCAATCGTGGCCGTACTGATCGGCCTTTTTTCGCAAGCCTTCTTGAGGCCCGACAGTATCTTCGTGCGGTCGAATGATTCGCGCCGTCCGTCCTTCTTCACCACGACGGGAAGAATTTCTTCGACGCGCTCGTAGGTCGTATAGCGGCGCTTGCATCCCAGGCACTCGCGGCGGCGACGAATAACTTCGCCTTCTTTGGCCATGCGGGAATCGACCACTTTGTCTTCGAGATCGTCACAGAAGGGACATTTCACCGGCGGCGACCCTGCCCGAACAGCTGCGGGCTAGTTAGTAGGAATGGAATATGGGGAATCGACTGCACAACGCCTTCGCTTGCGCGCGTACGTCGTCCAACACCTTCGGATCCTGGCGATGCTGAAGAACCCGATCGACCAGCGCGACGATCTCCTTCATCTCGGCTTCACGCATGCCTCGCGTCGAAACGATCGGTGTGCCGAGCCGGATTCCGCTGGCGACTGCCGGCGGCTTTTCGTCATAGGGGACGGCGTTCTTATTGACAATAATGCCTGCCGCATCGAGCGCGGCATCCGCTTCTTTTCCCGTGATCCCCTTGTTGCTGAGATTGACCAGAAACAGGTGCGTGTCCGTCCCGCCGGAGACGATTTTGTAGCCGCGATCCAGGAGGCCTTGGGCCAGAACCCGCGCATTGGCCACGACCTGTTGCTGATACTTTTTGAATCCCGGGGACAGAGCTTCCTTGAGGGCGACGGCCTTGGCCGCGATCACATGCATGAGGGGGCCACCCTGAAGTCCCGGGAAAATGATCTTATCCACGGCCTTGGCATGCTCTGCCTTGCACATTACGATTCCGGCCCGAGGGCCTCGAAGTGTCTTGTGCGTGGTCGTGGTGACAAAGTCTGCGTAGGGGATCGGACTCGGGTGCAGACCCGCCGCAATCAATCCTGCGATATGGGCGATGTCCACCATAAGATAGGCCCCGACAGACTTTGCAATCTGCTGGAAGCGAGGGAAGTCGAGGGTGCGCGCATAGGCACTGGCCCCGACGACCAGCATGCGCGGCCGGCATTCTTCCGCCAGCTTCTGGACGGCGTCGTAGTCGATCGTTTCGGTTTGACGATCCACGCCATAGGAAAATGCGCGGAAAATCATCCCTGAAAAACTCACCTTGCTGCCGTGGGTGAGGTGGCCACCCTGGGCCAGATCCATCCCGAGAATCGTGTCGCCAGGCTTCAAGACGGACAGATATGCCGCCATATTTGCCGACGAACCGGAGTGCGGTTGGACGTTGACGTGCTCGGCGCCGAACAGCTCCTTGGCGCGCTGGATGGCAAGCTCTTCCACGGTGTCGACGTGCTGACACCCCCCGTAATAGCGTTTGCCCGGATATCCTTCCGCGTACTTGTTCGTCATCAGACTGCCTTGGGCGGCCAAGACAGCCGGACTCGCGAAATTTTCCGAGGCGATCAACAGGAGCTTGTCGTGTTGCCGCGTCTCTTCCGCTTCAATAGCGGCGTATACGTCAGGGTCTGTCGATTTGAGAGCTTCCAACGAGCCGATCGCGTCGCGCATCACCCCTCCACGGTGCAGTCTGTTACGATTGCGCTGGTTCCGGTTCCTGTTTCTTGACAACCCGCACGGTGACGGTGGCCGTCACATCCCGTGGCATTTTCACGGGGACGGTGACCGTTCCCAATTCCTTGATGGGATGCGGAAGTTGGATCTTCCGTCGGTCGATGGTAAAGCCCTGTGCGGCCAACCCCTCGGCGACGTCCTTTGCCGTGACCGAACCGAACATCTTGTCGTCCTTGCCGACCTGCGCTTCGATCGTGAGCGTCACCGCCGAGACTTTCTTGGCATGCGCTTCGATCTCGATCTTTTCTTTTTTTGCCTTTTCGGCGGCAACCCGCTTCGCGTGCTCAAATGCCTTGATGCTGCGGCTGTTGGCTTCGACAGCCTTCTTGCGCGGCAGCAAAAAGTTGCGCGCGAAGCCGTCACGGACGTCGATCAAATCACCGAGGTGGCCAACCCCGTCCATGGTCTCTTGAAGAATGACTTTCATACCCCTAACTCCTTCTGTTGGAAAGGAAAAGAGGATACTTGGGGAAGAGGGGGAAAGTCAATTCAGAAAGTCCGCTCGACAGGGGCGGGACGAACTGGACAGGTACCGAGATGCCTCTATATCATGCGTATTCTTGAGTACACCAAGGGGTTGTTCCAATGCCGCTTAGTGCCCGGGAATGTCTTGAAACCTGTGCTTCGAATCTCGACGCTGAGGCTCTCCATGCCGCTGAAGCCGGTCTCGATGCACCCCTCGCCGTGACAAAGGGCCGATTGCTCCAGACGATCGGCGGACTTCACGTCTATGAATTCACTCTGCCCCAGGGGCACACGTTGGATCTCGACGTGCCGGTGTCCATCATTCCCGGGGAGGATATGGAGGCAACCGAGGGCGTGGTCCTCAGCTGCCATGACCATCGGATCACGGTACAGACCGTTGATGCTATTGGGTCGTCAGTTCCTTGGGCGACGGTAATCCCGGATCGGTCCGGGCACTACAGCACGATGGCCAAACGGTTGCGGGAGATGATTCAGAAAGCCGATGCTTATAACCTCGGGCCATCCGAGCGACTGATCCCTCTCCTGCAGGACGGTGGGGACCCCGGCCAGCTCGCCACCTCCACATCGGCCGTGTTGTCGGCGGTCTGGGCCGAAGACCAGACCGTTCGCCGCCAGAAACTGGCTGGTCTGGTGCTGGACCTCATTCGAGCCAACAAGCGCATTCTATTGGTGAGCCCGGCACATCACTCGGCAGACGAAGCGGTCGGGGCCATCGCGAAGGCGATGAAAGCGGGCGGCATGACCTACAAAACATGGATCAGCCGATATGAAATGACGGTGCTTCCCCATGCCTCGGGCCTCGCGATTCAGGAACTCGGTTTCGAGGCACAGATGCACCAATTTTTTGCGAAGT
>JAXLZJ010000071.1:0-4931 GCA_046350995.1 Nitrospira sp.
GCATTCTCAAAGGCGAGATGCGGCGCCTGAACTCACTGGTGATTCGCGCGGCGGAGGAGGCGCGCGTGCCGGCCGGTTCGGCGCTGGCGGTGGATCGCGAGGTCTTCGCGCGTGCCATCACGCAGGCGCTGGAAGGACACCCCAATATTCGCATCATTCGCGAAGAAGTCACGGAGATCCCGTCGGATGGCGTCACGATCATCGCCACCGGCCCGCTAACTTCAGACAAATTGTCGAAGGCGATCAGCGAACTGACGCACGAACGACACCTCTATTTTTTCGATGCCATCTCACCCATCATCGACGCCGACTCCATCAACATGGACATTGTGTATCGGGCCTCACGGTATGGGAAAGGCGGGGCGGACTACCTGAACTGCCCCATGGATGAAGCGGCGTATAATGCGTTGTACGACGCCATGATGGCGGCAGAAAAAGTTCAGCCGAAAGAGTTTGAAAAAGTAGCGTATTTTGAAAGCTGTATTCCCATCGAGGTCATGGCTGAGCGAGGACGGCAGACCATGCAGTTCGGCCCGCTGAAACCAGTCGGGCTGGAGCACCCTAAGACAGGCGTGCGCCCTTATGCTGTGGTGCAGCTTCGTACTGAGAATGTCCATGGGACGTGCTACAACATGGTCGGGTTTCAGACGAAGCTCACGTATCCGGAACAAAAGCGAGTATTCCGGCTGATTCCCGGACTGGAGCAGGCTGAGTTTTTGCGGTTCGGCAGCCTGCATCGCAACACCTTCATCAACTCACCGCAACTGTTGCGCGAGACGCTCCAGCTTAAAACCCGTGGCACCGTTTTTTTTGCAGGCCAATTGGTGGGTGTCGAAGGATACACCGAGTCGGCGGCGATGGGAGGGATCGCCGGCATCAATGCGGCGCGAGGCCTGGCTGGTCAACCGCTCGTCACACCGCCACCCGCCAGCGCCCACGGCTGCCTGATGGCGCACATCACCCAAAGCGATCCCGCACATTTTCAACCGATGAACACCAATTTCGGCCTGTTCCCGCCAGTCACCGTCAAGACGCGCGATAAGGAACAAAAGCGGCGTCTGATCCAGCAACGGGCGGTTGAGGATTTTGACGCATGGATCGCGCAATCCGGGCTTTCCTAGAGGTGTTGGCTGTTCAGGACGGCGCCTCACCGCAAACCATCCGCGCGTATACGTCCGACCTGGCCCAGTTTCGCACCTTTGCCCTGGCCTCGCTGAAGCCACGCGGCCCGCTGACCGTTGAATCGATAGACACTGGCCTGATTCGCGGATTTCTCGCTTCGCGTGATCGCCGAGGAGAGAAAAAAACATCCCTGGCCAGAAAACTTGCTTGCCTGCGCAGTTTTTTTCGATACCTGGTTCGAGTCGGCCTCGTGCAGACGAATCCCGCAGAAGATGTGCGCGCGCCGAAGCTTCCCAAACATCTTCCTCAAGTGCTCACGAAGGATGATGCGGGGGCCTTGATGGAATTTCCCCAGCAAGAAGCGCCAGATGGATTGCGTGATCGCGCCATTCTCGAAACCTTGTATTCAACCGGCGCGCGGGTCAGTGAATTGGTCGGCATGAATGGTGAGGATATCAGTCGCAGTGAAGGTGTCGTGCGTGTTCGCGGCAAGGGACAAAAAGAACGAGTCATTCCCTTGAGCCCCCTCGCCCTTGAGGCCATCGATGCCTACCATGCCCAAGCTCCCGTCGCGACAGCCTTGACATCCTCCGCGCGGCCCTGGCAGGAGTCTGGAGCCGTCTTTCGCAATCGTCGGGGGGGCCGGTTGACGACGAGGTCGGTGGCCCGCATTGTGGCCAAATATTCAGGGCAACTGAGCGGCGGCGCGATCCACCCCCACACCCTGCGCCATTCTTTTGCCACGCATCTGTTGGATGAGGGCGCCGACTTGCGCGCCATTCAAGAGATGCTGGGGCACGTCTCGCTGAGTACGACGCAAAAATACACCCATCTTGCGACAGACCAGCTACTCGCGTTATACGATCGCACGCACCCCCGTGCCGTCACTGTGACGGAAACGGTGGAGGGAGACAAGCAGAAGGGCTCGCGATGAAAATTCGATCGACTACGGTGCTGTGTGTCAGACGAGGAAATCAGGTCACGATGGGCTGCGACGGACAAGTCACCGTCGGCACCACCGTCATGAAGCATAACGCCAGGAAAATGCGACGCATGCACAACGATACCGTCTTGTCCGGATTTGCCGGCGCCACGGCCGATGCCTTTACACTGTTTGAGAAATTCGAGGCAAAATTGGCCGAGTTTCGCGGCAACCTGACGCGTGCCGCCGTGGAATTAGCAAAAGATTGGCGGACGGATCGGGTGTTGCGGCGTCTGGAAGCATTGCTGGCGGTAGCCGATCTCGACCACTCTTTTATTATTTCCGGCACGGGAGATGTGGTGGAGCCTGAGGACGGCATTTTGGCGATTGGTTCAGGCGGACCCTATGCCTTGGCGTCTGCTCGTGCCCTGCTGGCGCATTCAGAACTGGCCGCCGAACACATCGTTCGGGAATCACTGATGATCGCCGGCGGGATCGACATTTATACCAACCAACAGATTGTGATCGAATCGCTCACGCGTTAGGATCAGCCTGCCATGACGACTGAATCGACTTCTCGCACCCTCAATGTGAATAGTCTCACGCCCCGGCAGATCGTCGAGGCGCTGGATCGCTATGTGATCGGCCAGCAGGATGCCAAGCGCATGGTCGCGATTGCCTTGCGTAACCGGTGGCGACGCCAGCAACTGGCTCCGGAGTTGCGTGATGAAGTGATGCCGAAGAACATCATCATGATCGGCCCCACCGGTGTCGGCAAAACTGAGATCGCCAGGCGTTTGGCCAAACTTGCCGAAGCGCCGTTCATCAAGGTGGAGGCCTCGAAGTTTACCGAGGTCGGGTACGTCGGCCGGGACGTCGAATCCATCATCCGTGATCTCACCGAACAAGCGATCAGTTTGGTGAAAACCAAACATTTGGAGGATGTGCAAGGGAAGGCTTCACGGCTCGGCGAAGAACGGCTGCTCGATTTGCTGCTGCCCGGCGCGCCATCCCGTTCGGCCCCGCCCGGATTCGACCATGCCGCCTCGCGCGCGGAAGCTGCAGAGCCGACTGAATCGGCGGACGCCACGCGCTCGAAGTTGCGATTGCAATTGCGCGAGGGCAAGCTGGATCAACGATCTGTGGAAGTCGAGGTGAAGGAACGGGCTTTACCGCTCGGAGTCATTTCGAATGCGGGCGGGATGGAAGATCTCGAAGGGAATCTCCGCGACATGTTGGGCGGCATGTTCCAGGGGAAGAAAAAGAAGCGGGTGATGAAGGTTCCCGATGCCCTGAAGCATCTTACTCAGGAGGAAGCCCAGAAACTGATCGATATGGATGAGGTGGTGCGGGAGGCCATCACAAAAGTCGAACAGACCGGCATCGTCTTTTTGGACGAGATCGACAAGATTGCCGGTCGTGAGCGTGCGATGGGCCCGGATGTGTCCCGTGAAGGGGTGCAACGCGATCTCTTGCCGATTGTGGAAGGCTCGACGGTCAGCACAAAACACGGCGCCGTCCAGACTGACCATATCCTCTTTATCGCCGCGGGAGCCTTTCACGTGGCCAAACCGTCGGATTTGATTCCTGAGCTTCAAGGGCGGTTTCCAATACGCGTGGAACTAGCGCCGCTCACCAAAGATGACTTTGTGCGTATCCTGACGGAGCCGCGGGGAGCGTTAGTGCGCCAGTATCACGCGTTGATGGCGACGGAAGGGCTCACCGTCGAGTTTACCGAAGACGGCTTGGCGGAGATTGCGGCGACGGCGGTGCAAGTCAACGAGCGCACGGAAAACATCGGCGCCCGGCGTCTCTTTACGATCATGGAGCGGCTGCTCGAACAGGTGTCGTTCGAAGGGGCGGACTCGCAAGAGAAGACCGTGGTCGTGAATGCTGCGTATGTACGGGAACGGTTGCTCAATATCGTGAAGGATCAGGACCTGAGCCGCTATATTTTGTAAGTGTGACCAGCGACAGCGAGGAGTGACGGATGAATAAACTGATTAAGAAAGCCGACGTGCTGATCGAGGCGCTGCCCTACATCCGGACATTTAAGGGCAAGACTGTCGTCATCAAGTACGGAGGGCATGCGATGACGGACGCCTCGCTCAAAGCGCGGTTCGCGCAGAATGTCGTGTTGCTGAAGTACGTCGGCTTGAATCCGGTCGTGGTGCATGGCGGCGGTCCGCAAATCGATCAGATGCTGGATCGATTGGGCATGGAAGCAAAGTTCAAGCACGGCGTGCGTGTGACTGATGCCGCGACGATGGAAATTGTAGAGATGGTCCTTGCGGGACGGATCAACATGGAAATCGTCGATCTGCTTAACCGGCACGGCGGCCAGGCGGTCGGGCTCAGCGGCAAAGACGGCGGGTTGATGTTGACCAAGCCGTTGACGGCCAAGGCCTGGGCGGAAAGCATCGAAAAGGATATCGATATCGAAGACCGGGACGCGGATTTCGGGTTTGTCGGAGACGTGAAGTCGATCGATCCCACATTGCTGCTGAAGCTCCAGGAAGATCACTACATTCCGGTGATAGCGCCCATCGGGACGGATCGGGAGGGGAACACGTACAACATCAATGCCGACCTGGTCGCCGGGGCGATCGCGGCGGCGTTGAAGGCGGAAAAGCTGGTGATGTTGACCGATGTGAAGGGGATCCGGGATGCCAATGGCCGCCATCTCTCGACGGTCTCGCGCAAGGATGTCCAGCGCATGGTCAAGCGCGGCACGATCAGCGAAGGCATGTTGCCGAAGGTGCATGCCTGCCTGGATGCACTGGCCGGCGGCGTCGGAAAAGCGCATATCGTGGACGGCCGCGTGCCCCATGCCATTCTGCTGGAGATTTTTACTCACAAGGGTATCGGAACCGAGATCGTCTCGTAG
>JAXLZJ010000072.1:0-3665 GCA_046350995.1 Nitrospira sp.
CGAGGCCGGTGCCGGACACCCAGAGGGTCATGGCCACGACGCGGAGGTTCTTCTTGAACGCATGGCGCAGAATCGCGATGGCCTGTGGATAGAGTTCCGGTTTGGAGGCAGGATCGAAATCCAAGGACAGGAGAAAAACCGAGCCTTCGGGCAGGCCTTCGATATAGTCGTAGACGCCACGCACTTCCGACGAAATCTTAATCGGCAATCCGACCGGGAAGAGCAACGGCACCAATGTGCAGAGGCCGATCACCAGAAAGATGATCCGCCGGTCGATGCGCAACATGCGCTCAGCGAAACTCATAAGCCGTTCCTCGTGAAACGTGAAGGGTATCTCGTCCGAAATGTTTGCGCTTCACGAGATACGAACGACGCATCACGTTATTCTTTACCTCCGCCGAGATAGGAACGCTCGACGCCGAAAATGATTTTGAACGAGAGGGCGACGGCGCCCAGGCTGACGCCGATCAGAATCGCCCGGCGCACGGAGGCGTTCAGGACATTCAGAATCCAGCTCGACAGGTCGCCGCTGAGCGGCAGGATGTATTCGCCGAGCGGCACGCGCCCCATCATCACGATGACGGCTGCCACCAGCAACACGGCGGCCTCACGGCTCCGCGCGCGGAACGATCGATAGGCGGCAGAGGCGATGAAGAAGGCCAGGATGGCGAACATGGTGCCCTGCAGCGGGACGAGCGTATAGGAATAGACCCACCCGAACGAGGTCAGTGCCCCATCGATGCTTTCCTTGCCGTTATTCCAGAGTCCCACAATGATCGTGCCGAGCATGCCGACATAAAGCACGAGGCTATAGGCCCATCCCGCTTCTTTCCGGCGGATCTTGGCCGCATGGACATGGAAGAGGCTGGTGATGCCGAGCACGAGCGCGAAACCGCCGATGATCTGGAGCCACTTGGTGACGGTGGTGAGCAGTTGTTCGGAGGCCGGGTGCGGCACATAGTATTGGGCGGCCATGACAAGTCCGGTGATCATGGTGATGAGCAGCGGCAGCTGGCGACGAAGGAAAATCATTTGAGATCCTTAAACAGGTCCAGCAGCGGTTGTGCCCAGCCATTGCCCGAGAGCACGGCGACCGTAGCCAGCAGCGTCCCAATCCCGATGACGCTCAGAATGAACGCCTTGCCCAGATCCTGTCCGCGCAGCGTGCCGATCTGGATCGGTTCCTTCGAGAGGTAGGCGCTGGCGGCGTAGAGTTCCTCACCGATCAGGGTGTAGTCGCAGGTCGTCACGAAGAACGGCAACTGGTGATCCGAATCGGTGCCGGCAATTTGAATGGCCCCCGTGCTCGCGCCGGTTTCCGTCAGCAGCAGCGATTCCGCAAAGTACGACCCCATGAAAAAGTTCGCCGCCGGTTTCCGCCGCAACATGATGCCGTCGACCGCCGCGGTATAGCTGAACTGGTCGCTGGTGATGAAAAAATTCGCGTCATCCTTGAACAGATCCGGTTTTCCCGCCTCCATGTAGGCCTGTTTGGTAATTTCCTGGCAAACGGCCATGGTGATCGGCTCGCGATGCGGGACCAGCAATTCCGTTTCATAGGAGGCGGCTTTCTTGGCGACTCGTCCGAGGATGACGGCGGCGGCGATCGTCGAGGGATCGTTCATGTCATGCGCGCCGGTCATGTACAACACCGGCTTCCCCAATTCCGTGGCCCGCCCGATAGCCTCATCGACGGCATCCAGACCGGGAATACGGCGGAGAAAGATCTCTTTCCGCTTGGCGAGGTTGATCGCGTAAAACACGACCGCACCGAACATCAAGGCCAACACGAGGTTGTTCACTTGGTTCCAGTTCATCCAGTTCGGTTCCGCCGAGGCAACGACCGGCGGCGCGATCAATCGTTCCTGCCCGTTGACGTTCGCGACCGTGACGGCATAGGGCTGGCCGGATTTCACCTCAATGGCTTTGCCGTGCTTGATCAGAAACAGATGGTCATCGGGATCACCCGCTCTCGTCCACCAGGCCGACTTCCCCTCGCGGACATAGCGTGTATTGGCCGGGAATTCTGCCACCATCTTCCAGGCCGTGGGGTCTTGGGGAAGACCGCCTTCATGGACCAGAATTTGATATTTCGTGGCGGCACTGTCGTTCGCGGAGGGGGCCCAGAGTACCGTGAGGCTCCCGCCGCCGTCGCTGGGGGTATCGATCACGCGAAGATGCTGGGGCATGGTTTGCGCTGAGGCAAATGACGCCACGACCGCCGGCAGGCAGGTCATGAGGGACAGGATGAGGGCGCGGCACAGCACGCGGGTCAGGCTCCTTCGATCACTTCGATGTTGGCGCGCGGCACCACGGTCGTCGTGCCGTCGGGGAATCGAACTTCGAGCACGCGGACTTCGCTTTCAGTCGGAATGGCGCGCAACTCCGACGGTAGTCCTGAAACCGCGCCGATCTTGCCGAACAGGGGGTCGCGGATGATGCGGACCGGGTCGCCGGGCTGAATCCCTTCGCGCTCGGCTTGTGCCACCTTTGTGGCGGCTGCCGGTCCGCTGTGCGGAATGATGATTTCGGGGCGAATCACACCGGCACGGATCTGCGTGGCTCCGGATATCGACGCCTTTTGTCCCGCGTGAGCGGAGAGCAAGGCGAACGTCTTGGGGGCCATCGGAATCGTGCCGAACCCTTCCGTCAGAATCAATGTGAAGCCGACCTGCTCCGTCCCGGTGATCGCGACGCCCAGATCATAACCGAGCAGCGCGCGCAAGTCCTTGTCGTGAATCCCGCCGACGACCAGGCCGACGATGCCGAGTTCTTTCGCGCGCGCCATGGTGGCCGCGGACAGAAAGGCGCCACCGATGACGACCTTGCCTTTCATCGATTGGTTGAGCTGCTCCGGCAAGAGCGGTTGATCCGGCGCCTTCACGCCCATCACCAGTTCGCCGCTGGTTTCTCCTCCGATGCCGAAGATGCCTTGCACGAGGCTGCAGGCGCTTTCGACGGTCACACCCTGCTCGGGATGCACCTCGGCCACGGAGCCGTCGATGTAGCCGCGCAATTCCAACACCCGGGGCGGTTCGCGCAACAAGATTTGCCCGGTGATTGTTGAGACGGATTCCACCTTGCCGGTGATCGGCGAACGGATTTCGGTCTTAAACCATTTGATGAAGGGTTTGTTTTCGGCGAGCACGTCGTCTTTCTGAACGGAGTCTTTTTCTTTTTTGACCAGATAGTCGTTGATCTCATCGGGCGCGATGCCGAGCTGATTGGCCAGGTTGAGCGGTACGACCTTCCCCGGCAACTCGGCGCGGGCCACGGCGGTGTCGGCACGCACGGCGTCGCCGACTCGGACCAAGACGGCACCGGGCAATGGCAGAATGCGCCGACGGCGGACGGTCGTTCGCTCGGTGACGGTCAAGCCTGGTGTATACGAATGCGCCATAATCGGTTGCTGAAAACGCCCTACAGCTTCGTTCTCAGTTGCTCGCGCCCCTCACCGTACAACTCCCGGTACGGCTCGGGGCTCTCGCGCCTTGCGGCCTCGCTGCAGGGCGTTTTGAGCAACCGTTCTTGCCATAAGCCATTCGCTATCAGCCATCAGCTCCCTTTTGGATATAACCCGACTGCGTTGTACCACCGCGTCAGCAGGGCGACGCGGACAGCCTGCTCCGTAGGTAACTGCAAGGGACGACCGCGCCCGTCCAGCA
>JAXLZJ010000073.1:0-3552 GCA_046350995.1 Nitrospira sp.
ATCCAGAGGATCCCGTACACGAATCCGCTCACGATGCGGCTGCCACCGCCGCCAGCATGCGCTCCACCACGTCCTCGATGCGCAACGCCGACGTGTCGATGTGCGTCGCGTCCGCCGCGGGCACAAGGGGCGCAATCGAACGGTTTCGGTCCCGTTCATCCCGACCGGACAGATCCTGATACGTCTTCTCCACCGGCCCGCTGTGCCCCGCTGCCACCAATTCGCGATGGCGCCGTTCGGCTCGGACAGTGGGATCGGCTTCCAGAAAAAACTTCACCGGCGCCGACGGAAACACCTTCGTCCCGATATCCCGACCTTCGGCCACCACGGACCCACGCTGGCCGATTTGACGCTGTACCGGGAGCAGCCATTCCCGGACGGCGGGAATCGCCGACACAACGGAGGCCGCAGCCGAGACGTCGGGCGTGCGCAACTCACCAGTCACATCAATGCCGTCAACCAGTACTCGCATCGCGCCGTTTTGAGTCAGCATCTCGATCGACAAGGTCGGCAATAAGGCGGCCACCTGCTCTGGCCGGGCTGGGTCGATTCGGCTGTGGAGTGTCTTCCAGGCGACGGCGCGGTACAAAGCCCCCGTATCGAGATAGAGATAGCCCAGCCGGGCGGCCAACAACTTGGCCACCGTACTCTTGCCGACCCCTGCCGGACCGTCGATCGCGATGATCACCGCCGTCCCTCTTCTCTCACTTTGCTAAAAGAACCGTATTATAGCCCCCGGGCCTGGGGCGTCAACAGGCCGACCAAGGTCGCCTCGAAGTTCGGAAACGACGTGTCGACGCACCCGGTGTCGTCGACACGGGTCGGGGTCGCGGCCGTCAGGCCCCCGATCGCCAACGACATCGCCACCCGATGGTCGCCATGACTGCGCCCGGTCAAGGTCCCGGTCAGACGGCCGTTCTGTCCTGCTCGCCCCAGCCCCTGGATCACCATCCCGTCCGGCTGTTCAGTGATCTGTGCGCCCATCGCCCGAAGCTCAGCCGCCATGGTCGCAATCCGATCACTTTCCTTGACGCGTAACTCTTCGGCGCCGGAGATCGTCGTCACCCCGTCCGCCACCGCCGCCGCCACGCACAAGATCGGGAACTCGTCGATCGTTTGCGGGATCAATTCGGGACCGACCGAGACGCCTTTAAGCGGCGCCGACCGGACACGCAGGTCCGCGACCGGTTCCCCCGCTTGATCGCGCGGATCGAGAACCTCAATCTTCGCTCCCATGGCAGTCAGCACTTCGATCAGGCCCGTTCTGGTCGGATTGATGCCGACGTTCCGAATCGTCACATCCGACCCGGCCACGATCGCGGCGCCAACGAGGAAAAACGCCGCCGCCGAAAAGTCTCCCGGGATGATGATCTCACGGCCGGTCCAGCCGGTGGCGGGCCGTCCCTGTAAAACCAGCGTCCCAGACTCGTCAGTTAGGGGAATCCCGAAAAATTGGAACATCCGTTCCGTATGATCGCGCGATAACCGGGGCTCGCGGAATCGTGTCGTACCCTCGGCGAACAGTCCCGCGAAGAGGAGCGAGGACTTGATCTGGGCGCTCGCGACCGGAGACGTATAATCAATCCCGTGCAATCGCGTCCCGCTGATGGCGAGGGGAGCCAATTCGCCGCCCTTGCGTCCGGCGATGACCGCGCCCATCTGTCGTAACGGTTTGACGACCCGCCCCATCGGCCGACGCCGGATCGATTCATCACCGGTCAAGATGGTGAAAAAATCCTGGCCCGCCAACAAACCGGCCAACAGCCTGGTGCCGGTACCCGAATTCCCGCAATCGATCGGCCCTTCGGCCTCCCGCAATCCCCACAAGCCTTTGCCGTGCACACGCAGCACGTCAGGCTGCTCCTCAATCTGAATCCCCATGGATTGGAACGCCCGCATGGTGTTCAGACAATCTTCACCGCGGCAATAGCTGGAAACACGGCTTTCCCCTTCGGCCAATGCGGTCATAATGATGGCCCGGTGCGTGACGGATTTGTCGCCGGGAACGGTGATCGTACCTGCAAGCGGACGGCCGGGGGTGACGGTAAAAGATTTCATAGTCGGGTCACACGCTCACGGGCGGGCGATGGTTCAATTTCTCCCGCTCTGATTTCGCCCGTTCCATGGCTTTTTCGACGCCCGCCGCGTCGCCGGATGCGATGAGACGCCGAAATTCCTGCAGCGAGGCCTGATACGCGTCGATGAATCGCACGATATTGTCCCGGTTCCACAAGAAAATATCCCGCCACATCTCAGGCGAACTGGCGGCGATTCGGGTCGTGTCGCGCAATCCGCCTCCGGAATGCGCAGCCAGATCGAGCGAGGGGATATAGCGGTCTCGCAAATCCGCTAACGCCGTCATCAGCGCGAACGCCGCTACATGGGGCAAATGGCTCACCGCACCCAAAATTTGATCGTGCAGATGGGCATCCATCGTCAGCACGACGGAGCCGGTCTCCTCCCAGAGTTCACGAACCCGTTCCAAGGCCTGCGCGTTCGTCCGCACCGTCGGCGTGAGAATGCACCGGGCACCGACGAACAACTGATCCGTACCCGCCGCCACGCCGGTCTTTTCTTTTCCCGCGATCGGGTGGGCGCCGACGAAATGAACCCCGGCCGGCATATGAGCCTCGGACCGCACGACCAGGTCGCCTTTCACGCTGCCGACATCGCTGACGATGGCGCCGGGAGCGAGACAGGCCGCCCAATCTTGAAGATGCTGTTCATACGTGTCGACCGGCGTGGCCAGTACAACGAGGTCGGCCCCTCGCACACCCTCTTTGGGGTCGGCGACGTACCGATCGATGGCGCCCAGTTCAACCGCCGTTTTCAGGTTTTCCACACGCCGACCGACGCCGACCACCTGATCGGCCAGCCCCTTGCGACGCAAAATCATGCCGAGCGATCCGCCAATGAGGCCGACGCCGATGATGGCGACCTGTTTGAAATGGACGGCCATCGTAGCTACAGTTCCCGCCCCACGGCCGTCGCGATCTTCCGCATATCCTGCATGAGCTCTTTAAACTTCGACGGCTTGATCGACTCTTCGCCGTCGCACAGCGCGCATTCCGGATTGGAATGCACCTCGATCAAGATGCCGTCCGCCCCGGCCGCGACCGCGGCTTTGGACATGGGGGCGACCAAGTTCCATTTTCCGGTCGCATGACTGGGATCGACGATGACGGGCAGATGCGAGAGCTCCTTCAAGGTCGGAATCGCCGCCAAATCGAGGGTGTTACGATACTGCGTTTCGAATGTCCGGATGCCGCGTTCGCAGAGCATCACATTGCGGTTCCCGCGCGACATGATGTACTCCGCCGACAGCAAGAATTCCTTGATGGTTGCGGAGAGCCCGCGCTTGAGCAGCACGGGCTTGTCGTACGCGCCGACCTCCTTGAGGAGTTCGAAATTCTGCATGTTCCGGGCGCCGATTTGAATGATGTCGGCCTTTTCGAGAAACAGTTCGATGTCCCGCGTATCGAGAATTTCGCTGACCACCGGCAGACCGGTTTGCTTCTTCGCTTCAAGCAGGTAGTCCAACCCTTCGCGCCC
>JAXLZJ010000074.1:0-2318 GCA_046350995.1 Nitrospira sp.
ACAAGGCATATTTCCCCCGCGAACTCACGCTCAGCGAGATTCGGCGGCTTTTTATGGAGATGAAGGACGTCGGAATTGTATGGTTGAACCTGACCGGCGGCGACATCTTTATGCGGCCCGACTTTTTCGAGCTCTACGAGGCCGCGTCCGATCACGGCTTCTTACTCCAGTTGTATACAAACGGCACCCTCTTCACGCCGGCTATCGTCGAGCGCTTGCGGGCACGGCCGCCGTTTTCTATCGACATCTCGTGCCACTCCGCCGACGAGGTGCAGTTCGACTGGTTTACCCAGGTCCCTGGGTCGTACCGCGCCTTTCGCCGCGGGCTTGATCTGTTAGAAGGATCCGGAGTGCCCTTTACGCTCAAGACCAAGCTGATGAACTGGAACGCCGGCGAACTGAATCGACTGAAAACATTCACGCAAGCCTATGGCCAATCATTCGGCTATACAACGTCGCTGTCTCCCCGACTGAACGGTGATTGTTCGTCGCTGGAGTATCGTATCGCTCCTGAGATGCTCCGCACGTTGGCAAGTCAATCAGCCGCGCCGCGCGAGGAAAATCACTGTGGGGCCGCCGAGGCGTTACCAGCTCCGGCCGACGATCGTCTCTTCCGTTGCGGCTGTGGGACCGACACGATCCATATCAACGCCTGGGGCGAACTCAGTACTTGCACCTTTCAATACGAGACCCGTGTCTCCCTTCGTAACGCTTCTTTACGCGACGCCATCGAGACAGTCTTCGAGCACACACGGCGGCTGACGTACCGGAGCGACTCGCCCTGCCAAACCTGCACGGTCTACCAGTTGTGCGACAAACAACCGACGCAGGCCCGGTGGGAAGCAGGGCATCCCGAACAGCCCATCCCCTACGATTGCGACATCGCCATGGTCCGCGCTCAAGCCACGCAACGGCATGACGTACCACACCCGTTAGACCGTTCCTTCACTTCAGCCACGTCCGGACGAGGAGCCACCTCATGAACGAGAAAAAGGCCTACGTTTCTCCACAGCTCTTCGAAGTCCCACTCGACCAAGATCAGGCGATCCTGACGGCCTGCAGCACGGCCACGATTTCGGCAGCAGCCGGAGGAACGACAGGATGCCGTCCTCCCTCCGGCTGCTCGAATTATCCAGGGGCGAGCCCCCTCGGCTGCAAGCGATCGATCATCCCGATGACCTATAGGGGCAGAGTCTGTCACGACAGCGGCCCGCGGGCGTCATGACGGAAGGTATGTCCTTCACTCTCGTCATCGGCGGCTACCGCATCGCGTTCCATGAATCATGTGGATACCCCTGCTTATTCTGGCCCATCCGCCCCTTCGAATCCTTCCTCGATACATCGGCCGATAATGCCGACATTGCTGTACACGTGGAGGTGGTCCCGCACTTGCCCGAGCTCGAGTCTACGCGTCTGCATTACGACTCGAACCACGGCCACTGGACGTTGTCCCACTCGACCGACGGCTTCGTGCTCGACAGCCGTAGCCCCAAGACAGATTGTTCGCGCGCCCGCGCGTGTCTCTCGACGGACTACCGACGGATTCATGCCTGGATCCTTCCGGAGTTACAGAACGGCCAGGTCGGCTGGTCGCCCATGCATCTGTTCAATCCCATCGTCGAGGTGTGCCTGCTCTCGCGCCTCGCGCTGGACGGCGGCCTCTTACTGCATTCCTCTGGGTTGGTCTACGGCGGCCGCGGTTTCGCGTTCACCGGCGCATCGGGAGCCGGCAAATCGACCTTGGCCGGTCGGTTCGCCGAGCGGAACGCGCTGGTGTTGAGCGACGAACGTGTGGTCCTCCGCCGCACGGACGAGGGCATTCGCCTGTTCGGAACCCCCTGGATCGGATCGGGAGAACATGCGGCAAACGAGTCGGCGTCTCTCTCGAAACTCTGCTGCATCCGTCATGGACAGGAAACCCACCGACTCACACCGTTGACTCCGTCGCGAACCGTCTCGTTCCTCCTCCAGCAGACATTTCTGCCGCATTGGGACCGGGCCTGTCTGGAGGCCGTCATGGATAGTCTCGTCGCCTTGACGCAGCGTGTTCCCTGTTATGAGCTGGCATTCTTGAATACCGCGGATGTCGTCGATGTCGTCGCGGACCATGCACTCCCCAACCCACTCCTGGCCGCACGATGAATCGCCTGGACGGTCAAGCCTATCTGCAATCGCTGTCGGCTCGGGCGAACCAGGCACGCCGGCCCGACAGCGCGACCATCGAGTTGACCTACGGCTGTAACCTCCGCTGTGTGCATTGCTACAATCCGACACATCGCGTCTTGCCGCACGAACTCACGACCGAGGAAGTTCGTTCG
>JAXLZJ010000075.1:0-1991 GCA_046350995.1 Nitrospira sp.
CGTGCCCGAAATCGAACTCGCCGGCCCGGCCACGGTAGAAAAGGCGACAGGGGCACCGGTCGGCTTCGCCGGTCCGGTGGGATTGAAAGGCATTCGGATTTTCGCCGACCACGCCGTTCCCGCGCTCAAGAACGTCGTCGTCGGGGGCAACCAGCCCGACACACACCTGGTGGATACCAATTGGTCCCGCGACTTTACGGCGGATCAGGTGCTCGACCTGCGCAACGCCCAGGCAGGCGACCCTTCGCCCAAACAGGATGGAACCCTGAAGGCCACCAAAGGCATCGAAGTGGGCCATGTCTTCATGCTCGGCACAAAGTACAGCAAAGCGATGAACGCGACCTTCCTCGATCCGCAAGGCAAAGAATGCCTTGCGATCATGGGGTGTTACGGCATCGGCGTTGGCCGATCCGCCGCCGCCTCCATCGAACAGAACCACGATGAACGCGGCATTATTTGGCCTTACCCAATCGCGCCGTTCCACATCCATCTGATCCCCGTCACTCAGTCGGAAAAGACCCAGGACACGACCGCCCGGCTCTACAACGAATTGCAGGCGGCCGGATTCGAAGTGCTGTGGGACGATCGTGACGATCGGGCCGGCGTGAAATTCAACGATGCCGACCTCATCGGCGGCCCCTTCCAGGTCGTCGTCGGCGACAAAGGCCTGGCTGAAGGCGTCGTCGAAGTCAAAGTCCGGCGGACCGGCGAGAAATCGAGGGTCGCACCGGCCGATTTGATCGCACATCTGCGCGCCGCCGTGACCACGCTCGACTCCTCCCGCGCGTCGATCTGATCGGCGGACATTCCGCCTTCCCAATCCCCGCGAATCAAACGTGGCTTTTCCTTGCCTTCCAACTCGATTGGGCTACACTCACCGTCAGAGATTGCGAACTGACCCTCGGCATAGCCGAGCCTCAGTCCAGCCACACCGGATCGACACCGGATCGTCAACCGCGCGAAGAGGACATCCCGGATGCAGGCCAAGCCGATGCCCAACAATATCCAGGAGCTCCAGCAGAAGGGCGAGTACGCGGAGCATGTGAAGCGGATCACCGCGCAAATCAACGCAGCGAGCGATCTCGACACCATTCTCCTCGACCTGCACAAGGACATCCTCGGGCTCTTCGACGCAGAAGATCTCACCCTCTTCGCATTCGACTCGGAGAAAAAAGAGATCTTCTCCAAAGTCCCGCACGTTGACAGCATCGAAGAAGTCCGCATTCCGATCACCGAACAGAGTCTCGCCGGCTTTTGCGCGAAATACCTCCGGCCAGTCAACATCGCCGACGCCTACAACATGGCCGAGTTGCAGGGCATCCACCCCTCTCTGCTGCACGACACGTCCTACGACAAACGAACGGGATTCAAAACCAAGCAGGTGCTCACCTACCCGATCGTCGCCGACAACAAATACCTGATGGGCGTGCTGCAACTGCTGAACAAGAAAAGCGGCAGCCGTTTTACCAGAAAAGACGAAGAATCCGTCGCCGAAATAGCCAAGGCCCTTGGGATCGCCTTTTTCAACCTGCGCAAGACCACGAAGAAAAACCCGACGAAGTTCGATCTCCTGGTCAGCAGCAACCGGATCACTCAGAATGACTTGGAGAACGCGCTGGCCGAATCACGCAAGGGATTGAGTGATCTGGAAAGCATCCTGATCGAGAAATACAAAGTCCCCAAAGTGGAACTTGGCAAGTCCCTCGCCCAGTTCTACAAATGTCCCTATATCGAGTACAGCGAGCGGACCCTCGTCGACGTGGAACTGCTCAAGAACCTCAACGTCGACTACCTGAAGAAAAACCATTGGATGCCGCTCAAGCGGGACCGCACAGCCATCGAGATCTTGACCGACGATCCCGGCGATCTCGATCGGGTCCAAGACATCAAGCGGACCTTCCCGGGGTTGAATATCCGTTTTGCCGTCAGCCTGCGGCGGGATATTTCGCAGTTCCTCGCATCTGCCACGGGGCAGAGCGATACTGGCGTCG
>JAXLZJ010000076.1:0-1625 GCA_046350995.1 Nitrospira sp.
GCTCATCACGCCGATGCGCCCGGTTACGTTGTGATAGACCTTGCTGCCGCTGCCGAATATATCCGGCGCAACCGTCGAGAAGTAGTATTCGAGGTTGATCCATTCCGCCACGATCAACGGTGCGGTCATGATGACTTCGAGCAGTTTGCCGTCGGGGTCGATGCGATAATCGTAGGAGTGCAGGAAGGAGCGGCCTTCCAGATCGGTTCCGTAGGTTAAACGTCTGCCTCCGATGATGAACAGGCTGTTGCGGGCCAGCCCCCACTCGGGGCGCACCTGCGCCCAATCGTGACTCCGGCGCCGATTGGCGGCACTGGATGCGGAGGCCACGACCGTCCGACCTTCAAGCCGGCCATGCCGTTCCGCCGCGCTGTCTGCCGAGGCACCCGCCAGATCGTCCATGACTTGCGCCAGTTCCCGGCGATGGGTGGAGGGCACATCCTCTAGGTCGGCGATGGTGAGACGATCCGTCGTGGTGTCGTGGACGGCGGCGACGAATCGCGTATCGGACGGGATGGCGATGCCCCGCTGCGCGAGCAACTCCCGCACCCCTGCGCGATTGGCGATGGTGGCGAAGGTGCGGGCGTTCGGGAGCCCGCCGCTGCCTCCGCAGGCCCCGCAATCGAGCGACGATTCGTAGGGGTTGTTCTCGGAATGACTTTCGTGCCCGCAGAGGAAGATCAGCCGCGCGAAAGTTGTCGTCAATCCCATGAGTCGAAGCGCAGTCTCGACATAGTACGCCTGCTCGGTCGTGGTGAATCCGGTACGGATCATCCGATCGATGCGGGCGGTTGTCTCGCGAGGATTGATGCGGCAGGCCTGGCGCAGTTCATCGAGCAGGCGCGTTTCGTGCGCTTTCGTCAGGACCAGCAGGTGCCCCAATTCTCCCGGCGTGACGGCCGATTCATGGTGTTCCCCGAGCGCCTGCAGACGGATCGCTTCCAGACGTTCCGGCGTGAGGGCCGTCCCCTCGACCTGACGACGGCTTCGGAGCCATTCGAGAATGCGGCGGCGCTGGTCGACGGCGACCATTTCTTCCGCCTCGGCCGTAGTGAGCTTGTCGACCGTCAGCGTGGTGGCGACCTTCGGGAAGACTTTTCCGGCGAACCATGTGGCGATCTGATCATACCACTTCGGGAACAGGGTCTTCCCGATGAGCGGCCAACCGAAGAACCAGCCGACTGCCTCAACCATCACGTAGGGCGTAATGACGTTGTGTTTGAGATCGTGCAGCAATTCCCGCCCGGACTTTGCTGCACGTTGGGTGATCCTCCGGCGCTGGGCCGTTCTATCGTCGTAGGTGCGGGGGACTTCCCGCACCACATGTTTCGGTCTCAGCAGGACCGGACACAGTTCCGTCTCGTGCGGTTCGTCGAGCGGTCGGAAAGATACGGGCAGTCCGAAGAATCCGGCAAAGCCGAAAGTCTCATAGCCGCCGCGCCGTTCCAGGTGTCGTCGAAATACTTCGGAGCGGACATCGATGCAGAAGGCGAATTGCGCAAGCGGTCGTACGCCCGGGCGAACCGATGAGTGGTCGCCCGCGATCGAGCCTGCCGTTTTGCGGCTCAGCGTGCCCACGATCTGCCGGAGATGCGAGAGTTCGTAGGCCTCCAACCACGCGGCCT
>JAXLZJ010000077.1:0-1551 GCA_046350995.1 Nitrospira sp.
AACTGGGCAAGACGCAGCGGGAGTATCTGTTGCGCGAGCAAATGAAAGCCATTCAGCAGGAACTCGGCGAGTCTGAGGACGACGAGAGCGAGCTGGGGACGCTGCGGAAAAAGCTTCAAGAGGCGGATCTTCCGGAGCATGTGCGGAAGGAGACGGATCGCGAACTTGCACGCCTCGCGAAGATACCTGCGGCATCGCCGGATCACCAAGTCATTCGCACGTACCTCGAACTCGTGCTCGAATTGCCCTGGAAGAAGTACTCGGAGGACCACCTCGACCTGGCGAAGGTCCGGCAGGTCCTGGAAGAGGATCACTACGGCATCAAGGAAGTGAAGGAACGCATCGTCGAACACCTGGCGGTCTTGAAGCTAAACCCGACGGCCAAGGCGCCGATCCTCTGCCTCGTCGGCCCGCCCGGCGTCGGCAAGACCAGCCTGGGGCAATCCATCGCCCGCGCGATGGGACGCGCCTTCGAGCGGTTCAGCCTGGGCGGCGTCCATGACGAAGCGGAATTGCGCGGCCATCGCCGGACGTACGTCGGCGCACTGCCGGGCCGGATCGTCCAGGCCATGCGGCGCGCGGGCGTCAGCAATCCCGTCCTGATGCTCGACGAAGTAGACAAGATGGGGCGCGACTTCCGAGGCGATCCCGCGGCCGCGCTGTTGGAAATTCTCGATCCGGCGCAGAACCACACGTTCCGTGATCACTACCTGGATCTGCCGTTCGATCTGTCGAAGGTGTTCTTCATCACGACCGCGAACACCCTCGACACGATCAGCCAGCCCCTGTTGGACCGGATGGAAATCATCCGGCTCCAGGGCTATAGCGAGCGGGAGAAAGCCGAGATCGCGCGGCGATACCTCTGGCCGCGACGGCTGAAAGAATCAGGCTTGAACGCGGAACAGGCGTTGCTCTCGGACGAGGTGTTGAATCTCGTCATCAGCCGCTACACGCGAGAAGCCGGTGTCCGGCAACTCGAACAGATGCTGGGGCGGTTGACGAGAAAAGTGGCGTTGACCTTCGCGGACCTGCCCGAAGGCGCCGAACGTGCGCCCGTGTCCATCCAACCGGACCTCCTCGGCGAATGGCTCGGCTCCGAACGGTTCATGCCGGAAGAAGCGCGCAAGAACCTCCCGCCCGGCGTGGCCACAGGCCTGGCCTGGACCCCGACCGGCGGCGACGTGCTCTACATCGAAACGACCTTGCTGCCCGGCAGCCATGAGCTGACGTTGACCGGACAACTGGGCGACGTGATGCAGGAATCGGCGCGCGCGGCCCGGAGCTACCTCTGGTCGCACGCCGAAAGCATGGGGCTCGACATTTCGCGGTTCAAACGGAACGGCGTCCACATTCACGTACCGTCGGGCGCCATTCCGAAAGACGGCCCGTCCGCCGGCATCACCATGGCCACGGCACTGGCTTCAGCCTATGTCGGGAAAGCCGTCCGGAGCGATACGGCGATGACGGGCGAGATCAGCTTGAGCGGCTTGGTCCTGCCGGTCGGCGGGATCAAGGAGAAAGTGCTGGCCGCGCATCGCGCGGGCATTCGCC
>JAXLZJ010000078.1:0-1696 GCA_046350995.1 Nitrospira sp.
CCGGGCAACCGCTCTGGGACCATCTGACCGCCTATCATCGCCGCCATGAATAATCCGGGCTAGTGAATTGAGACGACTCGAGGACGGCAACGGAGCATGTCTGCGACGGCTCCGTCTCCCCGTTTGCGTCGCATCGTTGTCCGCCAGTACTCCCTGTTGGGTGTCACCCGGTCCCGTGGCGAAATCGGTACTTTGATACCGAATCCGGATCAGTGCGTTCGCAGTGAGCCCAGTAACCGGCGTACAAGGCCCCTCTCCCGGCTCGACGGGGGACTCCTCCCTCCCGTGGAGGGAGGCTTGGGAGGGTGTCGGGGTTGGGGTGAGGGCCAGCGCGGCGAAACCGCAAAGCCTCCCCTATCTCATTGCGATGGGAGTCGGTCTGGAGTGAGGTCAGGCGCGACGAACCGGCCACGCCTTGCCCTGCATGAAGTTCAGAAGTCAGTGAGTTGTGTGAACGACAGGTTCGCCGGTCAGTGCGCTCCGGCAAGAGCCGGGATGAGGCATCCCACATCGGTGTAGTCGATATCATCGAGTGTCGTTGGCGCCCCCGGTCCGCACATTGGACACTGCGGGTCACGGCTCAGGCGCAGTTCCCGGAACTCCATTTCCAGCGCGTCGTACGTCAGCAAGCGGCCGATCAGCGGCTCACCTATGCCAAGGATCAGTTTCGCCACTTCCGTCGCCTGGATGATCCCGATCGTTCCGGGCAGCAGCCCGAGCACTCCCGCCTCGGCACAACTCGGCGCAAGTTCCGGCGGCGGCGGCGTCGGAAAGAGGCAGCGGTAACACGGCCCTACGTAGGGAACAAACGTCGTCGCCTGCCCCTCGAAACGAAAGATGCTGCCGTGCGCGTTCGGCTTGTCGAGCAGCACGCAGGCATCGTTGATCAAGTAACGGGTCGCGAAATTGTCGGTACCATCGAGGATGATGTCGTAATCGGCAAAGATGTCGAGCACGTTTTCCTTGTAGAGCCTGGTCTCGTGGGCGATGACATGCACATCGGGGTTGAGCGCCAGAATGGCCTCCCGCGCCGATTCGACCTTCGGCATCCCCAGGCGCTCGGTCGAGTGGATGACCTGCCGCTGCAGGTTCGAATCGTCGACGATGTCGGCGTCGACGAGGCCCAGCGTTCCTACCCCCGCGGCAGCGAGATAGAGCGCGGCGGGCGAGCCAAGTCCACCCGCACCAACCAGCAGCACCTTGGCGTCGAGAAGTTTGCGTTGTCCTTCCTCACCGACCTCGGGTATGAGGAGATGTCGGCTGTATCGCCGCCGCTGTTCGGCGGTGAGGGTCTTCGGCACGCGCCATGGCAGTCCGGCCGCCTTCCAACCCGAGAAACCACCAGCCATCGAGACCACATTGCAATAGCCGAGGTGATGCAGGGCGTCCGCGGCAAACGCCGAGCGCACCCCTCCCGCACAATACACGATGATCGGCGTATCCCGATCCCGGACCGCTTCCTCGATGCGCATTTCCAGGTAACCGCGTGGGATGTGGATCGCTCCCGGCACTATCCCCTGGTCGACTTCGTCCTGCTCGCGCACATCGATCAGGGTCGCCCCCTGCTCGCGCAGGCGGGCGGATTCCCGCGCATCGGCCTCGCGAATACGGGCTCGCGTCTGCTGCAGTAGATCCTGGTAATTGGGCATTGCTGGCTCCCCGATGACTATTCTTGAGTTCTTTGTCAAGTTTAGAG
>JAXLZJ010000079.1:0-11305 GCA_046350995.1 Nitrospira sp.
GAGTCGCGCCTTGGATCAGCGGCTCCGATGCCTGCGACGACCGGAGTGTTCCTTACCACGGGAAGAATATTCATGGCCAGATCCGCCGTGATCTGGTTGGAGTCGCCGTAGGCGAGGTAACCGGACAGGGACCCATGGCCGTCCATCCGGAACGGGCCGGTGTTGTAACCCATGATGATGTCGATGCCAGCACGGTCTATTGCCTTCGCTACGAGACCTATGCCGGCACCGCCAAGGAGCAGCGGTTCTCGCCTTGCGCGCTTGGACTGGAGGCGATCAACTATCCCCTTTCGGGTCCATTGGGACCTTGTCGCGGTCGGAATCATCATCTGGGCTCCTGTTTGAGATATGTGGTGAATGGGCGGCTCGTCGACACTCCGATCAGTAGGGGTACCTACCAGCCGCCGTTGCGAGCACTGGTGCCTGGCGTCGACGGAAGACATTCGGCAACCAGGCTGAACGCAGCGGCCGCAGGGCCAAATGCTCAGCCCTTCGACTTGGCAAGGGCCGCGTTGTAGAACCGCAAGTCCAGCAGTTTGTCCGCCGGGAGAGCCTTGCCTTTGATCGCACCGGTACCCTCGAGAAACGTGCTGTAGTCCGCCAGGTCCTTTCGGAAGTCCGTATCGAGCTCGATCGGAAACTGGTAAAGACTCCACGCTGCCTGGACATCGGCGAGCTTCTGTCCGCTCCACTCTACAAAGATGCGCTGCGCCTCCTCCGTGTTGCCGGGCTGGCTGAGGTACTTCTGCGCGCGCATGATCGTCGCGAGAACCGCGGTAGCGGTGTCCGGATGCTTTGAAGTGAATCCCTCGTTCATGACGAGGATGCAGCGGGTCTGACTGAACTCCGCCTTCGAGCCCTTGTCCTTCTCGAATCCGCTGACGCGGCCCGCCACCTCGATGGCTCGCGCCTCGTGCATCGCCTTACCTGTCGTTGGCGGGAAGGTTACGGCTGCCCCCACACCGCCGCTGATCAAGGCCGCCAAGGACTCAGCTGGCGTCATGTTGACGATCTTGAGTTTTGAGAAGTCGAGACCGTAATGCCGCGCCAAATTCGCCAAGTAGGCATTGAGAGTGCTCCCCTGCAGTACTGCGATACTCGTCTTGTACAGGTCCTCCGGGTTCTTCACACCTGCATCCGGGCGGACCAGAAGGGATTCGAGCCGACACTTCGAACCTTGTCCGACGATACGCACGGGTGCCCCTCTGTTGATCAAGCTAATGGCCGGAACGGATGCGGGCTGCCAGACATCGATGCTGCCTGCAACCAGCGCCTGTCCGGCCTCCACTCCAGCAGTGAACATCTTCGTCTCAACCGTTTCGATCCCTGCTTCCTTGAACCAGCCCTTCTTCATCGCAACGACGATCGGAGCAAGCGCGGGGTCCGGCTGGAGCGCGATCCGGACCTTTGTTTGACTAAGCGCGGCCTTACTTGCGGTGGCGCCCTGGGCTTGGACCATCGGGCTAATCGTGAGTACACATGCCGAGATCGCGACCACGGCAAACGTACGCCGTTCGGGCTGTGCTGCCTGCCGTACGAAAGTTCTGAACGATGACATGATTGTGCCTCCAGTTGTCTACGTGCTGTGTTTAGTTGCCTGCTTCAAAGAGGAGCGAAACGCAGACAGCGTCCTCTGGAAGCGCCTTCCCGCCTCATGAATCGTAGGCCGCGCGATGTGGAACGATGAGCCGCCGAACCACGACATCCAACAAATACGCCAGCGTCGCAATGAGAATGATGGCGATCAGCACCATTCCGAAGTCGCCATCCAGCCGGCCGCGCATGAGCATGTAACCGAGGCCGCTGTCTGCTCCGAGCATCTCTGCCGCTACAAGTGATGCAAAAGCGAGACTTGTGGAAATGCTCGCACCCACCATCAACTCGGGGCGGATTCCTGGGAAGACGACACGACGAATCAGGGTGAAGCCACGCAGGCCATAGCTACGCCCCTGCCGTATCAGGGCAGGGTCGAGCTCCCGGATTCCCTTCTCGGTGTTTGTGAGCATTACGAAGAAGCAGCCGAGACCAATCACGAACACCTTTGATCCGTCACCGACCCCGAACCAGATGATCGCCAGGGGAATCCAGGCAAGTGGGGGAATAGGTCGCAGCAGCTCCAGCGGCAGATTCAACAGGTTGCGAAGCCGATCGCTCCACCCGATGAGCACTCCCATCGCAAGACCCAGCAGTGCGCCGACTAGACCACCAAACAGGACACGCCAGAGGCTGATCCAGACGTCCAGGGCTACAGTAGGCCAGTCCAGAGATTGAGCCCGTCGGACGAGATCCAGTGGACTCAGCAGGATTCGCTGATCAACCGCGCCTGTGAGCACGAGCAGCCACCACATCCCGATTGTGACGATCGCGCCAGCGCAGCCCGCGATAAAGGACTTCCCCGGAAGCTTCATCGCGCGCCCTCCAAACGGTTCTCACTCGCCGCCCAAGGAAGAAGCCACGCTTCGAGCTTGTCCAGGGCGAGCGTCAGCAGATACCCGATCACGCCGATTACTATCATGCCGACGATGACGATGTCGGTTCGATAGAGCCTCTGTGCGTTCGAGATCAGGGCGCCCACGCCAGCCTGCGTTCCAATCAGTTCGACCGCGACGATCACCACCCAGCTGACACCCAGCGCGACCTTCAACCCCGAGAATATCTTCGGAAGCGTTGCGGGCAAGGCGACGTTGAGATACAGCCTCAGCCCGTTTGCCCCAAGAGCCTTCCCGGCCCGCAGGAGGTCCACTGGAATCCGGCGAGCACCTTCGATCGTATTCGTGAAGATGATCCAAAATGCCGCATACGCGATCAGCGCGATGCGGGCGAGCTCGCCAGGTCCGAACATCGCAAGCGAGATGGGTAGCAGACTGATGACCGCGATCGATCTGAAGAAGGTAACAGCCGGCTGCGTCGCATCGCGCAGAACTGCGAATTGACCAACCACAAGCCCAAGGGGAATCGCCACTGCTGCGGCAAACAGATATCCCTGAATCACTCGCGGCATCGTTGCGCCGAGATGGCTCAGCAACGTGAGTCCAAGCGGAAAGCCTTCTGTGAACATGCTGGCAAAGGCATCGAGAATCGCTGATGGAGGTGGAAACAGGAACGCTTTGATCCATCCGAACGCTACGCCGAGCTCCCAGACCAGCAGAAGCGCGACGATCAGCAGGAAGGACGGCACCAATGCGATCAGGCGGTCCACGATGGGCGCGCGGGTAGTCATGGGAGGCGGCGTTTGACTTGGTTGAGGTGACTAGTCGGTACCGATCGCTTGGCGAATTCGTCCGTAGTAGGCCGCGAACTCGGGCGCTGCCTGGTCCCGCGGATCCGGCAGGTGGATCGGGATGTCCTCGACGATCCGCCCCGGCCGCGGCGCCATTACAGCAACGCGGTCGGCCAGGAAGATTGCCTCTGAGATGCTGTGCGTGACGAATATCACTGTCGTCGATGTGCTCATCCACACCCTCAGCAGCTCTGACTGCATGGCATGACGCGTGATATCGTCAAGCGCACCAAACGGCTCATCCATCAACAAGATCGTTGGTGCGATGGCCATCGCCCGGGCAATGGCGACGCGCTGCTGCATGCCACCGGAGAGCTGGCGGGGGTAGGACGCTTCGAAGCTCTCGAGGCCGAATAGGTGTAAGAGTCGATGTGCTTCCTCCTTACGCTCACGCTGGGACATGCCCTTCATTCGCATGCCGAACTCAACGTTCTCGAGTGCGGTGAGCCAGGGGAACAGTGCTCCGTTCTGGGCGACAATGCCACGATCCAGGCCAGGCCCGGCGACTTCGGCGCCGTTTACAAGTACCCGCCCTTGCGTTGGCTTGAGAAAGCCGGCCAGCATGTTCAGTAGCGTCGACTTTCCGCAGCCGCTGCGGCCCAACAAGCAGATGAATTCTCCTGCCTGAATCCGAAAGTCAACGTGCTCGATCGCAAGCGAGCGAGTGACCTTCGTAACGAACTCCTTCCTTATCCCGTCGAAATGGATCCGGGGCCCTTGCACTTCGCCCTGCATGGCGCGCATGCGCTCAGCGCGAGTCGACCATCTGTCGACGACAGTTGCCTGTTCATTCATGAGCGGTCCTCGAATCGAATGCGAGACGCGAACTTGTGATCACGGTGGACAGTACTTCGTCAAGTACCTTGGCGAAGTTACGGGGATCGTGTGCACGCCGTCCGAGGAACAGTCCGTCCACATGACCTGCAAGGTGACGGTACAGGCCGGTCCCGGCACTGCCGCCATAGATCCAGCGCAGACGTTGAGCATGCGACCTCAGTTCAGTGTGGATGATCCCAAGAACCGAGTTGATGTGGGTGGGGTCAGCCGGCCGATCGACACCGATCGCCCAGGTTGGCTCGTAGGCAAAGACGATGGGAGCACCGTTTGGCAGCACCTCCAGAACCGACCGAACCTGGACCAGGCATTCCTGCGCAGCGCCCCGTGCATCGCGCTTGCTCGTTTCGCCGACGCAAACGACTGACTGCAACCCATTGCGGTGGCCCGCGAGCACCTTCGACGCTGCCATGCGGTCCGTTTCGAGAAATATGCGGCGCCGCTCTGCGTGTCCGACTTCGACCCAAGCGCAACCTAGTTCCCGCAGTAACCGCCCAGAGACCTCACCTGTGTACGGTCCCCAGTCTTCCCAGAATACGTTCTGGGCACCGATCTCGATCCCCGACTCGAGGGTCAGTTCTCGACACGTCTGGAGTGCAGGATAGCTGGGGAAAATCGCGACATCGACGTAAGCCGTTGCGTTGCGGGCGCCGACTTCATCAACTATGGCGCGGGTCCAGTCATACGTCTCCTGGAGGCCCAGATACATCTTGAGGCTGACCGCCAGCATCGGGCGCGAAAGCACGCTTCGAGCGAAGGCTGCGGCAGCTTCTCGACCGTCCGATTCGCTGTGGCCCGCCATCTGGTGGGTTTGTTGGCGCGTCATCGGTTGCTACCGCTGGCGCAGGTATCCGGCAACCATGCCCCATCCAGCATCAACGCCATCTGCTGGTTCAACAGTTCGGCGAACTCGACATCGAGGATGTGGTTGTCGGCCGAGATCAGGCCGACCTTGGTCGCGTCGAGTTCCTCGTGCATGATATCTAGCATGAGCGTGGCGCGACGCGACCACTTAGGATTGCTGGGGTCCGGCTGCCAGGTGGGTCCATCGCCATTACCCTCAGGCCAGCCTCTGTCACGGCTTGCCAGTTCGGCAGGCTGGTCGTAGGCGGACCAACCGCGCATGGGAATCACGAACGCCGTCGGGCCCTGGGTTCGATTGAGCAGGCCAGCGATGGTCCGGGTTATTGCGGCCACCTCTTCCAGCGTGGGCACCATCACTGTCACCGCGTCGTTGTGCAGGTATGGCTTGCCCGTGCCGCGGAAATCCTGGCGCACTCCAGTTCTGAAGTCCTCCTTGTATCGTTCGGGTAGCTTGTCAAACGCTCCGTGCGCACACTGATCGAGACCACCCGGAACGACGATCTGCGGAATTCCGATCTCGCTCGCCGCAGTGAGCCGCACCCCCTCCCACGTCCTCGGGGTACCGTAAGGAGAGCCGAACAAATTGTTGGTGAGTTCCCCTGGCGTCAGGTCGAGTACGGCCGTAATCATTCCCGATCGAATGAGATCTTCCATCGTTGCGCCGGCACCGACTGCGTGGAACATGGCGCAGTCCCAGCCTCTTGCTTCCAGGGCGCGTGCGCAGCGCAGAACCGTCGGTGTTGTCACGCCGTACGATGTGATCGCTGCCAGCGGCCGGCTCGCTTGTTGCACCTCCTGCACGCGCGCCATGGCCACGATTCCAGCGCAGGCGGAGCGCACGATCTTTGTCGTCACTACATTGATGCCCTGCTCAGCCGTTGGATTGACAAAATAGATGTCCTTGTTGCCCATCCACATGCTGACATCGGACGATGCCATGTCCGTCAGCATGATCTTCGGCACTCCGAACGGAAGCGCGCGCATCGCCCGCGTCGTTGTCGTCGTACCTACTGACCCAGCCCACGAGATGATGCCTTCACACTGACCGGCTTCGTGCATCTCGAGCACCTTTTTTGCGGCGGCGCGTCCCACCAATTCAATCGCTTCGGAACGGTGCGCGGCGTAAACGGCGCCAACCTCCACACCGGTCGTAGCGAGCACTTCGGCAAGTGGTACATCCGCCCAGTCAACCGCCTCCCCTAAACTGAGATCCATGACCACCGGCTCGCCGCCGAACTCCGCAACTTGTTGCGCCAGATACCGAATCTCAATGCTCTTTGTGTTGCACATTCCAGCGCATACGATCTTTGGCTTCTTCATGACCCCACCGCCGTCTACGAAAGGATTCAGGAACCTCGAGAGGTCCCGTGAGTCGCCGATGTCCACGGCCCACTGGGTCCCTCGCGCCATTAGCCCCGGATGGATTCAGTCAACTGCCGCTCTGCACGTCCTAACATGTAACATAAGTGACGGTATATCACACAGTATTTGATGGTACAACGTGTTTTTTCTATCATTTAATTATGATATAAAGATCATGGACTTAGCAATTTGAAGCAGGCCTATCCCTCTACCCTTGCGGAGAACTCCGAATGCGTCGCTGGCTCACTAACCTGTCCAAGCCGATCCTCTTCGCGGGCGTAGGCTCGGGCCTCACTGCTACTGCCGCGGCCGCAGGTGGGGCAGATGCGCTCGCGGTCTACAGTACGGCGACCTATCGGATCAGAGGAGCACCCACAGCTCTGTCCTTCCTACCGTACGAGCACTGCAACGACGTGGCGTTTTCGACACTGCGGGACGTTCGGGGGGCGCTCTCACAATCGCGAGCGCCACCACCAATTTTCTTGGGGCTGGGTGCACACGACCCGCGTGTTGAACTGAGGGAACTCCTGAGTACTGCAAAGACTTGTGGGGCTGACGGCATCTCAAACGAGCCATTCGTGTCGATCTACGGTCAGGACATAAGCGCGGCACTGGAGCGAGCAGGGCTCGGATTCGGACGAGAGGTCGAGCTCCTAACCCTTGCGAAGGAGCGCGGATTCCTGACGTTCGGCTGGGCGTTTAGCCCCGAACAAGCGGCAACGCTCGTCGCTGCCGGAGCGGATTTCATCGGCGCGATGGCTGGAATATCCACGAACACTGTCCCGCTGGATAGCTTCGCCGACGAGATTCAACGTCTAGGCGAGATCAGCGATACGGCAAAGCGGTGCCGGACGAGTTGCCTCGTTCTGGGCCACGGTGGCCCATTCACCACGGCCAGCGCTATCGGAGAACTGTTGACCCAAACGAGTCTGGACGGCTTCGCGACCGGCTCAAACATCGAGCGCGATGTCGTCCACTTGGCGGTAAAGAATGCGGTGGCATCACTGAAGCAAGATTTGGCCTGAGACTCGATCAGATGCGTGTGTATCACTTCGAACCTGACGGCGACGTAGCGAGGTTGAATGCAATGACTAAGATCTTCGATGACCCGAGGACGTTTGCAACGATGGCGCTCGCTGGGTTTGGATCTGTCCACCGAGACACTGTCCGACTAGTACGTGGCGGAGTCGTTCGGGCTACTCGCCGCTCGGTGGGTAAGGTCGCACTCGTAGTAGGTGGAGGCTCTGGCCACTATCCAGCCTTTGCAGGCTTCGTGGGGCCAGGGCTCGCAGATGCTGCGGTCATTGGGGATGTGTTTGCTGCCCCTTCTGCGCAGGCTGTGGCGCATGTGGCCCGGCTTGCTCACTGCGGTGGCGGACTTATCCTCAGCTTCGGCAACTACGTCGGCGATGTGATGAACTTCGGGATCGCCGCGGCAAGGTTGCGCGCCGAGGGCATCGATGTGCGCGTCCTGCCCGTGACTGACGACATCGCCAGCGCACCGCGCGATAAAGCGGCGATGCGACGCGGGGTGGCCGGAAACCTGATCGTAATGAAGGTCACCGGCGCGGCGGCAGAGGCAGGGCTTCCAATCGAGGAGGTCGTGCGCATTGCGCGCAAGGCAAACGAACGCACGGCTTCAATCGGGGTCGCCTTCGCCGGATGCACACTGCCAGGGGCGAATGCGCCATTGTTCACAGTGCAGCGATCACGCATGGGTATTGGCTTGGGAGTTCACGGCGAACCCGGGATCAGCGAAGAAGAGATCATGCCAGCCGCGCAACTCGGCTCGTTTCTGGTCGAGCAGCTGATGACCGAGCAGCCGGCTACTGCGAGCGATCGAGTGGCGATCGTACTCAATGGTCTGGGCAGTTCGAAGTACGAGGAACTGTTCGTCCTGTGGGCCAGTATCGAGGCGTCACTTGCGCGCGCGGGACTACGGGTGGTAGGTCCGGAAGTGGGCGAGTTCGTTACGAGCTTGGACATGGCAGGATGCTCGCTCTCGATTACATGGCTCGACGATGAACTCGTGAAGTTCTGGTTGGCACCCTGTGACGCGCCGGTTCTGCGTCGAGGTTCGATCATCCCTACGGAGCCTGCTGCGCCTGTTGTTGAGGATCCGGAATATGTGTTGCAAGTCGGCCCTTCCTCCGAAGCCGCACGTGCCGTGGCCCGATGCGTTGCGACACTGCTCGTGCAGATTGCTGCCGAACTCGACCGCGCGGCGGAACAGCTGGGACAACTCGATGCGATTGCGGGTGACGGTGACCACGGCCGGGGTATGGCGTGCGGTTCGACTGCGGCTTCCGAGGTTGCGCTCGCGGCTGTAGAGGCTGGCGCGGGAGCGGCCACATGCCTTGCCCTCGCGGCAGACGCCTGGGCCGATCGTGCAGGTGGCACCTCCGGCGCGCTCTGGGGTCTGGCGCTACGCACTTGGAGCTGCGCCTTGAGCGATCATTCACAACTGGACGCGAAAGATGTGATGCTTGGAGCCCAAGCCGCTTTGGATGCCGTGATCCAGTTCGGCGGTGCTCACGTTGGCGACAAGACGATGGTGGACGCTTTTGTTCCGTTCGTCACGACACTAAAGAGCGAGATCGAAGGTCAGCAAACCTTGGCCACCGCCTGGCAGGCAGCAGCAGCTGCTGCTGCTGTAGCAGCGGATGCCACGAAGCATCTAACACCAAAGGTGGGTCGTGCGCGCTCGCATGCAAAGCGCAGTAGCGGGCATCCCGACGCCGGAGCGGTTTCCTTTGCGCTCTGCGCAAGCGTCGCGGGTCGATTCATGGCCAGTACTTACGGCGACCAGTAACAGTCCGTTGAAGATGGTAGCGTACATGAGTCGGCGGCCGTCGCAATGTGCGCGTCGCCGACGCGGACTGGTGTCCCCTGTCGAGGCCCCGCGGGTCAGTCGGCCGCAGGGTTCAAGGCCAGTCCCATGTTGATCAGGTTGTCGGCGATCACCCCCAGTGCGACCCAGCGCTTCATGCCGTCGAGTCCCTTGTAGCGACAGCGATTGAGCGCGTGTCTACGCTTGAGCAGACTGATTCGTCCTTCGCAACCGGTACGCCAGCGCTGGGCCGCCTCACGGAATCAGCGCTTGCGCTCGTGCAGCCTGCGTTGAGGGCTCTTGCTGCTTTGGTTGGGCATCGCGATTCGCTGGACACCAAGCTCGCCGGTGGCCGCCTCGTTGGCGGCCGAGAAGAAGCCCGCGTCGGCCGTGACAAGCCTTGGCGCGTGGCCGAACTGCCGCAGGGCCCCCCGCGCCAAAGCAGCGCCGATCGAGTATCTTGATAAGCCGGAGATCGAAGCTCTGCTCGGCGGCATCGATCGTGTCAACGGGAACCCAAAATTCCCCAGATATGGGAATCGAAAATTCCCCACCCTGGTTACGCTTCGGCCTCTTCGGTACGCACGAGGCCGGCCTTCAACTTCTCCTTCAGCCGGTACGAGTTGCCGCGGATGTTGAGCGTCACGGCGTGATGCAGCAGCCGGTCCAGGATGGCGGTGGCGATCACGCGGTCGCCGAATACATCGCCCCAGGCGGCGAAGCTCTGGTTGCTGGTGAGGATCATCGGCCCGCGCTCGTAGCGGCGGCTGATCAACTGGAAGAACAGATTGGCGCCCAGCCGGTCGATGGGCAAGTAGCCGATCTCGTCGATGATCAACAGCCGCGGGGTGGTGTAGAACTTGAGCTTCTCGTCGAGCCGGCCTTCGGCGTGCGCCTTGGTGAGCGTGGCGATCAGGGTGGCGGCGGTGCTGAACAGGACCCGGTAGCCGGACTCGATGGCCTTGAGGCCCAGAGCCACGGCCAGGTGGGATTTGCCGACCCCCGGAGGGCCGAGCACCAGCACGTTGTCGCCGTGCTCGATGAAGTGGCAGGAGGCCAGTGTTTGCACCTGCTTCTTGTCGATCGAGGGCTGGTAGGCGAAGTCGAAGGTTTCCAGCGGCTTCACGAACGGGAAGCGGGCCATGGCGGTGCGCATCGTTACGTTCTTGCTGGTCTTGGCCGCCACCTCTTCGGACAGCACCTGCTCGAGGAAATCAGAATAGGCGAGTTCCCGGGCGGCGGCATCCTGCAGCAGGGCCTCCAGCCGCTCGCGGCTCTTGAACAGACGCAGCTTGAGCAAGTGTTCGCCGAGCCGTTCCAGCTGGGCCGGATTCATGCGACCTCCAGCAGCTGTTCGTACACGGCGAGATCGCGGATTTCCACGCCGAGCAGCCCGGGCACTGCCAGGCGGGGCGCCATGGCGGGAGTATCGGCGAAGCGAGTGCGCGCGTTGCGCGCCACCGCGCCCGGTCCGTGCTCGGGCTTGACCCGCAGTTGATGGCGGCCGGCGAGCACCTCATGCTCCGCTACGACCTGCCCCTGATGGGTGATCTGCCAGAGCGCACCGACACGCACCACCTCGACCGTCTTGCCGATCAGTCGCCACGGCACCGAATAGCGATTGGCGTCGATCGCCACCAGCCAGTCCTCGGCCACCACCCGGCTGCGGCGCAACGCTTGGAAGAAGCTCGGCCGATCCAGCGTGTGCACCAGGGCGCTGGCCTCCCGCGCGAAGCGTGCCAGCGGCTGCTCGTGGGTGGTGCCATGGATGCGCACATCCGACACCGCGGCGAGCCAGGCGCGCAGCTGCTCGTTGAAGTCGGCCAGATCGGCAAACACCCGCCCGGGTACGAAGTTGCGCTTCACGTACTTCACCCCGGACTCGACCTTGCCCTTGGTCTGGGCGCGATACGGCCGGCACAGCCGCGGCTCGAAGCCCCAGTAGCGGGCGAAGGCTTCGAAGGTCGCATTCCAGCGGGGGACGCCGGCCTCGGTGCCGATGGTGACCGTGCGCATGCGGTCGTACAGGATCTCGGCGGTGTGGCCGCCGAAGTGCGCGAAGGCGTGCTCGTGCGCGGCCAGCAGCGCCTCCATCCGCTCGTTGGCGTAGCCCTCGGCCCAGGCGCGGCGCGAGT